>JBDTGA010000001.1:0-94029 GCA_039937655.1 Ginsengibacter sp.
TTAATTGAAAGGGGCATCGAGCCCCTTTCAATTAAGCGCAAACAAGGAGACTCAACATTACCCAAAGAATCAGTTCTTATTTTATAACCTAACGGAATCTTGTGTCCGTGAGATTCAAACCACCTCACCCATCGATTGTTGTGTCAGCCAAAAAAATAAACTGTTTCATAATTTTAATTGTTTTTAATTGATTTATTGTCGTTTTAATATTTGTCTAATAGCTCCATTAGGTATTTTTTTTCGATGTATGCATGTCTCCCAATCCTGCAATTGCAAATGTTGAATTATCAAACTGCTTTGAACAAGAGATCTCATTTTTGTTTCTTAGATAGTCTAAATTGTCGAGCAAAAACAATTTGTCAAATTGTGGAAGCCTTTGAGGAATTTCATTGAAGTGTAATTTATTCAAATCAGAATTAGAAGCAACTGGGAAACTGATGTCGTGTTCAAAAAGAGGTTTAAGAATTAAATGTCGTGCTTTGAAATACTTTTTTATAAACATGTGGTTTTAGTAGTGTCAGAATTCCTTCTGCCCGAACCGTTGCCAATCCGATAGCTGGATTTATAATTAAATCCTGATAGCTATCGGGATCATTGTTACTACTATCGCTCAACAAAGATATTTCAGCCCGAACTATAGCTGAAGCATGCATCATTGCTCATTGTTAGTACTTTAGTCCCGCTTGCATAAAACCGATGTAAGGCGCATTTAAGCTAAGAATTTCTCAAGTGTTACTCTGTTTACTTTATTCATTCCGAATGATGCAATAGATGGTCTCTTGTCTGGGTCGCAAATACTGTTGAAAAGGATTTTGTCTTGGTCATGCAGAATAGTGATTTGTTCTCCCCAACTTCTCCAGCTAAAAAAATTTTTTGCAACTACAATTTCGTTGTTCATTTGCGTTATTTTCCATTCCAGTTCTTTAGCTGTTTTTTCAACTGCATTGTGAAAAGCTTTATTGTCAACTGAAATGTTTATTATTTTAAACCTTAGTCTGTGCCTTTGAATAAAGTAAAAAATTAAAGCAGGTAAAATCCATATGTACCCAAAAATATAATCAATGGGCTTTGTCGAAGTGTAAGTGTGCGTCACATAATATTTGAAAAAGTCAATTGTCGTCAAGGCAGGTGTAATAAGCAAAAAAGGAATAACTGCATAATGCCAAAAGGTTTGTCCTCTTGCCAAAATTAAAGTTTGGGTATTCTTCATCTTTTGGATTTGAGCTTCTGTCATAGTTTGCGCCTTACGTCTGTATTTCCGAAAGTACGAACATGCGAACATATTTCACAAAAAATATTGTTTTACTCATTATCAATAGATTATGTCACTTTTGCGCGGAACGTATTATAGTTTATTTAGTTGCACAAATACAACTTTTATGTCTTCAATAAATCATCAATATCCTCTACACCCTTTTACTACCCAATGATCTCAGCAATAAGTTGATTTCTTATCTTTGCACCTCTTTTTATCCGCCTTGTAAGGCCTGATTCATCCTGTAAATGTCTCATGGTAAAACCGGATAAGAAATATGATTATGGCATTATTACACAACCGCGTTTCTCAAAAGGAACTGAAGGAGCGTTTGTATGAGGAAACCGAACATCGGATTACCATCTCATTTTACAAATATGTTTTTATAGAAGATCCTGAGGCTTCCCGCGATCAGTTTTACCAAGAGTTGAATGATTTGAATGTTTTTGGCCGCATCTATGTAGCCGGTGAAGGTATCAATGCACAGGTAAGTGTTCCGGAATCCCGGTTTGAAGAATTTAAAAATTATATTTACTCCATCCCATTATTTAAAGACCTGTACCTGAATATTGCCGTAGATAATGATGGTAAAAGTTTCTGGGTATTGAAAGTAAAAGTAAGGAATAAGATTGTGGCCGACGGAATCAATGATCCTGCTTTTGACATGAGTAAGAAAGGAAAATATGTAGATGCCGGTTCTTTTAATAAACTAACAGCCGATCCCGAAACTGTGGTGGTAGATATGCGCAACCATTACGAATATGAAGTGGGCCATTTTGAAAATGCAATCGAGGTTCCTTCCAATACTTTCAGAGAACAGTTACCGATGGCTGTAGCTATGCTTGAAGAAAAAAAAGATAAGAACATTATCATGTATTGTACCGGTGGTATCCGCTGTGAAAAGGCGAGTGCTTATATGCTGCTTAATGGTTTTAAGAATGTATATCATCTCGAAGGGGGAATCATACGATATGCCCATAAGGCAAAAGAGGATCATTTGCCCAATAAGTTTCTGGGTAAAAATTTTGTATTCGACGGAAGGCTGGGAGAGAAGATAGGAGATGAGATTATCAGCCATTGCCACCAATGCGGCGCACCCTGTGATACGCATACTAATTGTGCGAATGAAGCCTGTCACCTGCTTTTTATCCAATGCGAAGATTGTGCAAAAAAATATGAAGGCTGTTGTTCCGAAGCATGTCATGAAACACATAATCTTCCTGAAGAAGAAAGAAAGCAAAAGAGAAAAGGGAAGAAGAATGGTATCATGATCTTTAATAAATCAAGGCAGAGAATGGATAGCCTAAGAGAAGAAAATGCCTGAATGTACTTCAATCATTTTACGTGTAACCAAGGTGATTATTATTTGTGATTGTTTTCTCTGATACTTCTGTGTGTAACTTGTGCCGGATATTTACAGAATGATTTATTTGAATACTAATTAAATTTGTGTCCATGAAAAAGAACCTACTTTCTCTTAGCCTGCTTTTCCCCATGGCACTTGCTGCACAAAATAATATTATGACTCCGGAACTTCTATGGTCTCTTGGCCGCCTTTCAGTGGTGGGGGTAAGCCCTGATCACCAAACATTGATTTACTCTGTAAAAACATATAGTATAAAAACGGAGAAGAGTAAGGATACTTATTATTTTCTGAATCTTATCAACAAGGTGTCTGCAAAGACAACCAGTTTCGATAAAAAGGAATTTGTACAATGGGATAAAAATGGTTTGTACGCCAAAGAAGGCGATCAATTATTAAAAAGTATTGATGAGGGAAAGAACTGGAAAGTTATTTCGGAACAATTAAAAGATGCCACCAACATCTGTGTTTCCCCTGATGGCGCATGGCTGGCTTTTTCCAAACCCGTATTGGTTGAGAAATTATTGGCAAAAGATATTTATCCCGATCTTACTAAAAGCACTACTCAGGTATATACCGACCTTAATTACCGGCATTGGGATAAATGGAACGATGGTAAAGTATCTCACGTTTTTATAGCCTCCCTCACTGATCCGAAAGCTCCGGTTAAAGATATTTTACATAACGAGCCTTATGATTGTCCGCAAAAACCTTTTGGAGGGAAAGAAGATTTTTTATTTAGCCCCGATAGCAAATCAGTGATCTATGTGTGTAAGAAAAAAGCCGGAAAGGAATATGCGCAAAGTACCAACACGGATATTTATGAATACACTATTGGTAATGCAACTACTATTAACATTACCGAAGGTATGATGGGGTATGATGTATCGCCGGTGTTTAGTCCTGATGGGCATAAACTTGCCTGGTTGAGTATGAAGACGGATGGGTATGAATCGGATAAAAGGGATCTCGTTGTTATGGATGTAAGTTCGAAAAAGAAGAATAATCTAACTGCTTCCTGGGATGAAACCATTGATGGAAATTTTATATGGGCCAATGATAATCAATCCATCTTTTTTAGTGCTTCCATAAAAGGGACACAACAATTATTTCAGGTAAATATTGCTGACATAAATGCAACGGCTCATGTGAAACAAATTACTGCCGGCGATTTTGATGTTACAGATATCTGGGCACAAAGGGGGCATTCGATTATTGCCGGGAGAACTGATTTCAATCATGCTACAGAGCTGTATGATATTTCGTTGGATAAAGGAACCATGGCGGCGGTCACGCATGTGAATGATGTTGCTTATAGCAAAATAAAAATGGGTACTTCAAAGTTGCAAATGGTCACTACTTCTGACGGGCATCAAATGGGTGTGTGGGTTATGTATCCTCCGGATTTTGATCCGGCAAAAAAATACCCTACACTTTTGTATTGTCAGGGTGGGCCTCAGGGAGCACTTTCTCAATTTTATAGTTACCGGTGGAATTTCCAATTGATGGCGGCGAATGGCTATATCATGGTAGCACCCAACCGCAGAGGAATGCCGGGATGGGGGGTAGAATGGAATGCCTGTATCAGTAAAGACTGGGGCGGAAAACCTATTCAGGATTATCTGGATGCTATTGATGCTGTATCCAAAGAGCCTTATGTGGATAAAGACAAGCTGGGTTGTGTGGGTGCAAGCTATGGCGGTTACAGCGTTTACATGTTGGCGGCAGTTCATAATAACAGGTTTAAAACTTTCATTGCCCATGATGGTTTATTTGATTTGAAAAGCTGGTATGGCACTACGGAAGAACTGTGGTTTGCTAACTGGGAGTTGGGAGGAAGTTACTGGCAGAAACCTGTTCCTGAAAGTTATCAGAAATTTAATCCGTCTAATTTTGTAGATAAGTGGAATACGCCGATCATGATTATTCAGGGAGGCATAGATTACAGAGTGCCTGTTGAGCAGGGGTTGGAAGCCTTTCAGGCGGCACAACTCAGAGGCATTAAGAGTAAATTACTTTATTCGCCCAATGAAAATCACTGGGTATTGCATCCGCAAAATGCTTTAGTATGGCAACATGAATTTTTTAAATGGTTGAAAGAAACCTTGTAAGAGAAGTTTCATGTAGCAGGAAGTTTTTTCTTTCTCTAACTACCTTTGACCGATTTTGCTTTCTTTGCTTTTTTCTCTTCAAGTTCCTTGCTGGTATCATTTTTTAATTCCCATACCAAAGCACTTGCCCCGAGAATTGCTGCGTCGGATTCTTTTAATTCGCTGAATAATAATTTCACTTTATTCTGGAAAATAGGAAGCAGATTTTTTTCCATGCTTTCTTTTACCGGATCCAGTAAAAGTTTTCCTGCTTTTATCACTCCTCCAAATAAAATGATGGCTTCGGGCGATGAGAACATTACGAAATTAGCCAGCGCCTCGCCAAGTATTTTTCCGGTGAACTGAAAAACTTCGTTGGCAATTTTATCACCTTTTATGGCCGCTTCATATACTGTTTTAGAAGTGATATCATCATGAGGAATATCTCTTAATAAAGTTTTTTCGTTTACTCTTTCATCAATGATCTCTTTTGCCGTAATGGCAATGCCGGTAGCAGATGCATACGTTTCTAAACTTCCTTTCATTCCGGTACCCCAATGCAGGCGGCCTTCCGGACGAATGATGGTATGACCGAGTTCTCCTGCAAATCCATCGTGCCCGTAAATCAACTGGCCGTTGGCAACGATCCCACTGCCTACACCGGTACCCAGCGTGATCATAATAAAATCTCTCATGCCGCGCGCGGCACCATACATTAATTCGCCGATTGCGGCGGCATTGGCATCATTGGTTAAGGTGCAGGGCTTATGAAATTTATCAGTAATTAACTTTGCGATGGGAATGATTCCTTTCCAGTGCAGGTTAGGAGCATACTCGATAGTACCACTGTAATAATTTCCATTAGGTGCACCTACTCCAATCCCTTTTATAAAATCTATTCCACCAACGGCTTCGATGGAAGGTTGTAACTCATCATATAATTCATCAATAAATAAATTGATATCCTTATGGTTGGTAGTTGCGATATCACCGCCATTCAATATATCTCCACGATGGTTCACAATACCAAACTTGGTGGTGGTACCTCCTACATCAATTCCTATTGCATATTCAATGGGGGTTTCCATATTATTAATTTTGTTTTTTGCCAATGAAGAAGAATTTAAAGTGTACAATATATTTTTAATCAAAAAGGTTCCGGCGTTATAAAGCAGATGCCGGTTTGCTGGTACTGATGATGTATTTTATATTAAAAAATTATCCGGCCTCCAGGCCGAATGAACCTTCGGGAGAAGAGAGTTCCGTTTCATCTTCTACAGGAGCCTCAAAGTTAATGCCTTGTTTTTTCAAAATACCTTTTACCAGAAAGGCAAAGACCGTAACATACGCATAACAGAGGAGCGGTATCCAGTATGACTCATGAATGCCAGACCCGGCGACTGCGCTTTTTGATTCAAGATAGTCGGCAAGTTTACCTTGTATTGGAGGAATAACCCCACCGCCCAGGATCATCATAATTAAAAAGGCAGATCCTTGTGTGGTATATTTTCCAAGGCCTGCAATAGAGAGCGTAAAAATTGCCGGCCACATAATGGAACAAAATAAACCACCACTTATAAATGCATAGATCGCCACTTTACCGGTAGTTGCCAATCCGATGGCCATTGCTATTACGCCCAGCATACCAAAGATCATCAGCATCCGTGCCGGCTTGTCTTTACTTACATAAAAGGCGCCTATTTGAATCAATACACATATAATATAGTAATAGAGAACTCGTACATCGTATTGTGAAAGTGCATTTACCGCTAACACAATTGCGAAGGCAATCATCGGTAACACAAAAGTGAGTAATTTTTTAGTAGAAGGCTTGAAATCGAATGCCGATATAGATCCTACCCACCGCCCTATCATTAAACTTCCCCAATACATGGAGATATAAAGTGCAGCCTGTGAAGAAGGAATACTTCCAAATTCAGGCTTACTCAACAGATCACTGAGATTACTCACAATCGTAACTTCTGTACCTACATATAGAAAGAGCGCCAGCATTCCCAACACCAGTTGCGGGTATTTCATAGCACCCCATCCTTCAGGACTTCTTCTTGCGCGCATATTTGAGATCAGCAAACTAAGAATAACAACTGCCAGTGCACCAAACAACCATTTCACACGATAAGTTTCCATGGCTACTCTTTCAGAATCAGGAGCATTGGTAAGATCCACTTTATAGCTATCAAATACAGGGACAAACATGATAATCAGCAGCCCGGTCATAATTAGAAGGGAGTACAATGCTTTTTTTGCCGGTTCTGTTTTTTCGGTGTTAACTCCATGTGGCACTTTTTTAGAAAAATAAAATAATGCTGCAGCAGCAATAAAAAGGATGCCTACACCACTATAAAGAATAATTACTTTACTAAGACTTAATCCTGCAATCTGTTGGTCGGTGATTGCGGCAGTGGTTCCGAATAATGCAAAGGCGACTACCAGTGGCCCGATCATGGTTCCGAAAGAGTTTACTCCACCACCCAGGTTCACACGACTGTTGCCGGTAGAGGGATCACCAAGCATAATAGCGAAAGGCTGCGCGGCTGTTTGTTGCAATGAGAATCCAAGTGCAACGATAAATAAACCAGCCAGCATTCCTACAAAAGCATTTGCATTTACTGCAATGATCATAGCTACGGCACCCAGAGCAGAAAATAATAATCCATATATAATACTTTTTTTATAACCCCATTTTGCCACAAGATCTTTACCTCCAAATGCACCGTAAGCGAAGAGTGCGAGTGCTCCGATATAATAGGCAAGATAAAATGCGAAATCAATTAACTGGCTTTGAAACTGGTCCAGATTAAAGTAGTGTTTACAAAAGGGAATGAAGACACTATTGCCCGCAGCTATAAATCCCCAGAAGAAGAACACCACCACCAACGTACTAAGCGCACCATAGTTAGTCGGCTGTAATTTCCCGGTTGCTTTTTTTTGGGGAGCTGATAAATTCATTGAAGGAGTAGCCATTGATATTTTATTTTTAAAATCGAAATTAAGGATGAAAATAATAGATTTTTTTCAAGGTAGAGATTTTTATTAATTATTTTTTAATAACAAAAATCCTTCTTAATTTGAAGCGCTAATTATTTTTATGGAGATTATACATGTAAGTGCAGAATGTTACCCCGTAGCAAAAGCAGGCGGGCTGGGCGATGTAGTAGGTGCATTGCCAAAGTATCAAAACAAGCTGGGGCACATCGCCAAGGTGGTAATGCCTATGTACCGAACCAAATTTTTATACAATCACCAGTTTGAAGTGGTTCATAAAGGTTCCTTTGGTATGGCCAATTACTGGTTTGAATACACAGTTATCAGAGAAGTAAGCAATATTCTGGGGTTTGATCTTTATCTCGTGGACATTAACGGATTACTCGACCGGGAGAAGATATATGGGTATGATGATGATGCAGAACGGTTCACTGCTTTTCAAATTGCAGTCGTGGACTGGATCAATCATTGGCAGCATCATCCGGATGTAGTTCATGTACACGATCATCAAGCGGCCCTTATTCCTTTTATGATGCAGCATTGTTTTGCGTATCGCACAAATTTATCTTATATTAAAACCATCCTTACCATTCATAATGCACAATACCAGGGATGGATGGACTGGAGTAAATCCAATTATATCCCCGATTGGGATCAGTGGAAATGGGGTATGCTTGATTGGGAGAAAAAATTAAATCCCCTTGCATCAGGAATTAAATGTGCATCGAAAGTAAATACAGTAAGCCCCGGGTATCTGGGGGAGTTGAAACATTCAGCAAACGGGCTTGAAAAATTATTTGAGTATGAGAAAGGAAAATGTTTTGGTATCTTAAATGGAATTGACACGGAAGTATGGAATCCTGAAACAGATAATTTTTTAGAAAACAATTATGGGTTGGATAATTATAAAGAAAAGAAAGCGGCCAATAAGAAAATACTCTGCGACCGGTTTAACCTTGATGAGTCCAAACCTCTCATTGTTTTCATCGGAAGGCTTGTAGGAGAGAAAGCTGCCGACCTCTTACCACAGGCAATTGGTGATTCTATTTATTATATGGAAGGCAAAATGAATTTTCTGGTATTAGGAAGCGGTGACCCTGACGTGGAATATCGGCTTAGTAATTTGCACAGCCACTTTTTCGGCTATTATAATTCGATGATCGGCTACAATGAGAAGTTGAGCCATCTGATGTATGCAGGAGCTGATTTTTTATTGATGCCCAGCCGCGTAGAACCATGCGGGCTCAATCAAATGTATGCTTTACGATATGGAACAATCCCTATAGTGAGGCGTACCGGCGGATTACGGGATACCGTGAAAGATTTTGGTGAAGAAGGGGGTTTTGGTATTTGCTTCAATACAGCTTCCGTCGGTGATATTTGTTATTCAGTACACCGCTCTCTCGAATTGTATTCCGAAAAAGAAAAATTTAATAAGATCATAGAACATATCATGCAGATAAATCATAGTTGGGAGAAGAGTGCAGAGATTTATATCAATCTATACAATGCGTAAGAATGGGAGTGGACTATAGAGGTTGGAAGGGTTTAGAAAATTTAGATAAGTTTAAAAAGTTTGGAATGGCTTTGAAAATTTGAAAAAGAGGTGAATTTGAATGAGGAAAATGCAGCCTGAAAGTCTGTCCGGATATTCCGGGAGACAAAACACAATATTTTAGCATTGGATTTTATCTGATGCTAAAATGAACCTAACAGAATTTTTTTTAAAAATTATATAAACTAAAACCAAATGCAAACAAATATGTGGATCAGTAAATCAGTAATTGCCGTGATACTCGGTGGTGGAGCAGGCTCCCGTTTGTTCCCTCTTACTCAAAACAGAAGTAAGCCTGCGGTGCCTATTGCAGGTAAATACCGACTGGTAGATATTCCTATTTCCAATTGTATCAATTCAAATATCAACCGGATATTTGTACTTACGCAATTTAATTCCGCATCTCTCAATAAGCATATCAAGAACACCTATCAGTTTAGTATTTTTAGCAACGGATTTGCGGATATTCTTGCAGCAGAGCAAACGCCCGACAGCACTGCATGGTATCAGGGGACTGCCGACGCAGTACGGCAATCATTACGACATCTCGAAAGTTTGGAGTACGACCATGTACTGATTCTGTCAGGTGATCAATTGTATCAAATGGACTTTGGCAATATGTTCAGGACACATGCAAAAGAAGGCGCCGATATTACCATTGCTACGATCCCGGTGACTGAGAAAGAAGCTACGGAATTTGGTATTCTCAAATCTGATAACGAAAATAGAATCGTTTCGTTTATCGAAAAACCGGGATTGGATGTTTTGCCTGACTGGATAAGTGATACAAAAGAAACCATGCAAAAGATGGGTAGGAATTATCTTGCTTCCATGGGGATTTATCTTTTTAAAAAGGAAGTACTTCTTGATATTCTGGAAAATAAGAAAAAGGATGCGAAGGATTTTGGTAAAGAAATAATTCCGTATGCACTTGAAGATCATAATGTATTCAGCTATCAATACGGTGGTTACTGGACAGATATTGGAAATATATCTTCTTTTTTTGAAGCCAATCTTGCCTTGACACAGGAAGTTCCTCCTTTTAATCTTTTTCACAACGAAAAGAAAATATATACACATTCGAGAATGCTGCCTCCGGCAAAAATAAGCGGGACCTCACTTCTCAATACTATAGTGGGCGACGGGTGTATTCTTCATGCGGAACGTATCGAGAATTCTGTGATCGGCATCAGAGCAAGGATAGGGTACGGTACAAAAATGTACAGATGCTATATGATGGGCAGTGATTACTATGAAACCATTGAAGAAATGAATTTTGATACAGGGCGTGGTATTCCGCGGCTCGGCGTCGGCGACAATTGCTTTATCAATAATGCCATCTTAGATAAAAATGCCAGGATAGGAAATAATGTAATTATCAAAGGTGGAAGCCATCTCGCAGATAGTGACCATGATATATATACCGTAAAAGACGGAATTGTGGTTGTGAAAAAAGGTTCAATCGTACCGGATGGATTTGTGATTGAATAATCCTTTTGTTTTTATTTTTTAAAAATTGATTTGTGGTAAATTACCGTAATTTTATCAAAGTGTAATTTTTACACATTTTACATTTCCTAAACGAATGTTATGCCATCACTACATCCTGTTCCAAAACATCGTCTTTCCTTCAGAGAAATTGTAAATATGAGTTTTGGATTTTTCGGAATACAGTTTGGCTTTGCTTTGCAAACAGCCAATGTATCCAGGATTTTTCAAACCCTCGGAGCAGAAATTGATAAGATCGGTATTCTTTGGATAGCTGCGCCCCTTACGGGTTTGCTAATACAACCCATCATTGGTTATTTAAGTGACCGTACATGGCACCCATGGTGGGGAAGAAGAAGGCCCTTCTTTTTTATCGGTGCCGTACTCTCATCCTTTGCTCTTTTTTGCATGCCGCAGGCTACTGCACTTTGGATGGCAGCAGTTTTGCTTTGGGTGCTGGACGCTTCTATTAATATTTCAATGGAGCCTTTCCGGGCCTTTGTCGGAGACAAATTACCTTCTTCACAAAGAACCACCGGATTTGCTACACAAACATTTTTTATTGGCCTCGGAGCAGTGATTGCCTCATTACTTCCTTATATTTTTACCAATTATTTCCACATCAGCAATACAGCGCCTGAAGGCCATATAGGCGATTCGGTAAAATATTCTTTTTATGTAGGCGCCGTTGTTTTTCTTGCATCTGTATTGTGGACAGTACTTACCACCAAAGAGTTTCCTCCCGAAAATATAGAAAGATGGGAACAGGAAAAATTAAAAACGAAAGGGCTTGCAAAAGGGATGGCAGAGATTACAAAAGGCATCTTCAAAATGCCGCCTACCATGTTGCAACTGGCCATTGTTCAGTTTTTTACCTGGTTTGGTTTTTTTTCCATGTGGATATACACGACTCCGGGTATTGCTCAAAATGCGTACAATACAATTGATACTACTTCAAAGGGATATCAGGATGCAGGAGATTGGGTAGGCGTGATGTTTACAGTTTACAACGCTGTTTCGGCTATTACCGCTTTTCTATTGCCTATGCTTGCAAAGCATATCAGCAGAAGATATACCCATCTGTTGTGTCTCATTATCGGAGGAATTGGTTTGATATCTATGTACTATATCAAGTCTCCGCAAATGTTATTGATCCCCATGATCGCAGTAGGGCTGGCGTGGTCTTCTACGTTAACGATGCCTTACGCTATCCTTGCCGGTGCGTTGCCACCAAGTAAAATGGGATTTTATATGGGCGTCTTTAATTTCTTCATAGTGATTCCTCAAATCATTGCTTCTGTTATTCTGGGGTTTATTATAAAACATTTTTTTCACGAACAGGGTATTTATGCATTGGTGATTGGAGGAATCGCTATGGTGATCGGGGGAATATTAAATATCATCATACACGATGAAGATGAAAAATTAGCCAGTACGGCAGAGTACGAACCGGTCATTGAATAATTATTCCCGCTAACAAATCAATCCGGATTTCCTCTAAAAAATTCAATCATTATCTTATGAAAAAGATTACACTCCTTTCATTTCTGGTATTTTTATTTTTCGTGTATGGATTTGCACAAAGCAGTTCCTACAATTGTTATCCTACCAACTGGTGGACAGGTATGAAATGGAACAAGGTTCAGATAATGGTACATGGTACAGATATTGGTAATGCCAATGGCTACACTATAAAATATCCCGGGGTAAAACTGGAAAAAGTTAATAAAGTTGACAACAGCAATTATGTTTTTATTGACCTGGTTATTTCTTCTACTGCGAAACCGGGAACTTTAAAAATAAACGTAAAAGAAAAAGAATCCTCTTTTGATATTGATTTTGAATTAAAGAAGCGCCGTGCTGGTAATGGAATCACTTTTGCGCAGGGTGTTACTTCAAAAGATTTTATTTATCTCATTATGCCCGACAGGTTTAGCAATGGCGATACCACCAATGACCGTATTGCAGGGATGAGGGATCAAAGCCTTAATCGCGATTCTCTTTATGACCGCCATGGTGGTGATTTGAAAGGAATAGAGAATCATCTGGATTATCTGAACTCGCTTGGGGTAACTACACTTTGGCTGAATCCTGTAATTGAAAATGATATGCCCAACCGCACGGAGCATGGGTATGCATTTACCGATCATTATAAAATAGATCCACGTCTTGGCGGCGAAAAAGCATATCAACAATTGATTGATGATGCTCATTCTAAAAACATGAAGATTATACAGGATGCAGTTTACAATCATGTGGGAAGTTATCATTTTACCGTACTTGATCCACCGATGAAAGACTGGCTGCATCAATGGCCTGTATATACCAATACAACTTATAAAGACCAGGTGCTTTTTGATCCTTATGCTAGCCAGGTTGAGAAAAAGAAAATGAGCGATGGATGGTTCGTTCCTTCCATGCCCGATTTGAATCAGAACAATACTTATGTTGCCAATTTTTTAATCGAGCATGCTATCTGGACGGTAGAAGAATTTGGAATAGATGGATGGCGCATTGATACGTATGCCTACAATGATCTTGATTTTATGAATCGTTGCAATAAGGCTTTGATGGATGAATATCCACATCTTACCATGTTTGGAGAAACGTGGGTTCATGGAGTGATCAACCAAAGTTATTTTGTACAGAATAATTATAATATTCCTTATAAAAGTAATCTGCAGGCGCCTACCGATTTTCAAACTTTATGGGCTATTACAGATGCAATGACAAAAGATTTTGGATGGACAGATGGTATCAATGAGATGTACACAACCCTTGCTCAGGATTTTGTGTATAAAGATCCTATGAGAAATGTGATCTTTTTAGACAACCACGATCTTTCACGATTCTATTCCGTAATAGGAGAAGATGAAATGAAGTATAAAGCTGCACTGGCGTGGCTTTTTACCTGCAGAGGAATACCTCAATTATATTATGGTGATGAGATTGGAATGACTGGTGTTACTTCTCCCAATGATGGTTATGTGCGTAAAGATTTCCCTGGTGGATGGGCTTCTGATTCTTTAAATAAATTTTCGATTGCCGGGCGCACTGCTAAAGAAGAAAGTATCTGGAGATACATAGCGAAGCTGGCCAACTTTAGGAAAAGTTCTTCTGCGATTACTACCGGCAAGATGATGCAGTTTGCCCCTAAAAAGGGCGAATATGTTTTTTTTAGATACGACAATCAACAGACTATAATGACGGTTTTGAACACTGCAAAAGAAAGTCTGACGATATCCATGAAGGATTATGCTGAAATAACCGGTGGCTTTACGAAAATGAAAAATGTTGTTACGGGTGAAGTGTCCTCTTTATCGGATTTTACCTTGAAACCAATGGAGAGTGGAGTCTGGGAGTTGCAGAAATAAGATGGTATCATTTCCAAAGGCTACCGATTATGTTTAATTGGAAGGTAGAAAGATTCTAAGTGTTTTCTTTCTTCTTTTTGAGTATAACAGTAATGGTTATACGAAGTATCAATGGAAACAACTTGTTAGTCTATTGAAGCCTGTTTGATATGGCTGTTAGAAGAATAGGAGAGGAAAGCAGATCAACGTGGAAAGTTCTGTAAGTGTCGTTCCTAATACATACCAGTGTCACTCTAAATCATAGCTGCCCATATATTCCGTGTGGCATAATCCCCCCAATCTGACAAGGACTTCTTCAGAGTCTCCATCAATTTCTTGTTGGTAGTTTTTTCCCCTTTTGTTGGCGGCGTAATATCTTTCGTATTTACTGAATTAATTTCTACTTTGGTTGCGTACCAGGAAGTGTGCAGGCGGTTTATTACCAGTCCCAGTATCATTCCGGGTAAACCATTGAAACTTTCAGGCCCTCCCGGGATTGTTATTTCGTCGGTATAAAAAGCCACTACAAAAACGGAATCCATAATAATAGTGGTGGCACGTCGGCAATTGAATCCGGCAATCTCCCTGAAATCATTGGTGATTTTCCATTTAGCGTTTCTGAGGCTGTCTTCAATCAGGAAAGGTTTTCCGAAAATGTTTTTTTTAGAAACAGCAGTACCTTCGGCATAGTCACTATAAATCTCATTATCTGTGGCAGTAGATGCAAAAAAGGAGGCTGCCTTTGAATCAGATGCACGGCCAGGTTGATAGATGGATTTATTTCTGTCAAATTCATAATTAAAATAACTCAGGTTATATTGAGGGATCGTTTTTTTTATTTGATCCGCAAAAGTCCCTCTCAATTCTGCCCATGCATTTGTGGAACGTTCAAATTCGATTTTTCCACTGGAAATAAATTGTGTCTGGGAAAAGGAAGCCTGTACATAAAGCAGGCATACAGCTATATAGATGATTCGTTTCATTGTATTTACTATTTAAAAAATGGATTCCGACGGGGCACCCGATCCACCTTTGTTATTAAAGTTCCAGGTAAGGGTGATCAATCCATAACGTTGAAAAGTGAGATAGTGCCTTTCTACAATGGAAAAAGGTTGCACAGTCCTGTCATAGCCTTTATTTTGGTTTAATATATCATTGATGCTTGCCCGCAAGGTGAGCGCTTCATCTTTGAAAAACTTTTTTTCGATAAAGGCGTTCCATACGATTACATGGTTGTTTTTGTCGAATGAATTTAATTTTTGCCTGAAATTAAGATTAATGTCTGATCCTACTTCTAATTTCTTGATTGGATATACGCTTCCGTTCAGACCATAATCGAAAGTCCAGTAACTGGTATTTGCTACGGTACTAATACTTGGTTTGGACTGTGTATAGGAAGGAGTGAAGGTGGCCTCGAAATTTATTTTTTCCATTTTATAATATCGCACTCCAAGACCAGTGGTGATATTGGAACTGCGGTTAATATTTTTAATTCCATTTACAAAACTGGTGCTATGCGATAAATCGAAGTCAGGGTTTATATGAGCCTCCAATTTCGTCCCGGGTATCTTAATACCATAGAATCCATAAATACCACCTGAGTAATTTCCGTTTACATTAATGTATTGCATTGTTTTTTTTCCTGACTGATCAATGGTATAAGTACTACTGATATCATTATGGGCAAAGTTATAATAGATGCCTACATAAATGGAACGGTCAGTCAAAACTTTATAATTGGCAAAGTTGAAATTAAAGCTGTTCTGAAATTTTTGTTGTAACGATGGATTCCCGATCACTATGTTGAGGGGGTCGTTATTATTTACCAATGGTTGCAACTGGTCAATGGTAGGTTGCTGCGTACTTCCGTTGTAATTGAAGCGAAAAGCACTATATGGACTGGTATTATATTTTAGATTAGCCTGGGGAGCCAGGTTGTAATAACTATATTTACGGGCAGTGTCTTGTCCAAGGTCGGTTTGTTGAAAAGCAGTACGTGCAATATTTCCACCAAATGAAAAATTAAAATTATTTTCATTGTAAAGGTAGTTGATCCCCGCACTATGCGTATTATAAATGTACTTAAAATCATTACTCAGTGAATCCACCAGATTCACATATTTGCCCGAAGGATCCCTGTTGTAGCTTGTTCTTTTTTGAGTACTGCTATTATTGTAAAATGAATAATTAAACTCAAGGAAAGATTTCTTGGAAAGAGGTTCCGTATAAGTTCCTCTTACCCCCGTTACGCTGGAAGTATTTTCGTTTATTTTATTTTGATCGGTAGAATCTTTACTGAAAACAGAACCGGCAGCATTGTAAAAGTCGGATATGTTATGTAAAAATCCATTGCTGCTTGAAGTAGAATAACGCTCTTCAAAATTTATCGAAAGAGTTCTCCCTTCCTTTTTTAATCTTTTTCTCCATAAGGCGTTTGCATTGAGCACTGAATTGTCGCCCTTGCTGGAAGTACTTCTTACACTGCTGTTAACCAGCTTATTCTGTTCATTGAGTACTTGTGATTGGTAATTGTCAGCGCTTTTAGAAGTACCTGTGTAACCATTCGCTACTATCTTAACGGAAGAAGATGAATCAATCTGTATCTCAGCAGTTCCTGCAAGAGAGTGTCGCAGCTTATCAGAATGGTTGCTGGATGATTCCCTGTCGTAATAAACAGAATCTGCGAGGGTATTTTGTGTGTAAGTGTTGCCCGAACTGCGTGTAGCAAGTTTATTAAAAATATAGTTGCCCCCCATATTATATTTATCATTGTTCCATTTATTGGAAAAATGTAAACCTGCTTTGATGCTTTCAGGAAGCCCCTGCCCGTAATTGCTTCCTGCTCCCAGATCATCGCCTGAATTGGAAGTGATATTGATGCCCCCGCCTTCTGTTACCTGTACGTTACCATTTTGAAATCCATAATTCTGAGATTCCTGTCCGTTCAATCCTGTAGCTTCCGTACTGCTGGCAATTACAAAAGCGGCCAGTTTCCTCTTACCTTTAAAAGCGTTTATGAGTGCCTGCCCATTATAATATTTATCAAGAGCACCCGCAGAAAGTTTACCAAAATAACCGTGCCTGGCATCGTCTTTCAATTTTATATTGAGTGTTTTGGTTGTTTGCCCATCATCAATACCTGTAAATTCAGCCTGATCACTTTTTTTATCAAATACCTGAACTTTGGATACCGCATCGGCCCTCAAATTTCTGGTCGCTATAGTAGGGTCATCACTAAAAAACTCATCACCATCTACCAGCACTTTTTGTATTTGCTGCCCTTGCGCTGTTATCTTTCCGTCTTTATCTACTTGTATGCCCGGTAATTCTTTCAGCAAATCTTCAACAGTGGCATTTGGTTTTACTTCATAACGATCTGCATTGTATTCTGTAGTATCACCCTTCAATCGCATGGCCGCTTGTTTTACCACTATCTCCTGAAGAAGCTTTGCTCTTTGTGTAATGAAGATTGTTTTCATATCCCTGTTCTCATTGGGTTTTAGTTCAATCTGATCTACAAAATCGCCATACTTCGGGTGCGTGATGAGGATTACATATTTCCCGCTATTAAGACGATTGATTTGAAAATGACCGTTTTTATCTGTCCTTGTAAATCGTACCAGGGTAGAATCTTTTTGTGTCAATACAGAAATAACAGCATTGGCGGGTATATCCTGTGAAGAAGAATCTCTGAGTGACCCTTTTAAGGAGCTATTTTGACAAAATGCAATATGAGGAAGTGAATAAAACAGCAGACAGATAATAATAGATTTTGGCATCTTATTTTTTAAAGGGTCAAAAGTTTTCTACACAAAAAAGAATTAATTTCATAATACTCTTGTACCACAGAGTGTTAATATTAAATAAAATAAATAACTAATACTTTCTTCCCACCGGCTAAGCCGCTGTCCCGATAATGCATCTTATATGTTTTTGTTTCGCAAAAGTGTGTTTAAGGGGTAGAGGGCATGCAGGTTAACAATGAATATTTCCCCAAAATAAGCATTTCCTTTTATTATCCCAAAATAAAGAAAAATTCAAATATCCCTCCTGTAAAACAGAATATCCATGAGAAATCGCATAAATATATTTATATTCAATTTTCTCAATATCAGACCTGCATTTTGATTTCATTTGTTTTTTGCGAATGCTTCCTTAAAAAACGAAAGTCTTGTTTGTAGTCGGATGTGATTTTGTTTTGAAAGGAATAAAAAAATAAATCTACCGACATATCAGGTTCCAATGCACAAGTTATTTTTAAGAAAGAAAGTATTCCTTTTGTTGCCAAAAATATTGATCATTCGCTGGAATGTATTTTAGAATGACAAAAAGATTATTTTTGTACATATTTTTTAAAGAAGATTATGGAGACAAAAACAGAACATGTTCAGTGTTTAATTATCGGTTCAGGACCGGCAGGATATACGGCAGCCATTTATGCGGCACGTGCAAATCTAAAACCCATTTTATACCAGGGGATACAACCTGGCGGTCAGCTTACAATTACCACGGAAGTAGAAAACTACCCCGGTTATCCCAAAGGTATCCAGGGCCCGGATATGATGGTGGACTTTGAAAATCAGGCTAAGAGAATGGGAGCCGACATCCGTTATGGTTTGGCAACTGAAGTTGATTTCTCTTCTTCCGTCTTCAAAGTTTTGATTGATGAAGAAGTATGGATTCATGCCGATGCGGTTATATTAGCCACCGGAGCCAGTGCCAAATGGCTTGGATTGGAAAGTGAAAAAAGATTGAATGGCTATGGTGTAAGTGCCTGCGCAGTGTGTGATGGTTTTTTCTTCAAAGGAAAGGATGTGTGTATTGTAGGTGCCGGCGACACTGCTGCGGAGGAAGCCTTGTATCTTAGTAAGATATGCAGTTTCGTTCACATGTTTGTACGGAGAGATGCGATGCGTGCCAGCAAAATAATGCAACAAAGGGTATTAAGTACGCCTAATATAAAAGTGTATTGGGATACCGAGGTGGAAGAGATCGTAGGGGAAGTGAAAACTGAATCTGTGAGGATCATCAATAAAAAGACAGGAGAGAAGAACAACATTCCTGTGAGCGCTTATTTTGTAGCCATTGGCCATCAGCCTAATTCTGATATTTTTAAAGGCTGGCTCGATATGGATGAAAGTGGCTATATAAGAACAAAGCCCGGAAGTACCAAAACCAATGTAGAAGGTGTATTTGCCGCAGGTGACCTTCAGGATAAAATTTATCGTCAGGCGGTAACTGCCGCAGGATCAGGATGTATGGCAGCTTTAGATGCTGAAAGATTTTTGAGTTTAAAGGAACATGAAGCTCATTCAAAAGAAGTGGAAGTAGCATCAAACGATAATAAATAAACCATCTTTATTCTATCTGTTATTCTGCAAAATGATTCTGAATTTTTAAAGTACCTTTTTGTAAAGAAGTTCTAAATACTTTTTGACACATCGGTAAACTTCTGAGGATATATAAAGTTCCTGCAACGTTTCAGTAATTCGGCCGGATAAGAGAGATTCATTATTTTAAATTTCCATTTTCGTATGATCACGGTTCATTTAAGCGATCTTCTTTTTAATAGCTTTCATGGTATCCATGAAGAAGAGAAAATTTTGGGTAATGACTATATAGTGGATACATCGGTAGAGTTTTATGAAACTTCAGAAGTAATTTCTCACATTCACGACACAGTCAATTATGTTACCATTTATAATATCATAAAAGAAAGAATGAGCATACCTACGCCACTTCTTGAAACCGTGGCGATGGAGATTGGGAACAGTATTCACCTTGAATTCCCTTTATTAAAATCCATTGTTATTTCTATTAAGAAGATGCGTCCACCCATAGAGAGCATCATAGGAAATGTAGGAGTAACCTGGGAAAAACAGTTTTGAAAGAAACATGCCGCTTATCCGTAAAAATGAATATTTCGTAAAATAATACATCCCTAAGAGGCTAATATTAATATCTTTTCAAAAAAAACAGCTATGCACAAAAAAAAATGGTTGACTTTCTTATTGATTTTTACGGTGAGTTTCTTATGGGCGCAGACTCCTGCTTCCGTTTACGATCATCACGATCTTTTCAATCCTAATTTTTATCCATCTTCGGTAAATGAATACCGGTCGGCTGATGGAGAACCCGGTCCAAAATACTGGACTAATAAAGCGAGTTACAAGATCAATGTAACACTTGATGATGTAAAAGATGCGATCACAGGGAGTGTTACTATTTCTTATACTAACAACAGCCCGCAGGCTTTGCCTTTCTTATGGCTTTATCTTGATCAGAATCTCTTTAATCTTAATTCTCGCGGGCAGGCCAAAATGCCTGCTAATCGCAGAAGCCGTTATGGAGATGTGAATTCTACTTTTGATGGTGGTTTTAATATAAAATCAGTAAAACTTGTCTCCACTGAAAAAGGAAGAATTTCTTCCTCCGATGTTAAGAATGTTATTTCTGATACAAGGATGCAGGTACGCCTTCCTAAGCCATTACAGCATGGAGCTACGGTAGATATTAAAATTGATTACTCATACTTAATCCCTAAAGAGGGTAGTGACCGTACAGGAATTCTTGATACTAAGAATGGTAAAATCTATGCTATTGCACAATGGTATCCGCGCATGTGTGTGTATGATGATATTGAAGGCTGGAACACGTTACCTTATCTTGGTGCCGGTGAGTTTTATTTTGATTACGGTGATTATGATTATTCTGTTACAGTTCCTGCCTACATGATCGTAGCGGGTGCAGGTGATCTTCAAAATCCGAAAGAAGTATTGACCCCTACCCAGCAAATAAGAATGGAAGAAGCGAAGAAGAGTGATAAGACAGTAATGATCCGCACTGCGGAAGAAGTTACTGAACCATCTTCCCGGCCACAAAAAGGAAATCTTACCTGGCATTTTAAATTGAAGAATGCAAGAGACGTATCGTGGGCGGCATCCAAAGCATTTATATGGGATGCAGCCAGAATCAATTTTCCATCAGGAAGAAAAGGATTGGCAATAAGTGTATATCCTGTAGAATCTAATGGAAACAATGCGTGGGAACGTTCAACTGAATATGTAAAAGGTGCATTGGAAGGATATTCAAAAAGATGGTATGAATATCCCTATAATACAGCAACTAATGTGGCATCCAATGTAAATGGAATGGAATATCCGAGTATTGTATTCTGTAATTCAGGGTCAAAAGGTGCAAGGCTTTGGGGTGTTACCGATCATGAATTCGGACATACCTGGTTTCCGATGATTGTGGGTAGCAATGAAAGGAAATATGGCTGGATGGATGAAGGATTCAACACATTCATCAATGGTATTTCTACCAAAGATTTTAATAATGGTGAATATGTAAATAAAGTGCGTAATAATGGAAATATGTACAAATACCTCTTTGGTGCTAATAGTGAAACTGTAATGAGTGAGCCGGATGCGTTGAAAGAAGCCAATATAGGTACAGCACTCTATTCTAAACCTGGCTATGCATTGGATCTTTTGAGAAATGAAATACTCGGGCCTGAAAGGTTTGATTATGCTTTCAGGATGTATATTGACAGATGGGCTTACAAACATCCTACTCCCTGGGATTTTTTCAGAACCATTGAAAATGTTGGCGGTGAGGATCTGGGCTGGTTCTGGAAAGAAATGTTCATCAACAATTATAAGCTTGATCAGGCGCTTACCGATGTGAAATATATGAAAGATGACCCCGCTCAGGGAGCATTGGTAACGATTGCTAATCTTGATAAAATGGCGATGCCTGTCTATATTCAATATGAAACAGAGAGTGGAAAAACCGGAATGGTAAAGGTGCCTGTAGAAGTGTGGCAGAATGGTGATACCTGGATTCAAAAATTGAACACTACTGAGAAGTTGAAATCCGTGACTATAGATCCGGATCATGTTTTCCCAGATATCAATGATGATAATAATAGCTGGAAAGGCAATTAAAGACAAACTTATATTCCTCGATTAATTTAGACAGCCGGTTTTTACCGGCTGTTTGTTTTATCTGCCAAAAGATGCCCGGAGAGTTTTCTTAAATAATTTGTCAAAACAACCAGGAAGTATATACAATTCAACAATTAATCAATACTTTTGCAACCTTTTATGAAACCTCTCAACGAAATTTTCCCATTATTATCGGAGCCTAAAAACATTGTCATTACTTTTCATCAGAAGCCTGATGGAGATGCAATGGGATCCGGATTGGGATTGTACAATTTCCTGATACAGTTTGGCCATAATGTAAAAGTGATCTCACCTACCAATTGGGCTGGTTTTCTAAGCTGGATGCCAGGGGCTAAAAAGGCATTGGATTTTGAAATGCAAAATGAAAAAGCAGTGAGTGCACTTAAAGAGGCACAGTGGCTTTTCTGTCTTGATTTTAATGTGCTCAGCCGTACCAGAAATATGGAACCTGTAATTGAAGGCCTTAATTGCACCAAAATATTAATTGACCATCACGAACAACCTCAAGTAGAAGCTTTTGATTATGGGGTAAGTAGTACCTCCAAAAGTTCAACTGCCGAAATGGTATTTGACTTTATAATGAATAGTGGTCATTCAGAAAAAATAAATAAGGACGTTGCTGAATGTTTGTATGCAGGAGTGATGACCGATACCGGTTCATTCAGGTTTAAATCTACCACAGCAGATGTACACAGAATGGTGGCAAAGCTGAAGGAAACCGGATTAGATCACAGCCAGGTGCATGAAAATCTTTTTGATAATTTTCTGGAAGGAAGGTTTCGCTTTTTTGGAAATACCCTATTGAACAGAATGGAGATATTGTATGAATACAATACAGCCCTGATCGCTATTCCCCAAAAGGATCTTATCAGATTCAACGTGAAAACTGGAGATACAGAAGGCCTTGTTAATTTTCCTTTGAGTATAAAAGGAATTAAACTGGCAGCGGTAATCATTGACCGTGGTGATGAACGTAAAAGTTCTTTCAGGAGTAAAGGAGGTTTTGATGTAAACACTTTTGCCAGAAAATATTTTAATGGCGGTGGCCATTTTAATGCAGCAGGAGGGAAAAATACCGAATCCCTGGAAGAGGTAGTGAAGAAATTTAAAGAAGCCATCAAAGAAAACAGTGAACTATTAAACAGTTAATAATTATAAACAAATAAAACATGAACAAAACACTTTGCCTTGCAGCAGCAGTACTATTCATACTTGCGTCAGGGTGCAACGAACAAAGATTTATAAAAGAGAAAGACGGTACAGAGTATAAAATTATCAGAGCCTCCGGTGGCCGTCTTGCAGTAGCAGGAGATTTTATGCAGGTAAACAGTTTGATAAAATACAAGGACAGTGTACTTTTCAGCAGTGCTGAAAGCAGCGCTCCCCGTTTTCTTCCTTACGATACCATGCAACTTCCTCCGTTCTTCAAAGAAATACACGAAGGAGACAGCCTTGTAATCAGGCAATCTACCGACTCTCTTATGAGCCACGGTTCAGGAGCACCTTTTATGCAGAAAGGGCAATATATTTATCAGAGCTTTAAAGTAGCCAGATTATTTACTTCCAAAGCTGCTTCTGATAGTGCTGCCAAGCCTTACGAACTTGCTGCTAAAGTGATTAATTATAAGAAAGCAGTGGAAAGCATTGAAAAAAATATTGCAACAAATGATTCACTTGTAAAAGCGGATGATAAAATCATTACGGATTACATGACCAAAAATAATCTTAAAGGTTCCAAAACAAAATGGGGAGTATATGTAGTAACTGAAACTCCGGGTGCAGGACCAACTATTGGACAGAATGATGTTGCCGAAGTAAACTATACCGGGCGTACTTTTAACGACAGTACTTTCGATTCCAACACTGCTAAAAGTTTCAATCACGTAGAACCGCTCTTGGTTGACATGAGTGAATTCCGCGTTATTCCGGGATGGATTGATGGATTGAGAATGATGCAGAAAGGAACCAAAGGAAAAATTATTATTCCTTCTTACCTGGGCTATGGTGCAAGTGGACGCCCTCCAAAGATCGCACCTAATGAGAATCTTATTTTTGATATTGAAGTTACCAATATCTTAAACCAGGATCAATATCAGGCAGAGATGCAAAAGCAGCAGGATGATGCACAAAAGCAACGTGAAATGATGCAGCAACAAATGCAAAGAATGCAACAGGCCGCACCTCCTCAAAAATAATCACCGCAATAATTAAAATCTTGAACGCCGGATCGCACAGATCCGGCGTTTGTGTTTTTGTTGACTTATACAATACACATAGATTAGTTGTATGATAAGAATAAGGAAAATCATTGAATAGTAAAATGTCCTCTTTCTCTTTTGTAGTTAGGTTTACCCTGAAAACTCGATGGTGATAATAATAACATTTCCTCCGAAGTATTAAAATTTTTCATTGAGAATTTTAATCTACGCTTACCCATAAAATTACTCCCTTCCACATTTCAGTGCATTTAGAAAATAATGTTTCGTTTTAAGAAGCTGTTAAATTCAGGGAGTAAAATCATTCCGAATGGGCTTATTCTAAATAATGACAAAGGGTGACATGTCTGCATTGTCAGCAGGAAGTCAAATAAAATTTTTTAGCGAAAAATAATAAAATTCGAGAACCAGATTTGTGTTGATTCTGTCGGGACATTCAAGATGTGTTTTCACTCTGGTATTTCCTCATGAAAAATTAAAAACAATATATTATATGATTTTAAAAACAGATTAAAATGCTTCCAATTTCACCTTGAAGATCAATACACTTTAAAATTTAAAAAAATGGAAAAAGTAATAAACGGCCTGTCATTGACAGGTCAATACACCGGAAGTAAAAAGAAATCCGGTCAGGTAAAAAACTCTCTTTTAAAGAAGATAAG
Source organism: Ginsengibacter sp. (assembly GCA_039937655.1). Classification (GTDB taxonomy): domain Bacteria; phylum Bacteroidota; class Bacteroidia; order Chitinophagales; family Chitinophagaceae; genus Ginsengibacter. The sequence goes on from JBDTGA010000001.1 coordinate 24,959, forward strand.
CTATGGGATTTTAATGCCAGGTATATTATTATTCTTCACGGTACTCTTCTCTTCTTTTGTAAAGACGCCGGTACACAAAGAAAATACAACCTATGAAAAAGGCAAAACAAGTGTTTCTTCGAAAATGCTCAGGCGGGAAGAGAGACAAGAAAAAAGGAAGATCAAAGCGGTAGAGGATATTTCCTGGGGAACAATGAATTTGTTTGCAGAAGAATTTCCTAAAGCACAAAATGTAAAATGGACTTCTGTTAAGGGATTTGCTGAAGCTGATTTCAAATCCGGCAGTTCAAGTATGGTGGCATTTTACGATTTTGAAAATAAACTGGTGGGAACAGGAAAATATGTTTCGTATAATCAACTTCCACACGATGCTATTAAGTCGATAGAAAAAGATTTCAAAAATTATAAACCTGAAAAAATAATTTATTACGATGATAATGGATTGAATGAAAACGACATAACATTTTTCGGAAATACCATTGGTGAAGATGATTATTATGCTTTAATGAAAGATAGAAATGATCCTGAAAAGGAGATGGTGTTGCAGATAACCCCCAGAGGAGAAGTGTTTTATTTTAGTGGTGTAAGATGAGATAGATGATTTGAGGATGATAAAAGGTGCAGGCATATAGCTTGTGCCTTTTATATCTTTAAAATGGACGTGGATATTTACGCCGTATTATAGGATTCAAATAAAGTGATAGCTTCCTTTGCCTCTTTTACATCATGTACCCTGAGGATGGATGCACCATTGAGTAAAGCAATTGTATTGAGAACTGTAGTTCCGTTCAGAGAATCTTCTACCGGTACCTTCAAGGTTTTGTAGATGGTTGATTTTCTTGATAAGCCTGCAAGTATTGGCTTTCCGAGCATTTTAAATACTGACATGTTTTTCAATAATAAAAAGTTTTGTGAAATGTTTTTACCAAAACCGAAGCCGGGGTCAATAATTATATCTTTAATTCCCGCCCGTTTACACTCCTCCGTTTTCATGATAAAAAAATCAAGTATTTCTTTGGTGATATTTTGATACTGAGTATTTTGCTGCATCGTTTCAGGAGTACCCCGAATATGCATACAGATATAGGGGACATTCATTTTTGCTACGGTAGGTATCATGTTTTTATCCATCTCGCCACCACTGATGTCATTAATAATAGCGGCCCCGGCATGAATGCATTTTTCCGCCACTTGTGCGTGGTAGGTATCTATTGAGATAATTATTTCAGGAAATGATGCGATCAGCGATGTAATGGCAGGTAATAATTTTCCCAGTTCTTCTTCTGCTGGAATACGGTTACTTCCCGGTCTGGTACTTTGTGCACCAATGTCGAGAATACCGGCTCCTTCACGGATCATATCTCCGGCTTTCGCTCTTATCGCTTCTACATCTTGAACCCTGCTACCGGCATAGAAAGAATCTTCCGTTAGATTCAGGATGCCCATTATCAATGGATTTTCAATAAAAAGTAAATTTCCTTTGCAGTTCAATGAAAACATTGTGTTTTTAAGTTTAAATTTGGCAATAATTATGAAGCAAGTTACTGAAGTTAATACCGATCTGCAATTTGATAATACAGTAAATAAATGCAGAGAAATATTTTCAAAAAAGACAAATGATTACGGTACTTCCTGGCGGGTATATCGCATAATTTCCGTTGCCGATCAAATATATATTAAAGCAAAGCGCATCAGAAACATCCAGGAAAAGGGAATTCAGAAAGTGGCTGATGATGTGAAAGGAGAGTTTATGGGAATCCTAAACTATGCCGTGATAGGCCTCATCCAATTAGACATTCAGGAGGATTCGCCCAATGAGGAGGAGGAAGAAATATCTTATGACGAAGCCTTAAAACGATACGATGAAAAGATCGTACTTGCCAAAGACCTGATGAAAAATAAAAACCATGATTATGGCGAAGCCTGGCGCGAGATGAGCCAGGAAAGTTTTGTAGATCTCATTCTTGCAAAAATTCTTCGTATCAAACAAATCACACAAAATGATGGAAAGACCTTAATAAGTGAAGGCATTGCGGCAAACTTTTATGATATTTTAAACTATGCGGCCTTTGCCTTAATATTGGCGTATTGAATAAACTTAATGATTCTTTAAATAAATCAATATGAAATTTTTAGTAAATATTACCCGGGTTATAGTAGGGGTACTTTTTATTTTTTCAGGGCTGGTGAAAGCCAATGATCCTCATGGCCTGGCTTATAAAATGCAGGAATTTTTTGAAGTGTGGGCTACCGATGCTTCCCTTACCACTTTCATGCAATGGCTGAGTGAGTATGCACTTCCTTTTTCAATCATTATGATCACTCTGGAGATCATGGTAGGAGTTGGAATATTATTGGGTACCTGGAAAAAATTCTTTACTACCCTCATTTTACTACTGATCCTTTTCTTTGCATTCTTAACAGGATATGCAGCACTGTCGGGTAAAATAGCTTCCTGTGGCTGCTTTGGCGATTGCCTCCCTTTAACCTCGATGCAATCCTTTATCAAAGATCTGGTATTACTGGTTTTGGTACTTATCTTATTTTTTGGCAAAAAATATATTATTCCCCTATTGCCTCATGCAATTAATATTTTACTATTGGCTGCTTCCTGCATACTCATATTATTTTACCAATGGTACGTAATGCGCAACCTCCCTACAGTAGATTGCCTTCCCTTTAAAAAAGGTAACAATGTTTTGGATCTTCGGAAAATGCCGGCTAATGCGGTTCCTGATAAAAAAGATTATCGTTTCGTTTATGAAAAAGATGGTACGAAACAAAATTTTACCATCAAAGACCTTCCTGATTCCACCTGGCAGTTTGTAAGCCGCGAAGATTTTATTGTAGAAAAAGGAAAAAATAATGAACCACCCATAAAAGATTTTTACCTTACTACTGTTTCGGGCAATGATACCACGGATGCCGTGCTCAGCCTAGATGCTTCGTATTATTTATTTTTTATAAAAGATTTTTCGAATACTGATTCGTGGCTCGATACCTTCACCAATCTATATGATCGCGCCAAAAAACAAAATCGTCTCTTATACATTGTTACCCCGGATTTAAATCAGGCGGAGGATTTTTTCAATAAAAGGAATAATTATAATATTCCTGTTTTTAGCCTGGATGCTACCGCTTTTAAAACAGCAGCCCGTACTAATCCTCAATTGTATTTGATGAAAGGCCCCATTATAAAAGATAAGTGGGGAAAAGCTGATCTGAAAGATGCTTTGAAAAAATAGTAAGCGGAGAGACGCAATAGTTGAAATAGGAACAGCGAATTAAAAGTGGGTGACGTATCCTGTATAAGATTTATATTTTGACAATATGGAATTACTATCAGTACTTGAGGAAAGTGGAAGTAGAGTGATCAAATAATACTTTATTAGTAAAAAATGTTTCGACTTCTTATAAAAAAATTGGCGTATAGCGTGCTGGTACTCGCGGGAGTAGTAGTGGTAGTGTTTTTTGTTTTTCAGGCGTTTGGAGATCCTGCCCGTATGGTTTTGGGGCAAACAGGAGACAAGCAAACTATGGATAATATTCGTAAAGAATTATACCTTGATCAACCTAAGTGGAAACAATTTATCTTTTATGTAAATGATATTTCGCCGGTTGCCATTCATTCAGAAAAGGATATAAAAGAGAAAGGGCTTAGAGGATTTTTTATTGGCGGCACAAAACCCGATAGCTACCGCATTGGAATAAAGGTTCCTTATCTGCGCAGAAGTTATCAAACTAAAAAACCGGTAACAGAGGTGTTGTCTGAGGCTCTCCCCGGAACCATTATGCTTGCCTGTGCCGCTATGTTCTTTGCCGTGATCGTTGGTATATTTCTTGGCATACTTGCCGCCGTAAATCAAAACACCTGGATGGATACTTCTTCTGTATTTGCGAGTGTGATCGGTATTTCAGCGCCGTCATTTTTTATGGCGATTGTTATTGCTTATTTGTTTGGATTGGTTTTACATGATTATACAGGATTACCGCTCACGGGAAGCTGGTTTAATATTGACCAGGTAACCGGAAAGCGATATCTCACTTTACAGAATTTAATTTTACCTGCGCTTACACTGGGCATCCGCCCTTTGTCTATCATCACACAACTTACCCGAAGTTCCATGCTTGATACACTCAATCAGGACTACATACGAACTGCCTATGCGAAAGGATTGAGTAAAAGAAAAGTGGTGTATGGCCATGCATTACGGAATGCCATAAACCCGGTGTTAACGGCTATTACAGGGTGGTTTGCCGAATTGCTTGCGGGGGCATTTTTTGTGGAATATATCTTCGGATGGAAGGGGATAGGAAAAGTGACGGTAGATGCTTTGGAAAAATTAGATTATCCCGTAGTAATGGGCTCCGTACTTTTTGCAGCAACTATTTTTGTGCTCATCAATATTTTAGCGGATGTACTTTATGGAATCATTGATCCGAGGGTGAAGATGAACTCCTAACCTTGAAGAGGAATGGGATGTAATCCTTTTGGAAATTATTTGCTTTACTCCCTTTTGGGTTGGGGTTTTATTTTATCACTACCTCTTTTATCACTTTTTCTCCCAGTGCTTCATTTACCCTTTCTATAATTTTTGCTTTCTGGTAAATCAATTCATTTTTCAGAGGAGCTACTGAAGTAGAAATAAATAAGGTAGAATGGATGATCTCGATCTTGTCGGTATAGTTTGCAATTGTTTTGCCCATAATCTTCTCCCATACTTCCTGTATCTGCAATGCCTGCACACCACTCTTCAGCTTGCTCTTTTTCAGGAACTCTTTTAATGCATCACCGATAGATATTTCTGCCATGGGGCGAAGATAAAATTTTTAATCCGGCTGCCTGAATACAGAATACTAAATCTGATTTTTTCTACTTTTCAGGCAAGCTCTATTACCTGTACTCCATTACCAAATTGCGAAAGAGCAGCCCGTAATCTTTCCACATGAGTATCGGTAACAAATACCTGACCGTCATTTTTCCTGCACACATATTCCAGTAGATTCTTTATACGATTTTCATCCAGCTTTTCAAATACATCGTCCAGTAACAGAAGAGGAGGGCATCCTTTTACTTTTTTCAGTACTTCAAATTCTGCGAGTTTGCATGCAAATAATAAGCTCTTTCTTTGCCCTTGTGAAGCAATGGTTTTAAACACATTTTCCTGTAATAAAAAAATGAGATCGTCTTTATGTGTACCGGTATTGGTTCTCTGTGTGAGCCTGTCTTTCTGCCTGGATGCATTTAATAACTTTTCAAAATCGTAACCATTCAATTGACTGCTGTATTCAAGCGTTACCACTTCATTCTCCCCGGAAATATTTTTATAAAATTGCTGAACGAGAGGGAATAATTTTAATAAAAACTCTTTTCTTACACGATGAATGTATTTTGCCGGAATAATCAATTGCTGATCGAGTATTTCCAGCAAGGCAAAATCAAATTTATTTTTTACAGCCTCATTTTTTAAAAAACTATTTCGTTGTGCCAGTACTTTATTATATATAATCAGTTGCTGGAGGTATTCCGCATCCACCTGGCTGATGAGCGTATCTATGAATTTTCTTCTTTCTTCACTGCCGCCGGTGATCATATCTATATCATCCGGAGCAATAATCACACAAGGAAATTTACCGATGTGGTGCGAAAATTTCTCATAGGCTACATCATCGAGATAAAATTCCTTCTTCAGTGCAGAGCGGTAGATACAAACGATCTTTTGTGACTGCCCCAACCCTCCATTCTGTAATTCACCTTCGAGCCTGAAACCTTCATCACCAAAATGGATGTTCAGAACATCCGACTTGGTGAAATAACTTTTTGTGAAACAGAGATAATTAATAGCATCCAGCAAATTGGTTTTGCCCTTTCCATTCATACCACAAATCCCTATAATCCTCTCCGTGAAGTGAAAAGTACGGGAATCATAATTTTTATATCCTGTTAATGAAATTTTTTTAAAAAGCATGGAGAGAGATCAGGTAATAGGTATTAGGTATAATTTTTAATTATCAATCATTCTTCTTAGGTAGTTCAACTGTCCAAGATGGTAGTTTAAATGAGCCAGAAAGAAAACAAGGGTATCTCTCACAGGAGATGTTTGTCCGGCAATCTTTATGGGATATTCTTTTTTCATTTCCTCTTCCGGTATTGCGGAGAGTACTTTCACCGCCATCTTTTTCGCATTTTCCAGGTCGGCAAGTATCTGTTCACGGGAAATGTTTTTTACGGAGAATTCTCCATCTCTATCTCGTACATAGCCGGTGTTTCCTAAAATACTTCCAACAAAATAATTGACGCTGCCAATAATGTGCACAGCCAGGTTACCTCCGGGATTAATGATTCCTTCTTTTGCTTTCCAGAGATCATTTTCATTTTTATATAAACTGATTTCTTTGGCCAGTTTCTCCAAATCCCTTTCATACAGATCCGCAATATTCATGTTATTGATTTTAAATAGTTACATAATATTCAGGGCGCCCTGCCTAAACGCGGTGATACTTCTTGTTCAAAAGATTTATCTGTAAAAGTACGCCAAACCATTGGTTATTTAATTCTTGTTAAGATAAGGTGCATTAACTGTATCATTATTATATTTGTACTATGACAATAGAAAATTTAAAGGATTTGAGAGACCGTTTACAGGTTTTGAGGAGGTTTCTTTGACGTGGAGAACCGCGAACAAAAAGTAAATAATGACAAGCAACTCTCTCTCTCTCCGGGATTCTGGGACAATAGTAAGCGTGCTACTGCTGTATTGAAATCCCTGAAAATGAATGAATACTGGCTTAATATCTACACCGATGTAAAAACAAAGGTGGAAGATTCTGCGGTACTTTTTGATTTCTGGAAAGAAGGTGAAGCCACTGAGGAAGAAGTAAAAGAAGCTTACGACAGCGCAGTGAAAGCTACAGAGGAAGCTGAATTTAAGAGCACCCTTAATAAGCCGGAAGATGAAATGCCGGCGATCCTGCAAATCAATAGCGGTGCCGGCGGTACCGAAAGTCAGGATTGGGCTGAGATGCTGTTGCGCATGTACCGGATGTACGGGGAAAAGCAAGGTTGGTCAGTTACCGAACTGGATTTTCAGGAAGGAGACGGCGCAGGAATTAAAAGTGCTACTTTACAATTTGATGGCCCGTTTGCGTATGGATTTCTGAAAGCAGAAAGTGGTGTTCACCGACTGGTACGGATTTCGCCATTCGATAGCAACGCACGCAGACATACCAGTTTTGCCAGTGTGTACGTTTACCCTTTAATTGATGATACCATCGAAATAAAAGTGAGTCCTGCTGATGTGGAATGGGCTTTCTTCAGAAGTGGTGGTGCAGGTGGTCAAAATGTGAACAAAGTGGAAACCGCGGTACGCCTCACTCACAAGCCATCGGGGATTATTGTAGAATGTCAGCAGGCGCGCACACAGGGAGAAAACCGGGAAAAGGCAATGTCAATGTTGAAAAGCCGTTTGTATGAAGAGGAGATGCGCAAGAGGCAGGAGCAATTGAATATTAATAACTCTTCCAAGAAAAAAATTGAGTGGGGAAGCCAGATACGCAGTTATGTTTTCCATCCGTATAAAATGATCAAAGACCATCGCACAGATTATGAAGTAGGCAATATTGGTCCGGTAATGGACGGGGAACTGGACGGATTTATAAAAGCATATCTGATGATGGAGGCTAATTAATTAAAAATGTGAAAATGTGATAATTAGTAATAAACCAATAAACTGTTAAACCAATAAACTAATAAAAAATATGCCGACTATTCTCATTATTGATGATGAAAAAGCCATCAGGAAAACCCTGACAGAAATATTGGGATTTGAAGGATATAAAATAGATGATGCCTCCGACGGAGAAGAGGGACTTAGAAAATTTAAAGAGAAAAATTATGATGTTGTTCTCTGTGACATCAAAATGCCCAAACTGGATGGTATCGAATTCCTTGAAAAAGCCAGAGAGATAAACAGTGAAGTCCCCATTATCATTATCAGCGGGCACGGAAATATTGAAACTGCTGTAGAGGCGGTAAAGAAAGGTGCCTACGATTACATTTCAAAGCCGCCCGACCTCAACCGTATGCTCATCACGCTTCGAAATGCAATGGATAAAAATACATTGGTAGCCGAGACCAAAGTACTCAAACGCAAAGTGAGTAAGGTGCAGGAGATCGTGGGTGAATCAGCTCCTATACGAAAAATAAAAGATACCATTGATAAAATTGCACCTACAGAAGCAAGGGTATTGATTACTGGTGAAAACGGTGCAGGAAAAGAATTAGTAGCCAGATGGATACATGAAAAGAGCGCCCGCGCTAATAACGCAATGGTGGAAGTGAATTGTGCTGCCATCCCTGGTGAATTGATTGAAAGTGAATTGTTTGGGCATGAAAAAGGAAGTTTTACATCCGCAGTAAAACAACGTATCGGAAAATTTGAACAGGCAAGCGGTGGTACTTTATTTCTGGATGAGATCGGCGACATGAGCCTGAGTGCACAAGCGAAGGTTTTGCGTGCTTTGCAGGAGGGGAAAATCACAAGAGTGGGTGCCGATAGGGATATAAGTGTAGATGTGAGGGTAATTGCCGCGACCAACAAAGATCTTTTGAAAGAAGTGGAAAATAAAAATTTCAGGCTGGATCTATATCACCGTCTCGGTGTTATTATCTTACGGGTTCCTACTTTGAATGAACGTGCGTCTGATATTCCACTACTCGTGGATCGTTTTCTCACAGATGTAGCTGCCGATTACAGGCAACCTAAAAAAGAAATTGACAAGAAGGCACTTGAACTTTTGCAAAAAAATAAATGGACAGGTAATGTGCGTGAATTGAGAAACGTTGTGGAAAGATTGGTTATTCTTTCGGGGAAGAACATTACCGTTGAGGATATTGAAAATTATGTATTGCCTAAAAAATAAAATGATTTTTTATAGATACGATATTAATCGAAACCTTTTCATAGTATGAAACACATCTATTGTATAAGTGGTTTCGGTGCTGATGAGAGAGTATTTTCAAAGCTCGATTTTAGGAATAATGATGTCCATTTCATTCCATGGAAAATTCCGGAGATACACGAAACCATAGGCTCTTATGCAGCCAGGATGCGGGAAGATATTGTACATTCTAATCCAATACTGATCGGATTATCCTTTGGAGGTATGATGAGTATCGAAATTGCAAAGATCATTTCTGTTGAAAAAGTTATTTTGCTTTCGAGCATCAGCACATTTCACGAATTACCCTTGTATATGAAGATTGTGGGTACTTTGCACTTGAACCGCCTGATACCGATGAAACCGTATGCGATATTAGAGCCATTAGAAAATTATAATTTGGGTGTAGAAACTGCGGAAGAGAAAAAATTGGTAAAAGAGTATCGCAAAAACCTCAATCTTCAATACAGTAACTGGGCAATGGACCAGGTGGTAACCTGGAAAAATGATTATGTGCCTCCTCATCTTATTCATATACATGGAAGCAAAGACCACATTTTCCCGATTGGAAAAGTGAAAGCGGATTATGTGATCAAAGGAGGAGGACATTTGTTACCGATGAACAGTGCGGAAGAAGTGAATAAGATATTGAAAGAGGTGCTGTGAATGCCTTTGTTAAACTAATGATAACAATTTTTGGACGGTTTTTAATAAAGGATTTTAATATGGTACTTTTGTCTCCATTATAAAAAATTAACTCATGAGTGTAGGTTTGGTTTTATTTATCATTGCATCTATCGCTGTGTTGATAGGATTATACGGTATGTTTAAGAAAGCGGGAATGGCTCCCTGGAAAGGCCTCATCCCATTGTACAATACCTGGTGTATGGTAGATAAAATGGAGATTAAGAAAATATGGTTCTTTCTGCAACTCATTCCCATTGCCGGACAATTTATTACCCTCTGGATATTCATAAAATTTGTAGAACATTTCGGGCGTTTTGGCCTGCAACATCACTTTCTTGCTGTCTTTGCACCTTTTATTTATTTCCCTTACCTCGGTTTTTCTGACAATGAAAGATATGCAGGAATTGCAGTAGTAAAAAATTATAAAAAAGGAGCCATACGGGAATGGATAGACGCAGCCGTATTTGCAGTAGTGGCCGCCACCCTCATACGTACCTTTGTATTTGAGGCTTATGTGATCCCTACGCCTTCTATGGAAAAAACATTACTGGTAAATGATTTTCTATTCGTGAGCAAATTCGCTTATGGGCCACGCGTACCACAAACGCCACTTGCTATTCCTTTTATGTCGCACACTATTCTGGGCACCGATCTTAAATCGTATGTAGAATGGATTGAGATTCCTTATACACGGTGGTTCCCGAGTCCTGTAAAAAGAGAGGATGTAGTAGTGTTCAATTTTCCTGTAAATGACACTTTGATAGATGATGCGGATCACGGTTCTCAGGTTACATATTATCAGGAAATACAGTCCCGTATGATGTCTGACCATGTATCTGAAGAAGAAGCACGGAAGCGTGTTCAGAATCAATACAGTGATCTGATTATTACACGGCCGGTTGATAAAAGAGAATTTTTTATTAAAAGATGTGTGGGTATCGCAGGTGATACTTTACAAATAAAAAGCAGGGTAGTTTATATTGATGGTGTAGCTCAAACACTGCCTGAGCACCATGAATTTAATTACCTTGTTACTACTTCGTCTTTATTGAATCCTGACCAGTTGAATAGTGCCGGCATTCAGGACAATCCTATGGATCCCAACAGAAATCAGGTGAAAATGTTGGGTACCAACTCGTATGAAATAGGAATGAGTGATGGTGAAAAAGCAGAGCTTAAAATGTTTCCTTCGGTAAAAGATATTCAACCGGGAACGCTTGCTTATTATGATAAAAGCCCCTTCCTGTTTCCTTACGAAGCAGATAACGGGTGGACAGTAGATGATTATGGACCTATCTGGATTCCTAAGAAAGGTGCCTCTATTCAATTGAACCCCGAAAATTTGAGGCGTTATAAACGCTGTATCGTTACTTATGAAGGCAATAATTTTGAAGAAAAAGGCGGACAATATTATATCAATGGAAAGCCTGCTACTACCTATACTTTCAAGATGAACTATTATTGGATGATGGGAGATAACCGCCATAATTCCCTTGACAGCCGCTACTGGGGATTCGTTCCCGAAGATCATGTTGTAGGAAAAGCTTCCCTTATCTGGTTTAGTTATGGCACCGATGGAATAAGGTGGAACCGGATATTTAAGAAGATCAGATAAATAAGTAGAAAAAAGCGGATAAGTACATTTCAAAATCTAACTACTACTCCATTGCGAGGCGAATTTACAGACTCTTAATTTTAGTGAACTCCTGTGTCGTGGCAATCTTTTCGTTGGGATCACACTGCTTTTACTTATACAGAAAACTTCAGGAGAGCCTGAGATTGCTATCCATGAAAGTTAGGTACAAAAGGCAGTTCTGTTAAAAGATAAAATTTAGTAAGGTGGTTTCCAATGGCGAATTTTTAAGCGATATGTTCCACTTACGTAAGAGGTCATGGCAACCGCCCTCTATCTATAACAGAGTGTTGGGAAATATTGGATAGGAAATCCTTTCTCTAATGAATCCTGTCGCCTCGTACTTCCATGCTCTGCATTAATTCCGTTTCGTAAGTGATCCATTCTTTCCATCTTTTTCTTACTCTTTCTTTGGGGAGATACGTGTCGGCAAGATTGATAAATAAAGTATAATGTCCTGCTTCACTCTCCATAAATTTTCTGTAGAATTTCCTCATATATTCATCTTCCAATCCTTCGCTTAATCGTTTGAAACGCTCACAGCTCCTTGCTTCTATCAATGCCATGGTAAGCAGATGATCTAAGAACCTTTCTTCCGGGCTACCACCTTTCTTTTGAAAATCGAGCAATTTGTTTACATACACATCCTTGCGTTGTTTACCAAAATGTAAATTGCGTCTATTCAATTCCGTGAGTACCATCCGGAAATGCCCCCATTCTTCAGTAACGATTGGAGAAAGTTCATTCACTAATTTTTCTTTGTCACTATACTTTGTAATGAGTGTAATACAACTGGTAGCTGCCTTTTGTTCACACCAGGCATGGTCGGTTAGTATTTCTTCCAGAGAAATAGAGGCGAGGTCCACCCATCGGGGATCGGTTACCAATTGCAGGCCTAAAATATTCTTTGTGTCTTGTGATAGCATTTCCATTTGGCAAAATTAACTAATTAGCAAATCTGCTCATGGGCCAATTGACCAATCAATCTTTGTGTCTTGTAAAAGCCTTTCCTTTGTCTCACTATATCAAAGGGGCAGGCGGGGCTAAGAACGAAAAGCTCATAGCTGTTCTCCATCAATAAATTTTCTTTCATTTTCTTCTGTTCTTTTCTTATTTTACACCTTTAAACCTGTTTATGAAAATACTCCCTTTTGTTATTTTCGGAATCATTACGACAGCGCTGGTGGTAATTCTTAATTCGTCAGTGTTGTTGCCAGTTCCGTTAGGTGAATTATTAAGCCCGCAACAAGGCTTATGGCAAAATGCTGAACCGCTGGATGAAGATTATTCTGCCCGGCTTACTTTTCCTCAACTCAAAGGAAAAGTAACTGTTTACTTTGATGACAGGCTGGTACCGCATGTGTTTGCCGATAATGAAAATGACGCATTTTTTGTGCAGGGATACATTCACGCCAAATTTCGTTTGTGGCAGATGGAATTTCAAACCCGTGCTGCTGCAGGAAGGTTGAGTGAAGTAATAGGAGACAAAACACTTGAGTATGATAGAGATCAAAGGAGACTTGGAATGGTGTATGGTGCAGAAAATTCGCTGAAAGAAATCGAAAAAGATCCTGAAACCCTTGCTGAATGTGATAATTATACAGCGGGCGTAAATGCTTATATTGGAAGCCTAACAAAAAGTTCTTTGCCGGTAGAATATAAACTAATGGGATATCAACCCGAAAAATGGACTAATTTGAAATCGGCACTCTTTCTGAAATATATGGCGCTGGAACTGGCAGGATACGAAAGAGATTTTGAAATGACCAATGCCAGATCCGTTTTTTCTTCCGGTGACTTTGACAAAATTTATCCGATCGTGATGGATTCATTGGATCCTATTGTTCCCAAAGGAACTCAATTCCCCAAGCCGGGAGTCAAGGTAAAGATTCCTGCATCCGCTGATTCTCTTTATTTTGATAAAAAGGATTCTACCACCATAGACGAACAAAAACCCAATCCCAATAATGGAAGTAATAACTGGGCTGTAAGCGGAAATAAAACAAAAAGTGGTTATCCGATCTTGTGTAATGATCCTCATCTCGGGTTGAACTTACCGTCTATCTGGTACGAAATGCAGATCAGCACTCCTTCATACAATGCTTACGGCGCTACATTTCCAGGTGCTCCATCGGTTATTATCGGGTTTAATGATAGTTGTGCTTTTGGTTTCACGAATGCCATGCGCGATGTAAGAGATTATTATGAAGTAAAATTCAAAGACGACAGCCGTAAGGAATATTGGTTTGACAGTGCATGGCATCCCTCTACTTTCAGGATCGAAGATATTAAAGTAAAAGGGCAACCGGATTATCTGGATACGGTTGCTTATACTAATATTGGCCCGGTGATGTATGATAAAAGTTATAGTGGTGGAAGAAATACCAATGATAAATATTATGCGGTAAGATGGACAGCTCACGACCCGAGCAATGAATTAAAAATGTTTACTCTCTTAAATAAAGCGAATAATTATAATGATTATCTTGTTGCAATAAAATACCTGCATACCCCGGGACAGAACTGCATCTTCGCCTGTAAAAAGGGTGATATCGCTATTTGGGATCAGGGAAAGTTTCCTGCCAAATGGTACAGGCAGGGAGATTTCGTAATGCCCGGAACAGACAGCACTTATTTCTGGCAGGGTATGATTCCGCAGGAAGAAAATCCGCATCTGGTGAATCCCGAAAGAGGCTTTGTAAGCAGCGCCAATCAATTGCCTACGGATACTACTTATCCATATTATCTCGGCGGGAACTATCCGCCCTACCGTGCATTAGAGATCAATAAAAGGCTGAGGACGATGAATAATATTACACCGGAAGACATGATGAAATTACAAACGGACACTTATAATGTTTTTGGAGAAATGGCACTTCCTGTTTTGATCAATAATATGCAAACAGATAAACTTACTCCACATGAAAAGGAATATTTTGATATCCTGAAAAACTGGAACCATAATAATGATGCGAATTCCAAAGGTGCTACTTTATTTGTAGTAACATGGGACAGTCTGGAAGCAACTGTATGGAGTGATGAATTTTCAAAGACAAAGCTCAAATTATTGTTTCCTTCTGAGAGTACTTTATTAGACGATATCAATAAATATCCCAACTTTAAATATTTAGACAACATCAATACCCCCAATGTAGAAACGCTGGCAGATGATGTTACTGCTGCTTTTAAAAAAGCAGCCGCCGTAGTAAGAAAAGCAGACAAAAACGGAATGATGGAATGGGCTAAATATAAAGGCACTCATATAGAACATTTAGCACGTATAGATGCTTTCAGCAGTGTATATTTACCCATCGGCGGCGGTACCAATACCATCAATGCGGCAACTGAACAACACGGCCCAAGCTGGCGTATGATCGTTTCTTTGACTCCTGAAACCGAGGCTTACGGCATTTACCCGGGCGGTGAGAGTGGAAATCCGGGTAGTAAATTTTACGATGATTTTGTAAACGACTGGGCAATAGGTAAATATTATAAGCTGTGGGTAATGAAGGCATCTGAAGCTAATGACAGCAGAGTAAAGGGGACGATGTCGTTTAATTAAAATCAGATAGCTATCGGATTGAAAATGTGAAAATCTGCTGATTGCTTACAGCCCGTTAAATCAATACCCGATAATTACAGGGAAACTAAAACAAATGAACCAATAAACCGATAAACTAATTAACCAATAGACTAATAAACTAATAAACTAATAAATGAAATTAATAGTAACCATCATTCTCATCATACTTTTCAGCTTCCTTGCCTGCTTATATCTCCCATGGTGGAGCATTGCAATTGTTGCATTTATCATTGCTGTTATCATTCCACAAAAGCCATTGCCTTCTTTTCTTTCCGGGTTTATCGCGTTGCTATTGTTATGGGGATTTTTAAGTTTGTGGATCAGTGTAAATAATGGGCATATTTTAGCTCATCGAGTTTCGCTGCTGATCTTTAAAACCGACAGCCCCTTCTTATTAATCATTGCAACTTCACTTATAGGTGCATTGGTAGCTGGTTTTGCCGCATTGACAGGTAGCTTTTTACGAATACGCAAACGAAATATAGAAGGCTAATCAGGAAGAAGTTTTTTACATTTCTTATTTCTTTCACAACTTTCTAACTTTTAGAAGTTATTTTCGTTTATGCAAAAACTCCTGGCGGTATTTTTTATTTTTTTTGTGTATTCCGTTTCTGCTCAAAAGATTGAAGGAACCGTAAAAGATTCTGAAGGTCACATTCTTCCTTTTGCTTCCATACTCGTAAAGGGTACTACACTGGGAGTTACTTCCAATAATCAGGGAAAATACAGTATCACCCTTTCACCAGGAAATTATATTCTTGAATGTCGCTATGTAGGTTATGCTTCGCAGGAAAAACAAGTTACTGCAGGTATGGAGATTGAGACCATAAACTTCATACTACCGATTCAGCAATTAACATTAAAAGAAATTATTGTAAAAGAAGGGGGCGAAGATCCTGCCTACGAAATCATTCGTCAGGCAATAAAGAAGCGTCCGTTTTATGAAAAACAAGTGAAAGCCTTTGAAGCGCAGGTTTATACCAAAGGTATTATCAGGTTAAGGAATTTGCCCGATAAGTTTATGGGTAAGAAAATACCTGAAGAAGATAAAAATGATATGGGACTTGATTCTTCAGGAAAAGGAATTATTTATTTATCAGAATCTATTACAAAAGTGTATGCACAGGAACCGGACAAAGTAAAGATGGAAGTGGTTTCCAGCAGAGTGAGCGGCAGCAACGGTTTTGGATTTGATTTCCCCATCTTTATTGATTTTTATAAAAACAATGTCACCGTATTCTCTAACCAATTGAACCCGCGCGGATTTGTTTCTCCTATTGCTGACGGAGCTTTGAACTTTTATAAATACAAATTTCTCGGCAGCTTTTTTGAAGATGGGAAGGAGATTGATGTGATAAAGGTGATGCCGCGGCGCACTTATGCTCCTTTATTTTCGGGCGTTATCAACATCACGGAAAATGACTGGCGGATTTATAGCTGTAACCTCTCTCTTACTAAAACTTCCCAACTGGAGATCCTTGACACACTAAAGATATCTCAAATTCATACGTCTGTTGACAAAGACATTTGGCGTATCAAAAATCAGGTGTTGCATTTCAGCTTTGATCAATTTGGATTGAGTGTAGCGGGAGATTTTGTAAATGTTTATTCCGATTATAACCTGAGTCCTGATTTCAAAAAAGGTTTCTTTGACCGGATAATAATAAAATATGATACTGCTGTAAATAAGAGGCCACACGCTTATTGGGACAGCATACGCCCCGTACCACTAGAACCCGAAGAAATAAAAGATTATAAAACCAAGGATAGTGCATTCGCTTCACGAAGAGATTCTACCCGTAGAAATATGGATTCACTCAGAAAAAAACAAGGGCCTGTGAAATTATGGCAAGTGATGTGGAGTGGTGTCAACCGTACTCATTATAGTTATACGAATCCCTATCTGATAAAATTTGATCCGGTATTAAAAACCTTGCAATACAATAATGTCGAAGGATTGGCCATTAATCCCTCTCTCGTAATCTCGAAGGATGCAACGAAATTAAGAACAAAGGTTGACTTTATTGCAGATGCACGATATGGATTTAATAACCATCATTTGAATCCGTGGGCAGGTTTCGTATTCAGCAGAAAAGAAGTACCCGGAACTGATAAAAAAATAAGAATTCAGTCATTTTATATTGCCGGTGGAAAAAGAGTAAGCCAGTTTTTTAAAAGAAGTAGTATCAATGGTTTGGACAATATGGTCGGTACTTTATTGTATGGAAGGAATGATCTGAAGATTTATGAAAATTATTTTGCCAAAACAGGTTTCACCAAACGGTGGGAGAGTGGCACATCTTTCCTGGTTGAGGGTGGATACGAAGACCGGATGCCGCTGGATAATACCACCGATTTTGTTCTGAATAAAAAATGGCGCCCGCGGTTAACGCCCAATTATCCAGTAGAAGCTTTATCATCACAATTCCAGCGCCATCAGGCGGCTTTACTACATGCTACACTAAGTTTCAGACCGGGACAACGTTACATTCAATTCCCTGATTATAAAATGTCGCTAGGCTCCAGATATCCAACGTTTACTTTGGACTATACCAAAGGATTGAAAAATATTTTTGGCAGTGATGTAAATTATGATAAATGGTCGGTGAATATATTTGATGATGCTAATTTGAAACTGGCAGGTTCTATCAAATACAGCATAACGGTTGGAGGCTTTTTAAACAGTAAATCGGTATTTATTCAGGACTACAAACATTTTTTATCGAGTTTCTCCCATGTGGCGGGTGAATATGTAAACTCAATTCAGATGGCTACACAATATGAGTTCAGCAATGTGTCTCCTTTCTATACCGAACTTCTTTTTGAACATCATTCTAATGGGTTGCTTACCAATAAAGTTCCTTTGTTAAGAAAGTTAAACTGGAACCTGGTGGAAGGAGCAAATGCTCTTTATATCAATCCGGGCACTCGATATATAGAAACGTTTATCGGGCTCGAAAATATTTTTAAGATCATAAGAATAGATGCAGTGGTAGGTTTTCAAAATGGATTTAAGCCTGTATATACATATAGGATCGGCTTTGGAGGATTGATAGGAAATGCCATGAATATTGTGCGGTTCAGGAGAACAGATAAGATTATTGATACATGGTAATTGCAAACTCCCTCATATTGAGCTTGCAATTATATCGGCAGCGCTTTTACTAAAATCGGCAAATAATTCTTGCTCGATCAAATTGAAATTCTCTTTAAAATAATTTTTTATGAAGTTCCCCTGCTGAAGCAAATGAATTTCGTTACATACATTTATTAACGGAGAGAGAATATGGGAGGAAATAAATACAGTTTTTTGTTTTGCATGTAAGTTTTTGATGATAATTTCCAAAGCCATGTTGGTTTCAAGATCAAGCCCATTATAAGGCTCATCAAAAATATAGATGGGTTTATCCTGTTTGATGATAGCTAAAAGCGCCAGCTTTTTTTTCATTCCGGTAGAGTACGTTTCTATGATTTCATCAAGGGGTAATTTTAATAATTTATTTATATTATCAAGATCAAATTGAAGATTAGAGGAGGGGAATATTTCTAAATACTCTTTCCCTGTGATATTGCTGTAAAAAAAAATAACCGTTTCCAAATAGGCGATATCATTTCTGGTAATTTTTTTCCCTTCATATAGTATTTCACCGGTATCCGGTTTTAAAAAAGTAGAAAGAATATTGAAGAAAGTTGTTTTTCCTGCACCGTTGAGTCCGATAATTCCATGAACAGTGGCAGTGATAAAATCCTGACTCAGGCTATTCAATACTTTCTTTTCTCCAAATGATTTTTCTATTTTTATTACATTAATCATTAAAATAGGTTTTTAAATTTTTGACAGACTTACCATAATTTTTGAAACACATAAATAAAGGAATGGGCAACAGGAAAGGGATTAAAGTGCCTATTGATACTATACTCAAGAGGATTGTATTTCCTTTTAAACTTTTATTTGGCACATACGTAGTGTATTTAAGGAGAACAGCAAAAATAAAAGTAGTGATTTGTATCAATAGAAAAATAATATTTATTAGAATGAGATCCTGGTTAAAAATACTGTTCACAATCAGGATGGGAATAAAGATTAGTAGTATGAATCTGGTATGATTTATAATTTTTCGTTTCAGTAACTTTTTGGGTGATGATGATGATGCCAATAAAATTTGAAGTGATTCACATTCCTGGTAAAAAGAAATTACAGAAAGCATAATAAACCATAAAAAGATCAATGGCAGAATTCTGATCCGGCAGAAGATTGCTGCGAGAAGCCATAGAATGAGAATTTGAATTAAATTTTTCCTCAGCCCGCTTAACCATTCAAAATTTTGAGAAGATATTATTTTTGAAAGATGAGGGAATCTGGTTTTTCGCTTTATACTTATCCTGGTATTGGCAATGATATAAATGGATACAATCAAAAGTGGAAAATAGAACCAATAAGAGGTAAAAAGAGATGGAATAGAAACCGGAAGCGTGAAAATAAAATACTCTGCAAAAATATTCTGTACGGGATGACCAATATGGTTATAAACAAATTGTTGATCTGTTCTTGAAAAGTGAATCCATAATAAAGCCAAAATCGTTAATGAGAAAACGTATAAAGATTTTTCTTCCTGATGATAAGCTGTATAAACAAAGAATACCAAACCACACAAAAAAACAAGTAATATAAAGGCATATAGTAATCCCAACGATTCCAACTCTCTTCTTATCTGATACGATCTTACTTTAACTAATATCCATTTCATTCCTTAAAAATAAAGTTTTAAAATCTATCTATCGGAAGGCAGGCAAACTTATAGTAAAGATTTTGATTGTATAAAATGTTTCTCCCGGGATACCTGTTCTTTCAGTATAGGGTAGCAAATGTTATTTCCGAACTACTGAAAAGATTAAGTATAGAAATGAAAGAAATTTAATTCAGGTGTAAACTGGCTGGTAGTCTGGAAATTTGAGATAAGAATTTTGTGACTTATTTTAAATGGTCGTACTAAGCTGTTGTTGGTGTAGTGAAAGTTTCCTCTATTTCTTTTTCACAACGATCTTCTCTGTATATTCCTTTACTACACTACCAAAAAATCCCTTTACCTCTGAGAATTTTTCAGCAGGAATAATGTTCTGATTGAGCTGTAGGTAGGCGGTAGAAGTTATGGTATTGGCTTTGTCATCATAGCTGTATCGTGTGGTAAATATTCCGTAGTCAAAATGAATGTCTCTTTCCTCAGGCAGGTTTTCAACAGTATAATTTTCAGGAAGCTGATAGATAGTGATATCTTTTTTGATAAAAGGGAATTCAAAATAAAATGATTTGGTTCTTTTTCCGGCAGTAGGGAGATGTTCATTCCATATTTTGTATATCCTCGGACTGAGGAACATTTTACTTCCGGCAGTGAATTCCGGCACTTTCTGGATCAGAAGTTTGAAGGAAGTTTGTGCCGAATCATCATTACGGTTACAGTCAAGTTTAAAATCATCCGGTAGCAGGAACCCCAATCTTCTTACAAGGTATTTTTTTTGATCGTCTTTTTTTTCATCTGCGAGGTAATGGATAACCTCTTCCTTATATTCTCCTTTTGTTTTCAATACACTCTCACTTTCACCTGATGCATCTTCGCGGAGATTTACTTTGGTTGTAAGGCTGAAAACATTTTCTGAAGGTTTGCTCATAGGTGTTGCAACCAATACGCCACCATCGGGTGTAATGAGTAAAGCATTTCTGTTTTCTGTAAAATTCCCTAAAACTCCCGGCTCTGTTGTATTGCTGGTACATTCCAGCCAGGTAGTATCTTTATTTTCCGGTATGCAAAGAATTACATGATTGAAGGAATTATGAGGAAATGAAGGATCCACAGGTGCCTTGTTATATTCAGCATTGATAAGGGCCGGGTAGCTCACGATCCCTACAGCATTTAATATTGCCGACATATAGTTGGACAAAGCCTTACAATCACCGTATTTTTTTTCATCTACAAATGCAGCATTAAATGGCCTGAAACCGCCTATACCCAGTTGAATACTCACGTACCTGAAACTGCTCTGCAGATATTTATACAGAATTTTAATTTTCTCTTTATCATCTTTCGCGTCTTTTACCATATTTTGAAGAGTGCTTACAGTCTTGTCAGGTAGTTTAAAAGAGCCTTTGGCAAGCTGTGCATACCATAGGCCGAAATCTTTCCAGGTAGAAATATCTCCGTCATGGCCATCCATAGAGAACTGATTAGGAGCCAGGAGTATGGCTGGATAGCTGCTTTCATAGCTTACTGATCCATCCTCCCGTGGAACCGCCGGAAGATCTTTTACTTCCCAGGTATAAATTTTATTTTTAGCGGTATTACTGATAGAAGGTGAAAGAGAAATATTCTGCGCCTTGAATCTAAGGTCGGCGGTAGCAGGGATCGTTACGGAATAAGTAGAATATTCCACAGATTGCTCCTGTTTTTCAATCCGGTAATCAGGATAATTTAAGGTGCCTTTATATTTCACCTCATAATCATACTGAACTGTAATAGGATAGGAGGGGGCAGCCACTCTGAAGAAATAAACCCTGCCATCAACCACAAGGCCATCACCGACAGCCTGCGAATTCATTTCTTTCATTTTATATTTGTTCACAGGATTTCCGTGAGCGTCGAAGACTTTTATTTCTGCATTGTCCAGCTTTCTGAATTCATCGGAGTAATTTATGAAGAAAAGGACATCTTCCCCCTCTCCATCGAGAACTGTAAACACCTGATGAACTGAGAGCCTTGCCTGATCTTTATCTTTTACTTCGAATTTTATTTTCTCTTCACGTTTTACACTGTGGGCGTTTTCCTTCAATGATTCTGGAAGAGTGGAAGCATCATAAATATTTATTTGAGAAAAACACAACGGAGTTATAAAAAAAAGAAAAATAATGGTCAATATCTTTTTCATCATGAATTAACATTTTTCTTTTTTATTACAATTTGTTCATTGAGGGCATTGAAGAGTTCTTTATAAAACTCCTGAAGATCAGGATAAATATCAACACTGTAGAATGACCTTGAAAAATCGAGGCTAATCCTGAAATCAATCGAGTTCTCACCTCGCTGTATCATGCGTTTCAATACAATACTTGTATCAGGCATAATCATTTTTATACTTTTAGGAAGCTCCTCAAATTCGTAATTATCCGGGATGATTACTTTACCTGTAATTAAATAAGATTGCCTGTAATCAAAGTCAATATCTGTGTTCCTTTTATCGGCGATAAAAGGATTTTTTTCAAGCCCCTGAAAAAGGTTCAGTGTAAAATATTTGTATTCACCGGATGAATTTAACGGTAAAGAAAAATCTATTTTTTGCTCTAACGGCAAGGTGTCAATATCTTCATTTTTCACCTGTAAGGTTTCAATCGTCATTCCGGTATATTCTTTCTTAAAATTATCTTTAAAGGTGCTTTTTTCTTCTTTCCATTTCTTTACTTTCGGATTTTTACTGTATCCATAACTATATACGGTGGCTTGCCCTTTCATTTCTGCATCAGGTGAAACCTGTGCAAAAAATAAAACCACATTTTTCGATTGATTTTCTTTATCTTCAAGTCTGATCCATCCCCCTTTTTTCTCATCTACAATCAGTGCATCATTATCCAGTACATCATAAGGGATCAGGTAAGAGGGGTTGTATTTATCGGCGGCGTTCAATACATATCTCTTTTCACCAATGATTACCAAAGTAATCACATTATTAAATTGTTGTAAAAAAGGATAAATGGGATTTACTATGCCGTTATCTTTTGTGCTTACCAGCAGAGGGTACGCATGGAGGCCTGCATCTCTTAGAAGATCAATCAGTACAAAGTTGAGTTCAGAATTATTACCGGATTTCTTATCCCAGGCAGACTTTATCCCATCTGTAGAGTAAATACTTTCCCTGCCGTCCCAGTTCATGTTTTTTCTTACATAACCATGTATAACCAGCATTTTGTTATAATCGTCCTTTACATTTTTCAACGAGTCATCAAGGAGTTTTGTATGTGGGAGATTCTTTTTAAGTTGTAATCCAAAATCTTTATCATCGAGCAATTCTTTGGTAAGTTTAGGCCATGTGGACATCACACCTTCCTCTCTTCCATTTGGATACTCAATACGTGATAGCTGAAATATTATCCGTTGGAGATAATCTTTAGGAGCACCCATGTACGGTTCGTCTCTCAATGCCGGAACATCCCTCATTGTGTACGTTTTTTCAGAGGAAACGAATTTGATGTTTTCTTGCTCATAAAATATGCTTTGATTAATGTCTTCGCTTTTTTGATCAATTTGCTGATACGTTAACAACTGAGTTACGAATTTAAAGATGGAGGGTACCAGTATCCGGTATATACTGGTGCGTGTGGGGATATCGTCCTGAAAATACCAGTCATCCAGATTCGCAATGGATTTTTTAGTTTCTGTGAATTTATATTCTATTACACTTCCTACTTTCACACCTGGTAGTGTGAATGAAACTTCAGATACCTGATTGTTGATTTTTTTAGTATAAACGGAAGATTTTTCGAGCCTGGTAGTAACTATCTTTTCTGAGTTATCAAGATTGTAGGTGATTCCTGATACACTGTTAATATTCTCGTAATTTAATTTATTATAAAATCGTAATTTAATATTCGCCTTATCGAGTCCTTTTTCTTTTAATATTTTAATGCGTACCCGTCTTTCGGTTACGATGTTAAATTCTCCACCGGTAATCTGGTAATTAACATCCCCGAACGAAATTAGTTTATACGCTTCTGCGTCCTTATCGAATTCACATTCTTTCATAAGGAGGTCATCTTTGTCTATTTTACCGTAAGAGGGTAGTTCTTTCTGTGCAAAAATGAAGTTGGACGCGAGTAACAAAATCAATGTTAATGATTGTTTTCTCATGGTATCTCAGTTAGTTATGGTGTAAATTTATAAAAAAAGAAAATGAAAAGACGATTTTTTAAGATTAACGCACAGTTTATTCATAAATTCTACAGATACAAAAAATAAATCCTATTCCCACATTATGATTTCTTCTTTTTCCTGATCACTACCTGCTCATTCAATGCAGTATAAAATTTCTTGTAAAAATCGCGTAGAAGGTGATAATCGCCCACACCATAAAAGGTTTTGGTAATATCCAGTGTGATACGGAATTCGAGGGAATCGCTGATCACTTTTATCAAACGATTCATCACGATGCCAGAATCAGGGCTAGTGATGGAAAGGTCTTTAGGGATCTGCTTGAATTGATAATAATTGGGAATGGCTATTTTCCCTTCAATAAGGTAGTAATGCTTATAATCAAAATCAATATCTGTTTCCCTGTTATCATCGGTAAAAGGATTCTTTTCAAATCCCTGAAAAAGGTTGAGGGTAATATTTTTATCACCTCCTGAAGATTTCACCGACATTGCGAAATTAAATTCCTGATCCAGATGCGATGAATCTGACTCAAGATTGATAAACTTTATATCGCTTATTCTTAGATCATGGTAAGGCTTTACATAATAATCTTCAAGGGTATCATTTTTCTCTTTTATCCTTTTCAATTCGGAGTTCTTCGCATAAGCATAGCTGTTAATTGTAGCGACGCCACTCAGGGAATCTTCCCGGGTGATGGATGCTGTGATGAAAACTTCATTTTTATAGATCCCTTTAGTTGAAGATAACCTGATCCATCCACCATTATCGGTATCTACTACAAATCCATTAGTATTTAATACATCAGATGGAATGAGGTCTGTAGGGGTGTATTTTTCTGCTGCATTCAAAATATATTTTTGATCACCAACTATTACGCAGGCCATCGTCATATTGAATTCGCGAAGAAGTGGAAACTTTGTATTAACACGGCCATTTTTATGGGTACTTACGAGTATCGGATAAGCATGAAGACCGGCATCCCGCAAAAGAGAGATCAATACAAAATTCAATTCGGCGGAATTTCCCGATTTCTTTCCCATTGCAAAAGCGGCTCCCTTATTGGCATACACACTTTCTTCACCATTCCATTTTATATTTTTTCTTACAAACTCATGAATGATCTTCATCTTATTGTAATCACCTGTTACATAGGAAAGTTGTTCGTCCAGCTTTTTAGTGTGTGGGAGTTTCTTCTTCAATTGTAAACCAAAGTCAGGATCACTGAGTAATTCTTTCGTCACGTTTGGCCAATCTGAATTCACATCCTTTTTTTCACCATTGCCGTATTCTACCTGTTTCAGCCGGAATGTAATCCGCTGCAGATAATCTCTTTGTGCAGGCATAAAAGATTCCTTCTTTAAGGCAGGAACATCTGTTAGCATAAAAACTCTTTGGGTAGAAGCATACGCGAGACTGTTCCTCTTAAAAGTGGCATTCTGGTTTACAATTTCGCTTTTTTGTTGTATATCCTGATAGGCGAATGCTACTGTTTCAAATTTAAACATGAATGGAACCGTAACAGTATATCTGCTTAACCTCGTAGGTATGTCATCCTGGAAATACCATTCATCAATGTTGGCAATTGATTTTTCGGCATAGGTATATTTATATTCTATCACACTTCCTATTTTTGCATCAGGCATAGTAAAAGTGATCTCCGTCAATTTGTTACTGATCTTTACGGGCTTCACCGAATCCCGATTCAATGGAGATGTAATAATCTCTCCGGTATTATCGAGATTGTAGGTAATACCCGAGATATTTTCGATCGCTTTATATCCCTGTTTGCTGAAAAATTGTATTTCCACATTGGCTTTCTTCAATCCGTCCTCATTCAGGATCTTTATCCGCACTCTTCTTTCATTGGTGACATTAAAACTCCCGCTTATCATTTCATAACTCACATTACCAACTGACAACAGTTTATATGCGTCGGCACTTTTATCAAATTCACATTCTTTTAGTTGCATATCCGACTTATCTATTTTGCCATATTCAGGCAGGTCGTCTTGTGCAAAGATCAATAAAGAGTTCAACAACAACAGGAGAGTAAATATTTGTTTCTTCATAGGTATCAATTATTGGTAAAAACCAAAATAGAAGGCCATACCGGATTACATTTCTTTATTATAATATAAACGTAAAACCGGTCAATAAATTTCCCTTCTATAAAAATAATTAATAGTTGATCAGAACTGCCTCAAAATGAGGATGGTAAACGCTTTATAAAGAAGTCCACAGTGGAATAACGGATGATTTAATTTTTTGATTCCAACAACTTATTCGATAAAAGGATTGAGATCATTGCTAATGCTTTTATATCAGTTATATAGGTTGAATTGTATAAATTGATAATGTGGTAAAACTGATTCGTTAAAAAATGAAACAGGCACGTTGGTTTATAATCTCATCCCCGATAAAAAAAATCGATTGCTTTTTTATAAGCAGTATAATTTGAAAATTTATCCTGCAATAGTTTCTCTTCATAATCTGCTTTGTACCAGAATGAAATCAGCAGTATCAAAAAGATGAAAAGATGCCGTGTGTTTTCGGAGTAAATAAAGTAACTGAATAAATAGGGTGACGTATGTATTTTTATTTCCAGATAGAGGTGACACCTTTTTAAAAGGTGTCACCTTCGAAAAACACCGCTAATGTTGACATCCACTTTCAAGGAATAAAGATTGATAAACATTCTTTGCTGTTAATTTTAACTTCTTTCTGGTTCATATCCGCACGAACCGAAAGATAAAAATGGAAGTATCAGTTTATTTTCAGTAAAACCTTCCTGGATAAATTCACATAAATTCGCCCAGGAAGAAATCTTTAGAAGAAATACTGGTTAAATCCAACTCGGTTTATTACCACCTCATCCTAATATGTGCATTGAATTCTAAATCAAAAATTATTTTGTGATTTAGAATTGTTTAGATAGTTTTGTTTTTATTTAAACAATATGAATCAATTCTCCATTTCGCAGTTAGAAAAGTTTTCGGGCATTAAAGCTCATACCATTCGTATGTGGGAGCAGCGTTATAATGCACTTCAGCCAAACCGCTCTTTAGGCAATACAAGATATTACGATAATCAACAATTACGAAGGTTACTAAATATTGTAAGCCTTGCCAGCCTTGACTATAAAGTTTCGGAATTGGGTACCATGACCGACAAGCAGCTATTCAAACTGGTGGAAAAGCTGATAAATGAAGATGAAAATAAAGCGGATGAATATTTTGTTTCTCAACTGATAGCTGCCGGCATGAGCTATGATGAAGCTTATTTTGATAAAATATTTTCCCATTGTCTTCTCAGTTATGGAATGAAAGATACTTACGTCAAAGTGATTTATCCCGTTCTTTTACGCACCGGCCTTATGTGGACGTGCGATAACATGGCACCGGCAAATGAACATTTTATCAGTAATTTGTTTCGACAAAAACTATTTACTGCAATTGACTCACTTCCACCTCCTAAACCAGACGCTGATTGCTGGATATTGTTTTTGCCGGAAAATGAATTCCACGAAGTAGGGTTATTGTTTAGTCATTATCTGGTAAGGCTTTCGGGCAATAAAGTGATTTATCTTGGAAGTAATATCCCTTTAAAATCCTTAGTTGATGTGGGGAAAGAAATATCTTACAGTAACCTGTTTTTCTTTTTAGTTCATAAAGGTTTGAATGAAGAGATTGAGAACTATTTGGGTGAGTTAAGTAACCTTTTCTCCGGAAAGAATATATATGTCGCCGGAGACCAGGAGCTTTTTGAACGGGTTGAAAAAATAAAAAATATACATTTCTTATCATCAGTGGAAGATTTGGAACAACAATTGCTCTCAAATCCATAGTTGAAGTATTTATAAAAAAGTATAAACAAAAATGGCTAAAATCGCTGTCATTGGTTCTGGTTTCTCGGGTTTAAGTGCCTCAGCCTATTTATCGGCTGAAGGCCATGATGTGCAGGTATTTGAGAAAAATATGACTGCGGGAGGAAGAGCACGGCAATTAAAAACCGATAACGGATATATATTCGATATGGGACCAAGCTGGTATTGGATGCCAGAAATATTTGAACAATTTTTCAATGATTTTGGCCATAGTGTTCGCGATTTCTATGATTTAAAATTATTGGATCCTTCATTTGAAGTAGTCTTTGATAAAGAAGAGAATTTGAGCATACCTGCCAATTATACTGAATTAAAAGTATTGTTTGAATCCATTGAGAAAGGGAGTGCAGCACAATTAGACTTATTCATGAAGGAAGCGGAATATAAGTACAAAACCGGTATGAGCAACCTGGCGAAGATGCCGGGAATTTCTATTTCAGAATTTGCTAACATGGATTTGATTAAAGGTGCAATGCGTTTGCAAATATTTTCTTCATTTAGTAAGCACGTAAGAAAATATTTCTCACATCCTAAACTCATCGCTTTAATGGAATTCCCTGTTTTATTTCTGGGAGCAATGCCACAGGATACACCGGCATTATATAGTCTGATGAATTATGCAGGATTGAAATTAGGAACCTGGTACCCAATAGGAGGTTTTGGAAAAGTAATAGACGCCATGAAGCAGGTGTGCGAAAACAATCAGGTTGTTTTTCATTTTGGTTCTCCTGTAGAAAAAATAACCGTAACCGGTAATCACCTGGATGGAATTGTTGTGAACGGGAGAAAAGTGTATTTTGATGCAGTTATTGCTTCTGCTGATTATCATCACGTAGAAAATGAATTATTGCCGGAAAGTTCCAGAAACTATACGAATGAATATTGGGAAAAGAAGACTTTTGCCCCTTCTTCTCTCATTTATTACCTCGGTATTTCTAAAAAAATAAAATCCATTCAACACCATACCTTGTTTTTTGAAAATGATTTATTTCAACATTCAATAGAGATTTATAAAGATCCCCAATGGCCTTCCAGGCCTCTGTTTTACGCATGTTGCTCTTCCATAACCGACAATACGGTAGCGCCTGCCGGGCATGAAAATTTATTTTTACTGATGCCTCTTGCCCCGGGGCTGGAGGACAATGAGGAGTTGCGGGAAAAGTATTTTAAGATAATGATAGGCCGTTTACAAAAACATATCGGCGAAGAAATAGAATCGTTTATTGACTACAAAAAAAGCTACTGTGTCAATGATTTTATTACAGATTATAATTCATACAAGGGGAATGCGTACGGGCTTGCTAATACATTATTGCAAACTGCCATTCTCAAGCCTAAGATCAGAAATAAAAAAATCAAAAATCTTTTTTACGCTGGTCAGCTTACAGTTCCGGGACCTGGAGTTCCGCCATCCTTGCTATCAGGAAAAATAGCTGCACAACAATTATTAAAATTTTTTAAAACCACCAAGCATGAAGTTGTTATTTGATAATTTGTCTTTAAAAATGAGTAAGGCAACCACACACGCTTATAGTACCAGTTTTTCCCTGGGTATTTATTTTTTGAATACCAGACTGAGAAATGCTATTTATTCTATCTATGGCTTCGTGCGCCTTGCCGATGAGATCGTTGATAGCTTTGAAGGCTATGACCAGGCATTCCTTCTTAAAAAATTTAAAAACGATACTAATGAAGCTCTTGAAAATGGAATTTCCTTAAATCCAATCTTACATTCATTCCAGCAGGCAGTGAAAGATTATAATGTAAATCCTGAGTTAATAGAAACTTTTTTAATGAGCATGGAGATGGATTTGCAAAAGGTATATTATACGGAAGAAAAATATCAGCAATATATTTTAGGTTCTGCAGAGGTAGTGGGGCTGATGTGTTTGCATGTATTTACGGAAGGCAA
This sequence comes from Ginsengibacter sp., assembly GCA_039937655.1. Lineage (GTDB taxonomy): Bacteria > Bacteroidota > Bacteroidia > Chitinophagales > Chitinophagaceae > Ginsengibacter. The sequence continues at coordinate 54,512 of JBDTGA010000001.1, forward strand.
TATGAAAATGTATGAAGAACTAAAGCCTTATGCGATGAAACTGGGTGCTGCATTTCAGAAAGTCAATTTCCTCAGAGATATGAAAGATGATTTTGATTTGCTGGGGAGAACCTATTTTCCCGGTGTGGATATGAATGAATTTTGCGGAGATAATAAAAAGGAGATTGAAAGCGAAATAGAAAACGATTTTAAAATAGCATTGGATGGAATTAAAAAACTTCCTGCCTCTTCAAAAGGAGGTGTTTATCTCGCTTATGTTTACTACCAATCGTTGTTCAATAAAATAAAAAGATCAACTGCAAAAAAGATGCTAAATGAAAGGGTACGGATTAACAATGGAGAAAAATTGGGATTAATGATCAACAGCCTTGTCGTAAATAAAATGAATTGGATATGAAGTATGTAATGCTATTGAACTTATTGTTGTTTGTTAAAATACCGAATGTCGCGTCGTCGCATAAGGAGATACCCTCAATAGATGAAATCAGAAGCCTGTATCAGAAGTCAATGGCGAGTAAAATTGCTTGTAAAAAATTGATTGATCTATTGGAACCCTACAAAAAGGATCCCTTGTATTTGGGGTATAGTGGTTGTGCTACAATGGTTATGGCAAAGCATGCTTTTAGTCCTTTTTCTAAATTATCTTATTTTAAGAAAGGAAAAAGAATGCTTGAGAAAGCAATTGATTCAGATCATAACAATTTTGAACTTCGGTTTTTAAGATTCACAGATCAAACGAATATGCCTTCTTTTCTTGGATATAATGATAGCATTAAGAAGGATAGAACATTTATTTTACATTCATTCTTACAAATAAAAGATGTAAGACTGGAAGCGTATGTGTTGCCGTCTTTAAAGGAATCAAAAGATTTGTCATCATTGGAAAAAGAAAAATTGAAATAATAAAAGATTATGGGATTTTAAAAATATAATCATTAACTAAAAAAGGTAAAATGAATGACTTGTTAATATTGGTAGATGAAAATGATAATGAAACGGGCTCCATGAGTAAACTTGCCGTACATCAGTCGGGTGAACTTCATCGTGCTTTTTCTCTTTTTATTTTTAATCAAAAAGGAGAAATCTTATTGCAACAAAGGGCAGATGAAAAGTATCATTCGGCAGGCTTGTGGAGCAATACTTGCTGTAGTCATCCTAAAAAAGGAGAACAAACGAATGATGCTGTTGCAAGAAGACTGAAAGAAGAGATGGGTATGGAATGTGCTACTCAATTTCAATTTAGTTTTATTTATAAAGCGGCGCTTGAAAATGGATTAACTGAACATGAATTGGATCATGTTTACTTTGGGGAAAGTGATGCTATACCCATTCCTGATCCTGGTGAAGTAAAGGATTGGAAATACATTCGTCCTGAAAAATTAAAAGAAGAAATAATTTTCCATCCGAATAAATACTCTGCCTGGTTAAAAATTTGTTTTCCTAAAGTGGAATCTATTTTATTAAAAAATTCAATCTTTAAATGAGTATCTATTATTATAATGCGGAGCAGTTTTTACCAATTAACATTGATGAAGCATGGAATTTTTTTTCATCTGCAAAAAATCTTTCTGTAATAACACCCCCGGAAATGGGTTTTAAAATTATAACTGATTTGGATAATAAGCAGATCTATGAAGGAATGCTTATTGAGTACACAGTTAAGCCATTATTTGGTATTCCGTTGCATTGGCAAACAGAAATATTTAAGGTTAACAAGCCTCAAATATTTGCTGACAGGCAATTGAAAGGCCCTTATAAGGCCTGGGAGCATACACATACATTTATTGAAAAGGAAAATGGTGTGCTCATGCATGATCAGGTGAAATATCAATTACCTTTTGGGATGATCGGCAGAATAACACATTCCCTTTTAGTAAGAAAGAAAATTGAAAATATATTTATTTACAGAAGAAAGGCTTTAGAAAAAATATTTGAAAATGGAAACAATAATAATTAATTCATTATCAGTTCTGGCTGCTTTCATTGGTATGGAAGCCGTTGCGTGGCTGGCTCATAAGTATATTATGCATGGAATATTATGGAAACTACATAAAGACCATCATAGGAAAGAATCGGAAGGATTTATTGAACACAATGATTTCTTCTTTGTGATTTTTGCATTACCAGGTATTGCTGCTTTGTTTTTTGGGATGAGAAACGATTATGATTTTCTTTTCTGGATAGGGGTGGGTATCACCCTATATGGACTATGTTATTTTTTGGTGCATGATATTTTCATTCATCAACGTTTTAAAATACTCCGTAACTCAAATAACAGATATTTAAAAGCAATAAGAAGAGCACACAAAATGCATCATAAACATCTCACCAAAGAAGATGGTGAATGTTTTGGAATGCTGTGGGTGCCTTTTAAATATTTTCGCAGTTTGAAAGCAAAAAGGGACACTCAAAATAAAACAGAAGCCATGCCTGCTCGCAGGCCTTTGAGTGCATGAAATAATCATTAGAAATGTTCAAAATAGCCGATATCGTTTATCAGGCTTGTTCCATATCCTGTCCCGATAGTTTGTTGATGACAAAAAAAAACATAAAAGACAAACACATGAAATCTTTATACCTTCTTGTTGATTTTTTTACTGTGATTGTCCCTTTGTTATTTTCTTTTCATCCTAAAATAAATTTTTATAAAACGTGGAAAGAATTTTTCGTGGCTGCGATCCCTGTTGCGGTTCTTTTCATTATTTGGGATTCTATCTTTACACATTATGGGGTTTGGAATTTTAATCCACGGTATATTACGGGAGTTTATTTATTCAAATTACCCATCGAGGAAATCCTGTTTTTTATATGCATTCCTTTTTCCTGTGTATTCACTTATTTTTGCCTCGACAAGTTTTATAAACTTTCCTGGAACCCCAAAGTAGAAAATATCTTCTGTATCGTTCTTTCTCTGTTTTTATTGATAACAGGATTTCTTTTTTCCGAAAGGCTTTACACTTCGGTAACTTTTATTAGCACGGCTTTTGTTTGCCTTATTTTGAAATTCATTTTCAGGATCAATTGGTTTGGAAAAGCAGTAAGTGTATATACGATCTTGCTAATTCCTTTTTTAATAGTAAATGGAATTCTTACAGGTACCGGGTTGGAAGAGCCTGTGGTGAGATATAATGAAATGGAAAATCTCAATATTCGTTTATTGACCATACCGGTAGAAGATATTTTTTACGGATTCGAATTAATTCTTTTAAATCTGTTTATCTATTTACAATTAGTGAGAAGAAAAGAATTCAGGAGAGGGATTTCAACAGAAAACCCATTGGTACCATCAATAGAAAGTAAATAAAATAAATTTTGAACAAGCCGAATTCCGAACAGGAATGGGCACTTTTTGGTTCATTTGACTCACTCAATTATTATAACAACGTATTAAATATCTGCAATGAAAAAGACATTACAAATAGCCAATGGAATCGCTTTAATAGCTACGATTGTGATTAATTATCTCTCTAATACCGGAATCTTCAACAGCAATACAGTGGCGAATGTTTCCGATAAATATCACAATTACTTTACGCCCGCCGGTTATGCTTTTTCTATTTGGGGGTTAATTTATTTAGGATTATTGGGATTTGTATTTTATACAGGAAGTAGCCTTTTTAAAAAGAATGCGAATCATGATGGTTTGGGTAATGATGTAGTATTAAAAATTGGATGGTGGTTTGTAATTTCCTGTATTGGAAATTCTCTTTGGATCATTGCATGGCTTTATGGATACATTGGGATTACCGTAATCTTGATGCTAATCGTTCTCTTTTCTCTTTTAAAGATTATAGTAAATACGAGAATGGAACTGGATTTTCATCCGGTAAAAAAATACCTTTTTATTTTTTGGCCATTTGCTATTTATACCGGGTGGATTTCCGTTGCATTAATTGCCGATATTGCTGCGTGGCTCACTAAAATTAATTGGGATGGCTGGGGTATTTCTCAAATTGCCTGGACTATCATTATAACCATTGTTGCCGGTTTGATCAATGTGTTTATGATCTGGAAAAGGAATCTGCGTGAGTATGCTTTAGTAGGCGTTTGGGCTTTAGTGGCAATTGCCGTTGCTAACCGGGGTGGCGTACAATCAATCGTCTATTCTTCTTTGATTGTTGCAGTAATTATTTTTATCAACATATCAATACATGCATTTAAAAATAGAGGGAATCATGGCTTACTATAATAATCGTATCTACATTCAAGTACAAAAATGATTTTTTTGATTAAATATTTTAAGTTAATGACCTACGTAAAAATCGTATTTACTGTCACAATTTTGTTATGTAGTCTGAGTCTTTTGGCTCAGAGAAATGGTGTTATCATAGGGACTGTTACTGATCTTTATACACTTGAAGCATTGCCGGGAGTAACGATAAGAATTGATGGCGCATCAAACGCAACCATTACTGACTCTTTGGGTAATTATAAATTAACCATGCCTGTAGGAACTTATAATTTAAATGCAAGTTCTGTTGGTTATAAGCCTCTGGCTAAATATAATACGGTGCTCACAACCGGCAATGCGCAAATTGTAAATTTTGAAATGATACCGGATGTTTCCAGACTTGATGAAGTGGTAATTAATATTAATCAAAATAAAACCGCTATTGCTGCAGATATGGTGACGCCACTATCTGTACAGCAATTGACTACAGAAGAAATTAAGAGTAGCCCCGGTGGAAATTTTGATGTGTCGAAAGTAGTACAGACTTTACCCGGCGTAGGTATCAGCAATGGTACGGGCGATCGTAATGACATAATTGTAAGAGGGGGTGCACCCAATGAAAATGTATATTATCTCGATGGAATTGAAATCCCTGTTTTGAATCATTTTCAAACTCAGGGAAGTTCAGGTGGTGCGCAGGGTTTATTAAATGTATCATTTATAAAAAGCCTGAAACTGAGTTCTTCTGCGTTTGATGCACGATATGATAACGCGCTGGCTTCTACATTTATCATTAAACAAAGAGATGGAAACCCGGAGCGTCTTTCGGGAAATGTTCGTGTGAGTGCAACTGAATCGGTATTAACGCTTGAAGGGCCTATATCAAAAAATACTACCTTTTTAGCTTCTGCCCGGAAATCTTATCTGGGCCTTCTTTTTCAATTGATTGATTTACCCATTCGTCCCAATTTTTATGACTTCCAGTATAAAGTAACTCATCAGTTCAATAAAAAAGTTACGTTGACGGCGATAGGACTAGGAGGCATAGACGATTTCCATTTTGCCACCCCCAGAAAAGCCACGGCTGAAAATATTTATGTATTGCGTTCTTCGCCCTACATAAATCAATGGACTTATACTGTAGGATTCAACCTCAATCAAAAAATAAAGAATGGATATATCAGTTATATTTTGAGCAGGAACATGTTTACTAATAACATTGATAAATTTGAAGATGAAATGCGGATTGACAGCCAGCGTACGATGTCTGTACAATCAAATGAAATTGAGAATAAGTTCCGATGGGATATCAACAAATTTGTAAATGGATGGAAATGGAGTGCCGGTATATCTCTTGAATATGTGGGCTATAATGGGAATATTTTTATTAAAATATCTCCTGATCAGGAAATGCAATTCAATAGTGAGATCCGCTTTTGGAAGTATGGAGGTTTTGCCGAGATCGCTAAAAATGTTTTTAATGAAAAGTTATTGATCTCTGCTGGTACCCGCACAGATATGAACTCTTTTACAGAAAATGGAAATAATCCTTTAAAAACATTTTCTCCAAGAATATCTTTTGCGTATCATCTAAATCCTCATTTTGATATCACGGCTTCAATTGGAACTTATTTCAAAATACCAACTTATACAGCCTTAGGATATAAAGACATGAATGGAATTTTTGTCAATAAAAATATGGATTATATCCGGTCAACACATTACGTGGCAGGCTTGCAGTATCTTCCTAAGAATTCACTACGATTTACGTTAGAAGGATTCTATAAAAGGTATGATAATTATCCAGTGTCACAACTTACAGGAATTTCACTTGCTAACCTGGGGAATGATTATGGATCCATAGGAAGCGAAAAATTATTAAGTTCCGGTTTGGGCAAAACGTACGGCTTCGAATTGTATGCACAGCAAAAACTGATTAATCGAATTTTTTATGTAGCAAGCTATTCATTTATTAGAAGCGAATTCTCCGGAATAGATGGAAAATTAATTCCTTCCTCATGGGATACGAAACATTTGTTTTCAACCACCATTGGTTACAAACTTCCCCGGCAAATAGATTTGGGATTGAAGTATAGATTTGCAGGAGGCGCGCCCTATACCCCTTTTGATCTTGCATTATCTCAGCAGGATTATGTAACCAAAGGCACGGGTGAATTGGATTACAGCCGTTTGAATTCTGAACGGTTACCTACTTACAGCCAATTGGACCTACGAATTGACAAACGGTTTAATTTCCGAAAAACATCTCTTAATCTTTACCTCGATTTACAAAATGTATTAATGCAAAAGTATCCGGATCTTCCAAGATTCACATTTGCCCGCAAAGAAGATAATACCGGATTTGCAACCACTGATGATGGACCCTTACGTAAAGATGGTTCAAATGGTATTCCATATATTCTGAATACCAGTTCCGGTAACTTGTTGCCCTCTATTGGATTCTCCTTTGAATTTTAAATTAATCCGACAACTGAATTTACCAAGTCTTAAAAACTTCTTTTCTAATTTTAAATAAACAATCATGAAATATATTATCACATTGTTCTTGCTTTTTACGACCGCCAGATTATGGCTCAAACCAACACCTGCCAACTTTCTACGCACATACTTGATATAGGAAAGGGGTTACCGGCAGCAGACGTTACTGTGGAACTGGAGAGATTAAATGAGCAGGATAATACCTGGTCTTTTGTTGATAAAAAAATTACAGATGGTAATGGAAGGATTGGAAATTTTCTTAAAAAGGATAAAAATAATGATGGAGTATATAAGTTAATTTTTAGGGTAGCTGATTATTTCAAACGAAATAATACAGATACTTTCTATCCTTCTATCGAGGTTGTTTTTCGAATTAAAGGTGACCATTATTTCCATGTTCCCGTCACGCTTTCCCCTTTTGGATATTCTACTTATAGAGGTAGTTGAGATAACACATTATATTTTATGGAAAAACAAAAAATTAATATTTGCTGGCTGCGCAGAGACTTGAGGCTGTTTGATAATACCGCTCTTTACCATGCACTCACGAGCCCTTTTCCTGTTCTGCTGATTTTTATTTTTGATACAAATATCCTTGATCATCTGGATAATAATAGCGATAGAAGAGTAGCCTTCATCCATGAAACTCTTTTAGAAATAAATGGCACTATAATGGAATTCGGTTCTTCTGTGATGGTTTTTCATGATACACCTTTATCTGCTTTTGCAAAGATTGCAGAGGAGTATCAAATAGAAGGAATATTCGCCAACCATGACTATGAGCCTTATGCAATGGAACGCGATAACAAGATAAAAGAATTCGCGAATCAACATCAAATTAATTTTCACACCTTTAAAGACCAGGTAATTTTTGAAAAGACGGAAGTGATGAAACCCGATGAATCACCTTACACTATTTTTACGCCTTATTCCAAAATATGGAAACAGAAATACAACGAAAGCGAAGTTATTTCATACTCTTCAGAAAAACATCTTGATAATCTTTTAAAAACGAAACCATTTGCTTTCCCTTCCTTAAAAGAAATAGGGTTTAAGCAAATTATTAGTGGAGTTGCCAAACCGGAAATGAGTGAAGAATTGATCCGACATTATTCTGAAACCCGTAATATACCAGGAATAGAAGGCACCTCTCATGTAAGTGTTCATTTAAGGTTTGGAACTATTAGCGTGAGACAAACCGTGGAGATTGCTAAGCAGCTGAGCGAGCAGTGGCTCAATGAATTGATCTGGAGAGAATTTTTTATGATGATATTGGTTCATTTTCCCGAAGTAGTCCATCATAATTTTAAGAGGAAATATGATGATATCAAATGGAGAAATAATGAAAAGGAATTTGAACTCTGGTGTAAAGGTGAAACCGGATATCCGATGGTAGATGCAGGAATGAGGCAACTTAATGAGACCGGCTGGATGCACAATCGTGTTCGCATGGTTGTTGCAGGCTTTTTATGCAAACATTTGTTGATAGACTGGCGCTGGGGTGAAGCTTATTTTGCAGAAAAATTATTGGATTATGAATTGTCTTCCAATAATGGTAACTGGCAATGGGCAGCAGGCACCGGTTGTGATGCTGCCCCTTATTTCAGAATTTTTAATCCTTCGGAGCAAATAAAAAAATTTGATCCTCAATTGGTTTACATAAAAAGATGGATCAGAAATTTCCGTCCCGGGTATTTACCGGAAATCGTGAAACATGAATTCGCAAGAAGCAGGGCGCTGGAAGTTTATAAAAATTCGCTGAGAAACAATTAGTGATTATTGTCACAATAAAATAGAAACCTTACATCAACTTTCCGTTGCTGGTATTATTGATTCTCTTTCTCGTTAAATTTGTACCATGAAAAATATAGATGCCTCTATCATTACGATTGGAGATGAATTGCTGATAGGCCAGGTAATAGATACCAATAGTGCGTGGATAGCTCAACAATTGAACAAAATTGGAATTGCTGTAAGAAGAAGAATTGCTGTGGGCGACAACTCTGATGAGATTTGGAGTGCTCTTGATATAGAAAGTAAGAGGGCCGATATAGTTTTGATTACCGGTGGCCTAGGCCCCACATCTGATGATATTACCAAGCCTCTTCTCTGCAAGTATTTCAATGGAAAAATGATTGTGAACGAAGAGGCTTTGCAAAATGTGAAATATCTGTTTGAAAAAATATATCACAAACCTGTAAACGATGTAAACCTAAAACAGGGGGAGGTGCCGGATGTATGTGAAGTGATTCAGAATAAAAGAGGGTCGGCACCTGGAATGCTTTTTCAGAAAGGTGGAACGGTCTTTATAAGTATGCCGGGCGTACCTTATGAAATGCAGGGGATCATGGAAGATGTGCTTCGTGATCTTGTTAACCGCTTTCAATTGCCTGAGATTATTCATAGAACGATTCTTACTGCTGGCATTGGAGAGTCGGCGATTGCGGAGATCATAGCAGGTTTTGAAAAGCAATTGCCCAAAGATATCCGTTTGGCTTATTTGCCTAATTACGGGATGGTAAGGTTGCGGCTTACTACTTCCGGATTTGATAAGAACGCCACTGAAAAAATGATGGATGATCAGTTTGCACAATTAAAAAAACTAGTGATTGATTATATCGTAACGGATGAAGATGAAACAATGGAAAGAGTATTGGGAAAAATATTGTTGAAAAATAAGAAAACGATTTCGACGGCTGAAAGCTGTACTGGTGGCACCATTGCGAGCCTTCTTACTTCGATCCCCGGTTCATCTGCTTATTATGAAGGAAGCGTGGTTAGTTATTCCAACGATATTAAAAAAGCAATACTTGGTGTGAAAGAGGAAACTCTGGAAATGCACGGAGCAGTAAGTGAAGAGACAGTGAAAGAAATGCTGGCGGGAGTGTTGAGCAAAATGAAAACTGATTTTGGAATAGCTGTTTCGGGTATCATGGGTCCCGATGGGGGGACAGACGATAAGCCGGTAGGTACTGTGTGGATTGCCGTTGGTAATAAAGGAAAGGTGGTTACTCAAAAACTCAAACAGCGTTTTGATCGCAAGAAAAATATTGAGATCACTTCGGTGGCCGCACTGAATATGATGAGGAAATTTGTGTTAGAGAATAGTTAGGCTGATGGAGAATAACGTCTTATTGGGTTTATTTGCTTTTCGTATTCACTACTTTTCGTGCCCTTCTTTTTTGTGTAAAGAAATCAGCAAAGCTGTCGAAATCTTTTCGGTAAGAAAGTTGAATACCGGTGCGGTTTCGGCGGGTAACACCGGCGATGTCTCCGAGGTCGGCATCACTTCTGTTGAATCCGACCACCCTCAATCTCCCGTCGGGAGAAATTAAGTATTCAAACGATACATCTGGCGTAAATAAAAAGTTGGAATTGGAATTGGCAACTGCCTGCCCCGATTTAAGATCCACATTTCCACCTACATTTACCAATAATTTATTATTAAGGAAAGTGGTTTTTACTCCAAAGTTTCCTACGTTCTGAAGTTCTTTTTGATTGGCGCCTTTTTCAAAATTAAAATCGGCTGTATTAATATTGGTATATAGATTGAAGGAATTAGTGTTCAGGACTTTTTGCAACCATGTGTTAAGAGAAGATGATAAAGTAGCCGAAAGCAATTGTCCCACACTGCCAGTGACAAAATTACCGGTGTTGTTTCCACTCAGTAAGGCCTGATCATTACTCATGAATGTATTGAACAGTAAAAGCGAGGTTACTGTATTGGTCAATTCTTTCTGATCACCCTGATACCTTGTTTTTAAATATTCGCTCGCAATAGGATCAGACTTCAATGGATTATCAAAAGGAAATTGAAATTCAAATTGAGGAGTTGGATCTTTTAAAGTTCCGCGCAATTTAAAAATGATATCCACGTCGCCTTTATTATTGGCATATCCCGTGGCGGTAGGAATATTGCTAAGGTCAACATTTTCTGCTCTGTAAATGGCGTCAATGTTGAGTTTGGCAAGATAGGGGTCTCCCGACCATTCAATAAACCCTTGTTGTAAAGTAAATGGTTTCTTAAAGAAAGTCTGAAAATTAAAAGTATATTCACCCTGTGCTATATCATATCGTCCACGAATGGTAAGAGGATCTCTGGTGCCAACAGAAATATTGAGCTTACCGCTTCCCTGTGCTTTGATCACATCTCCGGTAGTTTCGTCCAGTATCACATCAATTTTAGCAAGCGGATTGGCAGTGAGTTCCATATCTACTTTGATGTTGGTATTTTCACGGGTAGAAAGATCCGCTTTCATTTCGTGCCCGAATTTTATGAACTCGATATAATCCATTGATCCGGTTTCTGCTGTTTCTCCGGTGGGTAAAAAAATATGGCTGCTGTCTGTAGGCTCGCCGGAAATACTCATGTGCATATCCGTCACGAAGCCATTCAAAGACATCTCTCCCTGACCAATTACATTTCCGTAAAACTCTTTGTTATCGCGGGATGTGGTGTTTAATAATACAAATTTAGGTCTTCGGTTTCCTATGGCATCCGTTTTGAGATGAAGATCATTGAAGAAAAAATTATCAAAGAAATTGTGATATATTTTCCCTGTCAGCGTTGCGGTATTGTTGAGTGTGTCTTTGATTTTGATGGTTCCAAAATCTATTTCATCCGGGTTGAAAGTAATGATCGAATTATTTTCCAGAATGTAACGGCATTGGGTATAATCCACTTTCATGGTAGTACTGTCGAGCCGGATACTTCCTGTAAGTATGGGAGCGGAAGCCTTCCCCGAGATGTTCAATTTTCCTGTTGCCCGCCCGTAAATACCACTGAAAATATTGTCCAGATAATTTTCCAGAACATGAATTCCGGAATTATTAAAAAATACTGAACCTTCCAACTGATGAGTGGTAGTATCTTTCAAGTGATAATTAAAATTGGCTGTAAAATTATACAGGTCGTTATTTGATATCGCATTGATCTTAAGGTCGCCGGGGTCGTTGGTATATTCACCGGTGGCGGTGATCACTCCGACAGAATCATTTTCAAACCTGAAATCTTCAAATTTGGTATCGAATGTGACGGCCAGTTTTCCGAAAGGATCACTTACACGGATGTTGCCATTCAGCAGCCCGCCGATTTTAGGCGTTTTTATAAACATAGGAGAGATATCCTCTACCACCAGGTTTTGAACAGCAACCAGAATATCACTGCCGTTGTCCACCAATGAAGGCTGGGTAGAAATGTAAATCTGCTGCCCGTTTTGTGAGAACCTTATATTGTTGGCAGTGAGTATATGGTTGTCCAGATCGAGCTTGCCGTCTTTTTCGATATGCCATTGCTTTTGATTAATAGTAAATGTGGATGGATTGAATGTAAGTTCAAAACCATTCTTTTTTGTTTTCACTCTTGCTGAAAGTCCCGCATCACTTAATGTTTTATTACCGGTCGTTTTAATGGTGATATCCGAAATATCATTGGCAGCAACAATACTTAATTTAGTGTCCGGAGAGTGCATACTGTCATTAATAACCACGTCATCAATATCTCCTATTAGCACCAGCGTATCTTTTGTTCCCATACCAATAATATGGATATTGTTGAAACTTACATTGCTGTAGTTGAATTGTGGTATTGCTGCCTGAAGGTCCATTGTATTGGAAGCAATGTTGATATTCCCATTGATAACGGAGTTATCAAGTCCTGTAATTTTTTTATCAAACAGGTTTATATATTCACTTACGTTTTTGGTATTTAAAGAAAAAGAGAAATCCTGTTTTTCCAGCATTTTACCCGGCTTATTAATGTATGCGGGATAATATTTATTCAAAAATAATTGAAAGGCATCGGGCAGTTCGAGAATATTGAAGTTTCCATTGATAGAGGCTTCTAACTCATTCGTTTCTACGGTCAGTAATTTTTTTCCACCAATGAACGCAGAGCTGACACTTAAAGAATCAAAAGATAGTTGTTTACCATTATCTTCTAAAACAGCATCGTATAATTTGGCAGAGCCTAAGAAATTATCAATGTTATTTCCTGTAAAATTCAGTTTGAATTTTCCTTTAACAGAAATGCTGTCGTTGGTAAAACCAAGGCTTTTGAGATGAAGCCTTGCTACATTGGCATTCAGATTAAAGGCAGGGTCTTTCTTACTGAAATTAACGACCCCGGTAATAGTATCAATTTTCACATGTGGGTCATTAATACTCGCTGAGCCGGCAAAAAGATCTTTTTTGAGATCCCCGTGTGCGATAATATTCGTGTATGGATAGTTGTTAAATTCTACTTTACTGATGTTGCCGTCAATTCCTATATCTATATCATTTGCACTAAACCCTTTTCCGTTAATTTTACCGTCGAAAGCAATGCTGCCTATTTGGTTGTTGCCGATGAATTTGCCCAATTGGAAATTGGCAGTGGAAATTTTCCCGTTGTAAACGGCAATCCCTTTATCAGGTATCTTCATGTGCAAGTCTGTTTGCAGCGTGCCAATATCAGTTTGTAAATTTCCAAAAGTTACGAAATCACGGATGTAACCGGTATAGCTACCCGAAAACCGGATATTGCCGAAAGCACTCAGATTAGGATTGGTAATCTCTTTGAGCGAAGGAATCAATCTTGATAATTCTTTATAAGTAGTCTTTAATTCTTTTGATCTGAAATCAATAAAAGTTTTATCAATATCAGGCAACCCTCTCAGGCTGATATCACCTTCGAGGTAATTGTCAGCTCCGGCACGGATGACCATCTTACGGCCGGTAATATTATCTATTTTCCCGTGCGCGGTTCCGTTCACGGCAAAGTGTGCATTCCATGATTTTGTTTCGGGAGCAAAATAAGCTAGGTCATCACTGTTTATTTCACTGTTTTTAAAATCTCCGTCTAACGTTACTGCGTGTACGAAATCCTGCATGTCGTCATTAAAGTGGTGAAAGTGCATAGCGAAATAATCTCTGAGGTGGCTTTTGGGAGTAATGATATCAAGATGCCGGAACTCCATTATTTTAGGAGTGAATTTAAAATCAGCCACCAATTTTTTTATTTCGAACCCACCCCTGTCTTTTGCGGAAATTGAAATAGATGAACGTAGCGTATCGTTAATAAGACTAAATTTTTTAAAGACTCCGTTGAGGGAAGAGATCACGATATGACTATCATCGAATATACCTGGAGTAGGAGGACTTTTGCTTTGCCGTTCGATGGCAACCAGCCCATTGGTCATTGTAAAATCTTTTACCGAGATCTTCCACCCATCAGGATTCCACGGAAGTTCGGAGCTATCAGAAACCATTGCATCCTGATTGTTGGAGGTGGTATCATCCGGCCTGTTGCCGTTATAATCATACAATGAAAAAGAAGGGGCATCCAGCGTAATATCATTGAGGTTAATGATCCTGCTTTTAGGATCGAGCATGTTTGCATGTATATTTAATTTCTTTACGGAGACGAGCATATTCTCCCCGCGCCATTCATCTGTTTGCCATACCCTTACATTCTTGAAATTGATTACTTTGAGGTCGAGGTTGATAGATCCGGATGAGCTGGTATTTTTTTGAGAAGGCCCTGAAAAATAATCAACCAGAAATTGGTAGTTCCACACAGAATCGCTCCGGTTCAGATTGATCAGGGCATCATCAAGCCCTACATACTTAAGAATGATCTTATCTTTGAAAAAGAACCAGTCGGTAATACTTACTTTGGCTGCACCGGCATACAATAAGGTGTCTTTCTTTTTATCCAATACCAGCAAGCCTTCCATAGACATTCTGTCAAAAAGTTCTACATCAATGTGCTTGATGGATACGGTGGTATTCAGACTTTTTGATAGGCGACCCGTAACTTTTTGAATAATAAAATTTTGGAAAAAACTTGTTTGCAATAATACCCACAACACAAGGATCAGCACGAGGAGCGCCAGTAGTACTTTTAGAAATATTTTAGTAATTTTTTTCAGGAAAATTAAATTGTAAGCAAAAATAAACAAACGCTATCGTAAGGCAAATATCGTTATGTTAAACATTTATCATTTGTTTTACTGATAAACATTATTATCATGGGGTGTCCGGTAGAAGAATTCTTTTGAAGGAAATTTGTTTTTTACAAAGAGAAACGACGATGTCATGGAACTCATAAAATGAATAAGCTTTTGGATAATCGCAATTCACACCCTGTTGATTACTTTTATTTCTCTCTGTAGATTTTATATCCTATTATCGCACCTTTATTTTAATCCATTGAAAACTAAAATTGAAAATTCTAATGAAATCCTTTGTTGTTTTAGTACTTATTTTGTCTTCACTGGTTGTGAATGCACAACCCAAATTTCCAAAGCCCAAGCCTTCTCCTTCTATAAAACCGGTCATTGAGCAGGTGGCACGGGATTATTATCAAAATTTCAATAATGTAAAAGGAGATACGGTGAACCAAACCGTAAGTACTATTGAGTTTAAGAGTAAAATAGCTCCGACAGGAGCGTTGGAAACTTCTATTACAAAATACATAGATCCTTATTCTTATACCTGGCAAACCACTATGTTTGAATCGGAAGAGTACGAGAGTGCGGCTGCAAAATATAAAGAACTTTATAAGCAGTTGAATGGCTGCACACTTACTTTTTATGACAAGAGTTCCTATAAACTTACCGGCGCTTATGATACGCCGGATGATAGCCGCCCTTTTGCATCAAGCATACTCCAACTGGATGGCACCAATCATGATCTGCAACTTTTTAAAGTAGAAGTGGCGCTCAATTATTCTATGCCGCAATGGATCGTGAAAGTAATGGTGTATGAAAAAGTAGCTGACGGCGAGATAAGGCCTACCATAAATTAAATAATGTGAATTTTCAACTATGCTGCTCAAAGGGTAAATTAATGAATCTTCTGATGAAGGGCCAGAAGGCGTTAGCGGTCTGACCCGTTACGTGTACAATCGTTCAGGCTGCCGAAGAAAGAGTCCCAACCGGATAAAATCATCCACTGTTTTGCCCCTTATGAAGTACAATAACTGATAACTCACAACTCACTTTAGTATCCTACAGCCCCATCATCACCTCTTTTATCAGCAACTGCTGTGATGGTTTTCCCGTCAGTCATGATCACCTCAGTTCTGCCGATAGAACTTCTTGGCGTTACCTTATATCCCATATTTCTTAATTGTTCGATTACATTTCTATTAAAACTTCTTTCTACAAAGATTTCGTCGGGCAACCATTGATGATGGAATTTTGGGAAATTCACAGCATCCTGTGGTGACATTTTGAAGTCAACAATATCAACAATGGTTTGATATACACTGGTAGGGATGGTAGTACCACCGGGGGTTCCCACGATGATCCACGGTTTATTATTTTTCAAAACGATGGTAGGAGTCATGCTGCTCAGCATTCTTTTTCCCGGTGCAATCGCATTGGCCTCATGGCCTACGGCACCAAACATATTAGGAACGCCGGGCTTCACGCTGAAGTCATCCATCTCATTATTTAGTAAGAATCCTCCGCCATTCACGACGATTCCGCAACCAAAACTTCCATTAAGAGTAGTAGTAACTGAAACTGCATTTCCGTCTTTGTCCAATACATCAAAGTGAGTGGTTTCTTCTCCTTCTTTGATATAACCTTCTTTGATGTCTTTGCTGTTTCCGGCTTTGGAAGGGCTGTAATCACTCATTCTTCCTTTCAGATAAGCGTCACTTACTAATGTTTTCACCGGCACTTTTACGAAATCAGGATCGCCCAGGAACTTGGCCCTGTCGGCGAAAGCGCGTCTTTCTACTTCGGTCATTAGTTGCACAGACGCTAATGTACCGTATTTCATATCGCCGATATTTTCCATTGCACTCATCTTTAGCATTTGTTCAAGAATGATTCCACCACTGCTTGGTAAAGGCATGGTAACAACGGTATTTCCTTTATAATCGAAAACGATGGGTTCACGGTTCTTTGCGGTATAATTTTTCAGATCTGCTTCAGTGATGATGCCATTGTCACTTTTCATTTGCTGCACAATTAATTTAGCGGTTTCTCCTTCATAGAATCCTTTGGCCCCAAAATCTCTGATTCTTTTTAATGTATTAGCAAGATCTTTTTGCACCAGAGTATCGCCGGTTTTCCAGGGAGTATTTCTTACATAAGCGGGAACCGTTTTATTCATTTTTAAGAGATACTCTTTGTTGTAGTTAAGGCTGGAAGCTTCTCCGGGAGCGAGTACAAATCCTTTTTCAGCGAGATCAATTGCAGGTTGAATTAATCTCTTGATAGGAAGTTTGGCATATTTCATACACTCAAATATCCCTGCTACCGAACCCGGAACTCCCGTGGCAAGCGGACTATTTTGTGATAAATTCATTTGAGGATTACCGTTGGCATCAAGGTACATATCCCTGAAAGCCTTTCCCGGAGCCATTTCTCTATAATCAATAGTGATATTACGTCCATCTTTTAAATGAATAACACTAAAACCTCCACCACCAATATTTCCCGCACTCGGATGAGTAACTGCCAAAGCAAATTGGGTGGCAATCGCCGCATCTACCGCGTTGCCGCCTTGTTTTAAAATAGCTACACCTACTTCACTCGCGAGTGGGCTTGCAGAAACCACTGCGCCTCTTTTTACTTCAATACTCTTATTAGTTTTGAAATTATAAGCGTTTATTCTTTGTTGATGCCCGCAGGAAGATAGCAATGCATAAAACCCAAAAATAGAAAGAATGATTTTTAACCTGGCCATAATAATTTTTTAATATTTCTTTCAAATGTAAAACTTATGGATAGAAATGTTACAAAGACATTTTGGAAAAGGTTTTTTTTTAATATCACTAGGTGATTACAACCATTCATCCTCTGTCCTTTATTTACAAATTTACATTTCCTTACATTCGTGAAATAAAAATTGAAGAAAATGCGTAAATTCTTTTGGTTGTTGTTTTTAATGGGTACTTCTCAGATTGTTTTTTGTCAGTCTCCCAAAACCTATAGTTCTTCTCAGATTTTTCAACAGATAAAAAAGTTGGATGTATTAGGGTCGGTTTTGTATGTGGCAGCACACCCTGATGATGAGAACACACGTCTCCTTGCATTTCTTTCCAATGGAAAATTATACAGGACAGGTTACCTCGCCATGACACGCGGAGATGGCGGCCAAAACCTTATTGGCGATGAGCAGGGAGTCGAATTGGGATTGATCAGAACTCAGGAACTTTTATCCGCAAGAAGAATTGACGGCGCTGAGCAATTTTTTACACGGGCTTATGATTTTGGGTTTACCAAAAGCCCTGTAGAAACTTTTCAGTTTTGGGATCATGATAAAATATTGAGTGATGTGGTTTGGGTAATTAGAAAATTTCAACCTGATGTAATTATTACGCGTTTTCCTACTACAGGAGAAGGTGGACATGGACATCACACGGCTTCTGCAATTCTTGCTGGAGAGGCCTTTGTAGCCGCTGCCGATCCTTCCAAATTCCCTGAACAATTTAAATATGGAGTAAAACCCTGGCAGGCAAAGCGTTTGTTATGGAATACTTTTAATTTTGGCAGTGTGAATACTGAAAGTCCCGACCAGTTTAAAATTGACGACGGCGGTTATAATTCGTTACTCGGAAGGAGCTATGGTGAAATTGCGGCTCAAAGTCGAAGCCAGCATAAGACACAGGGGTTTGGGGTAGCTTCTTCAAGAGGTACTTCGCTGGAATATTTTAAAACTATCAAAGGTTCTGTACCCACCAAAACATTAATGGATGGAGTAACGACCAATTGGGAAAGATTAAATGATAACGTAACAGAGACGGCTGTACGAAAATTGATCGCTGATTATTCATTTCAGTCTCCGCAAAATTCTTTACCGGCTCTTTTACAAGTTTATAAGTTGGTGAGAAAATCGGGCAATGTTTATTGGCGCGATCAGAAAATGGAACAATTGAAAGAGATCATAAAGGAGTGTGCCGGACTTTATATGGAAGCTACCACCCGCACTATGTTTGCCGTGCAGGGAGATTCGCTGCAGGTAAATTTTACTGCAGATAACCGTGCGGGCGCCAATGTAGGAATATCTTCAGTTACCATTCGTCATACAACTTTTGAATTGAACGCGGCATTGCCGTTGAATGAAAATGTATCCCGTGCATTAAAAGTGGGGATTCCTGATACCGCTAAAATTTCACAGCCATATTGGCTGGAAGAGCCGATGAGTAAAGGATCTTTTAATGTTTCTGATCAGACATTGATTGGTAAACCACAGAATGATCCTGAAACTGCTATTGTTAATCTGAAGATCAATGGCGAAGATTTAGAGTATGCGATTCCCGTTCAATATAAATCAAGTGATCCCGTAAAAGGAGAACAGTTTGAGCCTCTTTTTATCATTCCGAAAGTTGAAGTAGCGTCCAGTCCTGAACTGGCTTTGGCTATAAATGACAGGCAAAAAGATACGTGGGGTGCTGTAAATATCAAGGTGCATACCATTAATAATGGTTCTTCTAAAAGTGATTTTACACTCAAAGAAGAACATTCTGCCAATGTTATTCAAACAAAAAATGGTTCAGATTCTTATTATTCAATAAAGAACCCCGGAGAAAAAAATACAGAACTAATTGACTGGAGTGCTGTTGAAGGGAATCAGATTTTTGATTCTTACAAAACGATTATAGAATACCCACATATTCCAAACATTATTTATTTCAAAAAAGCAGAATCTAAACTGGTGGAATTTGATTTGGCTACATCCGGTAAAAAGATAGGCTATATTCCCGGAGCAGGCGATAAAGTCCCGGATGCTTTGCAAAAGATGGGTTATGAGGTAATCATCCTTTCTGCAAAAGACATTACGGAAAATAATCTCAAACAATTTGATGCCATCGTGACCGGAGTGAGGGCATACAATATTTATGAATGGCTCAATGATTCTTATAATACGCTGATGAATTATGTAAAAGATGGCGGCGTATTATTGGTACAATATAATACCAATAATAACATAGGACCTGTGAAAGCAAAGATCAGCCCTTATCCTTTTACCATTTCACGAAACCGGGTAACGGATGAAACGGCGGCTGTGAAGTTCACGCATCCCGAAAGTGTATTGATGAATTATCCCAACAAGATTACACAAAAAGATTTTGATGGATGGATACAGGAGCGTAGTACCTACCAGGCAGAAAATTTTGAAAATAATTATCAAACACTTTTCTCCATGCATGATGCCGGTTTACCACCATCGGATGGAAGTTTGATCTATACTGACTATGGGAAAGGAAGATTTGTTTATTCAGGATTGGTTTTCTTCAGGGAATTACCTGCGGGCGTTCCGGGCGCTTACCGTTTGTTTGCTAATTTAATTGCCAGGCCGGTAGTGGTAAAATAAAAAATAGATATGCAAAAATCAGAAAAAAAATATTGGAACAAGTTGTATCTGATTGTATTCCTTTTCCTGGTATTGCAGGTTATTCTATATTATTTCATTACAAAAAATTTTCAATGAGAAGTTGTGAAAGCCATTGGAAGCAAAGACTGATCATTGATTTTTTGTCCTAAATAAAATAAGAAAACATTATGAGTTATCAGGACTGGATCGTTCTTATTGTAACGCTTACTGGTATTATTGTTTATGGTATTTATAAAAGCAGGACCACTAAAAATCTTGACGGATATTTTTTAAGTAACCGCGACATGCCGTGGTATCTTGTAATGCTGAGCATTATGGGCACACAGGCGAGTGCCATTACTTTTATAAGTGCACCCGGGCAGGCTTATACAGATGGAATGCGCTTTGTACAGTATTATTTCGGGCTACCTCTCGCCATGATCGTGATATGTATTGTTTTCGTTCCGGTATTTAATAAGCTGAAAGTCTATACTGCTTATGAATTTTTGGAAAAGAGGTTTGACCTTAAAACAAGAACACTCACTTCTTTTCTTTTTCAAATATCACGGGGATTATCAACGGGTATCAGTATTTATGCTCCGTCATTGATACTGAGTTCTTTGCTCGGATGGAATATTTATTACACCAATATTATTATGGGTGGCATGTTGATCATCTATACCGTTACGGGTGGGGCAAGGGCGGTGGCTCATACTCAGAAACTTCAGTTGGTTATTGTTATTGTGGGAATGGCGATTGCCGGATACCTTGTAGTACACCTGATGCCTTCAAATGTAGGTTTTTTCGATGCTTTGCATATTGGTGGTAAGGATGGCAAGATGAATATCATTACTTCCGGAAGAACAGCGAATGGTTTTGACTGGAAAGATAAATACAATATATGGAGTGGGGTGATTGGTGGATTTTTTCTGGCCCTTTCTTATTTTGGAACAGACCAAAGCCAGGTAGGCCGTTACCTTACAGCGAAAAATAACCGACAGGGGAAACTGGGCTTATTGATGAATGGAATTGTAAAAGTGCCGATGCAATTTTTTATTCTCCTGCTGGGGGTGCTGGTTTTTTCTTTTTATCAATACAACAAAGCTCCTCTTCATTTTAATGAGACACAGACAATACGTGCCATGCAAACAAGTTATAAAACTGAGTTGCAGAATCTTGAAGTGTCCTATTCAAAAGTGGGTGCCACGGACAACATCCAAAAAACGAGCATCAGGGATCAATATCACGCAGTATTGGCAAAGGCATTGCCGGGTGAAGATGTGAATGATACCAACTTTATTTTTCTTCGATTCGTAA
Source organism: Ginsengibacter sp. (assembly GCA_039937655.1). Taxonomy (GTDB): domain Bacteria; phylum Bacteroidota; class Bacteroidia; order Chitinophagales; family Chitinophagaceae; genus Ginsengibacter. Next base: position 75,813 of record JBDTGA010000001.1, read on the forward strand.
TAGATTATTTGCCCAAAGGATTGGTAGGCCTGCTGATAGCTGTGATCTTTCTGGCGGCGTGGGGAAGCATTGCGGCAGCACTCAATGCACTGGCATCCTGTACGGTGGTTGACATTCATAAAAGACTTTTTAAGAAAGAACTTACTCCAAAAGAGGATTATAGGATTTCGAAATTTTACACTTTCTGCTGGGGGATATTCTGTATTCTCGTTGCAGAATTTGCAAGCAACCTGGGCAATAGTTTGATTGAAACTGTGAACATTTTAGGCTCTTTATTTTATGGAGTGATCCTTGGAATCTTTATGGTGGCATTCTGGTTCAAACAGATAAAAGCCAATGCGCTTTTTTACTCGGCAGTAATCACGGAAGTCTTTGTGATCCTTATTTACAGGGCGGATGTGATCTCGTTTTTATGGCTTAATGTGATTGGGGCTTTATTGGTGGTCGTGATAAGTTTTTTGATACAGTCTTTTTTCCCTGAAAACCTCAGGAAGGAAATGAGAGAGAATGTTGTCTCCTGATTTTAAAGAATCTTTAGAGAAGTTAGAAGAGTATTTGAATGAATCGGGAGCCAGAGAATCATTTTCTTAAGGTGATTTTTATATAGGTAATTTTCCTCAACTCCATTCTATATTTGTATGTTTGTGATTCATGAAACAATTTTCACCTGAAATAAGGACGGTACATGTAACGCGCTATGTAACACCCTTGCGCGAAGGCGGCTCTCTCCCTGCGATTGCAGAGGCGGACGATGGTTTTTTATACGTACTCAAATTTCGCGGGGCAGGACAAGGCCCCAAAGCACTCATTGCTGAATTGATTGGTGGCGAACTTGCAAGAATATTGGGATTGAAAGTTCCTGAAATTGTATTGGCTGATCTGGATGAAGCGTTTGGACGCACAGAGCCTGATGAAGAAATTCAGGATTTGTTGAAAGCGAGTGTGGGATTGAATCTTGGACTGCATTATCTTTCAGGTTCTGTAACCTTCGATCCCGTGGTTACACCGGTCAATGCTGAACTTGCCTCAAAGATTGTATGGCTCGATAGTTTTTTAAATAATGTAGATCGTACTTCACGCAATACCAATATGCTTTGGTGGCACAAAGAATTATGGCTTATAGATCATGGTGCAGGATTGTATTTCCATCATTCATGGCATCAATGGGAAGTAAAAGCCACGCAGCCTTTCAGTAATATTAAGGATCATGTGTTGTTGCCGCAGGCAACCGAGTTAGAACTGGTGGATACCCAATTTCATTCAATTCTCAATGAAGAGATCATCCATGCTGTGGTTGCTTTGATTCCCGACGGATGGTTATTGATTGATTCTCCTTTTGATTCAGTAAGTGATCATCGCAAGGCCTACCAACAATTTTTAACACAGAGACTGACACATTCAAAACATTTCGTAAAAGAAGCTCAACATGCAAGGGAAGCACTTATATGAATACGCGGTAATCCGCGTGGTTCCCCGTGTAGAGCGGGAAGAGTTCCTCAATGTGGGCGTGGTATTATATTGTGCCAAACAAAAGTTTTTACAACTTTTGTTCGATATTGATGAGCACAGGCTGGAGATGCTTTGTAATAGTTGTGATATCGCAGAGGTCGAAGAATACCTGAACGCTTTTCAGCGCATTTGTATGGGCGATAAAGAAGCAGGCCCTATCGCGAAGCTTTCTATTGCAGAAAGATTTCGATGGCTCACGGCCACCCGGAGTACCATAGTACAGGCTTCAAAAGTGCATCCCGGATTTTGTGAGGATGCAGGGGATACGCTTGAAAAATTGTTCGCACAATTGGTAAATTAGAAATAGAATCAGATTTTTTTTGTGTTATAGAGCAGCCTGTTAAGGTGGTATCCGGAAGGAGAAATAATAGATAATCTTGAATTGCTTCTTTTATTTTTCATGAAGTATTTGAATAAAGATCTTACCTTGTACTTGCATTTTTAAGTGATTGGTGGTTGCTTAAATTCCGTTCCCTTTCCCGTATTTTGGATTAGTTTTTGAAAACTATTATATCGAAAAGTAGGCAAACTGTTTATTTAATAAATATTTATGAAGGATTTGAATGTAGCTGGTAAATTACATACTCTTTCTTTTTCATCATCTTCAGAAGGCTTGTGGGAGCGGTTTTGTAACGGAGATAGAGATGCATTGAGTACTATTTACAGAAATCATGTAGATGATCTTTTTCATTATGGTATGCATTTTTGCCGCGATAGTGAAATTGTAAAAGATTGTTTACAGGATTTGTTTCAGAATTTGTGGATGGAGCGTGAACATCTTTCCTCTGATGTACTTAATATCCGGTATTATTTATTAAGTAGCCTTCGTCGCAGATTATTGAGGTCTCTGGTAAATCTTAGAAAAACGGCTACCTATTCCTTACCTTCTTCTTTCGATTTTGAACTGATTCCTCCGCAGGAGGAAGTAATCATTCAGGATGAAATTCATCATCACCAGGTACTACAACTTAGGGAAGGGATTGCAGCACTCAGTCGTCGTCAACGCGAAGCTGTTTATCTGCGGTTTTATCAAAATCTTTCTTATTCTGAGGTAGCTCATTTAATGTCAATGAAAACGGATTCTGTTTACAATCTGATATACAAAGCGATTGGGCTTTTGAAAAACAGTATTCTTCTTTTATTGCTGATGAGTATCATTTAAACTAATTTTTCAGTCCGCAAATTTACTTCTGTTTTTACCCCACCATTCGGTATTGATTTGTCAGGCAGGCTTGCCGGATTTTTTTTCAACACTAAAGCCTGTCATTAATTCTTTATAAACTAAGAAGTTCAGGAAATCTTTAAGGTCTTGTGTGTCAACCATCATTGACTATCTTACCCAGTCTGTCTGAGGATAGCCCGTGGCTGAGAATTTTTAAAGAAGATAAGAATACCCACATTTGCATAGAGTTTTACGAGCCAAACCTATAGCTCTGATTATTTATTTTAAAAATAATTTCAGAAAAATGATGAGGTTTTTACTTTCTGTGTCTCTATTATTATAAAAACGAGCACTTGGCACCGAAGGAATATCAATTTTATACAGTAAAGGATCTTGCATTGGATGAAAGTTTTCAAAATTGGGTTTTAACTCCCGATGTGAAGAACAAGTATTTCTGGGATGCCTGGTTGCGTGAGCATCCCGAAAAGGAAGAGACCGTAAATAAAGCCATTGAACTGGTTAGTTCTGTTCAGTTTCGTTCTTACCAATTATCTAATGATGAAAAGGAACAATTGTGGGACTCGTTGTGGGATAAAATGGAACATGAAGAAACAGATGATTCGATGGGAGTGGTTCCCATCACGAGGCATCGGAGATGGACCTGGAAATATGCTGCTGCAGTCCTCATCGGTATTATCGCAACGTTGGGAATATGGAAAGGATGGAATCATTCCACTTCAAAAACGATCTCCTTCAGTTCCTATACTCATTACGGAGAATCAAAGAGCCTGATCCTTCCTGATAGCTCGGAAGTAATCTTAAACGCCAATTCGAGAATCGTGTATAATGAACAAAATAATAAAGAGCGCGAAGTGTGGCTGGAAGGAGAAGCCTTTTTTCATGTGCGACATACTACTGACAGTAAAAAATTCATCGTTCATTCTTATGATAAGTTGTCTGTGGAGGTACTGGGTACACGCTTTAATGTAAATACCCGTGGTAAAAAAATAGAGATAGTACTACAACAAGGAAGCATCAAACTTGATATTGATGGAGACAACGGTAATGGTAAGACGCAGTTGTACCTGAAGCCAGGAGAAATGATACAGTATAATAAACAAGATGGTGACTATACCAAAACCAGCGTGGATGCTGCATTTTATAATGCCTGGTCACGAGGCAGGCTGGCCATGAACAATTATTCTCTGGATGACGCAGCTTTTTTCTTAAAGGAAACTTTTGGAGAGGAACTGGTTATCAGTGATCAGAATTTACTGGCTACAAAAATATCGGGGGCAATGCCTATCGTTTATAATATAGACACTATGCTGGTTCAGTTTGGAAAAGCTTTCAATGTGCATTTCAGTAAAAAAGGGGATGAAATATGGGTACAGAAGTAAAATGAACAATACAGACAAACAGAGGCCTGCCAAATGATTTATTGTAATGGATTGGTATTTATTCTTAAAAAATTAAAATATATATACATGAAAAAAGAACTACTCATGCTGTTAATAGGTTCGTTTACCTGTTGCGCACTTTCGCAGCATTTAGAAGCTCAAAGTATTGCTTTGAACAGGGTTGAGCAGGCGGGGACTTTTGAGAACAGCTCAGGCGTGAACCAAATGTCTCTCAAAAATATTCTGTTGCAGATCGAGAATAAGTTTAATGTATCTATCGCGTATAAGACCGGGCTTATCAATAATAAGAGTACTGTGTTCGATGTAACTTCCTGCACATCTGTTGAGAATGCTTTACAAAAAGCGTTGACACCGTTTGACCTTAGCTATGAAAAAGTACGCGATCAGTTTTATCTGATCTCTAAGAAAAAAATGAAGGAGGAGAAGGTGGTAATGCAATACCTGCAAAATGATGCTGATCACCAGGTTCGCGGCAGGGTTACTGATGATCTGGGGAATGGGTTAAGAGGAGCGACCGTAAGATTGAAAGGAACGAATGTGGCTACGGAAACCAATGCGGAAGGTGCTTTTTCCATTATGGTACCTGAAGGAAACGATGGAAGTCTTGAGTTTTCTTTTGTTGGTTATCAAACGATGGATGTGGCCATTCTAAACAGGTTGGATGTAACTGTCGTATTGAAAAAAGTAGCGAATACATTGGATGAAATTGTAGTAACCGGTTATGGTATTCAAAAGAAAAAGGACCTTACAGGAGCTGTGTCAGTGGTAAATGTGGGAGATCTTATTAGCCAGCCATCCGGAGAAGTTACTTCACAATTACAGGGGCAGGCTTCGGGTGTAACGGTCTTGGGTTCAGGGCAGCCGGGATCTGAGCCTATGATACAGATTCGTGGTGTAAATACTTTTGGAAATAACACTCCATTATATGTAGTGGATGGAGTGCCTACACAAAGTATTACTGATCTTAATTCAAATGATATTGCTTCTATGCAAATATTAAAAGATGCAGGGGCTGCTTCTATTTATGGTTCCCGTGCTTCCAATGGGGTTATCATTATTACTACCAAAAAAGGGAGTGGAAAAGTAAAAATCCAATACAATGCATATTACGGAAGGCAATATCCTAAAAGCGGTAATGTGTGGAATATGCTTAACCCCCAGGAAATGGCACAATTAAAGTTCAATGCCTTTGCCAATTCAGGTACCCCTATTTCTAGTGCTTCGCCAGATGCTTTATATGGAAATGGACCAAAGCCGGTATTGCCGGATTATATACAACCGGCAGGGGTAATGGAGGGCGATCCTTCTGCTGATCCTTCTTTGTATAATGTGGATCCTAATTTTACCACGGATGATGAGTACAATAATTTTTACCGTATTGTAAAAGCAAACAAACAGGGAACCGACTGGTACCATGCGATCTTTAAAGATGCACCGATTTCAAATCAGGGGCTTTCTGTAAGTGGCGGCGGCGATAAAGGAAATTATTTATTCTCTTTCAATTATTTTAATCAGCAGGGTACACTCATTAATACGTATTTGAAGAGATATACCATTCGTTCCAATTCGCAATACAATTTGAATAAAAACATTCGTGTGGGAGAAAATATGTCTTATACCATTTCAGACAATCCCGGAGTAGGGCTTCTAAGCCCGGATGCGCCAATTGGTATGGCACTCAGGGAACAGCCGATCATTCCGGTATATGACATCAAGGGGAATTTTGCTGGTGGTTTCGGGCCCGGGCTCGGAGATGCTCTTAATCCCGTGGCAATGCAAGTGCGCACAAGGAATGACAGAGCATTGGATTTCCGTCTTTTTGGAAACATGTTCGCTGATGTAGATTTCTTGAAAAATTTTACAGCACATACCAGTTTTGGCGGGGATGTTCCTTCAGGATGGTTCCATTCTTTTTCTTATCCGCAATATGAAAACGTAGAAAATAGTACAGCCAATTCCTATTCTGCAGGTTCTTACAGCAGTTATGACTGGACATGGACCAATACCCTTACTTTTCATAAATTATTTGCGGAGGCTCATGATCTAAAGATTTTGGTGGGTTCCGAATCGCATGTTGAAAAGGGAAATTCAGTGGGTGGAACAACCATAGATTACTTTTCTTTTGATCCCAATTACGTGAACCTTTCCACTGGTTCCGGTGTTCAGACAAACAACAGTAGCCGTTATAAAAATAGTCTGTATTCCTTATTTGGGAGGGTTGATTATATGTTTAAGGATAAATATTTACTGGGTGCTACCTTGCGGAGAGATGGATCTTCTGTCTTTTTGAACAACCGTTTTGGGTGGTTTCCCGCTGTAAGTGCGGCGTGGCGAGTATCGCAGGAAAGTTTTATGAAAAATGTGTCGTGGATTACCGATCTGAAAATTCGTGGAAGCTGGGGTATTATGGGTAATCAGTTTAATGTGGGTGCCAATAATGCTTTTACTCTATACAATAGCAACCGCAGCACTTCTTTTTATGATATTAATGGTACCAATAATAGCACTGTAATGGGATTTCAACCATCGCAGATTGGAAATCCTAATGCAAAATGGGAGAGTGATGTAAATGCTAATATTGGATTGGATGCCACTTTGTTTAATGGCCGTATAGATATTTCTGCAGACTATTATAGAAAAGATATTAAAGACCTGCTTTATAATCCTGAACTTCCGGGCGTAGCAGGTGTAGCCGCACAGCCGTTTGTGAATGTTGCCAATATGAAGAATGAGGGTATAGACCTTTCCATTTCAAGCAATACAAATATTACACGCGACTTACGATTAAGTGCTACCCTTACTTTTACTACTTTTAAAAATAGAATTAAAAAAATTGCGGATGACGTGGATTATTTTGATATGGACAGTCGTCGTTTTGGAGGGACTATTATACGTAATGCGGTAGGGCAACCAGTCTCTTCATTCTTTGGGTATAAGATCATTGGGTTCTGGAACAGTGCCGATGAAATTGCTGCTGCGGATGCCATCGCACAGAAAGCAACCGGCGATGGAGATGCAGAATATCAAACTGATGAAGGGGTAGGACGTTTCCGTTATGCGGATGTTGATGGTGACGGACAAATCACTGCCGATGACCGTACCTTCCTCGGTAATCCTAATCCTAAATATTCTTATGGTATCAATATTGGATTGGTCTATAAAAATTTCGACTTCAGCATTTTCCTCTATGGTGTACATGGTAATCAGATATGGAATGATGTGAGGTGGTGGACCGATTTTTATTCCTCTTTTGAAGGTGCAAAAAGTAAAACGGCCTTGTATGATTCATGGACACCCGATCACACCAATGCGAAAGCACCGATACAGGAAAATATCGGAACCTTCAGCACACAAGGTGTTCCTAATTCTTACTTCGTAGAGAACGGAGCTTACCTGCGTGCAAAGAATATGCAGATCGGTTATACTTTCCATAAAAGCCTTCTTAATAAAGTAGGTGTTGATAAATTCAGGGTATATATACAGGCTGCCAACTTATTTACCATTACCAAATATTCAGGAATTGATCCTGAGATCGGTGCCGGAGATGGCGGCGATATTCCTGGCGTTACTGATTTTGGTATTGATGATGGAGCTTATCCTAATCAGCGTCAATTTTTAATAGGCCTTAACCTGGCTTTCTGATATATCCATTTAATAAATTATTAAAAAAGATAAAAATGAAATCGAATTATATTGAAAGATCTTACCCGGATCGTTCCTTTCAAAAAAAACATTCAGGAGAGAAAAGATATTTTTCTCGCACGGCCCCTTTCAATTTTGTGTGGTTATTTCTCGTCTTTGGAATGTTGATTGTTTCGTGTAAAAAAACATTCCTTGACGTACCTCCTTTGGGGCAATTGGGTGCTGAGGAACTTGCCAATAAAAAAGGAGTCGAAGGCCTGTTGATAGGCGCTTATGCAGCATTGGATGGGCAGGGAGATGGGGTTGCTACTGGTGATATGGTTAGTCTTACCGGAAATGGAGGTTACGCGGTTTCTCCTGATAATTGGATATACGGCAGTTTGTGTGGTGGTGATGCGCATAAAGGAAGCGATGCCGGTGATCAGCCTGAGATCCTTCAGATCGCCAATTTCAAAAGTGATCCAAGTCTCGATTTTTTCAATGATAAATGGAGGGTTGTTTATGAAGGAATTTCTCGTTGCAATTCTGTATTGGCAATACTGAATAAGGTGACAGATATGACAGACGAAGAGAAAAGCGAAGCCGCTGCAGAAGCGCGTTTTTTACGTGGCCATTTTTATTTTGATTTGAAAAAAATGTTTAACATGGTTCCCTGGGTAGATGAAAATACCACAGGGTTAAAGATTCCCAATGATAAAGATATCTGGAGTAATATAGAAGCAGACTTTAAAGATGCAATGGACAGCTTGCCTGAAACCCAGGATCAGATAGGCCGTGTAAATAAATGGGCTGCTGCTGCTTACCTGGCGAAAGTGTATTTATTCGAATTGAAATACCAGGATGCCAAAACATTATTTGAACAGGTAATCAATGAAGGAGTAACTTCCAGCGGAATGAAATATGATTTGAATGCCATGTTTGATGATAATTTTAAACCGGAAACAGAAGATAATCCTGAAGTGGTGTTTGCCATACAAAACGATGCCAATGATGGATCAGGCGGCACCGCCAATGCCAACCAGGGAGATATGTTGAACTATCCTTACGGAGGTCCCTTCTCATGCTGTGGTTTTTATCAGCCATCTATTGACCTTACTAATTCTTTTCGCACCAATCCATCCACAGGCCTTCCTTATCTTGATAATTATAATAATTTTCCTGTAAAAAATGATATAGGTATTCAGTCTGGCCAATCATTTACTACTGATGCCGGTACTCTGGATCCCCGCCTCGACTGGACAGTAGGCCGTCGTGATATTCCTTATTTGGATTGGGGCCCTCATCCAGGTCAGGACTGGATTCGTGATCAAAGTTTTTCAGGCCCTTACTCTCCAAAGAAAAATGTGTATTGGCAGGCAACACAAGATGAATATTATGATGGCAGCGAATGGGCTCCCGGCTCGGCTCTTAATACTGTGCTGATGCGCTTTTCTGATTTGTTGTTGATGGCGGCGGAAGCGGAAGCACAAACCGGTGACCTTGTTACAGCCGAAGAAGATGTGAATCGTGTAAGAAACAGAGCAGCTAATCCTGACGGGTTTGTCTATAAATATATAGACCCTTCTAAACCAATGAATGGCTTTAGTAGTACGCCTGCAGCTAATTATTTTATAAAGCCATATCCTTCGGGAAACTTTTCGTCGAATGGAAAGGATTATGCGTTGAAGGCAATCTATTTTGAAAGAAAATTAGAACTGGCCATGGAAGGGAAACGGTTTTTTGATTTGGTAAGATGGGGTACTGCGCAACAGACATTGAATGCCTACTTCAGTTATGAAGGACAATTTACAGGCGACATTTCTAATGCTCAGTTTCAAAAAGGTAAAAATGAATACTTCCCGATTCCTCAGCGGCAGATTGACCTTACAAGAGTAGATGGCAAGCCTACTTTACAGCAGAATCCCGGCTATCATTAATAAGAATACCCAGATAACATAAGGGACAGTGAATGATTTTTCTGCTTCACTTTTATGATGGAAGGGGATGTTGGTATAAAATAAAAATGTAAAGACTTCTCTGAACTCCGATTCAAAATCTGTGTGCTTTGCATTATGCAGTATGGTTTTATATTTCAGGGTAAATGATTGGATTTTTTATGAAAAATGTTGGTAATTTAAATAAGAATTTCTTTTTTGTCATTCTGTTACTTTTTGCAGGCTTTACTGTGAGGGCACAAAGTGAAACGGGTACGGTACCGGTGGTGAAAAATATTATTTTCATGATAGGCGATGGTATGGGAGTGGCACAGATTTATGCCGGATATACAGCCAATAAAGGTTCTTTAAACCTTGGAAAATTTAAGGATATTGGTTTTTCGATTACCAATTCGGCAAGTGATTACATTACGGAATCTGCGGCAGGAGCTACCGCTTTCTCTATCGGCGAAAAAACACACAACGGCGCAATAGGTGTGGATAGCAATGACCGGCCCAGGCCTACCATTCTGGAGATTGCGGAAGGTCATAAACTATCCACCGGACTGGTGGTAACTACCGATATTACGGATGCCACTCCGGCAGCGTTTGTAGCGCATGTCCCTTCGCGCAAAATGCAAAAGGAAATTGCGGAAGCCTATTTGAAATCCAATGTAAATGTTTTTATCGGTGCAGGGAAACAACATTTTTATAGTCCGGAAAATGGGACCAACCTCATTGACAAATTGATTAAAAAAGGATACCACGTTTTATATAATGTAGAGGATATCGTGAAAGTGAAGAGTGGGAAAATTGCAGGATTACTTCCCGAAAAAAAAGCAAATGAAAGAGGCGACCAATTGACACAAACGGCGATGGAAGCGATCAGGATACTCAATCAGAATAGCAAAGGTTTTTTTCTGATGATAGAAGGATCGAAAATTGATGATGCCGGACATGCCAATGATCTGCCATGGCTTACAGATGAGGTGATAGACTTTGATAATACGATTGGTAAGGTACTTGACTTTGCAAAAAAAAACGGACATACCCTGGTGGTGGTTACAGCCGATCATGAAACCGACGGATTAACATTGACCCGCGGAGATATTAAGAAAGGAAAAGTAGAAGGAAAATTTTCAACAGATGATCATACAGGCGTGATGGTTCCAGTATTTGCGTACGGCCCCGGAGCTCAGGCCTTCACGGGCATTTATCAGAATAATTCGTTCTTCAATAAATTCATGAATGCGTATGGTTTTTACAAAAAATAAAATAATTATGAAAAAACTAAGTTTTTTTTATGAACCTTTAATCAAAAATTTTGTCGATTTATGCTGATTATTAAGTAATGAAAATCAGAAATTTTCTTTAAGAAGAAAGCAGTAATTCAAATTTTATCATTTATCAAATAGATTTTACTATGAAAAATATCGTAAAAAGGTCACTGATTTTTGTTACATTATGGATGATAATTCCTTTTGCGGGGTACTCGCAAGGCAATCAATTGACAGTGGAAAATCAGGAATTACAGGATCATTGGCAAATACAATCTTCGGATAAAGTAAGTGTGAATGATGAAACCATTTCTACCTCTGATTTTAAACCTCAGAACTGGTACGCAGCAAAAGTTCCATCAAGTACCTTAGGTTCTCTGGTGGATGATGGCGTTTTCAAAGATGTTTTTTTTAATCGTAATCTTGAAAATATCCCTACAAGCATGTTTGATGTTCCGTGGTGGTATCGCAAAACTTTTAATATTGATAAGATTGATCCCCGACAGGTTTATCGTTTGCGTTTTAATGGAATAAGTTATCGTGCCGATATCTGGCTTAATGGTAAAAAGATTGCGTCTGCAGATACTATCGAAGGAAGTTTTCGTCAATTTATAATTAACGCAACTCCATTTATAAAAAAAGGTGAAAACGTTCTTGCACTTAAAGTGGCAAAAGCAGAAGGGGGTGATCTGAATATTGGTTTTGTAGATTGGAATCCTGAGCCCGCTGATAATAATATGGGAATCTGGCGTGATGTACAATTAATTTCTTCAGGCCACGTAACCATTGAACAACCTTTTGTTATTACCGATGTAGATACATCCACTCTTGATCATGCAGCTATTACGCTAAAAATAAAATTGCATAATTATTCTGATAAAGAAATGAATGGAACATTAAATGCCAACATTGAAAATAACATTCATATTTCAAGAGAAGTAACACTGGGTGCATTTGAAACGAAAGAAGTAATTCTGGATTCAAACGATTATCCTGCTTTAAAAATAGAGCATCCCAAACTCTGGTGGACACACGATCTGGGAAAGCCGAATCTCTATTCTCTTGAAATAAATTATACCAGCGGTAATCAAATTTCTGATACCCGGAAAATTAAATTCGGTATTCGCTCTGTTACAGGATACTGGACAGAACAAGGTTCCAGAGCTTACCGGCTAAATGGCAAAAATATATTGATAAAGGGAGGTGGCTGGACAGATCCTATGTTGTTGAATGCAACGCCGGATTATGAACGGGCAGGAATTGATTATGCCGTACACATGAATCTGAATGCAATCCGCATGGAAGGTTTCTGGGGTCACGATCAGCATATTTTTGATCTCTGCGATGAAAAAGGAATACTGGTGATGGCAGGCTTCAGTTGTCAATGGGAATGGAAAGATATTTTCGGATCAAAATATGAAGATAAATACGGATCAATCGTTACTCCCGATCAGATGGATATTGCCGCAAAATCATGGCATGATCAATTAGTGTGGTTAAGAAATCATCCCAGTATTTTCTTATGGCTTTATGGTAGTGATAAATGGCCAAGGCCTGAGTTGGAACAGAAATATCTTGATATTTTAAAAGCTGAAGATCCTACACGCCCTTATGTACAATCAGCCAAGGAATGGGTGAGCGAAATTACAGGTCCCACCGGAGTAAAAATGAGGGGGCCTTATGATTATGTACCTCCGGATTACTGGTACAAGGACAATTTATATGGCGGTGCTTTTGGCTTTAATACAGAGACCGGCCCCGGCCCGGAAATACCCGTGCTTGAAAGTTTGCAAAAGATGATTCCGAAAGATTCCTTATGGCCCATTGGAAGCTCATGGTTGTATCATGCCGCAAGAGGGCAGTTCCATAATCTCACTGCGTATAATAATGCGATGAATGAAAGGCTGGGCCATGCAGATGATTTAACGGATTATTTACGCAAAGCACAATACCTCAACTATGAAGGTATGCGTGCTATGTTTGAAGCTTTTGAAGCCAATCGTTTTAAAGCAACAGGCATTATACAATGGATGTACAATGCTTCATGGCCAAAGCTTTGGTGGCAATTGTATGATTTTTATCTAATGCCGACCGGAGCCTTTTACGGAGCACGGGATGCCAATGAGCCGTTGCATATCTCTTATAATTATGGAAATAATGGAATAGATGTAATGAATAATACTTCCACGAAATCTAATGGGCTTTCTGCACAAATTACTGTGTATGATTTTAGCGTAAATCAAGTATTGCAAAAAACGGTTCCTGTTAAGAATCTTAATTCACAGGAAGTGCTGGACGTATTTACATTACCCAAAGAAATGGATGTAAGTAAAACATGGTTTCTGGATTTGCGGTTATTTGATAACCAACATAATAAAGTAAGTAACAATTTTTATGTGTTGTCAACACAGGAAGACAGCCTCGATGAAAAGAGAAGTACCTGGTATATAACACCACAATCGCAATTCGCTGATTTAACTATGCTGGAAAATCTTCCTAAGGTAAAGTTGACAACAAGTGAAACGAGGATAGTGAAAGGAGATAGTACGGTTATCAACGAAAAAATAAAAAATTCTACAAAGAATCTTGCCTTTATGGTTTATCTGGATTTGAAAAAAGAAAAGAGTAATGAATCTGTTCTGCCTGTATTTTGGAAAGAAAATTATTTCACTCTTTTGCCCGGTGAAGAAAGAACCGTTTCAGTCTGGTGTCATACATCAGATTTACAAGGACAAAAAGCAAAAGTAGTGGTGGGAGGATGGAACGTAGAGTAGGAGTGAGGTCAGACCGTTGGCAGGCACCGGTTATCAGGGTTTAGGGGAGTTTAGATTGTTTAGAAAGTATGGAAAATTTAAAGCGGTAGGTACCGAAGGTCAGACCGCGGTTAATGATAAAATGAGAACATTAAAAATTTCAGTTGCACAATTTCAGCCAAAGGATGGCGATAAAGAGTACAATCTTTCTGTGATTGAAGAATTAACTGCAAAGGCAAAGAGTGCTGGTGCAGAAGTGATCAGCTTTCATGAAATGTCAATTACTGCTTATACTTTTTTTAAAGATCTGAACAGAGAAGAGGTTGTGACATTAGCTGAAAGGATTCCGGATGGAATTAGCACACAAAAACTTATTCAGATTGCTAAGAAGTACGACATTACTATTCTGGCGGGATTGGTTGAAATAAAAAATGAGCAGCTTTTTAATACTTATATCTGTGTTGATACTTCAGGATTGGTTGCAAAGTATAGCAAGATCCATCCTTTCATCAGCAAATATTTTTCGGCAGGGAATGAGTTTATTACATTTGATATAAAAGGATGGAAATGTGGCATATTAATTTGTTATGATAATAATGTAATAGAAAATGTAAGAGCTACTTCGTTACTCGGGGCAGAAATTATTTTTGCACCACACGTAACGATGTGTACACCTTCTTCCATGCCGGGAAGAGGTTTTGTGGATGATGTATTATGGCAAAAGAGAGCTACAGATCCGGTTCCGTTGAGGATGGAATTTGATGGACCAAAGGGAAGACAATGGCTGATGAGGTGGCTTCCTGCAAGAGCTTATGATAATGGAGTTTATTATGTGTTTACCAATCCAATAGGGTATGATGGCAATCAGCTTAAAAATGGTAATTCGATGATTCTCGATCCTTACGGAGATGTGTTGACGGAGGTTAAAAGTTTTGATGACGAAATTGTAACGGCAATTATTACGGAAGATAAATTAAAACTTGCCGGCGGATGGCGCTATAAGAATGCCAGGAGGCCGGAGTTGTATAAAGATATTATTGGAGCAGATCATCATTCAGAAACAAATCCAATTTGGATGAAAAATTCTTAGATTACGGCTCAAATAAACAATCATCATTCACCATAAAAAAACTACATGACTACAACCACCAATAAGAGGAACTATTATATCGTTTTTCTTATTATGCTGATTTTTTTTGTAATTTCTTTTTTAACCAATGTTATCGGCGCTCTGATTCCGGATATTAAAACCGGTTTTGGCCTCAGCTTAACGGAGGTAGCCATTTTACCTTTTGCTTTCTTTATTGCTTACGGAGTGATGTCAATCCCCGCAGGCATGCTTAATGAGAAATATAAAGAAAAGAAAATAATGGTTGCGGCCTTTGTCGTTTCTTTTGCGGGTGCTTTGTTACTTGTATTATTTCCCAATTATTCCAGTTACATCGTCTCTTTATTTTTGATCGGATGTGGAATGGCCATGTTGCAGGTGGTTATCAATCCTTTGCTTCGCACTTCCGGTGGGGAGGAGAATTATGCATTTAATTCTGTATTTGCTCAATTGATTTTTGGAGCTGCTTCGTTTATCAGTCCTTTGGTTTATTCCTACCTGGTTTTAAATCTTGCGAACACAGGAGCCGAAGATCCGGTACAAAAGATTTTTTCTTCAATTGTTCCCAAAAGTCTTCCGTGGATTTCTCTTTATTGGCTTTTTGCTTTGGTAAGTTTAATTATGATCGTTGTAATTATTGTATCAAAATTTCCAAAAGTTCTCTTAACTAAAGATGAAAAAGCAGGAGCCTTGTCAGGTCGGTGCGAGAGATCATCCGTGCATCATGCCAAAAGAAAACCCCGCCCTGTGACACAGGCGGGGTTTAAGCGAATCGGCTGGGGCGATTATTTCGCGTCGGCCATGCACTTCTTGACAAAGCTGGTTTTCGCGGCCCCAGCGAGCTTTTTGTCAGCCGCGGCCTGATCGCAGGAGGGCATCGCAGCCGGGGCGGCGGCGGCGGGTTTGGCGCTCAGGCAGTCTTTCATGAAGGCCTTGCGCTCATCGCCTTTTTTGCCTGCAGCGTCTTTGTTACAGGTGGTCATCTTGCTTTGCTGCGCTGTTTTGGCGCCTTCGGCAGCGTGGGCGACGCCCATGCCCATGGACAGAGCCAGACCCATGGCGGCGATCAGAGGAAGAAGTTGTTTCATGGAATCTCCAGGAGAGGAACGTGTTGAAGGGGAAAGGCAACCCGGCAGGACAAGAAAGACGCTGCCGGATTGCAACACACAACGTGCGACCCGGCAACCTGGATGACGTGGCCCGCCTTCCGATGGTTGCCGCCCCGTAAAATCACGCGATGCTTTTTGTCAAACAGGAATTACTCGCAACGCTGGCAGCCGAGCTGGACCGACTTTCCCCCGGCGCGGGATCGAGGGCGGCGTTCGAGTCGCCCAAAGTGGCTGCGCATGGCGATCTGGCGTCGACGGCCGCCATGCAGTTGGCCAAACCGTTGAAGCAAAACCCGCGCCAGCTCGCGCAGAACCTGCGTGAAGCGCTGCAAAATTCAGAGAGCTTCCAACGCTGGGTCGAGGCCATCGAGATTGCCGGGCCAGGCTTCCTCAACATCCGGCTCAAGCCTGAGGCCAAGCAGCAGATCGTGCGCGAGGTGCTGGCGCAGGGCAGCCGGTTTGGCGTGCAGGCGGCGAACGGACAGCGTGTGCTGGTGGAGTTTGTCTCGGCCAACCCGACCGGCCCGCTGCATGTGGGCCATGGCCGCCAGGCCGCGTTGGGCGACGCCATCTGCAACCTGTTCCAGACCCAGGGCTGGGACGTTTACCGCGAGTTCTATTACAACGACGCCGGTGTGCAGATCGCCACGCTGGCGCACAGTACCCAGTTGCGTGCCCAGGGCGTCAAGCCGGGCGATGCAAACTGGCCCAGCGGTGAGAACGCCGCAGCCTACAACGGCGAATACATCGCCGACATTGCCGAAGACTTCAAGGCGAAGAAAACTGTGAAGTCCGACGACCGCGCATACACCGCGTCGGGCGATGTGGCCGACCTCGATTCGATCCGCCAGTTCGCGGTGGCCTATCTGCGCCATGAGCAGGATCTGGATCTGCAGGCGTTCGCCGTCCGGTTCGACAACTACTACCTCGAATCGAGCCTGTACACCAGCGGCCGGGTCGAGTCCGCCGTAAACAGGATCGTGGCCGCAGGCAAGACCTACGAGCAGGACGGCGCCCTGTGGCTCAAGTCCACCGACTACGGCGACGATAAGGACCGTGTCATGCGCAAGGGCGACGGCACGTATACCTACTTCGTGCCCGACGTGGCCTACCACATCGCCAAGTGGGAACGCGGCTTCCACAAGGTCGTCAATATCCAGGGCACCGACCACCACGGCACGATTGCCCGGGTGCGCGCCGGCCTGCAGGCGGCCCATGTGGGGATTCCCGAAGGCTACCCAGACTACGTGCTGCACACCATGGTGCGTGTGATGCGCGCAGGCGAGGAAGTGAAGATCAGCAAGCGCGCCGGCAGTTATGTGACGTTGCGCGACCTGATCGAATGGACCAGCAAGGATGCCGTGCGTTTCTTTTTGCTCAGCCGCAAGCCCGATACCGAGTACGTGTTCGACGTCGATCTGGCGGTTGCCAAAAACAACGACAACCCGGTGTATTACGTGCAGTATGCGCACGCCCGCATCTGCTCGGTGCTCTCTAGCTGGGGTGGCGATGTGGCGCAGCTCACGCACGTCGAGCTGGCATCGCTGCAAAGCGTGCCCGCGCTTGCGCTGATGCTGCAGCTGGCCAAATACCCCGAGATGCTGAGCGCGGCGGCGCAGGATTTCGCACCGCATGACGTGACGTTTTACCTGCGTGATCTGGCCGCCAGCTACCACAGCTACTATGATGCCGAACGCATTCTGGTGGACGAAGAGGCGGTCAAACTGGCCCGGCTGGCACTGGTCGCTGCCACTGCGCAGGTATTGCGCAATGGACTGGCAGTTCTGGGCGTGTCGGCGCCCGCAAAAATGTGAGCAATCAAATGAAACAGCAATTGGGCGGCACCATCGTCGGCTTTGTCATCGGTGTGGTGGTGGGCCTGGGCGCGGCGCTGGCCGTCGCGGTTTACGTCACCAAGGTGCCGATTCCATTCATCAACAAGGGCGTGAGCCGTGCTCCGGCCCAGGACGCGGCCGAAGCCGCCAGGAACAAGGACTGGGATCCGAACGCACCGTTGTACGGCAAGAATCCCGTGCGGCCGGCCTCCGCCGCGGCGGGCGGCGCGGTCGACGGCAGCGGCGCGGCGCCCGCATCAACGGCCGGTGCGGCTTCGGCGTTGCCCCCGGCGGTGTTGGGCGGACAGACCGCCATCGTCAGGCCGCCGCTACCGCCCGCCGTGTCTGGCGATCCGCTCGGCGACCTGGCAAAGGCCCGCTCGGCCAGCAGCGGGGCGGATCCGTTTACCTACTTTGTGCAGGCCGGCGCTTTTCGCGCCGCCGAAGATGCCGAAACGCAGCGTGCCAAGCTGTCGCTGATGGGGGTC
>JBDTGA010000002.1:0-11547 GCA_039937655.1 Ginsengibacter sp.
ATGGGTTTGGTTGGCCCTGTAAATTTATATCACTATTAAAAAAGATGACAATGAAGAAAAAGTTATTGCTGATCATGGCAACAATTATTACTTACACTGCATTTGGGCAGGATTTTTACGCGAGCGATTTTGGCGTGAAGGATGATGGGATATCATTGAATACACGGTCTATCCAGAAGGCAATTGATTATGTTTCTGAGCATGGCGGAGGTAGATTGGTTTTTACCCCGGGAACGTATGTTACAGGAAGTATTTATATTAAGTCAGGAGTTACCCTTCATTTAGAAGGAGGAGCTACTATTTTAGGCTCGGTTAATCCCTATGATTATGTATCTGACAGTACGGTTAAATGGAAAGCACTGATCTTTTCAATAAGGCAAAAAAACATAGGTATAACCGGGCCGGGAACCATAAACGGCAGAGGTTTTACTACTGCCATGAATACGCTGCAATTGGCTCACCGTGGATTGATAGAAGGAGAGGACCTTTTATACGATAGGGTTCGCGAATGGAGAAGGCCAGAAAATATTTATTTCAGGGAATGCAAGGATATAAAAATTGAAGGCATAACAGTGAGAGATCCGGCAAGTTGGAATGAGACCTATGATCAATGTGAGAATCTTTTAGTGGAAAACATCAAAGTTGACAGTAAATCTTACTGGAATAATGATGGGATCGACATAGTTGATTGTAAGCATGTAATCATCCGCAATAGTTATTTCGACGCTGCAGATGATGTCCTTTGTCTGAAATCGCATGATGCTACTAAAGTTTGTGAGGATATTCTGATTGAAAACTGTGTGGCCAGGTCGAGTGCGAATGCGCTAAAATTCGGAACAGTTTCCAGGGGCGGTTTTAAGAATGTTACGGTAAGAAACCTTACGGTTATAGATACCTACAGATCGGCAATTGCATTGGAAGCGGTTGACGGAGGCTTTATAGAAAATATCCTCATAGATGGTGTTAAATCTATTAATACAGGTAATGTCATTTTCCTGAGGGTAGGAGACCGGTGGAGTTCGGGGGGTAAAAAATCATACATGAAAAATATAACCATTAAAAATGTTTATGCTGAGGTACCTCTTAATAAAGCCGATAAAGGTTATAATTATGAAGGACCAATTGAGGATTTGCCAAGAAATATCTCTCCTTCCAGCATCATGGGGTTACCGGGTAACGATATTGAAAACGTTCGATTGGAAAATATTGAGATTGTATATCCGGGAGGCGGAGATCCGTTTTATGCTCACAGAGGCCTTATGCCTGCAAGCTTTGACTCCATACCGGAAATGCCAAAAGCCTATCCGGAATTTTCTCAGTTTAAGGAATTGCCTGCTTGGGGTTTCTTTTTGAGAAACGTAAAAAATATAGAATTTAAGAACCTTACCTTAAGAGCCGGGAAGAAAGATTATAGGCCGGCAGTGGTTACTGATGATGTGAAAAAAATTGAATTCATTAATACTAAAATTTATGAAACGGATGCCGGCAAAAAAAATCAAATCTTTTTTTACAAATCTGAACAAACCTCAATACAATAATTATGAAAAGAGTAATTCCAATTTTTATATTAAATATTTTTATTTCAGGTCTCACTTTTGCTCAGAAGGATAATAACTTTCAGGCTACGTATTTTGGCATTATTTCGGATGGAATAACCAACAATACTACTGCGATTCAATCTGCCATCGATTACATAGCAGCCAAAGGGGGAGGAAAACTTAACTTTTATGTTGGTCGTTATTTGACTGGTGGACTTGAACTGAAATCCAATGTAACCATAGAACTTAATGAAGGCGCTATTCTTGTTGCCACGCCAAATGTCAATGATTATTCTCTTTTTGATGGCAGTCGTTCATTTTTGTTTGGAAACAATCTCTCTAACGTAAAAATTATCGGAAAGGGGGTTGTGGAGGCTAATCCTGATTCCTATTTTGAACTTCTGAATAAATTGCAGGGAAATAATTTACTGACTGCGGCTTACCTTGATCCGGTTCCTGCACTCTTGACCTTTAGCAATTGCAAGGATGTTGAAATTTTAGGAATTATTTTTCAAAAAGCCTTTAAAGATGGATTGGATTTCAATAATTGCTCAGGAGTAAGTCTCGACAGTTTGACGATAAGATACAACCTAAAGAATTCTGGCCATGGTGTTTCCTTTCGAAATACAAGTGGAATTAAACTGACGAATTTGATTGTTGATCCAAAGGGAAATGCCTTGGTAAAGGACAAAACAAGCAAGATTACGGTAATTAAACGGGTTATAACTCCTGACGGAAAATCAATTCTTTGAGAAGAAAAATAAAAATCAATAAAGCTATGAATATAAAAAAATATATAGGGATAATCGGGTTTATGTTGTTGGGGATTTCTGTGGCGAAAGCAGAGCGGATTTTTAAAGCATCCTCGTTTGGCATAGAATCCAATGGTACGACAATGAATACTACTTCCATTCAAAAAGCGATAGATTTTATTAGCGAAACAGGAGGTGGATCTTTGGAATTTTATGTAGGAAGATATCTGACAGGGACTATCAAGTTGAAATCAAATGTCAAGATTGTCCTGAAAGAAGGAGCTATTCTATTAGGATCAACCAACATTTACGATTATAACTATTTCGATGTGGAAATGCCAGCTCTGATTTATGCCAAGGGAGCTGAAAATGTAACAATTGAAGGGAAAGGAGTTATTGACGGACAAGGCAGAGCTTTGGTACAAAACCTGATAACACAGATTTATAATGGCAACATAAATGATCCGATGAAGTTTGACAGGCCCACTAAACGGCCCAAAGGGATTTATTTAAGAGAGTGCAAAAATGTGAACATAAAAGGGATACTTGTCTCGAATGCGGCTGAATGGACTACAGTTTATGATCAGTGCGAAAATGTTGTTATAGACAGTATATCCATTATAAGTAACGAATTCTGGAATAACGACGGAATTGATATTGTGGATTCGAAGAATTTTAAATTACTAAATTCCTATATCAATGCTGCAGATGATGCTATTTGTCTTAAATCTCATGACCCCTCCAAATTATGTGAAAATGTGGAAATAAGAAATTGTGTTGCACGGTCCGGCGCTAATGGAATCAAGTTTGGAACTGTTTCGAGAGGAGGATACAAGAACATCAAAATCATTAATAACAAAGTTTACAACACATTAAGGTCTGCTTTTACAATCGGTACTCCGGATGGTGGAGATGTGGAGAATATTTTGGTTGACAGCCTTTATGCATATAATGTAGGAAATCCTATTTATCTGCGTATTGGAGCCAGATGGAATGCTGGGAAAAAAGGTTCAATAAAAAACGTAACCATCCAGAATATGTATGCAGAGATTACAGCGGATAAACCGGATGCAGGATATATTTATGAAGGACCGGTTGAGGATAATCCAAGAAATATATCTCCTTCCAGCATCATGGGCCTGAAGGATGTATTTATCGAGAATATAAAATTGAAAAACGTAGAAATCTCTTATCCCGGTGGAGGCAATCCCAATTACGCCTTTAGAGGAACAACACCAAAAGAACTGGCACAGATTCCTGAAATGGCCAGCTCCTATCCTGAATTTTCGCAGTTTAAGGAATTACCTGCATGGGGTTTCTTTATTCGTGATGCAAAAAACGTAACGTTTGAAAATGTGAAACTGACTGCCCGACAAAAAGATTACAGACCTGCCATTGTCATGGATAACGTAGATGGACATCGTTTCCTGCATCTTCAGATTGTAGAGGAGGGAGCTAAAAAGAATAAGAAACAGATTATCATAAATAATTCCAAATAAATGAAAGTAATGAAAAATATTTTCTTGTGGATAATCATTATGTTGATTTTTAAGATGGATTCCTTCGCTCAGGAGAATCTGATTCCCTATGTAAATCCGATGATCGGTACCAAGGACATGGGGCATACCTATCCGGGCGCTACGGTTCCTTTTGGAATGGTGCAATTAAGCCCTGACACGGATACTATTCCTTACTCGGTTAACGGGAAATACAATCCGGAGGTTTATCGTTATTGTTCTGGTTATCAGTATAATGATAAAACGATTGTAGGCTTTGGTCATACTCATTTTAATGGAACCGGGCATTCAGATCTTGGAGATTTTTTGATTATGCCTACGGTTGGTGAATTAAAATTAAATCCCGGTACAGCCGATCATCCTGAAAGTGGATTCCGGTCAAGATTCTCACATAACACAGAAGTTGCTGAACCAAATTATTATAAGGTTAAGCTGGAAGATTACAATATTAATGCCGAGCTCACTACATCCGAAAGGGTAGGATTTCATCAATATACCTTTCCGGCAACCGATCAGGCACACATTATTTTGGATATGATGTATGGAATTTACAATTATCCTGGCAAGAATTTATGGTCTTCCGTAAAGGTGATCAATGATACAATGGTGGTGGGTTACCGGCAAACAACGGGATTTGCAAGAAATCGTATTCTTTATTTTGCCATGGTTTTCAATAAACCATTCAGAGATTATGGGATGCGAAACTTTTCAAATCAGGGACCTTACAGAGGATTCTGGTGGAAGATTGATCAGACAAAGGATTTCCAGCAAATGGAAGGACGCCAGATCAGATGTCATTTTGATTTTGACACAAAGGAAGGTGAGCAGATAAAAATCAAGGTAGCCATATCTGCTGTCAGCATCCCCGGCGCAATCAATAATTTATTTTCCGAAGTCCCGGGTTGGAATTTTGAGCAGGTAAAGAAAAGAGGTCAGGAGAAATGGAATCAGGAATTAAATAAAATTGTAATTCATACACCGGATGAGAAACTGAAAGAAAGTTTTTACACTTCCATGTATCACGCCTTTATCAATCCCACTTTGTATTGCGATGTGGATGGGAGCTACAGAGGTCTGGATAACCAGATACATCAGTCGGACGAGTTTTCTAACTATTCAACCTTTTCGTTGTGGGATACTTTCAGAGCCCTTCACCCGCTATTTAATATTATTCAACCCAGGAGAAACTCGGATATGGTTGAGTCGATGCTGGCACATTACCGCCAAAACCCTGTTCACATGTTGCCGGTATGGTCTTTTGCCGGAAATGAAACCTGGTGTATGATCGGCTACCATTCTGTATCTGTTGTTGCTGATGCCATTATTAACGGAATAGACAAAAGGCTTGATCTTGTGGCAGATCAAGCTTTGGATGCATGTATAAAGACAGCAAGTGCCAGATGGTATGGTGGCTTGGGAGATTATATAGATAAAGGATATGTTCCGTCAGGGGTAACTACTTCGTCTGTTTCTCAGACCCTCGAATATGCCTATGATGACTGGTGCATTGCGCAGTTAGCAAAGAAACTAAACCGAATGGATGTTTATCAGGAGTTTATGAAGCGTTCTCAAAATTATAAAAATGTTTATGATCCTTCTGTTGGATTTATGAGACCTAAAACTTCCGATGGTTCATGGGGGAAGAATTTTGATCCGCTGGAAACGGATGAGCCTGGATTTGTGGAGGGCAACTCCTGGAACTATAGCCTTTTTGTTCCGCAGGATCCGGAAGAAATGATCCGGATGATGGGTGGTAAAAAGGAATTTGCTGTTCGTTTGGATTCTTTATTTACCATGCATCTGCCGGATAAATATTTTGAGCATACGGAAGATATCAGCCGCGCGGGAATTATCGGAAATTATGTTCACGGGAATGAGCCATCACACCATGTTGCCTATTTGTATAACTGGACCGATCAGCCTTGGAAAACCCAGAAATGGGTAAGATATATTTTACAAAATCAGTATCACCCCGGACCTGAAGGTCTGGGAGGGAATGATGATACCGGTCAGATGAGTGCATGGTATATATTCAGTGAACTTGGGTTTTATCCAGTGGCACCCGGGTCTTTAAATTATGAACTGGGTAGCCCTGGAATTGTCAATGCCACTTTAACCCTGGAAAATGGTAAAACTTTTACTGTAAATACTAAAAATCAAAGTGATAAAAATGTTTATGTTGAAAAGGTAGTGCTAAATGGGAAAGTATTGAATCGTAAGTATATTACTCATGATGAGATTATGAATGGTGGACAAATACAATTTTTTATGTCAGCCAAACCTAAAAAGAAGTAGCTATTGAAGCAAGTGATAAAATATCTGCTGTTACTGGTATTTGTGATTGAATACCCACTTATAAATGCACAGGAAAGGAATACTGCACAGAGTGCTTTTTTGTTCTGCACAACTATTATAAACTGGAGAAACGAATTTACATGCGCGAAGGAGTTCAATTTCTACAACTATTTTCCATGAGGATGCATCAAAAGAATTTCCTTTTCTTATTTGCAGAGAATTCAAAATCCCGCCTGGTCCTAATAGATTGTTGAATAAAGAAGCTTTTATTTTGGATGATGTAAGCTAATCTTTATTCTCCGGCTTAAAGATTTTCTAAGGAGGGATGGAAAAAGAAATTTACCAGAATAATTGTAAAGGAATAACAATCAAAAAAAGCCATTTAGATATGAACTCACTCAAAAAGAAATATGTACCATACTGCCTCTTTTTAATTATATACATTATTTCTTGCCCTGGACTTTTTGCTCAAAATGCTTCAGGACTACAAGGAAAATGGACGCTGATTCCTGATGAAAGTGCCCCTCTTTCTTACTATAATACAATCAATCTGGATATTCAACAGTCGAACGCTTCATTAACAATTGTTCAGAAATGGGAGTCAAAATTTCCTAAAATTGATTCCGTACAAATGTCCACCAATGGGGAGGTGAATAAGATCCCAATTAATAACCGTGTTTGGCCATACCAAGTATTTATGGGTGTATCTATGATACCGGGATCTGAAAAAGAAGTGACTGCAAAATGGGTAGCTAAAGACAGTATTCTTCAGGTAGAAGAATCCTACCCTGTACTAATATCCCAGGGTAAGGCAAATATCCACGGCGTCCGTACTTATACCCTTTCAAACGATGGACAAAAACTCACCCTGAATATTTTTCATAATTCGGACAGATCGAACTTGTTTACCTACGTTTTCCGCCGCGGAACCGTGCAAAAAGCTTATGCCATGACTTTAAAAAATAACTGGGATGTGGGAGGGCTTTTATCGGATAATGCTTTTTTGTTAAGTCTTCAGGGCATCGTTAATACTAAATCTCCAAATTTATATTTCATTTATCCAGACGATTATGATTACAATTTCACAAATAAAATATCCGATTTCTATAAAAATCACCTGGGATATTCTTTCACAGAGATCGGAAGCGCCGCAGACGCTTTAAAAATCTTTAAAGACAGTGTGAAAGGTTATATTATTTGGGACAGATCTGTCCGATCATCTTTGAATGTAGCATTTACACTTGCAGGCCTGGAAAAAGCAGTTGTAATTACACCCGATATGCTTGCTATGGTAAAGAAAGCCGGACTTAGAGAAATAGCAGATTTTCGTGGTAAGTTTAAAGGGAAAAGTGATGCTCAGATTTATGGGTGGGCTTTTGAACATTACTGGAACCGCTGCAACAAGAAATACATCATTTGGATGGGTGGAGTAAGCGGCAGCCAAATGAAACCAGGTATTGCTGATTTTGGAATATCTAAAGGAAGTTTTTTTGCAGATCTCTCTACCGATCCTAAAGACTCTATTGAGTACACATTATCTGAAAAGATATTTAGTCACATGCAGCCCTTGTCACTGGTGATGGGCTGGCATAGTTATGCCAAAGGTCTTGAGAGGAATTATGTTACGCTTGCTTCCCATTATGCTTTGCGGGTTGAAGGACTGAATACTTTTCCTAATCTGAGTTTCACAAGTCGTACGCCCCCTTCATCGGATTTCAAATTCAGGAATCACCATAATATAGTTCCTCACGGAATTTATACCCCAAAAAGAAAAGTATATATCACATGTGTACAAACTGATGGGCTTGGGTTAGGGGCATGGATGGAACCCAACAGAGGTTCTATTCCTTATGCATGGGAAGTGACCATTAACTGGCAATGGATGGCTCCGGTGTTGCTTGAATATTATTATGGTACCGCAACCAACAATGATTATTTTTTTGGTTCACTTTCCGGTCCCGGTTATATGTATCCTAAAGCTATTCCTCCGAAACTTCTACCCTCTGTAATTAAGACTGCTGATACCATTTTGCATAAACTTGATCTCAATGTCTTTGAAACGATGGACTATTCCGAAGGATCTACAGTAGTCGGCAATACAGATCTACCTGAATACATTGTAAATGATTATTATAAATATATGCCGGATGTTATAGGGTTTCTGAATGGTTATGCTCCTTCCTATACGTTCTCTTCGAAAGATGGCAGACCCTTTATTTCCTACGATTATTATTTGGATGAGAAACGGCCTGTGGAAGATGCCGTATCAGACTTAAAAGAGCTTATTTCTTTAAATAGCAATCGTCCTTACTTTCTTTTACTTCACGTGCGGGAATTTAATAGTATTGATCGTGTTAAAAACATTTTAGGTCAGTTAGGTTCTGATATTGAAGTAGTACCATTGGACATTTTTCTCAAACTGGCAGGTAGTCAGCCAACATTTAAGACTCGATTCCTGAAACAGAAATAACAAATTTCTTGAAACAACAAAAAACTTAAAAGTTTGTAATCCTTGGGGTCGCCTCACGAAACGGAAAAATTAGCACATTAAGGAGCTGAGATAATTTCAGATGCCGGCAACCACAGGCAAAGCGCGGCTATGGATAAACCAAGGTCTTTGACGATTTCTTTGTGAGAGGAGCCTGCCCGTTAATAATTTTTTTGCCGATCTTTCTTTTTATACCGCTTTGCCTTCCCTTTTTTTTGGCTGCATCCAGCACTACCTTAGTGCGTTTTCACGAACTTTCAGCCGGGACAGTTCAGTTCTCCTGCATCCAGAATGAAAAAATATATTTATGAAACGCCAGAAACTCCGGTCTCTATTCCAGAGATATTCATTCCCTTTTTCCCGCTCTTCATGATTCAATACCTTCTTTATTTTAGTAATTACTTCTTCCTTCGGAATTTCTTTTACAGGGTTACTTTCCACAGCTTCCAATAGCAACAATTTTTTATAAAGCATCATTAAATAGGCTCGAGCATTATTATAACTATAAGCGCTCCAACTCCTTTTTAAGTGTCGGCAACATTTCCAGCAATTGCATAAGATGTTTTCTTTTTACATCCTGGATCTCGTAATTGGCAAAACCAAGTTTTTGAGCAGCTATTTCAAAATAATTGATTGAACTATTGATATCAACCTTTGTAGTTCGCTCCAATTTCATGAGATCAAAAGCTTTTCGTAAAGCTTCAACAAAAAGAGTAGTTGCTTCTATGCAATTATCTTTAACCGGTGCAAACTTACCTGTTATGGGATTATAGCCCTTTTCCCTCAACTGATGAAGCTCATTTCCAATCAACTGTTTAGTCGCTTCTCTTCTTTCATCGAGAGTCTTGAAACGATTCATGCCTTTGATAATAACGAACTTCTTTTTCTTCATTGAAGTATCATAGAAATAATACTGAATATACCAGTTTCGCGCAAGCGCAGAAGCTTTGCACGTTTTCCAGTTTTTCGGATTTACCGTAAGATTACTGCAGTTGCAGCCGTTGAGAAGTGAGATCATAGCTTTTACTAATGTTTTTACTAACGTTTATAAAAGCTACAGCGTAAGATCAACCAAAAAAATCAACTGAAAGCCTTGCCAAACAAGGCTTTCAGATTGTGGGCCCACCAGGACTTGAACCTGGGACCACCTGATTATGAGACACAAAAAATATGCTTTCAGTTGTTTTGAATTACTTTCAGTTATTGCCTGAAATCCTTTACACTATTGGGTTGTATTGAATTATTCGTTTCCTTTGTTTCTGAATATTTGTTATCGTTTTTGAAAAACATGTATCAAATCATGTATCAAATGCAAAAAACTACTTATCATGAAACAAAGAAATATTACAGTAACTATCGTACCCGATAAACGAAGGATAAAAGACGATTTTACATTCCCATTAAAATTACGTGTAACCTACCAGGGGAATAGAAAATATTATGCAACGGGTTTCAATGCAAGTTTAAATGACTATTTGCTAATGAAGGAAAATAAGGTACGGGGAGAATTAAGAAAAACAAATCTTGCTTTAACCGAGATTCAAATCAAGGCGCAAAAATGTTGTGACAGCCTGGATAGTTTTTCATTTTTAAAATTTGAAGCATTTTTTTTCCCAAAAAAAATTCCTGTGATAAATCTGCAATCGGCATTTGATGCTTATATGCAAGAGCTTAACAACAATGGTCAGATAGGCACTTGCAGTTCTTATAATAATGCCTGTGTATCACTTCATAAATTTAAATCACGAATAAAATTTGAACAGATTACTCCTGAATTTCTGAGAAGTTATGAACGTTGGTTTGTAGCTCAGGGGAAGTCAATTACAACGGTTGGTATTTACTTAAGGTGTCTGCGTGCCGTCATGAATGTCGCTATTCAACAAGGAATAATGAGAATCGAAGATTATCCTTTTGGGAAAAGGAAATATATAATCTCCACGGGACGAAATATAAAAAAAGCGCTCACATTAAATGAAATTTCTAAGATATATAATTATATAGCTGAAGAAAAAAGTATAGATGATATGTGTCGTGATTTTTGGATTTTCATATATTTATGTAATGGTTTAAATGTGAAAGACTTTTGTCTTTTAAAATATAAAAACATTGAGGAAGATTTTATAGTATTCAACCGTGCTAAGACTATTTTAACAAGACGATCTAATCCCGAACCAATCCGGGTGGCAATGAAAGAAGATGCAAAACGTATAATAACTAAGTGGGGACAAAAACCACTCTCGCCTGATAATTATATTTTTCCATTTTTAAATTTTGACATGTCCTTAGAAAAGCAAAGGGATAGTATAAAATTAATAACAGCTTTAATAAATGAACACTTGAAGCAAATAGCTTTACATCTTGGGATAGATAAACCCGTAACGACCTATTATGCAAGGCATAGTTTTGCAACAATTTTAAAAAATAGCGGAGTATCCACAGAATTTATAAGCGAAGCTTTAGGACACACTTCTTTACAAACCACAAAAAATTATTTAGCAGGATTTGAACAGGAAGCTATAAGAAAGACGACAGATGTGCTGACTTCATTTAAAAACAATTTAAAGATTGCCTGAAAAGTTTGTAAAACAGATCCTTTCCGAAGTTAACACAACAAAGAACGATGAACCTTTCAGGTTAATCTTTTGGCCTCAAAGTCAAATTGAAAAAGTCATAAGAGTGAATAATAAAACTGGAATTTATTTATCAATTTTTAAAAGAAAAAGTTTAACAATGATTCCTTTTGAAATAAAATAATAGGATTAATCCAAGAAGCTAAGCAAATTATTCTGGGAGATAGTAATTAACATGATCGTTTTTACTATAAGATTTTAGGAAGGAATATATTTGCTCTATTATTTTTTATAAAATTTTATGGCGAATAGACCTCATTTAAAGCTCAATACAGAAAAGCAAGCGGACGAAACCGAGATCCTAAAATTCCATTACGGTTTTGGAAA
>JBDTGA010000003.1:0-11914 GCA_039937655.1 Ginsengibacter sp.
ACCAATACCCATTGTCAGCCATTTACCTTTCCCGGCTAATTTTGTGGTGGATGCAGTAAATTTCAACCCCCCTTTATTTTCTAAATACATAAATGACTGTTCCGGTTTGTCTGGATCGTCATAATAACATTTTTTCAGCCTGGTTTCCCGATTGCAAAATAAATCCCTAAAAAGAAAACCAACCCGGTTAGAGGTTGGAGATCTTCACTTGATTATGAGAAAAAAGATTAACTACATTCAATTGTTCTTATTAATGCTGTGCCCACCACAAGGGTGTCAGCGTTGCATCGGTGCCACCCAAAGCGCTTATGGCCTGTTTGTACCCATTTACATTACTGTTTTGCAGTCCCGAAGGATATTTCATCCTTTGTGGAAAAAATTGCTGATTACTGGTCATGTAATTTGAATTTGTAAGTGCAGGCAATGTCTGAATTGGTGCTTCCAATACCACGTTTTCAAAAAATGGCAATCCCAATCTCCTGTGATCGCTCCATGTTTCCAATGGCAACCATGGAGTTTGTGCTATGAATTTCTGGGTAATGATTTTTGTAAGATGATCGTTTCTTACAGTACCATTTTTATAAAGGGTATTTGAAGGGTAAGGAATATTTACTGTTCCAGTAGTTCCGGAAATTCCATCCACATAATTCATTTGATGAGAATTGCCCGGCTCGGTGGTATTATCCCAGTTAACACTAGTGCCATTATTATTGTAATCTGTAGAAGCCAGGTATGTACTCATATATTGGGAAGTGCCCCAATACTCAAAACTTTTTTGAATACCGGTTTCGTAAGCTGTTTTCCCATTTACCGGAGTAGTCCAACCCCTTACTGCACCTTCAGCTAATAGGAAGTAGGTTTCCCACGGACCAAAAAACACTCTATTTGCAGATTGTGTTCTGAACTTATTTTGCAAAGAAGGTACCATGCTCGTAGCAGCGCCAATGCTGATGGCTTGGAATAATCCATTTACTACACCGCCTTTTGATCCCCAGTTTCCGTCTGGTGTTCCGTTCCAGGTGAATTTGGCATCGATATCTTTAATCTTGTTTCCATTTACATCTTTTACATAACCTACTGTATTTGAATTGACTGCCCCGCAGGTTCCATTAGGAAAGGATGGATCGCTACTGTTACCTGGCATATAGAACATCTGGTAGGCCCTGGGATCGATGGCATGCGGCAATCCGTCCAACCAATAAGCAGAAAAAGGATTATTGGTTTTTGTGGTCATCTGCACCGGATAATATTGACCTGCATAATCCGCCGGTTTAATATTTGCTATTGCAGTGGCTTGCGTAGGCGCGTCACTGATCACTGATGGAATTTGTTGGGCTGAAGTAACACTCCCCAAATTCACCACAAGATTGTTAAAAGTAACAGACTCTGGTAACTGATACCAGCAACGGGAATACATACCGGACAGGTCATCCCATCCTGGTTTTTCCTTTATCTGAAAGGTTTGAGACGCATCGGTCAGCAAAGCACCTTTCGCTGCATCTTCAAATTCAGCTTGTGCTTTTGCAGGATCTACTTCTGATAATCTCATTGCAAGGCGCATGCGAAGAGAATTACCATAAGCCTGCCATTTGGAAAAATTGAAAGCATACGCAGGATCCTCATTTGCAACTACCGCTGGTACTGCCGGAATAGTGACGTCTAATTTTGAGGTTGCATCTTTCAATTCATCTAATAGATAGTAATAAACAGTTTTTACGTCCTGAAATTCAGGGTTTTTTCCCTGAAACGCCAGCGTTGGTATCGGGCCAAAATTATCACTCATTTCACTGATTAGGTAAGCCCTCCAAATACGCGAAGCCTGTATCAGGTCGTTCGTATAGTATTTTTGGGTTCCTGCAGTAATTTGTTGGGTTGCCACATCTATCGCGCTGTTAATCGTATTTAAAGCACCCGATTGATTATTGTAGTATTCTCCTATCCATTCATCGCTATAATCAGCCACCGAGAAGGTAGCGCCGTCAGCATCTGCTAATTGACGACCACCTGGTACCCAGTAAAGCACGAATGCTCTTTCAGAAACTCCGGGGTTCATTTGGGAATGGATAATCGAATTGTCGATGAAATACTCTACCTGCACCTGGTCGGCGCTTGCAGCCGTGGGACTGGTATTGATATCTGTAATTTTCTTACAACCTGCGAATACCATTATTGCAGTTCCTATTAAGATTGATTTTTTAATTATATGTTTCATTTTTCTAGATTAATAAAGTTAATGATCAAAAACCTAATGAAAGGTTGAAATAAAAGGTACGGGTCGTTGGTGCACTTCCATTTTCAAACCCATACGAGGTAGTTCCTGTAGCATAGGATGATTCAGGATCCAGCCCGTGCATGTGGCTCGTGATCAGCCATAAGTTGTTAACCGAAACTGATACGATTGCTTTTTGAATAAAAGATTTTTCCAAAATCTTTTTAGGAAAATTATAACTCAACTGAACATTCCGTATGCGAATATTAGTAGCATCATACAGATTGATTTCTGTAATACCTGTATTTCCCCTTCCTGCAGTAGCGCCCCAATACTGTTGCGTTGATATCCTGCTTGTGTTGGGGATAAATTGACTTGTGTTCGGATCTAACACCACACCTTTTACCAGCATGGAATCCCGGCCGCCATTGGAAACAGTAATTGCAGCAGTACCGTTGCGTTCCATGTTATCCAGCGTTTGCGAGAACATTTTACCACCTAACCTGGCATCTAATTGTACAGCAAGTCCGAATCCTTTGTAAGAAAATGAGTTTGTCCATCCCACCAATGCGTCTGCCTGTTGGTTGCCAAGGCGGCTAATATCGGTAGTCGCTTGCGGCAATCCATTTGCTGAAAGGATCGGTTGCCCGTAATTAGGATCTTTTTGATCAGTAACTCTTAAAATTTTTGTACCGTAAATTTCACCATATGGCTGACCGGCAACTGCTAAAATCTGCATCACATCAAAGCCACCCAACTGATATTTATTTATTTCCGGATAAATAGAAGGTACGGTATTGTTATTATGAGAATAATTCACAATCATATTCCAGTTAAGTGATTTAGGATTGGTCAGAATTCGCGCATTAGCAGTTATTTCCACACCGGTATTTTGAACATTTCCGGCGTTGATCATAAAACCACTATAGCCGCTTAAAGGATCCATCGGTAGCGCAATCAATTGATTGAACGTATTTTGTTTATATACTGAAACGTCTAATCCCAATCTATTCTGGAAAAAGCGTAACTCAAGTCCGCCTTCATAAGACTTCATCAACTGATTCTTTACACTATCATTAAACAATGTTCCGTTTCTGGAAGCAGTAGTATTTCCATTTGGATCAGTACCGATAGAATATGTATTGAAAAGTTGATAAGGATCCATGTCATTACCAGCTTCGGCATATGTGGCCCGCAGTTTACCATAACTAAACCATGATGGAAGGTTTTTCATCATTTCGCTGAACACATAGGAAAGACTTACAGAAGGATAAGAAAAGGAATTGTGCGCTGGCGCCAGTGTAGAAGTCCAGTCATTACGTAATGTAGCATCTAAAAACAAATAATTGTCATAATTCAAAGTCAATGAACCATATACGGAATTTATTTTTTTCTTGCCATAAATCTGACTTACACCCGGCTGCCCCACTGAATTTCCTACGGAAAATAAATTGGGAACTCTCAATGGATTTGCACTTATATTTATAGCGCTATTTTCCCACTCCATCAAATTTCCACCTACCATCACTGAACCACCAAATTTTCCAAAAAGATTGTCTTTCTTGGCGGTAATCATTCCGCTATAATTTGTTTGATGATACGTTTGTGATCCGATTCCGAAACTATTGTTGCCAGGACTTCCGGCATACTGTTTTGATTCTGTGTTGGTTGTGTACATATCGGCACCCGCTGTCGCCTCTGCACTCAACCAGGATGTAAATTGGTGACGCAGTGTAGCATACAACATGTAGCGGTTCCTTGTGTCACTGTTCAAATTATATTTTGCTGTCCAGTAAGGATTCATACCACTTCCTCTTTGCCACCAGAACATATTCCCGTTTGGGTCAAGTGGGTCTTTGAAATTCAGAATATTCAGTGTGCGAGGTAAATTGTAGATCGTTGAAAAAATGCTTCCGTTCTGACCTCCCAATGACCGGTTATTTGCAACTGCATTGATGAACTGAACTTTGGTATCCAAAGTCCAATGATCTTCGTGACCAAATTTAGTAACAGCTCTTGCAGTCAGATTGTTACGCGAAAGTTTAGCCCCTGGGATGATGCTTTTATCATCGAAACGATTATAAGACGCATATACAGAAGTTGAGCTGAACTGCTGCTGGAAGGATACATTTTGGTTAGAAACAATGCCGTTTTTGAAAAAAGCATCTACGTTACTATAAGGTTGTAAAGATACTTTTTTCCCATTCCAGTCTGTTACCTGTTGCCCGCCTATTTTTGGACCCCAGCTTAATGTGGAAGAAGAATCATACAAATTATTGGATCCCTGGGCATAAGAATTCTGCATATCAGGATTGGTAAATATGCTTTCAACACCTATGGAAGAAGAAACTGAAACTCCCAAACCTGACTGCTTTTTGCCGGTTTTGGTAGTAATCAAAATAACCCCGTTACCACCAAGTGATCCATAAAGGGCTGCTGCTGCCGGACCTTTCAACACGCTGATGGATGCAATATCATCCGCATTAATATCACTCAGTCCGTTCCCCATATCCAGGGAAGGATTCCAGAAGTCGTTAGTAGCTCCGATGCCCACGCGACCGGTTGAGTTATCCATCGGAACACCGTCAACAACTATCAAAGGTTGTGAAGGAGTTCCGTTCAAAGAGTTATTACCTCTTAATATTATTTGAGAAGAACCACCCGGCCCGTTGCCAGAACGGACCACCTGGAGTCCGGAAACTTTGCCGGTAAGCCCATTCACAAGGTTGGGTTCTCTTGCTTCAGACAAGGTCTGGCCAGAAACCTGCTGTACTGAATATCCTAAAGACTTTTTGGCCCTTTGGATTCCCAGTGCAGTAACCACTACTTCCTGTAGTGCAGCCTCACGTGACTGCATAACTATTGCAATACTGTTACCCTCGCCCACCGGCTTTTCAATAGTTTTGAAATTAACTGAACTGATAGAAAGTATAGGGTTAGCTCCGTTAACTGTGATATTAAAACGACCGGTTTCATCTGTGGTGGCACCTCTTGTAGTGCCTTTCACAAGCACTGAAGCATTGGCAACCGGTGCGCCATTGTTGTCTTTTACAGTGCCTGTTATTTCTCTTTGCTGTGCAAAGGACATTACTGCACAAAGGCACAGGGAAGTACAGAGAAATAATTTTCGAGTAATCTTTTTCATTGCATTTGTTTTTATTTTTGAAGTACTGATTTGTTATTCTATTTTGATTAAAGTAAAGTTTGTCTTTTATTGAACATTTTGATAATTAATTACCCTTGCCAAAATCTGGTGCTTTTTTATCATACCAAACCCTTTCACTATTTAAAGTTTGTACATCCTGGGCCAATGGTGTAAAACCTTCTTCCTGCAACGCAGATGACCAATGGCTCCTGTTTACTTCGCCCGGATCAGTAGTCCACCAACGGCGGGGTATCACCTCATTAAAAGCTTCTCTAGCATAGTAGGTGGATGAAAGTTTAGGATATCCTGTTCTGCGGCAAAACACAAATGCTTCGGGTGGGTTGCGGTACAGATTCAGGTATTCCTGAATGTAAATTCTTTCCAAATCGTTGGCCCCATCGAGTTTTATTTCCGGGCTATTCAAATAGGTACTGATTTCCGTAGTACCATCGCCACTAAACCCTGTAGTTGAATTGGCGGCAATAGCAATATTGTTCATCGTTTTTATGGAAGATGTAACTCCTTTATTATACCAATCTGAAGCAGTTCCTTTAGTATCCACGCCTCCGGCATATCCCTTTTGAATAAATTCGGCCACCAACAGGCAAGATTCTGCATTGGTAACCATTACATCTGTAAATTGACCACTTGTATTCCCATTGTACCGAGGTGAAAAGAATCTCCGATTGATATGTGAGATAAGAAAATATTTGGTGAAAGGGCCCACCTGAAAGGGTGTTTTAATGAAGGCTGCATAAGTGGGGGCAAGTGTCCAGTCAGCAGGACCGCCCTGATACATAATCAGAGGATCGTTTATATTAATGAATGATGGCAGGACAACTGAATATTTGTTAAGCGTATCTTTAAAACTTCCCTGCAGATCATTCTTTTCAAAGTATATCGGTAATCTCGGATCATCTGACGCTTTCAGAAATTTAATTATTGAAGCGCTCGCGTATCTCGGAGACCGGTAATCAATATCGCCTGATGTTCCGAAAGGCAAAAAATCCACGCTCGAATAACTTAATTGAGTATCATCCTCACTTATTGGGCCTATGGCATCTTTCATTACTTCCTGAAAAATACTCTGGGTCTTAGTTTGATCCTGATTTTCCACACGCGCTGCGATTCTTAACTTTAAGGTGTTGGCCAGCATCACCCATTTTGTCCAATCGCTCCCATAATAAATATCCGAAGCTCCATAACTTTGCTGTGTGGACGAATTGCTTTCCAAAACAGCAATTGCGTCGGTCAACTCTTTAAGCCAGGTATCAAACAATGATTGTTGGGTATCATATACAGGACTGTAATTGCCCTTATACCTTCCCTGGTCTGCTTCTGAATAAGGGATAGAGCCATTCATATCGCTTACTTTTATTCCCTGCAACACCTGTAAAATATAGGTGACCGCCGCCATTTTTTGATATGAATCTTTATCAGGTTTGGTGCTGATCTGTCTTCTTATTTCAAAAAGGTTTGGCACTATGGAAGAATAGAAGGCATTATAACGGGAGTTTACATTCGTAGATAGCTCGTAAGGGTCTGATGTAATATGTTGCGTAAATCTCCACAATTGCTCCATGCTTTCCCACACCCATTCTGTCCCCTTGTAAGTTGCCAGTTTGTCTTCAGAATAAGAAAAAAGAAATTTCACATCGGGTGTGGTAACAAGACTTGGATTCGTATTAATGGTCCCAAAGTCCTTTTTGCATGAGGTGATATATCCCATGCACATAATCAACAGGGCAAGTGATATATATTTTGATAATTTTTTTCTCATAACTTTTTATTTATTGGAATTAAATTATTAATATCTGGTTAAAATGAAGCCCTTAACGAAAAAGTAAAAGTTCGCGTCATAGGAAGAAATCCATTTTCACCTGAATATGCTGTATTATTAGAATTATTTGATGCCGGGTTAAAATTGAGTGGTAATGTTTTATAGACATATAATAAATTGCGTCCTATTGCTGAAAGAGATAAACCGTTAAGCCTTACTTTTTCATATATTTTTTTAGGGAAACTATAGCTAAGAGCTACCTGTCGCAATGATATCCATGAATTCTTTTTGATCCAGTAATCTGCAACACCTGTAGATGAAGAACCATACCGGTAATAAAACTGTGGAGCGTGGGTAGGTTCTACATATCCCTTATCATAGGCTTCTTGGTAGGTTAATCCTCCTACATCAACCTGGGATCCATCCGGCTCCGTTACCTTTTGCTCTTGGGCAAATACACCAACCGGAATCATGCCATCATCATAAGTTACCCCGTTGTAGGCACTGGTCCAGCCAATACCGCCATGGCTTGCATCTCTTCCAGCCAAAGTATTATATAAAGCCCCGGTATGAGTGCCAAAACGATAGGAAGCCATAACAAAATCACCGCCTATTTTGGCATCCAGCAAAACATTCAGACTAACGTTTTTGTAAGTGAACGTATTATTCCATCCGCCCCTGAACTTAGCATTGATGTCGCCCACGTCCTGCCACGCATTACTCCTCGCAGGAAAAGCGGCTCTTGCATCACTACGCCAATTTAGAATGGGAAGCCCATTTCTCGGGTCCTTAACGTTATTTCCACTACCATCTACAGCCTGAAATGCGGTTGAGTGAATTTGAGTTCGCAAGGTTCCATAAGATTTACCAACCACAGCCCAGGTGCTTATTTCAGCAATATCTGCACCGAGGTTAAATTCAGTTCTTCCGGGATATAGATCCACAATCAAATTTCTGTTCCGCGAATAATTAAATGAAGTATTCCATGAAAAATTTTGGGTTCTTACCGGAGTAGCATCTATAGATAATTCAATGCCTTTGTTTTGAATATTTCCGGCATTAATAAGAATAGATTCCACGCCAGATTCCGGTGGAGTCCCGATATTCAAAATCTGGTTTTTGGTATTGTCCTGATAAAGGCTCAAATCAAAGCCTAATCTGTTATCAAGAAAACGCATTTCCATTCCGATTTCTTTTGATATTTTTCTTACAGGTTTTATGTCAGGTTGCAATACAGAATTGGAATTGTAAGTAGAGGTCGGCACACTGCCACCATTAGCCAAAGTAAATCCATTAAACGCATAGCCCGGATTAAGATTAAAAGGATCCGTATCGCCACCAAGCGCGGCTAAATTAGCTCTCAGCTTACCAAAACTGATCCATTTAGGAAGATTCTTAAAAGTTTCTGTAAATATCCATGACAGGCTTGCAGCAGGATAATTATAAAAATTATTACCGCTACCATCAGAATAGGTGAGGGCTGATGACCAATCTCCGCGCCATGTAGCCTGCAGGTATAACATATTTTTATAAGCAAAATCTGCACTTGCATATAATGAATTAAAATTCTTTCTGCTTAAAACACCGCCAGTGGTATTTTGTGGATTCACAGAGTTTGAAAGGAAAAAACCACCAGGGTAATTTAGCCCACC
Organism: Ginsengibacter sp.; assembly: GCA_039937655.1. GTDB lineage: Bacteria > Bacteroidota > Bacteroidia > Chitinophagales > Chitinophagaceae > Ginsengibacter. Next base: position 8,787 of record JBDTGA010000003.1, read on the forward strand.
CGACGTGGAACTATTTTCAAAATTATCTTTGTTACGCTGAGCTTCTGCACCAATATAACCGTTAATACTAAAATCTTCATTGATATCTTTGTTCATCATCAACATTGCCTTTAGCAGGTTACTTTGTTTATTGTTAAAACCAAGGCCATAAGAGCCACCGGCAAAATTAATTCCCTGGCCCAATTCTGTCGTTTCCGTTTTAGTATATATATTATTAAAGTTGCCTTCGAGTACCAACTTTGCCCAATCGGTTAATTTTGCAGTTACAGCCACCCTTCCTCTTACCAATTGTTCGTTCTGCACATAATTGTCATTATAAAGCGAAAACCAGTATCGTGCTTCAGGTACTTTATTAGGTTCGTTTGGATTATTTGGATCTGGCACCCCTCCTAAAATACTTGTATATTTATCTCTTTGCATCCAATATTGGGTATCATAATTACGGGGCAAAACCCATGTGTACATGTGGCCTAAATTAAAGGAGCCAAATGCATCCAACCCTCCTAAGCGTGGCGGGTTTTTACCATTAAAATCAGAGTAGGCAACACTTGCATCTACACTTATTCTTTTATCAAACTCATGTGTAACGCGCAAATCAAAAGCATTTTTAGTAAGTTTATTATTACGCACTACCCCTTCCGCTTCATTATGATTATAAGATAACCTGAAAGTCGATTTCTCTGTACCTCCGTCTAATGCTATATTGGTATTGTTGCCCATACCTGTCTGGAATGCATCCAGGTAATTATTGGGTTGTGGAAGAAATTTAGTGGGAGTGCCATCATAATTGATTACATCTTGTCCTTCCATGCGCGGTCCCCAGTTTTCCAATTCTCTTCCGGTTTGATGATCAATATAAGGCTTTCCTGAAACGGGGTCTATTGGAAAAACCTTTGTTGTCCAGTTGTCCGATTTATAATTGGGATCTCTGTTATCAGTGAAAAAAGCTCCTACACTTCCTCCACCATATTCATTTTGAAATTTTGGGCCTGCATAAGGTTGTATTATACTGTACGCGTTACTCACGGTAACCCCAATTCCTTTTCGTGCCGACCCTTTTTTAGTCGTAATCAATATTACGCCATTAATCGCCCTGGTACCATATAAAGCTGCAGCAGCAGACCCTTTAAGTACGGAGACTGTTTCAAAATTATCCATGTTCAGATCTTTCAAATCATTCCCAAAGTCCCGGCCTGTACCACTAAAAACATCATTGTCCATAATTACACCGTCAATCACAAATATGGGCTGATTATTAGTGCCAAGAGTAGAGTTGCCTCTTATAAGGATTTTTGCATTTCCAAATAGCCCTCCGGCACCTTCATCAATTTGTACGCCAGCAACCCGGCCCTGAAGTGCATCTACAGGGTTTACTTCATTCGTTTTGGCCAATGCATCGCCTTTTACTTCTGTAATAGAAAATCCCAGTTGCCTTTTCTGTTTTGAAATTCCCAATGCAGTCACCACCACTTCCTGCAAAGCACCTTCACCCGGCTCCAAAACAATATTCAAATTATTGCTCTGGCCTACCACCACTTCTTTAGATTTATAATTTACTGAGCTAATAGTTAATATTGAGTTAGGCCCATCTACCGAAATGCTGAAATGACCGCTTTCATTTGTCGAAGTCCCAATATTTGTTCCTTTTAAAAGTACGGATGCGTTAATAACAGAAGCGCCGACATTATTATTTACTATTCCTGAGACTTGCCTTTTCTGGGCAAAGGATATCATTGCGCAAAAGCAAAGAAAATTGCAGAGCAATAGTTTTTGAATAATTTTTTTCATTGCATTTGTATTTAATTTATTAATAAATTGATTTCAGTCTTTTTTCAGAATTATGCGATTTTTACTTTTTTATTTGATAAGTCGTCGTCTATTTTCATTACACTGCATCCCGTTTGGAGAGTATCATAGTGTTCCATCACCAAGGCAGCGCCGCCTATTAATTCAGCATGTACGCCTAAGGTGGAAACTCCGATCTCAGTTCCCTGGTGAAGTCGTGGAATGCAATGTTCATTTAATGACTGTTGTATTGGAGCCAGCCATATTTTCCCGGCCAGCGAACCACGGCCACTTAAAATAACTTTGTGGGGATTAAAAAGATGGATCAATACAGCTATCCCTTTTCCTATATTATAACCTGCTTTTGCAAACAATTCGGCAGCAAACTGGTCTCCTTCCTGCACCGCTTTGGCAATACCCTCATAAGCAAGCTCAAGATCATCAAATGGCAATGACTTCAATTTTGAATTTCTACCAGAAGCAATACCTTCTTTGGCGCTCTCTATCATTAGCAATAAAGAGGTTTCTGTTTCAAGGCATCCTACTTTTCCGCACCAGCACAGCTTGCCATTTAAAAAAAGAGGAATGTGACTAAACTCACCTGCAAATCCATCATGCCCTCTAAACAATTCCCCATTCAGGATCATCCCCAGGCCAATCCCCCACCCAATATTGATGACCATCGCATCTCTATCGTCCCGGGCACCGCCAAAATAATATTCTGCCAATGCGATAAGACTTGAATCATTATCAATAAAAACAGGAAGGCCAAGCATTTTGGAAAGATGATCTGTGAGGCTTTTATTGTCGGGCAATTGCAGGAATGAATAGTTGACGCCTTTCTCAACATTTACAAACCCTGGCATCCCGATTCCAACGCCAACAAATTTTTCTTTGGGAATTCCTGAAGAATTAATCACGCGAAAAAGATTTTCTTGTAAATCATTTATCGCGTTTGGATTGTCAGGTAAAGGCAATAAAATTTTTTCAACAGGTAATACAAAATTATTATGCACATCCATAATAGCAAATTTTGTAACATATTGATCCATCGCCACAGAAACCACATACATTACATCACTGTTGATAGAGTAAGTCAGGGGACGCCGGCCACCAGTAGATGGTGCATAACCTGTTGCCGAAACAAGGTTTTTTGCTTCCAGTTCGTCTATCAGACCGGAAGTAACAGGAAAGCTTTTATGAATTCTTGCAGAAAGATCTACACAAGAAAGATTATTTTGAAAATATAACTCCCGGAGGATTTTTTTTCTTATTAAAGTTTTCTTCTCGTGCATAGCAGCTTCTGTTAATACTTTGCGAAAATAGTAAAATAATCATATAAG
>JBDTGA010000004.1:0-17306 GCA_039937655.1 Ginsengibacter sp.
CGCCTTATATAAAAAGAAAAGCAGAAGAAAGCGACATTGAAAAATATCAAACTATTTATTCTGTACACGAAGGTTCGGTAGCTGCACCTACAGCAGGTTTGCATTTTACCAAAGAAATATTTTCTTCATTGGAAGAAAAAAAAATTAATATAGGTTTTGTGACACTTCATGTAGGCGCTGGTACTTTCAAGCCGGTGAAAGCTACTAATATGGAAGGTCATGAAATGCATGCAGAATGGATCGATGTTTCCACAAAATTTATTGAACAATTGATACAAAATATGGATCATGGTGTTTTTTGTGTGGGCACTACTTCTGTAAGAACTGTTGAAAGCCTCTACTGGATGGGATTAAAAATCTTTCTGAATCCCGGAATTACGTTGGATGAATTAAAAATAAATCAATGGGAAGTATATGAAGAGTCTTTGATTAATAATAATTGCAGTTCTATAGAATCTTTACAAACTCTTTTAAATTTTCTTCAAAATAAAAATACTGAAAGACTATTGATTCAAACACAAATTATTATTGCTCCCGGCTACCAGTTTAGAATTGCTAAAGGAATGATTACTAATTTTCATCAGCCTAAATCTACTTTATTGTTATTAGTATCTGCAATGATTGGAGATAATTGGAAAGAAATATATAAGTATGCACTATCGCATGAATTTAGATTCTTGAGTTATGGAGACGGATGTTTCATCACCAACCATAAGTAAACAGAAAGGAAGCCTGAAAAAATGAAAAGTAATTTACTTGTTCCCCTGCGGGGTTAGGGGCTTTTAATTCACCATTTTATCAGCGCAGCAACTGCTGGCAAAGGCTTCTGGCTTAGCTTTGAAGGCAAAGCCCATTCCCAGAATATATCCCATGGCTTCACGTAATGCTTCATTACTTTTAAAACTTGGATTGGTATTAATGTCAGCATGCACTTCCATATCTACATCATATTTAGTAAAAAGATCGCAAAGTTCGTAAGCGATCTCAATACTTTTGGCAACTTCTACCAACATTCTTTCTTTGATACTATACTTTGTAGTAGTTCTTTCATTATGAATAAACATAAAGCCTCCGCGTCCTTCGCGAAGAAAAACAATTACAGTAGCAAATTCTGTTTCGTGGCTTTTTACCTGGCTATCGGTACCTATGCAAACTTTCAGTTTATTCCCTGCTTCGGTTTCGTTTTGGATGGCATTTTCTACCGCATTTTTTATGGGTAAATCAATCGGGTCACCGTTAAATCTTCTCCATAACATAAAATAAGGTTTTTTAAATGTACCGATATTTTGGAAAAAGCGAGAAAAAATTATAATTAATGTTAGAAGAAATAATCTCAACAGAAAGAATAGAGGACGAGATAAAAATCATCCCAAACCAGGAAGATGAGATGAAAAAATAAACTGTTAATTTATTATCAAAGCATTTCTATGATTAAATATTAGAGGAAATTAGAGGAAAATAAATCTCCATGAAATTTCTATTAGTAGTTTCCTTATGCCTGCTGAACAGCATGTCTGGCGCAGCCCAGATAAATAACAGGAACGATCTTTTCCTTTCTGATTCACTATCTGTTTACATTGGTATCGTTAATACATTCCAGTTAAATCCCGGTGAAATAATTACACAAATAGGCACAGTGAAAGGTGTGAATATTAAAAAAAATAAAGACAAAATAGAAATCAGGGTCCATTATCCGGGGAGTTTCCAGGTACAATTTCAAACTCCTTCTGGCATTAAAAATATTTTATTAATATCAAAGAGATTAAATATATCAGATATAAAGGGGAAAGCAAATCTAACCCGAACCTGATTTACCTCATTTATATTTTTAAACAAGGAAGCAAATAAAAATGGTATCCTGTTTTAAACTCATTTCATCAAACCAGAAAACAAAAAAATCACTAATACTCGCAACAGGAAACTCTAAAAAAACAAAAGGGGCCAGCCCCTAACGCTAGCCCCTAACTTACACATGAATCTACCTTACAGTTTTACAATTCTTTGGGTTGTTCTTTGGGAGTTACTAATAATTTGTAGTATATAAATTCCGTTGGGAGAATTATTGATATTTATGTTATTAACGCCTGCCTGGGCATTTCCTTGTTTTATTATTCTTCCACTCATATCGGCAAGCAGATAATTATAATTTTGAGAAGCATTCACTTTTATTTCAGAATTCACTAATGAAGAAACTGTAAAAGCAGTGCCAATAGTTTCTACAGGTTTCAAGGATATAATATTGGAATACACTACCTGCCCGGTAACAGAAGTTACTTTGAGACGATAAAAAATATTATTTTTCACCATGGGCTCGTAATCAAACTTTTTATCACCGGAAGAAATGGAAGTAAGTGATGTGAAGAAAGTACCATTAGAAGAACTTTCCAATGATAAACTTCGTACCGGCTCATCGGTTACAATACTCCAGCTCAAATCGTGTTTCCCTTTATTAACTTGCCCTGAAAGTAACACCTGGCTGATAGGCATTATAATAAGGGGTGAGAATATCCCGCGCAGCGTATAAGAACCCAGGCTACCATAATTAGTGGCGTTATCATTTCCTGCTCCCTGTATCAATAAGTAGTAATCGCCTGCCATTAAAGTGGTATCAATCGTTACATCCAGTTTATCCATCGGATCATATACTTTTACTATTTGCATAGACGAATTAAGAACGGTAGCCTTTACATCAAGGTCGGCTCCTTCATTATTGGCCCCTACAGAATAAGGTGCCACATTTACATGAAGTATTCCATCTTTGGCAAGACTGATCTTAAAAGCATCTTTATCGGTATTAGTAGTGATGATTCCATCGGAGTTAAATTGCGCGCTGCTTACATCGAGCAGGGTTGGATTGACCGCAGGATTATCGCTATGATCATCAGTACGGTAAGTAAAGCCATTCCGGGAAGTAATGATGGAAAGATTGTCCTGATCGGCGGTACATCCACTGGGTGTAGGGCCATTATTCCATCCTGATAAATTCCGGTAGTAGCTGTTTCCCATCACCGGTGCCCAACTTGTTTCTCCGGTTCCTATACCATCATTATAGGTAGCCAGCAAAGTGCAGGTACCATTATATTTGGCCTGGTGTGAAAGTCCCACGGTATGGCCACTTTCATGTGTGCAACATTCAGCAACCATCTTAGTGTTATAGTTCAATCTGTCGGAAAAAACAAAGCCCGGCGTATCATCGCCCCATATAAATGAACCGGTGAATGACACACCGCCTACCCCCTGAAACCAACTACTTGTAGTAGTAACAATGATCCTGATCCTTTGCATCAAAGGAGCTTTCAGGAATACAGTAGAATCAGTAGTAATATTAATATTAAAAGGTCTGTAATCTTCAGATACGCGGTTGAATATTTCTGTGACCTGCACATCAGTTAATCCGGCGGCGGCACAATACATAGGCCCATTGCTGTTCCAAGCGGTACCGGCCACTGTTTGTCCATCAAAATCAAGAAATATTGTTGCTTTGGCAGAAGGGAAACTACTAAGTTGCGGAAGGCTGTATGATTGAAAAGAGATCATCATCATCAGTATAGAAAAAATAGATAGAATCTTTTTCATGGTTTAGGATTTAGGATTATTGCCGCTTTTTTTGAATAACGGTGTAAGGTTGATTTTCTAATTAATAATCTTCTATCATTGCATCAGTCTTAATTTTATTCATTGCGTAAGTACCGTCTTTTCCTTCCCTCAATTCAAATCCATCAGCATAATTTTCATTAATAATACGGCCTATATAAGTGATCGTCTTATCATCATTGATCCTTTTTGAAAGGGCCAGTAACGTATTGTCTAGCCCGGGGGCTTTTACCAACACACTATATAAATTATCGTAACGCTTTATAGAAGAAGTAACAATCCCATTAAAGGAAAAATCAGAAAAATTAATCTTTATTTTGGCTCCTTCAGGAGTACTGAATGCCTTCTCCAGTTCAGTGACAGCCGTAGGTAATTTTTCGGCATACTTACCAAAGTAATTCTGACGGTTGGAAGTGAGAATTTGTGCCTGTGTAGAAGAATATGAGAACATTACAATAATGCACAATAACATCACTTTGTACATGATTTTCATAGATCGGATTTAGTTTTTTATAAATTCTGGACACTTATAAAACGGCAATCCGTAGAAAATATTTCATATTCTTTTCTGAAAAAGCGCTAAAATAAAAAGTTGGGAGAAACCACGTGAATAAAAAAGTATTAATACTGTCCTGTACTTAGTAATACCAACGTACATGCCTCCTGCGTAAGAATACCCTTATTCTTTGCGAGAGATGCCAGTTCTTCATTCTCTGCGCCGGGATTAAAAATAATGCGCTCTGGATGGAGAGAAAATATATAATCGTAATAAGAGGGTTGATGAAGAGGGTTCAGGTACATAGTTACCGTATTCACATGATCGGCAGGCACGGGGGATGAAACAATATCCACATCGCCTACTTTACCTGTATGATTCCCAATGGCTATCACATCATGTCCTTTGTTGCGAAGCTTATTCACAGCGAGATAACTGTATCTCTCCGGATTGGTGGAAGCACCCAATACCACTGTTTTTTTGTTAATCATTTTGTTTCATTTAAAAATCTGGAACGTATTTCAGGAGCCGGCACCATACACACTTCTTTTTTTCCAAACCACTGATACCTGTTTCTTGCAACCCAATTATAAATTCCATCCCGTATAAACGGTGGAACAATTATAAAGCCATACATCAATGGCCATAATCCTTTCATATATCTGCAAACCCTCAGAGCTGCCTTGGACCTTGTATAAATTTTATCCTTTTCAATAAATACAAAAGAACTGAGGTCCATTTTTTCAGTGTGATTACCCGCTAACAATTTATCTGCAATATCACTCTGTAAGGTTGCAAATCTTAATACAGCTTTTTTATCTTTTTTAATGACAAAATTGATAGTACTATTGCAAAAATTACAAACGCCATCAAATAATATGACCGGATGATCGTCCATATTGCAAAGTTACCAAAACTCTATGCCTTATGAGCTTTCTATACAAAATGCTTCTATTTATAAAATCGGTAATCAGGCTAACGTTGTGGCCTTTTGTTATATGCAATTGTCTTTGTCACTCTTTCGAACTTGGCGGTTTAACTTTTTTCCCTTTCTTGTCAATAAAAAACCAGTTGTCGCTTGTCCAAAAATAATTTTCTCCTACTGAATGTGTCCTACAGTTGAAACCAACTTTTGCAACATCATTTTCAAAAGGGAAAGCACAGTCAAACTGAGGTTTAATTACAACTTTACCGGTTACCTCGTCGGCGTAACCAATCTTATTGGTTTCTAAAATTCTAAAGAGTCCGTCAGAAGCATAGTCCGGCCCATTGTCGTAAGGAAAAACTTCGTATAAAATATTTTCGTGTCTGTCTATAGCTGCAAAGCCAAAATGCAGCTTTGCTACAATTGCAAACGTTCGGAATGTGTCAGTGAAGCAAAATGAATATTTACCAGGCGGAATAACGATATCCCCATTTTGATTTTTATACCCGCATTCATCTGTCGCCGGGTTAGTGAAAGAAACTAAATAATTATTTTTCTTTTTAGTCTGCCCATAATTTGGCAAACATAGGAAAAGCAAAAAAATTAAAAGAAGATTTGTTTTTGATAGTGTCATTGTATGGTATATTAAGCCTTAGAACAGAAAATAAAAAGAAATTTTTAATATTTGAAGCAATTAGATTCTGAAATGGTTTTACTTATTGTAACATCTGAAAAAAAGTCATTGATCTAATTCTTCTTTTTCTTTATAACCAAAAACAAAATAGATACAATAAAGATGGCGGTAATAATCACTTCCAGTACCACCGTCATTCCCATAGAAGTGCGGGCATACTCCGTATGCTGAAAATTAGACCATACGGCAAATGTTATAGCAAGGACCACTAAAATAATGATCGCTGTGATAAAATATTTTCGCATATTTAAAATGAAATATTAGTAGGCAACAAGCTCATCATACCAGCATGGTCACCGGATTCTCCAGGAATTTTTTTACCGTCTGAAGGAAAGCTGCAGCCACAGCTCCGTCCACACTCCGGTGGTCACAGCTAAGGGTTATTTTCATTACATTGGATACTCCGAAACCATCTCCTTTTTTCACTACAATTTCTTTGATCTTTCCTACAGCAAGTATCGCGCTGTCGGGCGGATTAATAATGGCTGTGAATTCTTCTACATCCATCATTCCGAGATTGGAAATAGTAAAAGTGTTTCCACTGAATTCTTCCGGTTGTAGTTTCTTAGTTCTTGCCTTTTCGTATAACTGACTTGTATCAGCAGCGATCTGTGAAAGAGATTTTTGATCGGCAAAGCGGATTACAGGAACGATCAACCCCTCGGGAACTGCTACCGCCGAACCAATATGAATATGTTTATTCTGACGGATAAAATCACCCATCCAGCTACTGTTCACAGCAGGATGCTGGCGCAGTGCCATGGCACACGCTTTTATCACCAGATCATTGAATGAAATTTTTACAGGGCTTACTTCGTTCAGGGCTTTACGTGAACCGATCGCATTATCCATATTTATTTCCATGGTAACATAGAAATGTGGTGCCTGGAATTTACTCTCACCCAATCTGCGGGCAATCGTCTTGCGCATCTGTGAATTGGGAATATCTTCAAAACTCTCCTGCCCTATTTGTTCAAATGGCTGAACCGGTTTCGCAATTGCAGCTTTCTCTACCACTGCTTTGGGTGCTGCGACAGCAGGAACGAAAGAATCTACGTCTTTTTTAATAATTCTTCCACCATCTCCGCTTCCGTGAACCTGAGAAATATCAATCCCTTTCTCGGCAGCTAATCTTTTTGCAAGAGGCGAAGCCTTTACTCTTCCGCCTTCTATGGAAGAAGAGGCAGCCTGATTATTCTGAACCGCTACCGGTTGTTGTGACGAAACTTTATGTTCTTGTTTCTTCTCTTCAACTTTATTCCCAGCCTTAGGCGGGTTTTCGTGAGCATTTTTCTCCGCATTTACAAAGGCACTTACATCTGTTCCTTCTTTTCCTACAATGGCAATAATTTCATTGATCTTCGCTGCCTTTCCAGCCTCCACACCAATGTATAAAAGTGTTCCTTCTTCGTATCCAACTACATCCATGGTGGCTTTGTCTGTTTCCACTTCAGCCAGTGAATCATCTGCTTTCACTTTATCGCCTACTTTTTTATTCCACTGAATGATCTTTCCTTCGGTCATGGTATCGCTCATCAGCGGCATACGAATCACTTTAGCGTCATTCGGCAGTTCCACATTCTGTCCATTTGCCGGTGTATCATCGCTTTGTTTCTCCTGGCCGGCAGCTATAGCCATTTCCTCATTCTCATTTTTAGTCGGCATTTGCTCAGCATCTCCCGGTTTTGTGCTACCCTGAGGCTTCTTATTCTCCTCGTTAAGGAGATTCTTGTAATCCTCTCCATCTTTACCCACTATCGCCAGTATGCCTTCCACGGGCACCGATTTTCCTTTTTCAACCCCGATATACAACAAAGTTCCTTCGTTATAACTTTCAAGCTCCATGGTAGCCTTATCTGTTTCCACGTCGGCCAACAGGTCGCCCGGTTTAATTTTATCGCCTACTTTTTTATGCCAGTCCACTATCACACCTTCTGTCATAGTATCACTCATACGAGGCATTCTTATCACTTCCGCCATAATATAAATACAGTTTTTTATTAGAATTAAGTGGTGAAATTAATGCAAAATCAGGAAATGAATTACAAGGTATTTTTTACTGAAAATTTTAGCAGTGAAAAAACCTGAATTCGCAAGGGATTCCTTACTAATAATTCATTAAAACAAATCAGAGAAAGAACCTCATTTCCCCGTTCCACTCTACCTGTAAGACGTAGTGCCTATTCTTCCAGATAATTCAGGTCTTTGTTAAAACTCTCTTTTAGTTGCGATAGGGCAAATATGGCAATGGTCGAAAGCAGAAAGATCATAATATACCCGGCAGTAATGATATTGTAGCGATGTACAAAAAATTCAAAAAGGAAAGTACTTGGGATCAAAGCCCCTCTTACAAAATTGGGTGCCGTTGTAGTAACCGTTGCCCTAAGGTTGGTGCCAAACTGTTCCGATGAAATAGTTACAAAGGTAGCCCAGTACCCTACTGCCAGCCCCATAAAGAATGCGATCTGCTGAAACTTTGCGGGGGTGATACCGGTAGATGAAAGATACCATACAGAACTGACCATGATACCAATCTGAAAAATAAAAACAGTTATTTTCCTCGACTTCATGACCTGTGCCATTAAGCCTGCAAGGAGGTCGCCGAGCGAAATACCGATATAAGTAAACATAATTCCTTTCCCCGCGCTCAACGTATCAGTAGCGCCCAAAGCCCTTCCGAATTCGGGTGCCTGAGTAACAAAAATACCCACCACAAACCAGATGGGGAGCCCTATAAGCAGGCAATACAGGTAACGAAGGCCTCTTTCACGCGAAGTAAAAAGCATGCTCAGTTTTCCCTTCGCGATTTTTTTACCGGTAGTATTTTTATACAACCCTGATTCAAAAGTACCCAATCTCAATGCCAGCAAAAAAATTCCTATGCCACCTCCCACGAGGTAAGCATTGCGCCAGTCGAAATGTTCCGCCACCGAAAAAGCTGCTAAAGCTCCCAGCACACCCACCACGGCTACCAGCATAGTGCCGTATCCACGTTTATCTTTGTGCATACTTTCACTCACGAGCGTAATTCCTGCACCCAATTCACCCGCCAGGCCTATACCTGCAACAAAGCGGGCAAGAGCGTACGTGTGAATATCATTCACATAAGCATTGGCCATATTAGCAAATGAATACAAAAGAATAGACCCGAAAAGAACTTTGATACGACCAAATTTATCACCTATAACACCCCACAAAATTCCGCCAAGAAGCAAGCCCCCCATTTGCATATTCAATACATACTCACCACCAGTGCGCATATCAGCATCAGGAATCCCGATATCGTGAAAACTCTGTACCCTCACTATGGAAAAAACAACCAGGTCATAGATATCTACAAAATAACCGAGTGATGCAACGATTATAATAAAGATTACATTTCTTTTAGCTTTGGCGGAATGTGGATTCATCAAAAAAGATTGAGGCATTAAAACTAAAACTTTATAATGAATAATTATTCTTCCGAAAAAGTTTGCGCTCTATATTAAAGTACAATTGATAGTCCGCGGGCAAGAAAATAGTGAATGGTTTTATTATGACGTGATGTTTTCTTCAGCAGCCTGAATGATTTGCCGCCAGGATTAGCAACCTTTTCATGTAAATTTGCTTTCCATATTACAAAGACACATTTATTTTATCATGCAAAAAACAGAAATACCGGAAACAGAAACCCACCCACACAAACCCTTTGCTCCTGAAAACGCCACTGTGCTTATCTTAGGGAGTTTTCCGGGGGTTCACAATTCTCATCCTGAAAGCGGAACCGAATGGTTTTATGCATCAAAACGAAATCAATTCTGGAATATACTGCGGGGAGTATATCAGGAAGAATTGTTGACAACAGAAGACAAGAAAAAGCTTTTTGAAAAACATGGTATCGCCATAGCAGACGTGCTCCTCAAAATAAGAAGGAAAGAAAACAACAACCTCGACAGCAATCTTGAAATAGTAGAATACAACGACAAAGCGCTTAGTAAATTATTGGCACAACACACATTCAACGCTGTGTATTTTACCAGCAAATTTGTAGAGAAACATTTCATGAAATTATTTCCCCACATCAAAAACGGCGAATGTTTACCATCGCCTTCGCCCCGTTATGCAAGGATGTCGCTCACAGAGAAAATAAATTATTATAAAAATAAACTGCCAGAGTAAATGATCTTGTAGCACAATACAAAATTGCAGATACAAGGCATGCCTTGTGCCTACCTCTCTACCTACATCAAAAAAATTACAATTCCTCCATTTCTTCTCTAACAAATTCCATCAGCGTCTTTATATTTTCTGAGGAAAAATCAAATCGCAGTCCGGCTGCCTTATACAGTTCGGGCAATGTTTTGGTACCGCCCAGGCTTAATGCTTTCATGTAATTGTCCAATGCGTGTTCCGGGTTTTTCTTGTACTGCATCCATAGGCCGATAGCGCCTAGCTGAGCGATGCCATATTCTATATAATAAAAGGGTACTTCATACAGATGTAATTGTTTCTGCCAGCCATTTTCTACATATTTTTCTAGTCCGGAGTAATCAATTACGCCCTCTGAAAATTCATTAAAGATTGTCACCCATTGCAGTGATCTTTCTTCTACTGTGTGGTGTGGATTTTCATAGATCCAATGCTGAAATTTATCTATCACCGCTATCCACGGGAAAATAGTAATCACCCTCTCCAACTGATGTTCCTTGGCTCTCTTCAGATCCTCTTTATTATCAAAAAAAACATCCCAGTGATCCATACTGAAAAGCTCCATTGACATACTCGCTACTTCAGCAATTTCCATCGGGTATTCTTTAAATGCATTCAACTCAAGTGAATGAGTAAGAAAAGACTGAATTGCATGGCCACCCTCATGTACCATCGTAGTTACATCATGCATGGATTGTGCAGCATTCATAAAAATAAATGGGGCACCACTTTCCGCAAGCGGCATATTGTAGCCTCCCGGGGCCTTACCACTCCTACTTTCCAGATCAAGATGGTGCATGGAATTCATCTTACGAAGGCAATCTCCAAAGAAAGGCCGGAGTTTCGTAAAACATTCTATGCTTTTATCCAGCAGTTCTTTTCCGGTGTTGAAAGGGGTTAATGGTTGCGTGCCTTCAGGCTCCGCTTCCACATCCCACGGGCGAAGATTATCCAGTTGCAATTTTTCTTTCTTGCGTTCATATATCTTCTTCACCAAAGGAACAACGTGCTCTTTTACCGATCTGTGAAAAGTAAACGTATCTTCTTTGGTATAATCAAATCTCCCCAGCTCTTTGAACTTATAATCGCGGTAATTTTTAAACCCCGCATTCAGCGCTTCCTGATCTCTTTTTTCTATCAACTTTGAATAAAGATCATTCAAGGCATCTTTATCCTGCAATCTTCTCTCATTGATTTTCCGATACACTTCTTCACGCAAAGCACGGTCATGATTCTCAAAAAACTTGGAAGCCTGCTGTAGCGTGTATTCTTTACCGTTCACCTCTACCGTCATTTTTCCCGTGATCATTCCATAATGCTGTTGCAGTACAGAAAGTTCTGATTGTATCGGAATATTTTCTTCACGAAAAAGTTCTATACTTTTTCTAACCGAGCGCAGGTAGGTAAAATATTCATCTTTATCCAGTTCGTTAATATAAGGTGAATTGAGTAGTTTCTTATTGAGTTCAAAAGCATACGGTTGGATCCGCGGCTGAATCTCCATGAAAAAATAATTGAACGATTCCTCCAGTTTCTTATCCGTTGTATCGCAGGTCATCTTTATCTGCCGCCAGCAGGCATCTTCATTAATCATTGCTTCCAGCTCACTCATATCCTTGAGCCAATGTTCCATCTCATCTTTTGAATGGATTTCCCTCTGAAGAAGCTCTTTAAAAAAAGGCTCAATACTTTCCCAATCGGTTATTTCCAAATTTTGAGGTAAATACTTTCTTGGTAATTTTTGTATATCTGCTGTAGGCATAATAGATATTGATTTTTGTTTCGAGTACGATGGAGTAACCGGCACATGCCGTACGTAAGCAGATGAAGCTCCGATGCATCTTCCATTTACTGAAGCGATAAAAAATTCACAGTAACAATAAAATATATTGAAGAAACTTCAATATTCCATCCGCAATTATTTCACTCCTCTGCTTTCTATCTTCCGGGGATTGGCCTGTTGTGGTTTCATATCTTTCACATGAGCATTTTCAACTTTAGCAGGTTTAGCGTTCTTTAAATCTGTTTCCGCTTCCTTTTCTTCTTCGCTTTTTACTTTTATCTCTATATCGTTCTTTTCTATGATTCCATACCACTTCACCATCTTTTTCATATCACTTGCATACACCTTTTCAAAATCAAGATCGGGATATACCTTTTCATAATAGGCTTTCAAAGCCTTGCTATCCGCCTTGGCATCAGGTATCTTTTCCTTACTTTTTTTCATAGCGTCAAACAATTCAGCAAGGCTCGTATTGTCCTTAGTGGTGTAAACTTCAATGCTTTCTAAATGCGAAAAATTATGAAGCCTGGTACTCACAAATTTGGAAGTGTTATCATCCAATGAGCGTACCACAGCCCCATCAGATTTTGAAGACAACAATTCAAATAAACCCGGAAGGCCGGTAACGGAGACTATCTTATTATAATCCATAAATCATTTTTGTTTTTGGGAGTGCAATATAATTGAAATGATTTTTAGATTCCGTTAACAAAATAAAAAAATCTTCATTACCCCCACCCCATTACGTGTTTAAAAAGAAAAATACATGCGTTAAAATTATCTTAAGGCAATTACTCTGCACAGGTTTTCGATAATATCATCGTCTTACCGTTACTTAATCTTTATTATGAATAAATTTTTCATTACTCTTCTTTTTGCTACGGCTATTTCTCTTCAGATGAGTGCTCAATCAGTTACCGGCAATATTCAGGATATCTCTACCAACCATCCTGTTCCTAATGCCACCATACGACTTTCAAAAGATTCTTCTTCCACTCCACTTACTACAGTAAGTACTTCCATGGGAAGTTTCATATTTAATAATGTACCAAAAGGTAATTACACTTTAACCATCACTTCAATAGGATATAAAATTATTCAAAAAGAAGTGAAGGTAAGCGGGCAAAATACCAATCTAGGAATGCTCGGTCTGGACAAAAGCGCTGAAACGCTTTCTACCGTTGTGATTGACGCTTCTTCTGCAGTAAAACAAAATGGTGACACACTCGACTACTCGGCCAGCAGGTACAAAGTAAATCCCGATGCCACCAGTGAAGACCTGATCAAAAAGATGCCGGGTATCACGGTAGATAAAAGCGGTACAGTAACCGCGCAGGGCGAAACCGTAAAAAAAGTAACCGTGGATGGGCGTGATTTTTTTGGAGATGATGCTACGGCAACGTTGCGTAACCTTCCGGCAGAAGTAATTGACAAGATACAGGTATTTGACAAGTTGAGCGACCAGGCACAACTCACCGGATTCGATGACGGCAACACTACCAAATCAATCAATATTGTCACAAAAAAAGATATGCGCACCGGTAATTTTGGACGGATATTCGCAGGATATGGTACAGATGACCGGTATAGTGGAGGTGGCAATGTAAGTTTCTTCAACAATGCCAGAAGGATTTCCCTGGTTGGTCTTGTAAACAATGTAAATCAACAGAATTTCTCATCACAGGATCTGCTGGGCGTTACCAGCAGTGGTAACAGTGGTGGTGGTGGAATGCGTGGCGGCGGTGGCGGCGGAAATTTCAGGGGAGGTAACACTTCAGGTTTTACTGTAGGTCCCCAAAGTGGTATTGCAAAAACCAATGCTTTTGGAGTTAATTATAGTGATGCGTGGGGAAAGAAGATAGATATTTCCGGAAGTTATTTTTTCAATAACAGCAATACCAACAATAATCAAACTATAAGCCAGCAGAATTTTACTTCAAGGGATTCTTCTCAATTTTATGATGAGAACACTCTTTCTAACGCCGAAAATTATAATAACCGTGCTAATCTGCGGCTTACTTACCGTCTTGATTCAAGCAATACCATAATTGCCACTTCAAGTCTTAATTTTCAAAAAAACAACTCCGTCAATTACACAACAGGTAATACCTACCAGGATGAAGAAAAACTAAATAATCTTAGTAGTACTGAGAATGACCTTACCAATAACACAAACGGTAATAGTTTTAATAATGAGATCCTCTTTCGTCATGCCTTTTCCAAAAAAGGAAGAAGCATATCATTAGGGGTGTATCAAACATCCAGTCTTAAAAACGGAGAGAATTATACAAACCAATTCAATAATTACGTTAAGCCGGTTTTAATGCAGGATACTGTAAAGCAATTTTCTGATTCAAAAAGTAATACCAATCAATACAGGTTCAACCTGGTATATACAGAATCTCTTGCACCTAAAACACAATTACAGTTTAATTACAACCCTTCATTTCAGACTAGTAAAGCAGACCAGGAAACTTTTGACTTTGATAATGTTTCGGGTAAATACTCCACACTTAATGATACCCTTAGTAACAAGTTTAATAATACTTACAATACACAAAATACAGGAGTTACCTTCCGTCATGGGGATCGTAATAATATGCTCTCTGCCGGAGTTGCTTATCAATACAGTGAGTTAAAAAGTGACCAGGTATATCCGGACATTTCTCACATTAACAACTCCTATAGTAATTTCCTCGCTAATGCAATGGCAAGGATTAAACTTACTTCTAAAAGTAATATAAGGATTATTTACCGTGGATCTGTAAGCCCGCCATCCGTAACACAATTGCAGAATGTAATTAATAATTCAAATGCACTTTCATGGAGTACCGGTAACCCTAACCTGCAACAGCAATACACCAATAACCTAATTACCCGTTATACTTATACCAATAGTGCAAAGAGCCAAAGTTTTTTTGCCAACATTTTCTTGCAAAATATTAATAATTATATCACCAATGCAGTATATACCCCCACAAAAGACTCTGTACTCTCCAGTTCTTTGGTTCTGCATCCGGGATCACAATTGTCCAAACCTATAAATATGAATGGCTATATCAATGCAAGGTCATTTTTTACGTTTGCAACACCTATCAATTTTATAAAATCTACTTTGAATTTTAATGCGGGTGCGAGCTACTCAAAACAGCCTGGCATGGTCAATAATATTTCTAATATTTCCAATGCTTACAATTATAATTTAGGGGCTGTAATGGCAAGTAATATTAGTGAATATGTAGATTTCACCCTTTCTTATTCGGCTAATATCAATACCGTAAAAAATAGTTCTCAACCTGCTGCAAATAATAACTATTTTACTCAATCTATTGGTATTAATAGTGATCTGTTAACCAAGAAAGGATTGTTCTTTCAAAATGATCTCTCCAACGAATCTTACAAAGGTTTATCAGGTGGCCTTAACCAAAATTACTGGCTGTGGAATATGGCTATTGGACAGAAATTTCTTAAAAACCAAACAGGAGAGTTAAAATTATCTGTATTTGATCTTTTGAAACAAAACAGAAGTATTACACGCGATGTCACTGCCGCTTATGTACAAGATCAGACAAACCAGGTTTTGCAACAATATTTTATGCTGACATTTACTTATAAATTGAAGACCTTTGGAAAAGGAAAGGCTCCTAGCAATGACAGACAAAACGAATATCGGAATTTTGGAGGACCAGGCGGAGCGGGCGGGCGGCCACCTTTTGGCGGCGGACGCGGTCCAGGTGGCCCTCAACTTTAGCATATAAATATTTTTGCTTTGAATGAAAGGGAATTGATCGACCTGCTTAAGAAAAAAGATAGGACAGCTTTTAAAACAATCGTACAAACCTGGCAGAATATGGTTTACAACACTGCGTTAGGGCTTTTGCAAAATGCTGAAGATGCTGAAGATACAGCTCAGGATGTTTTTATGCAGGTATATGATTCCATTGCCACATTTAAAGAAGAATCAAAGTTTTCTACATGGCTTTATCGTATTACCGTTTCTAAATCTCTGGACCAGATCAGAAAGAAAAAAAGAAAAAAAAGATTCGCTTTTGTACAGAGTTTATACGGGAAAAATGATGAATTAGCTATTGATCCTCCTGATTTTTTTCACCCTGGAGTGAAAATGGAGAACAAAGAAAATTCGGCGGTTCTTTTTAAGGCGGTAAAAAAATTACCCCCCAATCAACAAACCGCCTTTGTACTGAACAAAACAGAAGGGTTAAGCTACAATGAAATTGGTGAAATAATGAATTTGAGCGGATCTGCAGTAGATGCTTTATTGCAAAGGGCAAAAAAAAATTTGCAGACAAGTTTGCACGAATATTATGAACAAACGCTTAAATAAAGAAGGATTTTCAAAATAATAACGTCAAATCAAAGTGTGGTAATAAAACAGTAATCATCATGCAAAAAAATATCAACCATAAGATCCAGGAAACGTTCGATAGCCTTGATGGTATGGAAAAGGCATTGGTAAAACCGTTCTTTTTCACCAGGTTGGAAGCTAGAATGAATAATGAAAAGAATGTCTGGGGAAGGGTATCCTCTTTCTTTGCACGGCCCGTTATAGCGTTTGCGTCCATTTGTTTCATAATAATGGTCAATGCTGCGGTTATTTTTTCTGCTAAAAAAAGTGATACGGGTGGCATTAGGCAAAACCAGCAGATTGCCACAGTTGATGAATACAGCCAGGTAAGTTCCAACTTTTTTGAATTTGTAAATTCACAACCTTAATGAACAATTCGGCAAAAATAAAGTCGCTCATTATTATTATCATTTTTCTTTTGATAACCAACATTGCCATGTTAATATTTTTCCTGGCAGCAGGTAAACCGACAGATAGAATGCAAAAAAATCATGGCCCTAATGGAATGTATAATGCACTCCAAAATGAAGTAGGATTCACTAAAGACCAATTAGACCAATACCAGGCCTTAAGGACAGAACAATGGACCAAAGCGCGTCCTTTGTTTGATCAATTGAGGAATTCAAAAAAGAATTTTTACCACTTAATGTATTCTTCTACTAATTCGGACTCGCTGATCAATGCCAATGCAGACTCTATTGCGCAAAAGCAAAAAGCACTGGACGTCCATATGTTTAGATATTTTAAAAATGTCAGAAATATCTGTCAGCCCGGGCAGCTTCCTAAATTTGATTCTACCATTTCAAAGGACATAGGACGGATGATTGGTGGACCATCCGGACCACCCAGAGGCAAAAAGCCAAAATTTACCAAATAATTTTTTTGACCAATGTTTGTATAAATCTCTAATCACTTAAAAAATAAAAATTAAACATTCATGAAAACAAAGATCACTATGTTGTTTGCATTGTTAACACTGTCAACAACCGGCATTTTTGCCCAAGGCCAACAAAGGTCTATCCCTGAAAGAGTAAAGTCAACGATGGACAAAATTACACCGGCGCTATCCCTCAATCCGCAACAAGTAAGCGGCACCGAGAGTGCCTATACTGATTACTACACCGCTACGTCCAAGGCGATGGAGGCTGCAAGAGCCTCAGGCGACCGCCCCGACCGAAGCGTTTTTCAAAAAATGAGCGATGACAGGGATGCTAAATTAAAAGCCATTTTCACACCTGACCAGTACACAAAATTTAAGAA
>JBDTGA010000005.1:0-9294 GCA_039937655.1 Ginsengibacter sp.
TTAAAGCAAACCGTATTGTAGGAGAAAAGGAAACAGACAAATTTTTATAAAAATTATAATCCAATCCTATTCCCGCTAAGCCACTAAAATAAGTTGATTTTAATCCATGTATTTTATTGGTCGTTTCCGTTTCATTGTCATTTCCTCTTTTCAATTCGGTTGTTATTCTACCGCCGGTCAAAAAATTAGCAGAAATACCTCCCAATGTATTTAAAGTAAATTTCCCTCTATTGAAATAATATTTTAGTGCCAATGGAATTTCCAAATATTGCAAAGTATGAGTGGTGGATTTCGAATAAATACTATCGCCAATATTCGGATTACGACTAAAGGAAGGCAATACATAAGCATCACCCAAAAGTGTGTTTAATTTATATTTGATGCCTCCTGAATTATCTGGCTGTGCATACAGTGTTTTAGATTCCTGATCAAAATTTGAAGTGGCCAGTGTAATGCCAGATTGCAACCCCCAATGTTTACTGATTTCAAAATCAACCAAAACACCAAGTGTTGATGAATAACTTTCAGTTTCTAAATTTTCAAAATTATTGTTTGAATTTCCCGGGTTTTTATTTTCAAAATGGTAAAAGGCAATATCAGGCGAATAAAATGCTGATATGGCAAAACGCGATTGGCTCGTTGATTTTATTGAAGGTTTATGAACTATACTTTTCTCAATTTGTATTAATGGATTTATCCTGGCTAATGCAATATTCTGCAACAATTCTTTTGTTGCAAATGAATCGGCTGAATTACTTTTTATGTTGCCAACATTTTTTGAATTCAATATTTCAATTACGGGCAAATTATTACCAAATTGAATACCAGAAGGGTTTACAACAGTCGGTCGTTTATCGTCAATTTGCATAGGCGTTTTAGTTTCTACAACTTCACCCGAATTTCTTTTAATCAGTTTGCCTTTTTTCTGAATAGGAAATCTTGAGTCATCCTGCAAACGAGATTCATCTGGATTAATAAATTTTGAATTATTTTTTTTGATGGATGTGTTTGAAAGATCTTTTGACGTTATTGGATTCAAATGCTTTTTGGGACTCACATTCTCTTCCTTTAAAATAGGTTTTTCAATAATTTTATGGCTGTCTTTTGCAACCTGCTTCAATATATTAATTTTACTAAGCGATAAAGTATCATCCTGTTTTTGCAAATTGAGTGAAACGGATTCTGTTATCTGCTTTGAGTTGTCGCTTTTACCGATAGTTAAGGAATCAATCGGTTTTTGTAAATTGGTGGTACCTGATTCTTGCGTTAATGTATCGTTCTTGGATTCTGCTTCGTAATTAATCTCAGAAATATCTTTCTTCGGTTTCACAGGATTTTTAACCTGAAACTTCCATACATAAATACTTAACCCGGCTAAAAGAAACACTAATAGTAAAGCAACTTTTTTTAATAAATCGTATTTTCTTTTTATATTAATTACGTTGTCTTTATCCAACTTTTTCTCTATTCCATCCCATGCATTTTGAGAAGGATTCTCTTCATTATCCTCAAGTGCTTTTCTGAATAAATCTTCAATTTTATGTAAATTTTTATCCATTCGACGAGTTTTGTTTGGCAATTTTCATACTGTTGTTAACGGCTTTTTGCAAAATTACTTTCGCATCATGGAAATTCGATTTTGACGTTCCCTCAGAAACGCCCAGTTCCTTTGCAATTTCCCGGTGCTTTAATCCTTCAAAAACATAAAGATTAAAAACCATCCTATACATTGGAGGCAAACTCTGCACTATTCTCAGTAATTCCTTATTACCCAGCCTACTAATTATATCTTCATTATCTATTACTTCAATATCAGAAAAATACTCTACATTTTTGGTTATTGCATGCATATTGGATTTTGATCTGTAATTGGTTATAGCCGCATATACCATTATTTTTCTTATCCATCCCTCAAAAGAACCGGCAAATCTGAAAGAGTGCAACGATTTAAAAACCTGTATAAACCCATCCTGAAGTATGTCTTCTGCTTCCTCCCTGCTCTTGGAATACCTCATACAAACCGCAAACATTTTTGGCGCAAACTGCTCATACAGCCTTGATTGGGAAGGCCTATCCCCATTCATACAGGTCTGTATCAAGTCTTTGGTTTGTTCCAAGAATTCAATCTGGTTTATATTAATAGTGGTATCACTCATTCAAAATGGTTGGGTTGAAAAAAATATCTTATCCATTAAAGACTTTCAACATGATAAAACTCACACTACATTCTGAGGCAATTCTGAAGTGCAACACCCGACGGGTGTGGAAAATCTGGCAAGTGTGGTGTAACCCGATTCGGGAAATAAAAAAAACCGGAAATAATTCCGGCTTTTTTAATAGAGATATAGGATTTTAAAATATTATTTATGAAGTGTAATTGTAGGGATACGTGTTTCTTGCCCGTTCAGTACTTGTATGTTTGAAATAGTAGTGTCCTTGTAACCTAAGCCAGCAGAACCCCTAAGAGTAACACTGTATGTACCTTGTCTCAAACCTTCTATTTCATATTTCCCATCGTATTCGTCATCATCGTTCTCAGGCATGGCCATTACAGAATCTGTGGCATTATACACTGTTACATAAGCATTTGCGGCAGCAGGGAATACCTTGCCCTTAATTTCACCATAGTTATCCTTCCCAAAAGATTTTAAGAAAGGTTTCAGGTAATATTGGCTGCCGATCATTTTAATAGATTCACAAATATTAAAATCAACCCATAGAGAACTTTGTACCGGGGTTATATTGTCTTCATCTTCGTCATGCAATTTTACATACACATAATTATTGGTTCCCGGCATCAGGCTTAACGGATAAGTAACGCCTGCTTTTTCCAATGAATTATTGGTGCCTAATGTTAATCGTATTTTCCTTAGTTTACCGGCCGGTATATTAGCGGTACCCAGCAAAGTATCCACGCCATTGCGCAGTTTTGCAATATTATATACTCCTGTCCTTATAGCCAGTGTATCCCATTTACCATACCGGTCCTGATGCAGCCCGTCATCATCATGGTCATTGTCGCCATCATGGTCATTATCACCATCATGGTCATTATCTATATGTTGGGTAGAAGTATCAATCTTTACCTCAACATAGCGTATGTCAATAAAAACAGAATCATACTGGCAAGGGTCGTCTGTTAAATATACCGATAGCATTTTTGCATTCGCGTGGTTAGCAGGATTAGTTGCTGATATACCTTGTTTTTGACAAGCCGTGATTAGAAGAGATAAACAGATAACCAGGATAGCCGAGCTTAAAAATAATTTTTGGGTGAATTTCATTGTTTTAAATTTTTAATGTTTATAAACTTCTTTAAAGGAATCGTTTATGTTCCTTTCAATCAAAGTGGAAGATTATTTTAAAATGGTTGGGTGAGTGTATTAATATTACCTGCACACCTTTCAGGTTTTAAAAACCTGAAAGGTGTGCAGGTAAAGGTTTCTGCGCCACATCATTAATCAGGAATGTTGGGCCAAAAGATTGCCAACCTGCACAACAATTAACTTGAAACCAAAACAATATCTTCAGAATTTTATCAGAATTTAGCAGGATATTTACATTGGGTTGCTTGAAAAAGGCTTCGGAAAGCTACCCATTAATAATTTTCAACTTTCAATTATCAATTAATTACCCAACCATTTATTGAAATACCACCACATATCATGTAATGATGATTCCAAATCAATCTTTCTTTTCAGCAAAGAGCCACTTAAATAAGATTTCATTCCTTAAAAAAAATTTTTTACCGGTTGCTTTCTCAATAATGCTCATTTCTCTTACGATGGTTACAAAAGCACAAACCGGTTATACAATTTCCGGCAAGATAACCGAGGCTGGTTCGGGCAAGCCACTGGAGAACGCCACAGTCCACTTAAAGGGCAGCGATTTCAGCACTTTATCTAAGATGGATGGATCCTTCAGGTTACAAACAGATAGGTGGTATGATAGCCTGGAGGTTACCAATGTCGGTTTTGAAGATTATGTGATTGTTTTAGAAAAAGGAAGTTCTGTGAACCTGAAAGTAAGCATGAATAATAAGCCGGATATTTTAAAATCGGTTGTCATAGATTTTTCAAAGAAGCCGGGAAAATCCTTCATGGAGAAAGTGATAGACCACAAAAACGATAATAATCCTTCCCGTTTTCGCAGTTATAGTTATCAACGCTATACCCGTAACGAACTGGATATAGATAAGGTTGATTATGAAAAAGCAAAAGGCAACGGTTTGAAGAGTTTGATGTTAAAAACTTATGCCGGCATTGATAGCAACGCAATAGAAGATAAAGAACTTCCTATCTATTTTGAAGAACGGCTTGCTAATAATTATCATTCTGTTTCTCCAAATATTGACAGAGAAAATATTATTGCCAAAAAGAACCTGGGGCTAAAGACCGATGAACTGGTTGCCAGGCTCGATAAATTTTATTTTCATTTTAATGTATATGATGACTGGATCCCGGTTTTTGACCAAACGTATGTGAGCCCGCTCAACACCAATGCATTTCATTACTACAAATATTTTCAAGGAGACACTACTATTGAAGCGGGGGATACGATAGTGCAAATCCGTTTCGTGCCATTGCGTGATTATGAAAGAGCTTTCAGTGGCCTTTTATGGATCAACAAAAACAATTTTGCCATTGAATCTGTAGAGATGCATTTGAACAAAACCGCTAATATCAATTTTGTAAAAGACATCGTATATAGTGAAGATTACACACAAATCATTGATAGTACTTCAGATAATATGGTATATATGCCTTATAAATACACTTCATCTGTAAAGTTTCAAAGTGGGCTTGCTTTATTGGGGTTGCCGGTACCGGAAACAAGAAACAGTATGCAGTTTATAATAAGGAACACCACAGTAACCGATAAGATAAAACTAAACACCGGAGATCCCGGAGCCATTGTACTGCAATTGATAAAAAAAGAAAAAAACACCAATTGGACTAAATCAGAATCTTTTTGGCAAAAGAGCCGTCCGGAACCTCTTACACTTCACGAAAAGAATATTTACAAAATGGTTGACTCATTGAAAAATAATGAACGTTTTCAAAGAGATATAAAACTGATTGCTTTTGCAGGAACCGGTTATTGGGACTTTGGTTCCGGTCTCCGTATTGGCCCTTATTCTTCTTTCCTAAGTAGCAACTCTTTAGAAGGTTGGCGCTTCAGGCTTGGCTTTTGGACGATGCCCCGAATCAGTAAAAAATTAAACCTGTTTGGGTATGGTGCTTTTGGAACCAAACACAAGAGAATAAATGGTATGCTGGGAATTAAATATGTGTGGAATGAGGCTAAGTGGACTAAAACGACCATCAGCTACGGAAGTGATTATGATTTTATAATAGATAATGATGATGAACTGGATAAAGACAATCTCATTAATTCTATTCTTAGAAAACACATTCCTTTTTCCAGAATGTATGTAAAACAGGGAATATTGAAGCATGACCAATATCTTTCAGAAGATTTCTCTGCCAAAGCAGTTTTAAGCTATAAGCAAATTGACCCCGTTTTCAATTTTAAATACAGGCCAATTAATCCTGCAATTGACAGACCCTACGATAGTGTGTTTGCAAAAATATTGCCGGTGACTTCCGCTACCATCGGGATACGGTATGCGCATAAAGAACGTACTAAATACCTTAATTATGATAGAATACGCTTAGGTTCCTTTTCCCCGATTATTGCAGCCAACTACACATACAGTTTTGAATATAGGAAAGCTTTGTTTGACTTTCAATCAATAGATCTTAGCATAGAACAAAGATTGCGCCTGCCACCTAAAATGATGCTCTATTACAAACTGGAAGGTGGAAAGACTTTTGGCACCCTGCCGTATCTTTTGCTGAATATTCCCGCTGGTAATGAATATTATGTAGCCAGCAAATATCAGTTCAATACCATGGCTCCCTATGAGTTTGCAGCCGATAAATATGTAAGCCTGCATACCCGCTTCTATCTCGGCGGGCTTTTATTCGACAATATTCCATTATTACGGAAGTGGGGGTGGCGCGAGCGGTTTTCTTTCAATTCTTTTTGGGGCAGTATGAGCCAGGCAAACCGGGATTATAACAAGAATTCAAATTTCAATGTAACAGGCAAAGAACCTTTTATGGAAGCAAGCGTAGGAATTGAAAATATCTTTCACATCATATCTATAGAATATTACAGAAGGCTTAATTATTTGAATAACCTTTATGCAAGAAGGGATGGTATTTATATGGGGCTTACGTTAACCTTTTAATTTTTTTGACATGATAAAACTTCTTTTTCTTTCTGTTGTAATGATAGCGATTGCGCCAAAATCATACCCGCAAAATAATCCTGACCAAATTATTGGCTGCTGGATGAGCACTGAAAATAATCTTGAAGTTGAAATATTTAAAACAGGCAACAACTATAAGGCAAGAGTGGTTTGGTTTGATGATAGTGACGATAAAGCCAGACCAATGAATACGCGATGTGACTGGAAAAACCCTGATGAAAATTCACGTACAAGGAAAATTATTGGTATGGAAGTAATGCACGGACTGGTGTATAAAGAAGAATATAATGACTGGGAAGATGGAAGAATTTACGATCCTCACAACGGAAAAGACTGGAATGCAAAGGCCTGTTTTACCAATACCGGTC
The DNA here is from genome assembly GCA_039937655.1 of Ginsengibacter sp. Lineage (GTDB taxonomy): Bacteria > Bacteroidota > Bacteroidia > Chitinophagales > Chitinophagaceae > Ginsengibacter. The sequence goes on from JBDTGA010000005.1 coordinate 6,646, forward strand.
TATTAAAAGTCCGGGGTTATTGGGGCCTCCCATTATTAGGAAAGGATATTTTTTTTAAAAAGATATTGGCAATGAATTTTTTAACTACCACCAAATGAATCAACCATTCCAGAATTACATTTCATCACATGGCGACTTGATACAATTGGTATTATTTGTCAGCCTGTTTTTTATAAGCTGGAATATTGAAAATATATACGGCGTAATTTTTAAATATAAAAAATGGAAACACGCTTTTGTAAATGCCCCTTTTATTTTTACCAATTTCCCCGGCCAGTTACTTTTGGGCATAGCATTCGTAGAAGTTATTAAATGGACATCCATGCACCATTTCGGATTGTTATATTATTTCCGTATTGATAAAGACCCAATACTCCTTTTTCTGGCAACCTTTATATTACTTGACTTCGGTGAATATATCTATCATGTAATAATGCATAAAGTTCCTCCACTTTGGAGGTTTCACCTGGTACATCACTCTGATAATATGGTTGACATATCCACCACTTTAAGAGAGCATCCGGTAGAAAGTATTATCAGGCTGTCTTTCACATTGTTCTGGGTTTTCCTGAGTGGAGCAGTTTTTTGGACCATCCTATTAAGGCAAATCATCCAGGTCTTTACTACCATGTTTGCACATATCAATTATCGTTTACCTGAAAAGCTGGATAACATTATTGGGTTTGTTTTTATCACACCCAATATCCACCAGGTTCATCATCATTACAAAGAGCCTTACACTGATAGTAATTATGGTGACGTATTGAGCATTTGGGATAGAATGTTTGGCACTTTTAAAAAATTACCGGCAGAGGATTTGGTATTTGGCCTGGATACGCATATGAAGGAGAAAGAAACCGCAAACTTTAAAAGCTTATTTAAAATGCCCTTTATTAAAAGATAAATGATGAGTTACATAACCCACGGGTTCATTTTTTTAATCCTGTTTTATTTCAATCCTGCACATAATTGAATAATATCATTGAACCGGCTGAAAATAGATTCTTCATCCGTGTGCAACTGAATACATTTTTTATAAGCATTTTCTCCCCGCTTTTTTAACTCCTCTTTCTGATTCTTTAATTCAATTATTTTTTGAGCTAATGCCCTGGAAGAGATTTCATCTACTATCCATCCGCAATTATCGCTTACAAACTCACCAATGCCGCCTGTACCTGCAAAAATTACTGAAGGTAGCTTTAAAAGGGCTGCTTCAAGTACAACTAATGGATAAGGGTCTTCTCTTGAGGGCAGAATAAAGAGATCAAATGCTAAAAGATTATCTAATGAATGAGGTAACTGGCCTACAAAAGAGAAAGTGTTTTTTAAGCCATTGGCAGCGATTTCATTTTCAATCTCTGCCTTCATTCCATCATTATCATAACCTCCAATCCATACAAAGTGTACCTCTTTAGCGGCTTCTTTTAAAATCGCTGCAGCACCTACCAACAAATCTATTCCTTTTCGACGGGTAGCGGCTCCCATACCAGCTATGTAAAATTCAGTATCATTAAAATCAATGAAAGCAGACATTCTCTTTCTTGCCTTTTCCTTTGCATCCGCATTGGTATTTACCTCATGAAAAGGAAAGAAGTAATTAAGGAAACACAGCTTGTCTTTCGAAATACCATGATTGGATATTAAATTTTGTGCCACCGCCTGAGAAGGTACCACAAACAAATCGGAGTATTTAAGAGTAAGTTCCGATTTTTTTCGATAAATATTAATTACAGATTCAAGTTCGTGAACATAGGTAACCACTTTGGCCGAAGAGCCAGATATGGCTTTCAAGATCTTCCCATTGGTAACGGTGTTATTAAAAATAATATCAGCATCTTTAATAAAACCTCTTAGAAAAAAGACTTTGGTCGTATATTTTAAAAAAGGAACTAATTTCCATAAAAAGAATTTATACTTGTTGTAGTTCCCGAGCCGTAAAATGGTTGTTTCTCCATATCTTTTAAATTCTTCCTGCAAAATTCCACCTTTAAATAGTATGATTCTGATATCAAAGACATCTCTTTTTTTTACTAAAGCAATCAGGTTTAAAAGTAATATGGGAGCACCGGTCAATGTACTATCATGAGAAATAAAAACTATTCGTTTTTTATGTGCCATTGTCATTTATAGTCAGTTTTGCTTTTTTAATCTAATGAGACAGCCTTCATTATTTACAAATACTTTTTAGTATCAGCAAATATACTCAGCTAATAGATCCAGTGGTTAACTCTTAATGCAATCTTATCGCTAAAGCAAATGTTACAAGTAAGCACGGAACAACAAGGTTGGTATTTCCTGAGAAATTAGCTCTTGGTGGGAAATAATACTGAACTTCTCTCATCAGGGAAGCCGTGCGGGGAAATCAAAAAACCTTAAAGATCCTAATATTTTCAGCCGTTCCGGTAAAGTAGTCCCGACAAGAATCCCTGTCTGCAAGACGCAGTCAGGCAGGGAACTTGCATCTAAAGTTTAAGGAACTTCTCAAAAGTGTAGTCCCGACAAGAATCCCTGCCTGCAAGACGCAGTCAGGCAGGGAACTTGCATCTAAAGTTTAAGGAATCTCGCAAAAGTGTAGTCCGCAATTGCAAAGTAGCCCAGACAAGAATCCCTGTCTGCAAGACGCAGTCAGGCAGGGAACTTGCATCTAAA
>JBDTGA010000006.1:0-110116 GCA_039937655.1 Ginsengibacter sp.
CCGTGATCATACCACACATTTAGCTTTCGGTTTATTTTAAAAGAGGGTGTCTTTTCATCCCTTAATGGAGACAGATACCAATAGTCATTGCCATTCACTTTTTGAGGTTTTATGGAGAGGCTTTCCAAATAAGTAACTATGTCCATCCTTTTGGCTTCGCTACAGTTTATTTTTTTTGATGTCATTATTGGATATTTTTTATAGTGAAGAAAATGCGTGCATTATTTGCACTTTGTGCATTATGACCCTGGTTTACCTTCCCATAGTGCAAATAATGCAGATAGTGCATGATTCTATAAAGTGATTTACCAAATCTTTTCATAGATACCATGCTTAAGCTTAGTGAATAAGTATTCGTCTGAAAGGATATTGAATAAGGTTCGCCTGCTCACTTTTTCTTTTGCGATTTCCCAGGCAGCGCTTGTGGTAAATGAATAGGGCAACTGATAGTAGATAATTTTATGTTCCATCGGATAATCTTTCAATGGATCCCGGAACTTATCCATTAACTTAAAAACTTTGAGAGCGTTATGTTCAAAATATTCAATCAGTTCTGCCGCCTTTCGAAAAGTTTCTGCAGAGACCTGGTAGGGATTTATTTCCGGCTCTTTGCAACCTGTACGGATTACATGGAGTATCAAAGCTATCCGCAAACTATAGGTGTCTAATTTTGCATAGATACCTGATATGGCATCACTCTTTTCATTATTAATAGTTTCATTGATTCTTCTTCTGAAAACCTTGTAGGCTTCATACCCCTCTTTTGAAAGAGTTATTTTGTGGGCAGGGTAACCATCAGCTTGAAAAAAATCGGAAATTAAAATGCGATTGATTAATGTTTGATATAGTTCTTCTATATATTCCGGCACATCATCATCAGATAGATCTTCGCGAATAACATGATCTGGGAAGGCAAATAAAAAACGATGAGTAAGGCCATTGTCAATCTTATTATTACCAAGGAGATTTATTAATACTTGTGGTTGTATGCTACCTATAATACTGACGAATGGCTTCTCAATAAAAATAGGTTCTGAACTCTTTCTGTTTACAGAAATACTTTTTCCGCTAAACAGGCTCAGCATCACTTCTTCATCTCCGCCACCGGTTTTATATTTATTAAAAGACTTTAAAAATGCCGCCAATTCATCATAGATGCCGGCAAAACCATGAGGGTTATCGTAGAGCGCTTTCAACATCGCTTCCTGCGTTGCATCTTTGATGACCAACTGTCTTCTTATAGGTTCTTCCGATATGGCGCTTAAATCTCCGTTTTCTTTCTTTACGCCTCTACCCTTTTTAAATGTAGAATACTCATCTAAAAATCTTTTGAATAAATCCTTTTCTAATTTTTCCAGCGGTTGAGTAAAGATGGATATAGGGCCACTTTTGTTGATACCCGGCTTGCCTACTAAAGCCACAAATAATGTAGGTAATTCTACCCATCCCCGTTTAACGGTGAGGCTGTAATGGCCACCGAGCGCAACAGAAAAGGCATACAATACGGTTACTGCTGCATAGTCTATATTGAGATTCAGCGTGCTGCAGTAGCTTGTGATGATCTGTTGAAGCTGTTGAGGAAAAATATGAATAGGAAAGTCAGGGGTCTTTATCTGGCCTCCGCCATCATCTAATGATTGTAAGCTTTCCATCGAAATAATTTTTAAGGATTAATATTATTATCGGAATCGTGTTTACTTTGAATCTTTCCGGTAACGCTTACGGTTTTTCATCATTAGGCTGGTGGCAGTTTTTTTACTTTCAGTTTCATATGCCGCCTGGTAATTTTCAAACCATTTGATCAGTTCCTGATATTTAATCAGATAACTTTTTCCTACTAATCTGGCGGGAAGACTTCGGGAATGAATATAGCCACGTACAGTGCCGACTGGCTTACAGAGTATCTTAGCAGCTTCCGGTAAATCAATAATTCTGTCAGGATCTGTTGGCGTGGGTAGGTTCTGTGCAGGTGAATTGACTGATAGTATATCAACAGTCGTTTGTATTTGTTCGAGCTTGTTTAGAATTAGTTCGAAGGGATTGTTCGTTTGCATTTCAATTATTTTTAATTGTGAATAATTGAATGCAATATGAAATGGTTCTCGTCTTAAAGTAGGCGGATTAGGGTAAAAAAAGAGGAATCCTAAAATTCCTAACTGGCTAAGTTTACATTATCTATTTCTATGGATTTTAATTTTTCCAAATATTTTTTAAAATTATAATCCTGGACAAAAAAAGAATAATCGTAGTCCTTTCCTGCCTGATTTTTGGTGTAAATTCCGAAACCTTTAAAGATATCTTTAAAGGTAAACTCCCGTTTGAAATATCCGTTATCCTGAAAAACATTCACCATTGCGGCTATTTCAGAATTAAGCCCGGTCTGGTTAGCGTTTTTTTTTGTTTTACTGATAGTATGAAATATGTTGTGGGGGAACCTAGCTTCGATAATTTTTGATTCTATATACTTTAATGTATTTTCTATGCTTCCATTTGTAGGATTAAGCATATCTACAAATGAAATCTCGGCTGGTTTATGATTTGTAGATTCAGGTTCTATAGATGGCAATTCTCTTTTATTTTCCTTTTTAATTTCCTCCATTCTTTTTTCAAGCAGATCCAGTACCACTTTTCTGTTATGCAGGTCAAGAACAAAACATTTGATCAAATCTTTTATCTGTTTTTAATGAAGCAAACTTGCGGTAACAATATGATATTTCCTCATCCACGCCGGTATTGAGTTTCTCATCAAATGCATGAGGGTAAGTTCTCAATACTTCCACACAGGAAATAATATTATCATCATTAATGAGCAAAATATTTCTGGATAAGTCATTGATAAAATTGTCATTAAAAGTCCAGAATGCATATCTTGCATAATCTTCAAAATACAGCAACCTGAAAAATGTCTTTGCTTCAATAGGTACAAAGTCGCTCAATAGAGTAATACAACTTCCTGTACGGATAATTTTCATCGTATCCTTCGCATGGCTTCTCCAAAAAAGCCAATGAAGTAATATTGTCTTTTTATTTTCGACAGGTATTTCTGTGAGGTAAAATTTGCTTGATAAATATTTATAGAAAAAGCCTATTTTGGTTTTTGATTCCTTCATTATAAATTCATTTCTAAATAATGCAACACCTCTTTTTTAATGCAAAAAGTAAAATTACTAAAAGAACATTTTTAAATAATTGTTAATAATCAAGAAATTGCTGAAAAAAAGCATGTATCAAATCATGTATCAAATGAAAAAGCAGTTATAAATTTTACTCTATAACTGCTTGATTATCTGTGGGCCCACCAGGACTTGAACCTGGGACCACCTGATTATGAGTCAGGTGCTCTAACCAACTGAGCTATAGGCCCAATTACCTGTAACGGTAATTTTAAGGTCTGCAAAAATAGAAAAATTCGCGAAGTCAACAGAAATAATTTTCTTTGAGCATGGAAAAAATTGAAAATATCATCTTTGATCTCGGTGGGGTTTTACTGGATATTGATTATAACCTTACCCGTAGCGCCTTTGAGAAACTGGGAGTCACTTATTTTGATAAAATGTATTCTCAGGCAAGTGCAGACCACCTTTTTCAAAAATTGGAAACAGGGCATATTTCAGAACAAGATTTTTATAAAGAGTTGAATCGTTGTACCGGCCTTGGTCTTGCTGAAGAAGATATCCGGTTGGCATGGAATGCCATGTTGCTGTCATTTAGGGAAAAGAGCCTCCATTTTCTGGAAACCATTAGGCCTTCTTATAAGATATTTTTATTGAGCAACACTAATTTTATTCATCTCGATGCCATCAAGAAAACCTTTTACGAAAAAGAAAGAAAACATTCCTTCCGGGAATATTTTGATAAAGCATTCTATTCTTGCGAGATCGGCCTGCGTAAACCGGATGCAGAATGTTTCGATTGGGTACTCAACGATCTGAAAATTCCCCAGGCGAATACAGTATTTATTGATGACTCTGCTCAAAATATAGAAGCTGCGGAAAGCGCAGGATTACAAACAATCCATTTGACGGCAGAAATGTGTGTAGAAAATTTGAGGCTGTAAGCCTTTGAATAAAGGTTTTATGGAGTTTGTATCTCTTCAAACTCAATATAATCGCCTTCCTTCTTTGCAGCAGGCGCAGGTTGAGAAGGATTTTGATGCCCCTGATAGGTGTGGGTATCATTTTGTGTTTTCTCCTGCATCTCCCCAAATTGCTTTCTTATCTTTTTGGTAGATTTATATATCGGAACGATAAAATCGAATATCAATTTGTACAATAAGTAAAACAGAAAAAATTCAGCGATTAATCTAAAAATATTCATAGAACAAAAATAAATCTTTTATGTGAATACTCTTGCGTTAAATGAATGTTTATGCTCCAAAAATTTGTTAATGAATCATCGCCATCAAAACATAAATTTGGAGTGTAATTCTTAATTAGCTTATCTTTGCGCTCGTAAAAGATTAGTGAAAGGGAACGGAAGCGTTCCCTTATTCTATTTCTAAAAGAGAACAATCACAATGACCACTTCTACAGAACTCGGGAAGATTGAAGAATTCGTAAAGCATCTCATTGAGGAGCCCGGGAATCTGTTTCTGGTAGAGATCAAAAGCGCACCGGGAAACATAATCACTGTATTACTGGACGGCGATAACGGGATTACCATTGACGATTGTACCAAAGTTAGTAAAGCTCTTTACAAATTCATAGAAGAAAATGCTCTTTTGGGAAGTGATAATTTTTCTCTGGAGGTTTCATCACCCGGGGTAGATAAGCCGTTGAAACTTTTACGGCAATACCGCAAAAACATCGGCAGAAAAGTAGAGGTTATATTGAATGATGGTGACAGACTGGAAGGTACTCTTACTCTTGTAACAGAAGAAGACATCACGCTCACAGAGAAAACAGGAAAAGGAAATAAAGTAACAACAACAATAACCATTTTATTTAATCAGATAAAGCACACAACCGTGCTGATAACTTTTTAAGATAATAAAATAACAGTAATGGCAAGTATCAATTTAATCGAGTCCTTTCAGGAATTCAAAGATGCCGAGAACATAGACAGGCCTACTTTAATGAAAGTAATGGAAGATGTCTTTAAAACACTGATTCGTAAAAAGTACGGATCCGACGAAAATTTTGACGTAATCGTCAATGACCAGAAGGGTGATCTCGAAATCTTTCGCCGTCGTACGATTGTGGATGATGATGATTTGTACAATACGCTTACTGAGGTCGAATATAAGGATGCTATAAAGATTGAACCCGACTACCAGGTAGGGGAAGAATTATATGAAGAAGTGGATATTCAAAAAGAATTTGGAAGAAGAGCGATACTCGCCGGAAAACAAACACTCGCCAGCCGTATCAACGACCTGAAGAAAAATATTCTGATCAAAAAATATGAAGACAGGGTAGGCGACATCATCAGCGGTGAGGTATATCAGGTGTGGAAAAAAGAAATTTTATTGCTTGACGAAGAAGGAAATGAAATGTTGCTTCCCAAATCTGAACAGATCCCCTCGGATTATTTTAAAAAAGGAGAGAGCGTGAGAGCCGTGGTGAAGAGTGTGGAATTAAAAAACAACCAGGCAGTGATTATTGTTTCAAGAACCGATAATTCTTTTCTTGCCAAGTTGCTCGAAATTGAAGTTCCCGAGATTTTTGACGGCCTTATCATGATCAAAAAGATTGTGAGAGACCCGGGTGAAAGAGCGAAAGTAGCCGTGGAAAGTTTTGATGACCGCATTGATCCCGTAGGAGCTTGCGTGGGCATGAAGGGAAGCCGTATCCATGGTATCGTCCGTGAATTAAAAAATGAAAATATTGATGTCATCAATTGGACTAATAACATCCAATTGCTGATACAGCGTTCGCTTACTCCTGCAAAAATTACCAGCATGGAAGTGGATATGGAAGCAAAGCATGCGAATGTATATTTGAAACCCGACCAGGTTTCCCTTGCTATCGGACGCAGGGGCGTAAACATCAAACTGGCGTGTGAGCTTACGGGTCTTGAAATAGACGTATTCCGTGATAATGAAGGCGAGGTGGAAGAATACGATGTGGATCTGGATGAATTTACAGATGAATTGGAACCGTGGGTAATTGATGAATTAAAAAAGATAGGATGCGATACAGCGAAAAGCGTGTTGGACTTGTCTGATGAAGAACTGGAACGCAGAACAGATCTTGAGAAAGAAACCATTACGGAAGTAAAGAGGGTTTTGAATGAAGAATTTTCAAATGAATAAGAATACAAGTCATTTATTTACGGATATATGATTTGTTTAGGATAATTTTAAATAATAAAAAGTTACCTTCTAAAAAAGGTAGGGAAAGTTTAATGGCAGAAATAAATACACCACGGTTGATGGCTGCAGCCAAAGAGTTCAATATAGGTACCAATACCTTAATAGACTTTTTAGTGTCAAAAAGTTTTAGCAGCGATGATCTTAAGCCCAGCACCAAGCTTACGGAAGAGATGTACCGTGTACTACAGGTAGAATTTCAGCCCGATAAAGTGGCTAAGCAAAAAGCAGAGCAGATTGATCTTCCTAAAAATACTCCGGCAGATGGTAAGAAGAGAAGAGACGAACAGGATCTTTCTTTCACCAAAAAAGAACCGGTAAAAGCGAAGACAGAAAAGATAGAACCAATAGTAGAAGAGAAAGTAATTCCGACAGAAGTTCCTGAAGTACCTAAAGTAGAAGAAAAACTTCCTGAAACACCGGTTGAAACAACACCACCTTCCGAGACCGAGCCGAAGAAAGGTGCTCATTCACCCGAAGCCCATGAAGTAAATCAACCCGAGCTTATTAAAACAGAAATCCCTGAAGTAGAAGGGATAAAGATCGTTGATAAAATAGACCTTAGTAAGATTGATTCTTCCGTAAGGCCTAAGAAAGATGCAAAGAAAAAGGATATCAAGCCTAAGCCAAAAGAAACAAAGCCAAAGGAAACGGATGCTGTAAAAAAAGAAGAGAAAGTAAAAGAGGAGCCGGCATCTCCAATAGGTCCGGTAGCAAGACCGGAAAAAGAGGTTCCTGTAATTACAAATATCAGGACTGTAAGACTAGAAGGGCCTAAGATCATGGGGAAAATAGAATTACCTGTGAACAATGGTACCCGGCCAAGGCCTGCGGACGAGCGTCGCAAAAGGAAACGGATCGTAGTGGAAAAGAAACCTACCGGAAATCATCGCCCACCAGACGGCGGCCAACGACATCATCCGCCAGGCGGAGCACGCCCTGGAGCAGGTGGCAGATTCAACAGGAACGCCCCCCTGCCACGCCGTGAAGAAAAAGAAATTGACCAGAAAGAAATTCAGGATAAAATCAAAGAAACTCAGGCAAAACTCGCCGGTTCAGGAGGAAGAGGTAAGAGCCTGAAAGCAAAATACCGTAAGCAGAAGAGAGAAGAAGCCGCAGAAAATGCCGGTGAAGAAGTGGTAGACAATAAATTATTAGTCACTGAATTTATTTCCGTAAGCGAATTTGCTAATTTGATGGATGTAAGTTTTGCAGATGTGATCAGTAAATGTATGAGCCTTGGCATCATGGTTTCTATTAATCAACGTCTCGAAGCAGATGTTATAGAACTGGTAGCAAGTGAATTTAATTATGAAGTAGAATTTATTGACATAGATGTACAGCACGAAATGGAAGCGGAGGAAGAGGAAGATGATGAAGAAAATATGGTACCAAGGCCTCCCATCGTAACGATCATGGGGCATGTAGATCATGGTAAAACATCGCTGCTGGATTATATCCGCCATGCCAATGTAATAGCAGGCGAAGCAGGTGGAATTACTCAACACATCGGAGCTTATGAGGTGAAAGTCAGGAACGGAAGATCTATTACTTTCCTCGATACCCCGGGTCATGAAGCTTTTACCGCCATGCGTGCAAGAGGAGCAAAGGTTACCGATATAGCCGTAATTGTGATTGCCGCTGATGATGCAGTGATGCCTCAAACCAAAGAAGCCATTTCTCATGCGCAGGCAGCCAGCGTTCCGATGGTATTTGCATTGAATAAAATAGATAAAGATGGCGCAAATCCTGAGAAAATAAAAGAACAACTTTCTGCTATGAACATATTAGTAGAAGACTGGGGCGGAAAATACCAGAGCCAGGAAATCAGTGCCAGGAATGGATTAAATGTAGATGAACTTCTCGATAAAGTCCTTCTTGAATCAGATTTACTAGAGCTGAAAGCCAATCCGAACAGGGCAGCGATCGGCACTGTAATTGAAGCATCGCTCGACAAAGGCAAAGGTTATGTAGCAACCATCCTGGTACAAAACGGAACTTTAAAACAAGGTGATCTTTTGGTCTCAGGTCAAAATTATGGCCGCATTAAAGCTATGTTCAACGAACGTAACCAGCGGGTTACCGTTGCGCCGCCATCTACACCGGTACTCATATTGGGGCTTAATGGAGCACCACAGGCAGGTGAAACGTTTAAGGTTTTTGAAGATGAATCAGAAGCCAAAGAAACCGCAAACAGAAGGGCTCAAATATTGCGTGAGCAGGGTATCAGAGCCAAGAAACACATTACTCTTGATGAGATCGGACGCAGGCTTGCATTGGGTAATTTCAAACAATTGAACCTTCTGATACGTGCCGACGTGGATGGTTCGGTAGAGGCACTGAGCGATTCATTGCAGAAATTAAGTACTGAAGAAATTGCGGTAAGCGTAGTGCATCAGGGAGTAGGACAGATTACAGAAACAGACGTAATGCTGGCAACGGCATCAGACGCTGTAATTATAGGATTTAATGTGCGGCCTTCTTTACAAGCTTCCAAGATCGCCGAACATGAAGGGGTGGAAATAAAAACTTATTCCATTATATACGATGCAATAGACGAAGTAAAAAGCGCTATGGAAGGGATGCTGGAACCGAAAATACAGGAGAAGATATTGGGTATTGCCGAAGTTAAGGAAACCTACAAATTTGATAAAGCTACCGTAGCAGGCTGTCTCGTAATTGAAGGGAAAATAGCCCGTAACAACCGTATTCGCCTGGTGAGAGATGGTATCATCATTCATACAGGAGAACTGGGTAGTTTAAAACGATTCAAAGATGATGTGAAAGAAGTGGCCAATAACATGGAATGTGGTATGATTATTAAAAACTATAACGACCTTAAAGCCGGAGATTTGATAGAAGCATTTGAAGAAATAGAAGTGAAAAGGACGCTGTAAGTTCTTGTTTCTTTAACATAATGGCACCAACTTTTAACTTTCCAAAAAAATAACTCACGATTTACAACCGTATTTTTGACACGAGCATTTTTAAAAAATTGTGAGAGGGTATTCCTGCAATTTCAAATACAAATACAAGTGATGAAGAAAAGTATTCTTACTCTTTGTTTTTTAGCAATGGTTTCCATCTTATTTGCACAAACAAAAAAAGTAATAGCAGATAGAATAATTGCAACTGTTGGAGATAAAATAATCCTGAAGAGCGATATTGATAATAACATTCATGACATGCAACGCCAGGGTGTAGATGTTCCCCAGAATGCCAACTGTATTCTTTTGCAGCAGGCACTGGCGATGAAAGCACTTGTATTACAGGCCGATAAAGATTCCATTCCGATTTCTGATGATGATGTAAATGCCGAAATTGAGAATAGAGTCAGGTATTATCTTTCTCAGTATGGATCCAAAGAAATACTGGAACAGATTGCCGGCAAAACAGTTTTCCAGCTTAAAGAAGAAATGAGGCCAGTAATTCGTGATCAAAAACTGGCACAGGGAGAGCGTGATAAAATAGTAGCAGATATCAGAATCACACCCAAAGAAGTAGAAGCATTTTATGCAAAAATTCCCAAGGATAGCCTTATTTTCTACGAATCAGAATTGGAAGTGGGACAAATAGTAATGTACCCCAAACCCAGCCGTGATGTTGAAAATTATGCGATAGAACAATTGAAAGAATACAAGAAAGAAGTAGAAAACGGAAGTCAGAAATTTGAAGTGCTTGCTTCTCTTTTTTCAGATGATCCCGGAAGTAAAAGCAAAGGCGGCGAATACGAGGTCAACCGTAATGAGAAACAGATGGATCCGGTCTTTTTAGCAAAAGCATTCAGCCTTAAAGACGGGCAAATATCAAATGTTTTTAAAACAAAATTCGGCTATCATATTATTCAGATGGTAAGCCGCCGCGGCGACGACGCCACCATAAGGCACATCTTAAAGATTCCCCAGGTAAGTTCAATTGAGATCAACGAAACCAAACAAAAACTAGACTCCGTAAGGGCACTTCTGGCAAACGGCTCTATCAAATTTGGTGAAGCAGTTGCGAGATACAGCGAAGATGAGGGTACCAAATTTACCGGAGGCCTTATTTCAGCTTCTGACGGAACCGGAAATACTTTTTTAACTATTGATCAGCTTGATAAAAATATAGTCCTCATGCTGAAAGACCTGAAGGTGGGAGAATTTTCTCAACCTACCGAATTTGACGACCCATCAGCACAAAAGAAGGGAGTAAGAATTATTGAGATAATCTCCAAAACCGAACCCCACCGGGAAAACCTGAAAGAGGATTACGATAAAGTGGCTCAACGTGCCCTCCAGGAAAAAAAGAATGATGCACTGGAGGCCTGGTTTAATAAAATGATCCCTACTTTCTATGTAAATATTGCAAAAGAATATCAGTCGTGCCCCGAAATGCAAAGGTGGGTACAAACCTCTACTGTAAAACAATAACAATAGCTCTGAATATTTTTGATCCTGAATATTTTTGGAAAATCAATTACGCGAAGCGGCTTTATTGATCATCGCCTTTACACTTTCCACTTTGGTATCCACTCCCTTTAAAATATCACGCCAGGAAGGTCCTATGTAAATGTCCGGCACCACTCCACTTCCTTTAATAGAAAGATCATTATACTGCACCAGCCGGAAAAAAGGAAGCCTTACTTTTATTTTGGTGTGGGGTAACGTAATACTTGGAATCATGATTCCTGAATTCCCGTACCATCCACCACCGGTTATTTCTCCCACCAGTGTAATATTGTTCTGCCCTCTTACTTCATTACAGAATAAAGAGGCTGCTGAAAAAGTGAGGCCGTTTGTAAGAACAAAAACTTGTCCCTTAAAATGGTTTTTTCGTTTGGGCCTAAACGTATGCCTTTCCCAATATCCAAAATGATATTCGTCTGCTTTTACTTTATGAGTCACCAATTTTAAACCGACATTATTGATGAATCCTGATGATATGTATTTCGTGTAAGGGCGCAGCGTATTGCTTTTGGAGTAAGCAGAATCTGCTACTTTAAAAGAATTATTCTGCAGGAATCTTGCAAGCAACACCGATTTTACTATATCTCCTCCTCCATTGGCTCTTATATCTATTACGAGATTTTTTGTTTTATTTCTTCGCAACTCCCGAAAAGATCTTCTGAAAAAACTCTTCAAGTGTCCCTTTGAAAAACCGTTAACGGTCATGAATGCAAACGAAGAATCATAATGCAACGATCGGATTTCGTTCAATTTCTCTTCGTGGGTCATTTTTTTCCTCCTAATCCTTATCTCATTTTTTTCTTTCGTAACGCTATCTGGTACAGGGGAGAAATAAGGAACGGAAACGCTTTTGGCAACTCCATTGGTGTCTGTATAATCCACCCGATAATTTTTATAAAGCCCGAAAATATTACGATGAAAGTAAGGGAAGTCGGAACTTAAACGGATGTAGTTTACATTCTCAGAATATCCGTCTTCCGGCATATACTTAAAAAGGGTATCTATCATATCCGCATTTTTTAATCCATTAATGGCCGTAATGAAGGATCCATTTGGAATGAGTGCCTCTTTACCGTTAAGGCTGCCGATCACCATCATTGTGTCTTTCCATATTTTCATATAAAGAGGAAAAGAAGGAATCGTCTTGTTTTTTATAAACTTTTTCCATCCGTTACTCATACTAAAACTCGTGTGCCCGCAGTGAATGGCAGAGGTAAGAGGGGCTATAATCCTCCATCCAAACTGCAGTTCAGTCATTGAATCCGAAATCGCTTTATATCCGGCATCAAAATAATAATCCATGCTGTCTTTGGGCGTGTACCAGTAAAGGGAGGGATGCTTTTTTTCCAGAATATTTCTAAGAAGGCTATAGTCTTGCCGCAATTCATATTGAGAGTACTTCCTGTTAGGATCATAATTTCTGGAAACCGAGCAGGAAAAGAAAACAGGTAGAAAAAATAAAAAAAATAGCTTCCTCATGGTTTGCAGTCAGTATAAAAATACAAGATTATAAATCCGGTTTTATTAGAAAATAGTTACTTCAAAGGGTTCCAGCCTTGTGCCGTAAGTGGATATTTATTACCGCCTTTGGTGATAATAATGGACCCGGCCTCTTTTTCAGTAATATATCCTACTACACTAATGTTGGGATTCAAAGAAATTTTGTCATGATCTTTTTGGTCCACGGTAAACAATAACTCGTAGTCTTCGCCGCCACTCAGGGCACATGCCGTAGGATCCAGTTCCAGTTTATACGCGAATTGCCGTGCCATATCATTCACAGGAATCTTTTCTTCATACAACACAGAGCCAGTTTCACTGTTCTTGCAGATATGTAAAATTTCACTGCTCAGCCCATCGCTGATGTCAATCATAGAAGTGGGCATGATTTCTTTTTCTGCAAAAAAATCAATGATATCTTTTCGGGCTTCAGGCTTCAAAAGCCTTCCTACAATATAATCCTGTCCTTCAAGATCGGGCTGTACCCCCTTGGTTTCAAGAAAAATTTTCTTTTCTCTTTCTAATAAAGTCAATCCCAGGAACGCACCCCCCAGATCTCCACTCACGCAAAGAAGGTCTCCTTTCTTTGCTCCACTCCGCGTAACAAATTTATTAGGGGTTACTTCCCCAATTGCGGTGACACAAATGACAAACCCTTTTTGAGAGGATGTAGTGTCGCCACCTACCAGATCCACATTATACTTATCACAGGCCGCATATACGCCTTCATAAAATTCGTCTAAGGCCTCAACACTGAACCGGTTGCTGAAAGCTACGCTCATAGTAATCTGTGCGGGTGAAGCATTCATCGCATATACATCACTCAGGTTTACGATCACACTTTTGTATCCCAGATGTTTCATTGGCATATACATCAGGTCAAAATGAATCCCTTCTACCAGCAGGTCGGTAGTTACAACCGTTTGTTTTCCAAAATGATCCATCACCGCAGCGTCGTCGCCAATAGATAAAATAGTGGAAGCATTCCTTATTTCATTATTTTTTGTAAGATGGTCAATAAGTCCAAATTCTCCAAGTGAGGACACTTCCGTTCTTTCAGGGGTCATGTTTATATTTTAAAACTTCTTCAAATCAGTGAGCAAAGTTAAAGCCAATTTATGGAAGGAAAATGAGAAGAATTTATTTGAATGTATTCTTATTTATAATGGTATTTTAGTTATAATTCAAATAGGAACGCTACACCTGTCCGGATTGTAAAAGACAAAATCAATTAAGCCGCGAGTTAAAAATAAAATGATGAATAAAATTAAACCACTTAAGTATATCCCCAAATTAACAACGACTATCGTATTCATTGTATTACTTATTCTTATGTTCCTTCTTTTTCAGGAAGAAAAAGCGAAACACTGAAAGTAAATTGGATCTTACATTACTTCCCCGATTTCTATCAACATGTTTCCAATTTTTCCATTAGCTATCTTTTATATTCCGGAATAGGCTATATCTGGGTGCTTATGGGCATTAGCCATAAATATATTATAGGCCTGGGATTTTCATTTTTATTGGCAAACTTTATTTATGAACTCTGGATTCCAATCATGAATACACGTGATATTGTTGATGTCTGGTATGGTGCTGCGGGAACCCTTATCGGGTTCATGTTTTTATTTGTTGCCAAAAAACACGGAATCAAAGTAAATACGGCAAACGTTTAAAAATTGCTTCCTCTATCTAATGAAAAGGCCTCATGCTATAGCATGAAGCCGGTTCAACTTAAACTACACAACAGAGGTTTATATATAGCTCACAAAAGGGGAAAACTCCGGAAACTTTTGATCACATCCGCTTCCATATAATGCAGTGCCCTTATTCAGCTTTTCAATTTTTTGATTGATTTCATCTTTTACCTTATTGAGAGAATCTTTGATCCGGTTGATCTCATTTTCACGGGCAGCTTTTAAAGAATCCACGGTTGATTGCATCTTTTTTATTTGCTGCTCCTGAAATGTTTTGATAGAGTCTATTTTCGAACCCGGAGCGTAACGATAATTTTGTCCGTTATTCTTTGTGTCGGGATTGGCGGAGGAGTTGCTATTCCAGTCATCATCATCACCGGCCTTGCTACCATTCAATTTATAAAGGCCATCTTCTTTCATTATATATTCTACTCCATAATTGAAATCATAATCATCATCATTATTATCATCATAGTTGTAATAATACCAGTCGTTCCTTGACCAGAAACTTCCGAGGCGAACGCGGTTACCATACCCAAAGGTTTTATTTATCTTGATATAATGGCCTACCGGTACAGCTATGGTAGCTTCTACGTATTGATTGCGAAACTTATCGGTCGTATTGATGGTGATGGCTCTATCCATCATCAGTATAGAATCATTTTGACTGATGTTATACTTAATGAGCGAAACCAATGTGTCGGCAGATCTTCTTGTTCTCCCGTTACACATTTTCATGATACTTACCTGAAAACTATCAGTAGGTGATTTGGTAATCCTGATCTTTACATTCCCGATAAAAGTAGTATCATCGCTGGATCCAAAAGTTCCGAACGGTTCCAGATTGAACCAACCAATTCTTCTGTAATTAAGATTTTGAAAAGGTATTACCTCTATGCTTTTTACAGTGGGATTGGATAATGTGATCGTCTCTTCATTTATAGAACTAAGGCTTTTAAAATCTCTGCCGATTGAAGCCACCAGGCTGATAAAACAAGCAACACCTACTATCCAAAGACCTACAAAGGAATAGCGCATTAATTTATTTTGGCTTTTTACCCTCGCAATTCGTCTGATGATAAACGTAATGATACCAATGACAGGTACTGCAATAAAGAAAATAAGGGTACCCCAGGCCAGAATAGTTTGCCACCCTTCGGCAAGAACAAAATTTTTCAGAGGGAACAAGCCTATGGCAACTACAGCGAGAGAAAATAATGCAATGATTAAGGCAAATGCGATACATCCCAGTATGAAATAAACAAAAACCTTAAAAAGAGTGGTGATGATATTTCCCAATGCACCACTGGATCTCTTGGCGGCTAAATGTATTTCCTGACCGATTTCAGGACCTTTGTCCTTCGCCATTTCACCTGCCTGTACTCCTAATTTCCCTACTCTTTCCCCCACTTCTTTCATTTCTTTGAGAACAGAGTTCTTGATGGAGTTAAGATCCACTTTTTCACCCTTCATCTCCAGTTTTTCCGAAGTGGTATTTGCTTCAGGAATCACCAGCCACAGAATAATATAAACAATGAAAGTACCGGGGCTAAATGAAAAACTTAAAAAATTAGGGAACGTCAATGGCCCCAGATGCCCCCATCTGAAAAAGAAGGATATAAAAGGAATTAAAAATAAAACCCTTGGTATCCATGGATTTATATTAAAGTAACTTCCCATGCCACTACACACACCACCAATAATTTTTTCGTCCGGATTACGGTACAATCTTTTACGAACTCCATTTTCCAGCATATTACTTCCCGGAACGAAAATCCACAAGAGGAAATAGGCGATAAATCCGATGCCCGAAACGATGAAGATCACTCTTACAATCACCGGGTCAATTCCCAGATAGGCTGCAATACCACTACATACACCGCCTAATATTTTATGATTATCATCGCGATAAAGACGTTTTCCTTTCCAGTTCCAGTTTTCATTAAAGAATCCTTCACCTTTTTCTTTGTTATCCGAATTCTCTGTATGACTGGAGTTACCCTGTTCTTCCTTTTCCTGATCATCAAAATCCTCAGGCCTCCCCATATTCTTGATAATGGTGTTTACATCATCATCTGTAATACAGGTACTACCACTGTTTAATCGTTGTTGAAACAGCTCGCTGATGCGGTTTTCAATGTCATTGATTATCTCATCTCTTCCTTCTTCATTGGCAAAATGACGGCGCAGGCTTTCGATATACTGTTGCAGCAATTCATAAGAACTTTCCTCTATCGGCACTATGGTACCTTGAAAATTTATATTAATTACCTTTTTCATTTTAATTCAGTTTATTGATTGTTAAGTTGATATGTTTTATTTGTTTTTGCCTGTAATGGTTTCCACTGCCCCTGCCAGTTCGAGCCAGGTTGCCTCCAGTTCTTCATAAAACTTTGCGCCTTTTTCAGTAAGAGAAAAATATTTCCTTGGAGGGCCGCTGTTACTTTCTACCCAACGATAAGTGAGCAGTTCTGCATTTTTTAACCGTGTAAGAAGAGGGTATAAGGTACCTTCCAGAATATTCAGATTGGCCGATTTCATAATGTCAATAATATCACTCGGATAGGCTTCACCCAGCTTTATAACCGACAAAATGCAGAATTCCAATACTCCTTTCCGCATCTGGCTTGCTGTGTTCTCAATATTCATTATGATGAATTTTTGTCTTAATAATTAATTTCTGAGACAAAGATAAGTAGTTTAATAATACTATGCAATACATACTACCTGCTCTTTTACGGTAGCAATAAAAAGACATAAAGGTAGATTCCTCTGAAATGTTGATTCAGTAATGGTTTGAGTCTTTTATACAGCCAAAAGAAATATTTTTGATTATTATGAAAGGGGCTATAAATTGATGAATGGCGGAAAATTTATACAATTCTTCTCAAGGTTTACAAAAACCAGGATAAATTTGAAAGTATATGCAAATTTTTATTTCCATTTTGAAGGGTATTAATGTGGGTGGCCAAAAGAGAATTTTAATGGCAGATCTGAAGACTCTTTATGAGAGTTTACAACTTAAAGACGTGATAACTTATATTCAAAGTGGGAATGTAGTATTTAAGAGTGATGGCACATTCCCTGACATAGAGATTGCAAAAAAAATTGAAAAAGCTATTGATGTAAAATATGGATTTCAGGTTCCGGTGATCATAAGGACTAAAAAAGAGTTACAAAAAATAATTTCCGATAATCCTTTTTTAAAAAACAAAAGTATTGATGTAAAAAAACTACACGTAACCTTTCTCTCTGGTAAGCCGTTTAAAATAAATGTTGAAAGTATTGAGGAGACTAACTTCTCCCCTGATGAATTTGTAATACAAGGGAAAGAAATCTATCTACATATTCCCGAAAGCTATGGTGAGACAAAACTGTCTAACAATTTCTTTGAAAAAAAACTAAAAGTCTCTGCCACTACCCGCAATTGGAACACAGTAAATAAATTATTGGAAGCCTCCGGCTAATCCCCTTTAAAATTCGCCTTCCTCTTTTCAATAAAAGCAGCAACCCCTTCTTTAAAATCATTGGTTAATGCAGCCTTCTGCTGAAGAGCATCTTCTGTTTTCAATTGCTCTTCAAAATTTTGTTCTGAGGATTTATTAAGTGCCTGCTTGGTAAAGGCAAGTCCCCTGGTGGGTAATTGCGAAAGAGTAGTAGCGATTTTCTCTGCTTCTATAAAAAAGAATTCATCCGGAAAATACCTATAGATCATTCCCATCTTTTCTGCATCACCCGCAGAAATCTTATCGCCGAGCATCATCAATGCAGACGCTTTTTGAAATCCGATCAGCCGGGGCAAAAAATAGGTTCCACTACTGTCGGGGATCAGCCCGATCTTACTGAAGGCCTGAATAAAGGAAGCACTTTCGGATGAGATCACCACATCACAGCACAGGGCAATATTGGCACCGGCACCGGCAGCTACTCCGTTTACCACAGCCAGTATAGGTTTGCTCAGATTTCTGATCCTTCTTACTATCGGGTTATAATGCTCCGATAATATTTTCTCCATCCCCGGGCCATTGGGGTCTGCGACTTCTGCAAGGTCTTGCCCTGCGCAAAAAGCTTTACCGGCACCGGTTATATATACACATCGAACAGAAATATTCTTTTCACATTCATCGAGTTTTTCCTGGAATAATAATGCCATCTCACGATTGAAAGCGTTGTACTTTTCAGGCCTGTTTAAGGTTATGAATGCGATGGAATCTTTTATTTCAAAAAGGATAGAAGGCATAACGGGAATTATAAATTGCGAGAGAATAATCTTAAAGATAAATTTTTAATGGCACTTAAAATAATCAAACGGTTCTCCACAATTATCGCATTGGTAGAGGGCTTTGCAGGCAGTAGAACCAAATTGGCTAACGAGTTTTGTATTCTTAGAACGACAATGTGGACATTCCACAGGTAGGCTTCTCAGGTAATCTATATCAAAAGTTTTGGAAACCGGCGGAGCAATCCCAAAAGATTTCAATTTTTCTTTTCCTTTTTCTGTCAACCAGTCGGTGGTCCATGCAGGCGAAAGCTGATAGGTAATCTCGATTTTATCAAAGCCGTTATCTATCAAAGCCTTCCTGATATTCATTCCTATCACATCCATCGCGGGACAACCGCTGTAGGTAGGTGTTATAATAACCTTCCAGCCTCCATGCGGAGAGTGAATAGAATCATCAAATCTCACTTCGCGCACAATTCCCAAATCAAGAATAGTTAGTACAGGGATTTCGGGGTCATACACTGTCTCCAGGATTTCCCAGATCCTTTCCTTAGTTTCTTTTTTGGAAGCAAGAGCAATATCTTGTGTCAGATTATTCATTTCAATGTTCCTTTAAGGTTACCATTCCAATCCGGGATAAGCCCTTTGCATGAATTGCATTTCTGCCAGAATGTATCCCAGGTGCTCTGTATGGACTCCTTCTTTCCCTCCGCTATGCATCCAGCCATCTGCAGGTAAGGCAATCGTTGCTTCATCCAACACACTTTTTACTTTATGCAACCAGTCGGTTTTAATACTACTAACATCAATGGTCACACGATTTTCAGAACCTGATTCAAAAGAAGCCGGTACAAACATTTCGCCGGTGTAAGGCCATAGATTTTCAACAGTTGATTCCATTCTCCTTTTACTTTCTTCTGTACCATCGCCCAGTCTTATCACCCATTCACTGCTCCACCGTACGTGGTAAGTAACTTCTTTCAAAGATTTTTCGGCAATAGCCGATAACTGTTTGTCGGCAGAATAAATTAGTTTCTGATAAAAATAAAACTGCCATGTGCTGAATAAAAATATTCTTCCGATTGTATTTGCCCAGTCTCCATTGGGAAGCTCTGTGATCAAAAAGTTTTTAAATTCACCGGCATCTCTCAAATAAGCGAGATCGTCTTCTGTAACTTTTTTTTCTTCATTATTTCCTATACTGATTACCTGCACCGCATATTGATAAAAATTTCTTGCCTGCCCTATCAGATCGAGCGCGATGTTGGTGATTGCAATATCCTGTTCAATCATAGGCCCGTGGCCCGCCCATTCACTCAGGCGATGACCCATGATCAGTGAACTATCTGCCAGATGAAGAACATAGGCTTCTGTGGAACCTTTGGTAGAAGGCACTTCGGATAAGTTTATAGTATCATCACTTCGGTTCATAATTCATTTTTTAGTTCATTTCTATGGATGATTTTACATGTATTCCAATTCATCGGGCAAATGATAAAAGGTAGGATACCTGTATATTTTATCATTTGCAGGATCAAATAAACTTTCTGATTCATCGGGATTGGTAGCATGGATGTATTTTGATTCCACCACCCAGATGCTTACACCTTCCATCCTCCGCGTATAGACATCCCGCGCATTTTCTATTGCCATTTGTGCATCAGCCGCATGAAGGCTTCCTGCATGTTTATGTTCAAGCCCTTGCTTGCTGCGGATAAAAACTTCCCAAAGAGGTTCAGGTTGAGTATTCATTTACTATTTTTATTTTTCTGATTAGAACGTTTGAAGTTGAGATTTTTTCAAGTCACATTAATAACTTCTTTGGAGGCCAGCCGCTTCTTTTTCTTTTCAGCATGTACCATTGCTGCTTCCCTTACCCATCTGCCATTTTCGTATGCGGCAATCCTTGCATTTAGCCGTTCCTTATTACAAGGGCCATTCCCTTTTACTACATTCCAGAACTCATCCCAGTTTATTTCCCCAAAATCATAATGCCCTCTCTCTTCATTCCATTTCAGATCAGGGTCGGGTATTGCGATGCCTAATATATCTGCCTGTCCTTTGCAGATGTCCACAAACTTTTGCCGTAACTCATCATTGGTAAACCTTTTGATCTTCCATTTCATACTTTGTGCGGTATGAGGAGAATCATCGTCGTTAGGCCCAAACATCATCAGGCTTGGCCACCACCAACGGTTCAGTGCATCCTGCGCCATCGCTTTTTGTTCTTTACTACCCCGGCAAAGCGTCAATAAAATCTCGTATCCCTGTCGTTGATGGAAACTCTCTTCTTTGCAAATGCGTACCATTCCCCGCGCGTAAGGCCCGTAAGAAGCCCGGCACAGGGGTACCTGATTCATAATAGCGGCACCATCTACAAGCCAGCCAATGGTTCCCATATCTGCCCAGCTAAGTGTAGGATAATTAAAAATAGATGAATATTTAGCATGACCTGTCAATAACTGTTCAGTCATTTCATCACGTGTGATATTTAGTGTTTCCGCAGCACAATACAAATACAATCCGTGACCCGCTTCATCCTGTACTTTGGCAAGTAAGATGGCTTTCCTTCTCAAAGAGGGTGCACGGGTAATCCAATTAGCCTCGGGTAGCATACCCACAATTTCACTGTGAGCGTGTTGACTCATTTGCCGTATCAACGTTTTCCGATAATTATCGGGCATCCAGTCTTTCGGCTCTATCCTTATCTCCTGCTCTATCTTATCGTCAAATATCTTTTGTAATTCTTCTGTATTCATAATGAAACGTTATACTCAAAGTTACTGATTCCATCAGGGATTCTATACAGGGTACCGTTAAATATTGAAAAATAAAAACAATAGTAAATAAAAGATAAAAGCGTTCAGGAATGTTTATTTAATGTCATAATCAACTACCACCTTTTTGCTTCGCGGATGCGACTGGCAGGTGAGAATATACCCGTCTTTCACTTCGCTTTTTTCCAGCCCGTAATTGGCATCCATTTCTACTTCACCCTCAATGAGCTTAGCCTTACAGGTGCAACATACGCCGCCTTTACAAGCGAATGGCAGATCAGCGCCCTCTGCAAGAGCCGCATCAAGGATTACTGCACCATCATAATCAAGTTTAAAATCAAAACTCCTTCCATCTATTTTAACCGTGATGTCGCTTCCTTCTTCAGAAACCTTCTTAACTATAGTTTCTGTTTTGACAATCTTTCGAACAGGGGTGGTAAATAATTCAAAATGAATTTGTTCGGGCTCGATACCCCAGCCTTCGAGGAAATCTTTGATCGTAAAAATCATTTGCTCAGGACCGCAGATAAAGAAATCATCAATGATATTAAAATTGATAAGCTTTGACAGGTGATTACACTTAGAAACATCTATTCTCCCATAATTAAAATCAGTTTCTGTTTTTTCCCGGCTCAGAATATGATAAACCCTGAACCTACGGAGGTATTTGTCTTTCAGTGCCTCAATTTCTTCTTTAAAAATAATAGAGTGAAGGTTTTTATTGCCATAGACAAGGGTAACTGCACTATGTTCTTCAGTACGAAGAATGGTTTTTATGATAGAAATAACCGGAGTAATCCCGCTTCCGGCAGCAAAGAATACATAATCTTTTCTGTGGGAAGGATTCACCTTAGTAAAGAAAGCTCCTGTTGGGGGCATTACCTCTAGTACATCCCCTCTTTTAAGTTTCTCATTGGCAAAAGTCGAGAATAAACCACCTGGAACTTTTTTCACCGCCACTCTCAGCTCATTTTCAAGAGGGCTACTACAGATGGAGTATGATCTTCTGAATTCTTCCCCGTCTGCCACGATTTTTATAGTAATATTTTGTCCGTGAGTAAAAGCAAAATCCGTTTGTTCTTCCGCGGGAACATCAAATGCGACCGAAACGCAGTCAGGGGTCTCTTGTTTTATCTCTTTTACAGTAAGTTTATGAAAATGTAAAGCCAAGTGATATTATTTTAAAATGTCTGTAAAGTTACGCCAACAATGGCTTTGGATTATTGTCTTTTTAAAAAATTACCGTTTACGTAAGGGTTTGGAACATTCAACTATTACAATGCTCTTGAGTGCGAGCTGGAAAATAATAAAAAAGGTATCACCCGTTACCGGGAAGGAACCATTTAAATCTTTCTACTTTTTATCAATTATCAAGTTAGCCTTTCCTCAACCCATTACCCGATTAAATGGGGTCTCTGGTGGTGTTTGACAGCTATCTTTCAATTTTATCATACCATTTTGAAATTCATCATCAATAAGAGGTTAGAATCCCTAATTTTGCAGGCCAAAATGGTTTGTATATGCAATTACATTCAATAGATACGGTAGAGAATATATCGCCCGAAGATTTCAAAAATAATTACTATATCCCGAATAGGCCATTGGTAATTACAGGGCTTGCAAAAGAATGGCCTGCTTTTAAAAAATGGAACTGGGATTATTTTAAGGAAATAGTAGGCGATAAAAAAGTAGGTCTTTACAACAATGTAAAGAGCGATGCTTATACACCTATCAATACGGCGGACGATTATAAAACTTTCGCCGAATATGTGGACATGATTCAGAAGGGGCCGGCTGCATGGCGTATCTTTCTCTTTAATATTTTTGACCATGCGCCACAACTTATCAATGATTTTACATGGCCGGAACACTTGATGAAAGGCTTTGTGAAGAAATATCCCATGCTTTTTACAGGTGGCGAATCGTCTATTACACACATGCATTTCGACATAGACCTCTCCCACATATTGCATACACAATTTGCAGGGCGTAAAAGAGTATTGCTCTTTCGTCATGAAGAACAACATAAATTATACAGAAAACCTTTTGAGGTATTGAGCCTTGCTGACTTCTCAAACTATAGTAAGAATAATGGCACTCCGGATTATGAAAAATTTCCCGCGCTGAAATATGCCACAGGATATGATTTGATCTTGAATCCGGGCGACACACTTTTTATGCCTGCAGGATACTGGCACCACATGGAATATATTGACTGTGGTTTTGCCATGAGCTTACGTGCACTTCAAAGTTCACTTTCCGGCAAAGCCAGAGGTGTATGGAACCTCTTTGGCATGAGAAGTATTGATACCGTTTTAAAAAAGACAGCCCCAAAATGGTGGTACGATTATAAAATCAAAAAAACTGACCTGTTTGCTTCCCGTGAGTTAGAGAAATTTTCAAACTAACCACCAAAAAATTGTTTTTATCAATAAATAATTACTAATTTAGCATTCCATCCTTTCTTTCCTTTTCCTATCAGTAAAAAAGACCAACCAACACTCCAATAGCCGTAATTAAGTATAATTAAGGTAGGAATTTGTGTACAATCATTTTTAATATATAATTACCTATTTGTAAATTTTTTTCAAGAAAATCCATAAATTTTTCTTGTGGTTTCAGAGGTAAGCAAGGCCGGTGATTTTTATCACTGGCCGTTTTTTTAAACTCTTTCAGTTGCTCTACAATACATTTATTATCGAAATAAAATCTCCTGTATGCTTTTAAAAAAAGTTTATTGGGACCAGCGAGGCTTGGCCACAATTGAAAAAGTAAAGACTTTCCTAATTTAAAGAGATTTCTAATGTGGTTGTCTGAGGAATTATAATTTGCAAATTTCCCTATTTCACAATTCATATACCTTCACATTACCCTGTATGTAGTAACTTTGATGTCCTAATTTTTAGAAATGAACGACATTGCTATAGCTCCGAAAACATTAACCGCAAAGGATTTTGCAACCGACCAGGAAGTGCGTTGGTGTCCCGGTTGCGGAGATTATTCTATATTGGCACAAGTACAAAAGGTGTTTCCCACTTTAGGAATACCACGGGAGAATTTTGTGATCATCTCCGGAATTGGCTGTAGCAGCCGTTTTCCCTATTATATGAATACCTATGGCATGCACAGCATTCATGGAAGGGCCACCGCCATTGCCAGTGGATTAAAAGCTACCCGCCCCGAATTAAGTATATGGATCGTAACGGGCGATGGTGACTGTTTAAGTATTGGAGGAAATCACACAATTCATTTATTACGGCGGAATTTTGATGTGAACGTATTGCTTTTTAATAATGAGATCTACGGATTAACGAAGGGACAATACTCTCCTACCAGTGAACAGAAAAAGATTACCAAGAGTTCTCCAATGGGCAGCATAGACCATCCATTCAATCCGGCAGCTCTTGCTTTGGGAGCAGATGCTACTTTTGTAGCACGTACAATGGATAGGGATCCAAAACATTTACAGGAAATGCTGTTAAGATCAGCACATCACAAAGGTTCCTCTTTTCTTGAAATTTATCAGAACTGTAATATTTTCAATGACGGTGCATTTGAGATCTTCACAGATAAAAAATCAAAAACCGAAGAAACACTATTTTTCGTACAAGGCCAGCCACTGGTCTTCGGAGCAGAAAAAAATAAGGGAATCCGGCTGAACGGATTGAAACCGGAAGTAGTAGAGCTAAATGGAAATGTAAGCGAGAATGACCTGTGGATTCACGATGAAAAAGATTTTTACAAAGCGCAGATACTTACAAGGTTTTTTGATGATCCAAAACTGGAACATCATTTTCCTCGCCCTTTCGGTGTTTTTTACGAAGGAGAAAGGCCCTGTTATGAAGATATCATGACGGGTCAAATCGCTGAAGCGAAATCAAAAAGTGAAGGAGAATTAGACAGACTGTTTCGGGGGAAAGAAGTCTGGACTATTACGGAATAAAAAAGTCAGTTCTTGTTATTCAGGAAAACGAAAGGTTTTAATACTTTGTTTCCGAGCGTCTCGCTAACCACCATCTTCTTTGAAGATACCTTGTAGGTGTTTACATTAATTACTTCATAAACCGTAACAAGATTTTCAATCTTCTCAACATAGAATAGCATTTCGTGCAGAAGTTCTACTTCATGTTCGATTGATTGGGGATTAGACTTCTCTTTGAACAAGACCAACAAATCACGATTGAATTTGTCCATTTTGATTGGTTTTTAATAGCCCACCATGCCAGTCTTTGCAGGACACCCACATTTGTTCTTGCGTGAAGCACTACAACTCATTGCAACAACAGACAGAATCACCAGTAAAACTAACAAGGACTTGGTTATGTTTTTCATTACAGTATATTGAGAGATATGTTTTTAATAAACAAACGCTTTTGTTACCGTTTACTAAATGAGTCATACCAATTAATAAATCATAACACCAAATTAAACTATTTTCACCAATAAATATTGCAAACTTTTTGATGAGTGAAAATAATTTTAACAACCACAATTATACACTCCGTGTTTTAATAGCCCCGCTCGATTGGGGATTGGGGCATGCAACTCGCTGTATTCCAATTATTAATGATCTCATGGAAAAGGGTTGTGAAGTGTGGATCGCAGCCGACAAACAGGTGCTTTCGTTATTAGAAAAAGAATTCCCTTATGCAGTATTTTTACGGTGCAAAGGCTACGAAATCAGGTACAGCAAGCAGAAAAGATTTCTCTCATTAAAAATTATCTCACAGATACCCCACCTGTTTTTTTCAATATGGCATGAAAAAGAATGGTTGAAAAAGATGATAAAAGAGTACAGTATTGATGCAGTGATTTCTGATAATCGTTTTGGAATGCACAACAAAAAAATCCCATCTATTTACATTACTCATCAGCTTTGTATCAAAACAGGGAATAGGATCAGTGATTTTTTTGCTCGAAAAATTCATTCCTGCTTTATTAAAAAATATACTCAATGCTGGGTTCCGGATTCTGAGAAATACGAATTGGCGGGAGAACTTTCTCACCCGGGAAAAGTACCTCCCAATACTGTTTACATAGGTCCGTTATCAAGATTTTCCCCACTTACACCAGCTCACAAAAACTATGATCTGCTCATCACCATTTCTGGCCCCGAGCCCCAACGAACTATTTTCGAAAGAACTCTATTGAAAGAGCTGGAAAGTTTTTCGGGGACCGCTTTTTTGATAAGAGGCTTGCCCGGCGAGCACAATGTATTATCCTTCTCTAATAAATTTGTAACGATCGTGAACCATCTTCCCGCAAAGGAATTAAACAGGATAATAGAACAATCCGAAATGATCATAAGTAGAAGCGGTTACACCTCTGTGATGGATTTGGCTGCGTTGAACAAGCATGCTATTTTGATCCCTACTCCCGGGCAAACGGAACAGGAATATCTAGCGAAGTATTTATACGAAAAAAGATTTTTTTATTCTACAGAAGAAGAAAATTTTTCGCTCAAAAAAGTATTAGAAGACGTGAAGGATTTTGAGTTTAGAAGTATTCCGGTTTCGCACGATGACTACAGGAAAACAATTGATGAATTTGTGCTGTCATTAAAAACATTGAAATTTGCACCTCAATAATCTATTTTGAATTCACAACTGAAGGCACATCTGGGGCTGCTGGGCACTAATCTCTTCTTTGCAATTAATTATAGCGCTATAAAATATTTCACGCACAATCATTATGCAGGCCCTTTTGGAATCAATATTATACGGCTAGCAATCAGCCTCATTTTATTCTGGACCTTATTTTTATTCAGCAGGCCTGTTACAAAACTTCAGCGTAAAGACATTCCTGCCTTTCTTCTTTGTGCAATTACAGCTATTGGTCTCAATCAAATGTTGTTTATAAAAGGCCTTGCCTTTACTTTCCCCATTCATGCGGCGCTTCTTACTTTGACCACACCAATACTTATCACCATCATTGCAGCAAGGGTACTGAGAGAGAAAATCACGATCGGCAAATCTTTTGGTCTATTGCTCGGAGCTTTGGGTGCAGGTTTATTAATTGGAAACAGGGTAGTGAGCCCTCCGGGTGAAGATGCTACACTCGGTGACATTTTAGTCATTTTAAGTTCCATTGCCTACACCTTTTACTTCATACTGGTAAAGCCTCTCATGAAAAAATATTCTCCGGTACAGGTGATCCGATGGATCTTTACATTTGGTTTTTTTATGACTCTACCATTTTGTTTTGAAGAGTTTTCAGCTATTACCTGGCAGGTTTTCACGCCAAAAGACTGGTTTCTATTGTTTCTTATCGTAGTACCGGGAACCTTTTTTGCTTATATATTCAATGTATATGGGATCCAAAAGCTAAGCGCTTCAACGGCGGGAATTTATATTTATTCGCAACCTGTTTTCGCAGTGGCGATTGCGATGATCTTTTTAAAAGAAGAACTATCACTCTCTAAGATCATTGCCGCCGCATTGATTTTTTCAGGTGTGTTCTTGTCAAACAGAAAGAAAGATGATTGACGGGCTGATTAATCACGATCTTCACTCACACGTACACTTCTGTTAAAGCTTTCAGCAAGAGAGATCAATGTTTCGGTACGCTCAATCCCTTTTATTTTTTGAAGGTCGTCGTGAAGCACACGACGAAGCTGGTTAATATCTTTACAGACAACTTCTATGTACATGCTATAATTTCCTGTTGTATAATTAAGACGTATGATCTCAGGAATCTTCTCAAGTTCTTTGGCTACAGCATCATAAAGTGAACTTTTTTCAAGGAAAATTCCTACAAAAGCAGTAATATCATACCCAAGTTGATTGAGATTTACTTTTAATTTTTTTCCTTTAACGATACCTAATTCCTCTAATTTTTTTATTCTTACATGAATGGTACCACCGCTCACAAAAAGTTTCTTACCCAGCTCGGCATAAGGCGTTTCCGCATTTTCGAGCATTTCTTGAATAATTTTCAAATCTAATTTATCAATGCTTAACTTAGCTGCCATAATTAATTTATATTTTAGATGAAAATTACAATAATACTAAATTTTTTAGATAAAATCTAAATTTTAATCATTTTAATTAAAATATTTTTTTGATATTGGCATTATTATTAGATTTGCATCATAATCGTTCTTTAACATTGTGGGGTGATGAAATTTTTGGCAGACATGCCCTCTTGTCTCGGGGGTGAGGATCACAGGATAAACATAGCATAGAGCCGGATTGATAGCAATATCAGTCCGACCAGGGTCGACCACTGAACTTTGTGTTATGGCTAACTGCCTCGTGAAGGTTCGAACCCTTCCCCTACAGCTTTTAAAAAAGCCTTTGTACCATCCTACAAAGGCTTTTTTATTTGGGTGATCTATTTACTCTGATCCTATCAAATAATTTTTATAAAAAAGATTGTATCAGGCTATCTTGCATTTTCTTTTCCCTTTATTGACCGAAAGCGTATCTCGGTTGATTATAATAAATCGTTTGAATGTTCAGTATCATTACCGGTAGTATTATTTTGAGTCTTTTGCATGCTACTATTCCCAATCATTGGTTACCGGTAATAGCCATCGGCAAAAAAGAAAAATGGTCGGTATCTGAAGTTACACAAGTCACTTTTATTTCTGCAGTAGCACATGGATTGAGCACCGTCATCATAGGATTTATACTGGGATTCCTGGGCGCGCAGCTTGCGGATAGAATCGAGTATTTCACTCATTTCATAGCACCCGTTATACTCATTTTACTTGGGCTGCTTTTCATTTACCGCCATCACCATCACAAGCACTTCCACCTTGATGATAATATTAAAAAGAAGCTATCTAAAAAGAAAATTATTATAGCATTGGTGCTGGCCATGTTCTTATCTCCCTGTATGGAAATTGAAGCGTATTTTTTACTGGCAGGTACACAGGCCAAATGGCTTATCTGGTTTATTGCCGCATTATACCTGATCATCACTACAGCAGGAATGGTTATCCTCGTGAGAGTGGCCTATCTTGGTATATTAAAACTGAACTGGCATTCATTGGAGCACAATGCAGGAATTATCACTGGTATTACCCTTGTAGCAACAGGAATACTGGCCTTTTTTATTCATTAAAAGAGTTTTTGAAACCGGCAGCAGATATGGGAAAAGCAAATGAGAAACACGCAATATTTCATTTCTTTGTGTGTTTTCTTTTTAGCGCTTAAGTTTGCATCTATTTTTATAAAATGAAAGTTACCGACCACATTAAAGAATCACAAGGAACTGTAGTTTCTTTTGAAATTCTTCCTCCCTTAAAAGGAAAGACGATTGAATCCATTTACAATCATCTGGATCCGCTAATGGAATTCAATCCTGCATTTATAAACGTAACCTACCATCGTAGTGAGCAGGTTTTTAAAAAGAAAGCCGATGGGACTTTTGAAAAAATAGAGATCAGGAAACGTCCGGGAACTGTCGGTATTTGTGCTGCCATTATGAATCATTATAAAATAGATGCGGTCCCTCATCTCATCTGCGGAGGATTCAACTTGCAGGAAACAGAGAACGCTTTGATAGACCTCGCCTTTTTGGGAGTGGATAATATATTGGTGTTGCGAGGCGATGCTGCCAAAAATGAAACAGTGTTTGAACCGGAAGAAAACGGGCACTCTTATGCGATTGAATTATTGAAACAGGCAGTGAACCTCAATCATGGCATTTATCTGGAAGAAGATATTCGCGATGGAAATAAAACCAAATTTTGTATAGGAGTTGCGGGCTACCCCGAAAAACATTTTGAAGCACCTAATCCGCAAAGTGATTTACGCTATCTGAAAATGAAAGTAGAAGCGGGGGCTGATTATATAACCACACAAATGTTTTTTGACAATAAAAAGTACTTTGAGTTTGTAAAGAATTGTCGCACAATGGGCATTGAAGTTCCTATCATACCGGGGCTGAAACCAATTACTTCCAAAAGGCAACTTACTGTGTTGCCACGCACTTTTCACGTGGATATCCCTACCGAACTTAGTAATGAAATTATGAAGTGCAAGACAGATGCAGAAGTAGAAATTGTAGGGACAGAATGGTTATTGCAGCAATCAAAAGAATTGAAGGAAGCGAATGTTCCCGTACTCCATTACTATACATTGGGGAAACCCCATATAGTAGTGAATGTGGTAAAAGAAATAGTGTAACACTTTGTGTATGACCCTAAATAAAAAGACCACTGGAAACAATTGCAGGTATCCCTATTTACCCTTCGTTCAAAAAAATATTTTTATAAATCCGGTAGATTTTCAAATCCTTTACTAATATAGTAGAATGGAAAAAAAAACCAATCAATCTCTGGAAAGAGAATTCTTCCATAATCTCTAGACAAAATATCCGAACGTTTATTTCAATAATCCCTGGAAGACCTTTTCATTTATTTTCACCGGGTATTTCTTCTCCAGTTGTGATACCCACTTTTGTTCCAGATAACTTTGATAATCATTGATGACCAATCCACGCGCATCTTCAAAACTTCTTTGCTGATGATCAGGATATAATTTAATAATCTGTGCAAACACAGCGGTGCCATCGTTCTTATTAATAACCGGAGCAGTTATGAGTCCCTTTGTAAAGTACGTCCTGTCCACTACAGGTATCTGACCCAATTCATATCTACCCGAATCTGCCTGCACTTTCGAGGGACTCTCACTTAAAATTTCTTTCCATGTTTTTCCGGCTCTTAATTGTTGCATAGCATCGGTCGCAACGTCTTTATTGGAACAGGAAAAAATAATTGCCTCAGCACTCGAATTCCAGAAATATTTTTCTTTATGCTGATTATAAAAGTCTTTAAGCCCCATGGTGTCTGAGGAGGCTTTACCCCATACCTTTCGTTGCATTACTTCAAAGAGCATATTGCCTTCTGTAAATTCGCGAATCTGACTCTTAAATGCAGGGCTAAACTCTTCCAACCTTGATGCATAGTTTGAAACCGCGGAAGCATCGGAGAATCTTTTAAACTCCGTTTCATAATAAGCAGCCCTATTGCCAGAAATAGTACTATTCAAATTTCTGAGATACAATATCCAGTCCCGTACTTTTACGGAAGTATTGTTATTATAAGTAAACAAAGAGGTATTTTCATTTATCTTATCAATGGTAACATTTTTATCTCTCATAAGCGAGCTGTCTGTTACGACCCATAGATCTTTCTGATTTACATTTAATTTTTTAGATCCGATTATCGGTACTATTTCAGTAACAAATTTTTTCTGTGCTATATGAATCCGGCTATCATTGGCAACATCTTGTTTCAGGTTATACATAAACGCTTCGTCTTTCTGTGTAGCGGGTACGGGAGCCGCAGAGACACGCTCGATAATATGATAACCAAATTCAGTTTCGAAAGGTGCTGAGATTTCTCCGTCTTTTTTTAAAGCGAAGGCATGATCTTCAAAAATGGAATCATATTTAGCCGTTCCAAATTCAGGCAATTTACCACCGTTATAAAAAGTAGATCTGTCGTCACTGAATTGTTTGGCAAGATCTCCAAAGTCGGCACCATTTCGTAATGCATTATAAACAGAATCGGCTGTTTTCTTTATCCGATCTTTTCCTTGCGAATGTCCTTCGGGAATGGCAAACAGAATTTGTGCAATCGTTATTTTTCCTACGGCGTGCCTCTCCCCCGTATTCTTAAAAATAAACCACCCCTTTTTAGTACGGTACGGAGCGCTTACGTGCCCCGGTTTTAAATTATATACTATGTTTTCAAATTCATACGGCAAGGTAAAGGCGGTTATATATCCGGCATCATTTTTTTGTATCTGCACAGAACCTTTATTTAATTGTGCGATGATTTCCTCATCACTCAACTGCTTCTTTTTTAATTCCTGATATAATTCCTTAATCGCGTTATAAGTTATTGAAGTATCACTGTCCACTCCTACGGGTTCAAAAAAATAAACCACATGAATATCTTTCTGGCTGCGTTCAAATGCCTCATCTGTCAATCTTTTGGTTTCCTTATCATCCTTCAAATAATTACCTTCAATCTGAGAACGGAAATTATGAAGGTCGGCTTCAAGAGAGGGCAATGTATCAAGATGAAGGTCTTTAGCTGCCTGAACTTTCAATTTGAATTTTACATACAAGTTGAGATAATCACGAAGGGCCTGTGAACTATCAGCGACGTTCGTCTTATTTTTATTGTATGCATCAAGAAATTCGGTGGCAGCCACCTTGTGATTACCATAAGTAAAAAGTGTTTGACCATAAGAAATAAAAGTAACCGTAAGAGTGATCAGTAGGAGAAACAGTTTTTTCATTAAAATATTTTTTTTAAAGAGGATCATTGCCCCTGAGAGTGAATTCTTTTGGGGAATATTATTTCATCACGTTATTAACAGGTTTAAGCGCCTGGTTTTTAATTTTCACCTGTAACACATCGTTCATTTGTTCCGGTGTCAATTTCTTGGCAATTATTTTTTTGTCCTTATCCAAAAGATATAATGTGGGTGTTTGTATCACATCGTACAATTGTTTGTAAGAAGGCTTTTTTGCATCTTCCGTTATTTTTTTTTGTGCTTCGGTTTCATAAACGTTGATCCAGCCGCCCATGTTGTGTTCTTTAATAAACTGTATCCACTGAGCTTTGTCACTGTTTTCGGTAAGTACCCCATACATTTTTACACCTTCTTTCTCCCAGGTGGCATTATAAAGGGAATCGAGTATGGGCACTAGTACACGGCAATGGCCACAGGTGGGATCCCAGAAACAAATAACGGTATAGTTTGACTTGATATTATATAATGGCATACTCTTGCCGGTGGAGTCCACCATTTCAAGGTTGGCGGCTTGTTCGCCTATTAAATTCGACATGAGCATATAGGCCCTGTTAGAAATAGTAGTCAGTTGCTTCTCATTCAACCAACTGGAAACTCCCTTGGAATGATACTTTTCAAAAAGATGAACAAATACAGCATCCTGTCCCATATATTTTGGATTGATGTATTCATCGGTAAGCCAGTTGAGCAAAAATTTATACATCTCAGGAGAAGACCTTGCAAGCAGTAACAAATAATCGGCTTCTTTGATGGTTGAATCAGGAACCGGTGAAACTACATTCCTGAAATACTGTTCTACTTTTGGCACAAAGAAAGGTGTACGAATGATACGGTCATCCATAAACGTGATTCCGTCCCAATAGTGCTTTTTATAATACTGGAAGTTTGCGAGAGAGTCCTGCCTGGTTACCGGATGTAAATTTAAAACTTTAGGCTCTTTCATACTGGTGAATAATGCCGCCAGCATAGATTCGGGATGTTCTTTAATTATTTTATTCCGATAGTCATTCAGTTCTCCATTGAGTTCTCTGTACTTTTTCTCATGGAGAGTACTGTCTCCTTTAGTGGCGGAGATTCTGTATGCTTCCAGTTCCTTTTGTAAAAAAATTCCTTTAGCAGCCACATATTTTTGATACTGTTGGAAGAGAATATTTCCTTTATCGCCCGTTACTTCTGTCTTATTAATCAGATCAGAGGTGTCGGCTTTAATAGTAATAGTTTGTCCTTTATCAACCAGGAAGTCGTACAATTTATTTTTACCGGGAAACACAATAGAATAAACGCCGGGAAGAAGTTTGCCTTTTCCCTGGAATATGGCAGTTCCTTTTGAACTCACCACAGCCGAATCCTGTATATTCATGTTTTTACCGTAATAATAGATAAGATAAGTAAGCCCACTGGTATAATCAGGCGTTTGTAAAGTAACTTTATAGCCTTGCGCATAGGAGCCGGAGGATGCGAAAAGGAACAGAAAGAGAGAAAAAATTATTTTCATTTGAAAGGGAATAAAAAACAAAAATATTCAATTTGTTCTGTAAACAAAGATGCTGCAAAATCCTTAACATTTTTGTTGGCATTTAATAATCCACCCTAACATCATTTACTTTTGCAACTGTGAAAAGAAAAAAACTCGTTTTAGAAAATATTCCTGTTACAGGATACGCTGCCCAGGGCAAGGCTCTTGCCCGTATTGACGGGAAAGTGATTTTTATAGAAGGCGCCGTTCCTGGTGACGTGGTGGATGTGGTACTTACAAAAAACAAAAAAGATTGGGCAGAAGGGAAAGCTATTAAAATAAAAGAATACAGCAAAGAAAGAGTTACCCCTTTTTGTATTCACTTCGGGATTTGTGGAGGATGTAAATGGCAAATGCTTCCATATCAGAAGCAATTGGAATACAAAGAACAAGAGGTAAGAGACGTGTTTCAAAGAATCGGTAAACTAAAAGATATTATCGTATTACCAATTTTAGGTTCTGAGAAAACAATTCATTACCGGAACAAACTGGAGTTTACATTCAGCAATAAAAAATACCTGACTGAGAATGAATTTAAAGAAATGGGGGAAGACCAATGGCCCGGCGGTGCACTGGGATATCATGTTCCCAAATTGTACGATAAAATCATTGATATTAATGAATGTTGGTTGATGGATGATGTCAATAACGTAATAAGAAACAGTCTTCGCGAATTTACTCAAAAAAATAATTACAGCTATTACGATATTAAAGAACACAAAGGATGGCTGAGAAATTTTATTATACGTTACTGCACTACAGAAGAGTTAATGGTAAATCTTGTTTTTGGATATGAAGACAAAGTGGAAAGAGAAAAAGTTTGTAATTTTTTACTCCAAACCGTTCCTCAAATCACCACCTTATTTTATACCATTAATCCTAAATGGAATGACAGTTTAAATGACCTTGAACCTAAAGTTTTTTACGGGAAAGGGTATGTAATGGAGAAATTAGGTGATTTTAATTTTAAAATTTCCCCTAAATCTTTTTTTCAAACCAATACCATGCAAGCGGAAGTTTTATACAATGTGGTAAAAAAATTTGCATCACTTAGTGGTAACGAAACCGTGTATGACCTTTATTGCGGCACCGGGAGTATCGGTATCTTTTTGAGTGGGAATGCCGGGAGGATAATTGGAGTAGATGTGATAGAAGATGCCATCAATGATGCGAAAGAAAATGCCCAACTTAACAATCTCGATCAAACTTCTTTTTACTCTGGTGATGTAATTGAAATATGTAATGATGCATTTTTTGAATCGCATGGCAGGCCGGATGTGGTGATTGTAGATCCGCCACGCGCAGGGCTTCATAATAAATTAGTGAATAAACTTCTGGAGATTGCTGCTCCTGAAATAGTGTATGTAAGTTGTAATGTAGCTACACAGGCCCGAGATCTGCAGTTACTCAATGAAAAATATTCAGTTGAAAAACTTCAGCCGGTTGATATGTTTCCCCACACGTATCATATAGAGTGTGTGGCCTTATTGAAACTGAAAAAGGAGCAAGTAGAGTGCTCCGAAGGCCAGGCCGTGGGTAACTGAAATAAGAATAAATTTCATTACTCCTCTCCCAAATCGAGAATTAAATTAGCAATCAATCCTGTCCATCCTGTCTGATGGCTTGCTCCCAGTCCACGCAGGGTGTCCCCGTGAAAATATTCATTAAAAAGAAGAAGATCTGCATTCTCTTCCTTTTTATAAAACCAATTATATTCACCGAACGTAATCCGCTCATTCTGTTCATTCTTTTCAAAAATATGCAACAAGCGTGAGGTAATTTCTTTTCCAACTTCGGTGAATGTGAGGTACTTACCTGAACCAACGGGGCATTCGACTTTTATATCTTCTTCATAAAAATATCCGAACGTTTTGAAAGCATTTATGAACAAATAATTAATAGGCATCCACACAGGGCCACGCCAATTAGAGTTGCCCCCAAACATGCCGGAGGTAGAATCTCCGGGATCGTACTGGATGGAATAACTGGTACCTGCATAATTCAAATGATATGGGTTTTCCTGGTAGTATTTTGACAAGGCCCTGATTCCTCCCCCAGATAAAAATTCTGTTTCATCCAATATTTTTTCACACAAAGATTTCAATCGTTCCTTATCAACCATAGACAGTAAAGTACATTCATAATTACTTTTTTCCTGACTCGGCAGATACAAGTTATTGGCCTGACGATAATCCTGAAACCATTTCATTCGTTTAGTAAAATCGGGAAGCTTATCAAAAATTTCTTTTTCAATAACAGTAACTGCAAACAAAGGGCTAAGCCCCACAATAGAACGTATCTTCAAAGGAAATGCTTCTGATTTATTTAGCGAAAGCACATCATAAAAGAACTTATCCTCTTCATTCCATAAGCCCAATTCATTCAAAGCCTCCGCGATGATGACAAAATGTTCGTAAAACTTTGTTGCCGTATCTTCAAACGAAGTATCATTCATTGCAATTTCCAGAGCAATGTTCATCATATCCAACGCATACATTCCCATCCAACTGGTACCGTCAGCTTGCTCCAGCAGCATATTACCCGGTAGTACCATACTTCTATTGAAAAGCCCTATGTTATCAAGTCCAAGAAAACCTCCTTCAAAAATGCTGTTGCCATCGGCATCTTTTCTGTTGATCCACCAGGTAAAATTGATGATCAGTTTTTGAAAAATACTTTTTAGAAAAACAATATCTTTCCTTCCATATAATTTCTCTTCAGTTTTATAAACCTGCAGAGCGGCAAAAGCGTGTACCGGCGGGTTCACGTCATTAAAATCCCATTCGTAAGCAGGCAATTGCCCACGCGGGTCCATATACCATTCGCGCATTAACAGCGTTAATTGATGCTT
This sequence comes from Ginsengibacter sp., assembly GCA_039937655.1. Taxonomy (GTDB): domain Bacteria; phylum Bacteroidota; class Bacteroidia; order Chitinophagales; family Chitinophagaceae; genus Ginsengibacter. The sequence goes on from JBDTGA010000006.1 coordinate 36,595, forward strand.
GGCAAAAGAAGGGTCAATCACAGCAAAGGCAATACAATGGAAGGCGGTATCCCAGGAGGCATACCACGGATACTCCCAGTTGTCGGGCATTGACAAAATATCCTGGTTTTTAAGATATTTCCAGTTATGGTTTCTTCCGTTTTTTCGTTCATCCGATATCGGGGTAATGCCATCACTGGTGTCAAGCCATCTTACCACATCGTAATGATAATATTGCTTATTCCACAGCAATCCTGCAAACGCCTGTCGTAAAATGTTTTTTTGATCAGAGCTGCAGGAGGCGGGTGTTACGGAATCATAAAAATCATCCGCTTCCTTCTTCCTTACATCAAAAATATTCTTGAAATTTTCAGGGAAAGGGATGTCTGATTTCTTATTGGTAAGACGAAGAGAAATACTTTCAGATTGACCGGCATCTATGTTCAAATGATAAACAGGAGCGCATTTCGTTCCTTCCTTTTTATCTTTTAACTTTTGAAAATCAGTACCGTGTATAACCGCTTCATGAAAAGCATCTTTTAGAAACTCACTTTTATTAGGTTTGTTATAAAGCCGTTGAAAATTGGTTTCATTTTCAGTAAAAATAACATCATCGGTTTCTTGAAAATACAGATAATACTCACCAAGCCCTTTGTGATTGGTTACAACAGATTGATTGTTTAAAAAATGAATTCCCGGCTTATTTTTTTCTCCGGCATATTGCCAGTTATTATAAAACCAAAGTGTAGGCAATACAGTAATGGTAGCCTTTTCATTGCCTCTGTTTACAATTTCTATTTTTATAAAAACATCTTCATCGTTCTCTTTTGCATATTCTACATACACATCAAAATACTTATCATCATTAAAAACTCCTGTGTCCAGAACTTCATATTCAGGCTCCTCTTTGCTTCTGTTCTTATTAGTGTTAAGCAGGTCCAGATAGGGAAAGGCTTCCTGTGGATATTTATACAGGTACTTCATGTAATAATGCGTAGGAAGGTTATCAAGATAATAATACAATTCCTTTACATCTTCGCCATGATTTCCTTCGTGGTTCCCCAATCCAAAAAGCCTCTCTTTTAAAATAGGATCTTTACCATTCCATAACGCTACCGCGAAGCATAATTGTTGATTGATGTCTGAAATTCCGCCTAACCCATCTTCGCCCCAGCGATACACCCTGCTTCGTGAATGGTCGTGAGGAAAATAATTCCATGCATCGCCGTTTTCACTATAATCTTCACGTACCGTTCCCCATTGCCGCTCACTCAGGTATGGCCCCCATTTTACCAGAGGAACTTCTTTTTTGGAATTATCGTCTAATCTTTTTTGTTCCGCATTATCCATATTTTTCATAGTTGCTTTTTTCATGAACCCACTTGTCGGGATGTTGCATACCAAGAGTATTTACTCTAACCACGTATTGCTCTTTTATTCATCTCTTATACTATTATCCGTTAGTAGAAAATCCCGGATAAAGCAGCATGCCCCCATCTGCAAAGATGGTAGTGCCAGTAAGATAATCCGATTCATCGCTTGCCAGCCAAACGGCTACTTTACCAATATCTTCCGGTTGCCCTATGCGCCCATAAGGAATAAGGGTAAGTAATTTATTAAGAGCTTCAGGAGTACTCCAGGCCGCCTTGTTGATAGGGGTTTGTATTGCACCCGGCCCTATGCTATTTACTCTTATTTTTTTAGGTGCCAGTTCCTGTGCCATACTTTTCATCATCATTTCGATTCCTCCTTTGCTGGAAGCATAATTTACATGGCCTCCCCAGGGAATTACCTGGTGTACACTGCTCATACAAATAATTTTACCCAGTGCACAGCTTCTTTCAGGCACCATTCCTCGTCTCAAAAATTCCTTCACAGCTTCTCTCGAGCATAAAAATTGTCCGGTAAGGTTCACATTAACTACCAATTGCCAGTCGGCAAGGCTCATGCTTTCCAGTGGTGAATCTTTTTGTAATCCGGCATTGTTTACCAGAATATCTATTGTACCATACTTTGTAATCATTTGCTGAAACATGGATTGCACTTCATCTTCTTTGCTTACGTCGGCTTTGACAGCGATGGCGTTTCCTCCATTGCTTTCAATTTGCTTTACTACTGCGTCAGCATTTTCAGGATGACTCACATAATTTACCACTACATTGGCACCGTCACCGGCCAATGCGATGGCTACGGCCATTCCTATGCCGCTATTAGCACCGGTCACAAGTGCACTTTGTCCTTTTAACCTCTGGTTGGGATTCATTTTAAAATTGTTTTAAAAAGGTTACTAAATATGATGCTCTTACATATACATAAAAAATATATTATCCTTTAATCCAGATTAACATTCTCAAAAGAGAAATTACCTCCCATATAAAATAAAAAACATCTTATGATGCAAGGAAATGAATTTCTACTATAGTACCATCATGGAATTGTTAATAAATCGATCGGGAAGGGCTCAATATTTATTTACTTCTAACGTTCTGATTAAGCTAATCCCGTTAAAAAATAAATTTTACCCTAATCTTTTTTTATGAAAAATTTATTACTCTTACTCTTTATCCCGTTCTCAATAACCAGTTCTGCGCAAGTAACCTCTGTAATACCACAAGAAGCCAATACATTTTATAATCATGCGATGCGTACAATAAAACCTGTCATTAAAGAAATTGTACAAAAAAATGCTCTCTTATTACGGGGTAGAAAGATAAATTCAGACAGTTTATCCAAAGCACTACATAATGAGAAATTACTCAAAAATGCCTCACAGCATGATGCAGAGGCAATCGCTGTCCTTATAATGGTACAGGTATCGAGAAACGCAGATGCCGATTTAAAATACCTTGTGGTTAATATGCACAAAAAAGGAGATTCAAGTGATGGTATATCTGATAACTCTTCCGGGGAAGTGGAAACCATCATGGCTAATAAGAGTCTGATAGCCGAAAATGTAAGCCTCGCAATGAAAAAAATGCCCGCTCTTCCTGAAAGAATACTTGATAATTTAAGGTAAAACCATGCTGGCGGGTAATTTATATTTTCATTTCACTTTTACATCGTCTTGGCTAATCTTTCTTTTTACTTACAATAAGGCTTTCTATTTTAAGTAATTGATATTGCCTCTTTTCTTTAACCTCTTTCTTGAGATTTTTTATATTTCTTTAGGGAAATGGCACGAATAGTTTTATACTTTTGCACACATGGTCAAAAAACATTTTTACAATGTACTTTTTACAGGTTTAATGTTGCTCTTGTTTGTTACTTACGCAAAAAGCCAGGTAATTGACAGTGTTCATTATTCAAAAGATACTATCTATTTAAAACCGGAAGATACCCTTTTTATAAGGCCGGTTGACACTCTTTTGCGAATCAAGAATTTTAGCCCCTACTTTACTTTGCATGTAGATTCTACACTTGATTATCAGTTTGAGATCAATAAAAATCCAAATGAATATTACTGGTATTTAAAAAATTCTCCGGTAGGATTAAGAATCAATAAAGACAATGGGGAGCTTCATTTTAAAGCAACAAAATCTTTTTTCTTATCTGGAAAACTGAAATATGATAATGAGTATAAAGTAAAGCTCGGTGTTCAAAACTTAAATGATCCCAATGACAAAGTGGACACTACGTTTACACTTCTCTTCTATAATACAGATATCATACCTTCTGTCATAAAACCTACAATAGGCAATGACCTTTCTATAGACGAAGGAGATACACTTAATTTTAAGCTACAATGTGAAAACGGAAGTTTTCCAATTGAATCCATTACCTATTTCTGCAATTATCCTATACGGTCATCCACTCCTATTACTCAATGTGGTGATGACTTTACATGGGTGATACCTTACGATTTTATTAAAGAAGATGAAAAGGTAAATCAAAAAACGCTCATCATTAAATTTATAGGTGTAGATAAATTCTACAATCGGGATACTACAATTGTAACAGTTCTGGTAAACGAAAGCATCAATTATCCGAGAAGATTGATTGAATATAATAAGATAAGTGACAATATTGAAACCTATATCACACAGTTAAAAAACACATTCAGGTATCTGGATAAGCAAATAAAAAGCACTAAAAATACAAGAACCACCTTCGATCTTACATCAGCTACAACTGCTCTGGGAGGTACTGTTTTCTCCTCTTTGCCTAATGATGGTTCACATACAGTGGGTAAGATCTTACCAAGTGTTGGTGTTGCACTCGTTCCTGTAAAAGAAGCCGTGGCTCCTAATAAGAATGATGAACTGAATTCCGCCTCCCTGGTCAGGAATAGTATTAAACGACTACAATATTTACTTAATAACAATTCGTTAATCGGAGACATAGACCCTGACATTGTTAAAAAAGCAGCCAAAATGAGAGACGAATTACAACAGGTACAACTTCAATTAATAGACGTTCCCCTCGTAGATGATACTACGGATAGCGAAGCCCTCGATAAGTATTTTAACGATCCTAAAGTGAACAAAAAATATCGCTTAAAAGCTAAATAGATCTTACGGAACAGGGTCGTGACCATGGCCGCCCCAGGGATTGCAACGGACAATTCTTTTCAAAGTGAGCCAGAATCCTTTTATAGGCCCATATTTTTTAAATGCTTCCAGCCCATATTGAGAACAGGTCGGCGTATAGCGGCACGATGGACCGAGCCAGGGAGAGATTATCCACTGATATATCTTTATCAATGCTATAAAGGGAAAGGAAATTATTTGTTTTGCACTGGGCATATTGTTACTTCAAAGATAAGGATCATGGGTTAATTTATTTTTTAGCAGGAGTCAATCAAATTCCGGAGACAAAAAACAGGGTTAAAAAAGTTTTCATCCCTGTGAAGCGAAATCCTATCAATGTTTTGATAAATTTCCGATCACAATGGCTCCCATGGCGATTGCCGTATCTTTTAAAGCATTGGTAAGAAAAAGCATTTTTACTTTCAGCAAAGGGGCATGGATGATTCCGGGAATATGAACCCCCAAAACAATAATCAAAAGGAGAAAAGCGATCAGATACCCTGCAGGCTTTGCAAAACGGTCAATGATGAAGGCGACAGCACCGATTATCAGCCCGACACCGGACAGGTAAATAAACACCTTGGGCGCAGGCAGGAATTTGGGCGCCGCAGCTACTAATTTATCCGCATTCAATAGTTGATTGGCACCAAAGAAAGCTATGATCAAAGCAAAAATAATGATAGCAATTACCGTATAATTTGAATTCTTCATGCTGGTATTTTTAATTAAATATAGAGTATCCTGAAAATATGTAAAATGAAAATGAAAAATAAATTATTTATTCCACCGAATTACTACATCAGCAATTCTCTCCTCAAAAGTATTTACAGAGATTTCGGCTCCATAGTCTTTTACTTAGCTTTCGTATTATGAAGTGAGCGATCCTGCCGCAATTCATTATTCTTAAACAAAAAATAGGCACTCTGATAAAAAGCAATGGCTTCATCTACGATAGCACTTCCTAATGGTGCGGATTCCTGGGTGTCAGTGTCTTTTTTATACAAATAACTATCTGTTTTTTGCAAAAGGCTTAAGATAACCAGACTGTCATTTTTTAAATAGGCCAGTTTTTCATAAGTACCAAGAAAAGCTCTGGGAGTATAGTTATCAGCGCGCACATCTTTTCCATATCCATTGCTTTCATAACTCCAGTTTAAGAGCCCGAAAAGAGTAGGGTACAAATCTATTTGTGAGCAGGTCTTTTCAATTTTCATTTTCATTTTTTGGGATGGATAGTAAATGATGCACGGAATATGATATTTTGCTACATCTATTTCATCTTTTCCGGCACTACTGGCACAATGGTCTGCTACAAAAATAAAAACGGTATTGGAGTACCATGCTTTTTGACTTGCCTCTTTCAGAAATTCGCCAATAGCAAAGTCAGTATATTTTACGGCTGCATCTCTGCTGCCAGTCGGGAGGTTAATTTTTCCCTGAGGAAATGTAAAAGGCCTGTGATTTGAGGTCGTCATCACGAAATCATAGAATAGTTGCTTTTTTTCATGCAGGCTATCTGCATTTCTAATTACTGCTTCATAAAGATCCTCATCACATACACCCCAGGCATTTCCAAAATGGATATCTTTATCAGGGATACTGGTACGTGTAACAGGAAATTTATCTTTTATTAAAAGGTTTCTGCCCTTATCGGTGATGTTATATCCGTTATTTCCGAAGAAATTATTCATATTGTCGAAGTATCCGTCTCCTCCATAAATAAAATTGCGACTATAACCTGCCTTCCCAAAAATATGGCCGGTGGTGGTAAGGTTCTCATTATTGGGGCTACGTACAATACTGTTCCCGGGAGTCGGGGGTATGCCGAGAGATAAGGCTTCCATGCCCCGAACGGTACGGGTACCGGTAGCATACATATTGGTAAATAAAACTCCCTGTTGAGCCAGCGAATCCAGGACAGGGGTAAGGTGGCTGGTATTCCCAAAAGCCCCCATGAATTCTGCACTGAAACTTTCTATAGTAATCATGATCACATTGGGCTTTAGTGCTGTAGAATCATGGTGTATCCACCTTCTGATACTTCTCCCAGGTTCTGTGTATTTCATGCCTGGTTCTACAAGATCATTTCTCACAATAGCAAACGCGGTATCTGTATTAATGAGCCGATAGAAGTGATCATAGTTAAGTTCATTATTCTTAAACGCCGCGAAGAATGAAAAGATACCGGATTTAGAAAGTTCGTTTTTATAATGATTCTGGCTTTTTTCTGCCATATTGTTACTTAAAAAAGAGATGCCTCCAAGAGCGATAAAGGCGACTATACCGGTATATAGGAGCCTGGCAGAGAACCTTGTATCGGAATGGAAGCTATTTTTGAAGATTCCCGTTTTATTCAAAATCCAGGTAAGCAATAAACAGGCTGATACCATACCCCCGATCAACAGAGGCAACGGGTAAGATTCATCAATATTATGGATCACTTCGTACGTATATACCAGATAGTCAACCGCTATAAAATTAAAGCGGTTTTTAAATTCAAGCCAGAAGGTTACTTCAGCAAAAAAAGAAAAAATGACGAGGAATGAAACAAACACAAACCCTGCATAAGTTAGTATGCGGTTAAAGAGGCTTTTATTAATCTTTTGAGGTAATAATAGCAGGTAAACAGAATAAAGTAATACTATCAAACAAGCAACTACCAGATCAAAGCAAAAACCGGTAAGGAAGATGGCCGGTATGTCAATCAAATGTAGGCCCGACCTCGAAAATGACAAGATAAGGAGGCCTGCCCTCAATAGAAAGGAGGCACCCAAGAAGAAGAGAAGAAACCCTGTGAGTACACTGTATCTCGAACGTAACAGACGCATAAAGTTGAATTATTTGTTTTTTCTAGAAGTAATGCTGCAGGTTTACCCTTATCATTTCAAGGATTTTTTAACATTGATTTTTCTGCAAATATTAGAGGTAAAATTAGATAAAATTTGTCTTTACGTTAAAAGAAATGCTGTTCCCTATTCTCACCCATTCCTTCCGTCTGGATATATTATAAAATCGAATGGCTTTTTTCCTTCTTGTAATTTTCCGGCTAGTTGAAGGCTGTCGCCAAAATGGGTATTATCATCAACCTCCTCCATACACAATCCGTAATTTTTCTTTTAGTGAACCAGGAAAAGAGAAGAAAGTAAAAACAGCCAATGGAGCGAAGTAAAATCTTGTCGTCGGAAGCCGCAGGCCTTTTTAATAAAACACCACAAGATGTCCATCGGGATTAAAAAAAATTACCCCTCAAATAGGGAGTGAAACAAATTTCTAAAAAGCAACCGGTTCCCAAAAATAATGCTCATTCCCTTTCATATCATGCCTCAAACCCCTTATCTTTGCGCAAAATTTAGGAAACGTATGGTTTCGAAGAGCATGAAATCTTTATTGGTAGCGGCTTTTAGCCTTACACTGGCACTTTTTTCGCCTGCAGCCTTTTCTCAGGAAAAACCGGCTGAACACACACAGCCTACTGAAAAGTTTGATCCTACCACCGTAATTCTTGACCACGTACAGGATGCTTATGAATTTCATTTCTTTTCGATAGGTGATTTTCACGCAAATATTTATCTGCCTGTAATTCTATATTCTCCCGAAAAAGGATGGTCTTTTTTTTCCTCTTCTAAGTTTGGCCACGAAGGCACAGAGATATATGATGGTTATAAACTTGCAGGTGGAAAAAGCATTGTAGCTGTGGAAGAAGGTGCAAAGATTTACGATTTTTCTTTAACCCGTAATGTAGTGCAAACATTTCTTGCTCTGGCTCTCTTCATTGTTTTCATGATTAAAATCGCCAATAAATATAAAAGAGGTGAAGGCGTAACTTCCGCTCCCTCCGGATCACAGGGTTTTATGGAACCAATCATCATTTTTATTCGCGAAAATGTAGCTAAAGTAAACCTTGGCGACCGTTGGGAAAAATACATGCCCTATTTGCTTACCCTGTTTTTCTTCATTCTGATAAACACTCTTTTTGGCCTGATCCCCGGAGCAGCGAACGTAACCGGGAATATCGCTTTCACCTTAATATTAGGAATCATTTCTTTGATTATAATCTTAGGTAGTACAACCACCCATTTCTGGAAACACCTTTTCTGGCCTCCGGGAGTACCGTTTCTGGTAAAACTTATTTTAGTTCCGGTGGAACTTTTTGGTGTATTCGTTATCAAACCCGGAGCCTTGATTATTCGTCTTTTTGCAAACATGATCTCAGGCCATATCGTGGTCCTCGCTTTCATTTCACTCATCTTTATTTTTGGAGAAATGAATAAGGGAATCGGATGGGGCTTCTCACCTTTTTCTGTGTTATTTATTGTATTCGATTATTTTATAGAATTATTAGTAGCATTTATCCAGGCATTTATATTTACGGTACTTACTGCCATATTTATAGGCCAGGGATTTGAAGGAAGTACACATGATGTACACCCAGGCTCTCACGACGGACTTTTATAAATTTTTTTATTCATAAACAAAACCAAGTATTATGTCATTATTGACCTTGTTATTCGAAGCCGGATTCTCTCACATGGGTGGAGCAATTGGTGCCGGCCTCGCTGCTATAGGAGCAGGTATCGGAATTGGCCAGATTGGTAAAGGAGCAGTAGAAGGTATTGCCCGCCAGCCTGAAGCAGCCAACGAAATTCGTGCAAACATGATTCTTGCCGCTGCATTGGTAGAAGGGGTTGCCCTTTTCGCAGTAATCGCAGGATTATTGGCCGTTCTTAAAACCGCCTAAGCACAAAAAATATTACTGTATCCAAAGCACAGGGCGGAGGGTACAGTATTTTTCTTTTAAAAATTAGTTTTAGATATAAAATTCAGCATAAGCTGATTTTCAAATTTTCAAATTTTTTTTATGGAACTTTTAAATCCTAAGCTTGGTTTGATCGTATGGACACTCATTGCGTTCGGTATTACTTTATGGATCCTTGGCAAATTTGCCTGGAAACCTATTTTAAAATCTCTGGACGACAGAGAGAAAAATATCAGCGACTCTATTCTTTCTGCTGAAAATGTACGCAAAGAAATGGCTGCCATGAAAAATGAAAACGAAGCATTGCTCGCCAAGGCGCGTGAAGAAAGATCACAAATGATGAGGGATGCGAAGGAAACCCGTGATAAGATTCTCCAGGAAGCCAAAGAGCAGGCACGTAAGGAAACCAGTAAAATTGTCGCCGACGCACAAAGCGTGATCAATCAGCAAAAGATGGCTGCGATCACAGATTTGAAAAACCAGGTGGGAAATCTTGTTCTGGAAGTAAGTGAGAAAGTATTGCGCCGCGAACTCAACAATAAGCCCGATCAGGAAAAATACATTCAGCAACTTACGGAAAATGTTGAGTTGAATTAATTAAAGAAAAGAGACATGAACAATCCACGTTTAGCACAACGGTATGCAAAAAGCCTGATAGACATTGCGACAGATATGAAGCAACTGGACGAGGTGCATAATGATGTTTTATTCCTGGAAGCGGTAGTAAAAAAGAGCCGTGAATTTGTTGTAATGCTGGATAGCCCCATCATTAATCCTAACAAAAAATATAAAGTGATTACGGCAGTTACCGGAGGAAAGATTTCTAAGATTACAGACACATTTCTAAAATTACTCTGCAATAAAAGCAGGGAAGCTAATCTACCCGGAGTAATTACTTCCTTTCTTCAACAATACAATACTGTCAAAGGATTGCATAGTGCAAAACTTACCACAGCGGCCCCCATCAGTAAGGAGCTTACCGATTCTTTTATCTCCCGTATCAAAACCTCAACCTCCTTCGACCACGTTGAACTTGAATCTGTGGTAGATGATAGGATCATCGGAGGATTCATTCTTGAAATGGAAGGGAAACTAATTGACAACAGCATCTTACGAAACCTCAATGATGTGAAAAAGCAATTTGCTAACAACGACTATCTTCATAAATTAAGATAATTTTTTTGCTGCTGTATTTTACTGCAACTTTTCTACCTCTCATTTCCTGTTCAAGGCTTCTGCTTTTCTATTACCGGAAAGAATGAATTTCTTTTGATTTACCCGGTCTTTACTTTTGTATTTGCAATTGCTTTCCATACCTTTGCAGCCTCAAAAAAACTAATAATATGGTTGATATAAAACCTGATGAAATTTCGGCGATTCTCAAAAGCCAGCTTAGTAATCTGGATGTAGAATCCAACCTCGAAGAAATAGGAACTGTATTACAGGTGGGTGATGGCATCGCCCGTGTGTATGGACTGAATAACGTAAGTTCCGGAGAATTGGTAGAATTCGAAAACGGAGTGAAAGCCATTGCACTTAATCTCGAAGAAGACAATGTGGGTGTGGTTCTGATGGGAGATAGCGGCGATATCAAAGAAGGCGGAATGGTAAAGCGCACCGGAATGATCGCTTCTATAAAAGTAGGTGATGGGCTGGCGGGCCGTGTCATTAATACGCTGGGGGATCCTATTGACGGAAGAGGCCCTATTACCGGAGATTTATATGAAATGCCGCTTGAGCGTAAGGCACCCGGTGTAATTTTTCGTGAGCCGGTAAAACAGCCTTTACAAACAGGTATCAAAGCGATAGACGCCATGATCCCTATCGGCCGTGGGCAGCGTGAACTGGTAATCGGCGATCGCCAGACCGGAAAGAGTGCTATTTGTATTGATACCATTATTAATCAGAAAGAATTTTATAAAGCAGGAAATCCTGTTTATTGTATTTATGTTGCTATTGGCCAAAAAGCCTCTACCATTGCCAACGTAATGAAGGTATTGGAAGATCATGGCGCGATGGAATATACCACTATCGTAGCGGCTTCTGCATCAGAGCCTGCGCCACTTCAATTCTATGCCCCATTTGCGGGTGCTGCAATCGGAGAATTTTTCCGCGATACCGGACGTCACGCTCTGATCATTTATGATGATTTGAGCAAACAGGCGGTGGCTTACCGTGAAGTTTCTCTCTTGTTAAGAAGGCCCCCGGGACGTGAAGCTTATCCGGGAGATGTATTCTATTTACACAGTCGCTTACTGGAAAGGTCTGCGAAAATTGTATCGAAAGATGAGATCGCCAGAAAGATGAATGATCTTCCTGAAAACATTAAACATCTGGTAAAAGGTGGAGGTTCATTGACTGCTTTGCCGATTATTGAAACTCAGGCAGGCGACGTATCTGCTTATATTCCTACCAATGTAATTTCTATTACCGACGGCCAGATATTTTTGGAAGGTAATTTGTTCAATGCCGGTATTCGTCCCGCTATCAACGTGGGTATTTCTGTAAGCCGTGTAGGTGGTAATGCACAGATCAAATCAATGAAAAAAGTAGCCGGTACTTTAAAACTTGACCAGGCATTATACCGTGAAATGGAAGCGTTTTCTAAATTCGGCGGAGATCTGGACGCAGCTACAAAATCTGTTCTGGACAAAGGTGCAAGAAACGTTGAAATCCTAAAACAGCCTCAGTTTACTCCATACTCTGTAGAAAAACAAGTGGCTATTATTTACCTCGGTACATTCGGCCTTATAAGCAACGTTGCCGTAAAAAATGTTCAGGATTTTGAAGAACAATTTTTATTGGAAATGGAAAATAAATTACCAGAAGTTCTTATGGAATTCAAGAAAGGAAGTTTACCTGAAGAAGGAATTAAGAAGATGGTAGAACTGGCAAAGGAAATATCACATCAGTTTCAATAATTGTATTATTTTATTTGATTATAAAGGGAGAAAAATTTCTCCCTTTTTTTATTATTTATTCTCAAAAGGGTTGGGTATTACATCCGGATACAGAGAGATTATCTTCCAAACATTTTATTCAGTTCTTCTTTTTTAAACTCAAGGAAAACGGGTTTTCCGTTAGGGGTGGTATTGTTGATCTTGCAGTTGAATAAGTCTTCTACTAAAGCCTTCATTTCCTTTGCTGTTAAAAATACGCCGGCTTTTATGGATTGCTGCCAGGCCATCGAGCGAAGGAGTTTTTCCCTATTACTGAAACTAATGTCTATATTGAAATGCTTATATTGCTCTATCACCCTTTCCAGAGTTTCTTTTTCATTTCCATCCGGCACATCACCCGGAGAGCCTTGTATTACGAAGGTATTGCTGCCAAAAGGTTCTACTTGATACCCTAAAGCAATCAGATCGGGAAGCAGGTCTGTAAGTAAAACGGCATCGGCAGGGGTGAGTTCAAGCGTTACGGGAAACAGATTTCTCTGTATTGCGATAGGCTTGCCTTTCAAAGCTTCGGTAAAACGTTCATACAAAACACGTTCATGTGCATTTTGTTGATGGATCACTATAAATCCATTTTCGTTTTGTGCGAGAATAAAACTTTTGTGTATTTGGATATGATCATCTGACGTAGGTTTCCTGTCGGGGTGAGGTTGCACCGTACTCTGAAAAGGAGAAGGATATAAATCTTCTTTGATGGTTTCCGTGTTCTCAAAAGTTTTTCCAGAATAGGTGTCCCGTAAATTCTGCCTTGTAGGGTCGTCCCATGTAGTGAGGTCACTTTTATTTTCTATAAAATGTGCCTGATTTTTTTTGGTAAAAGTCTGGTACAAAGAACTCCCTTTTGCAGAAAATTGTTTTTCGGCTGTAAACGGTTTGCTTACTGCATCCGTCTGCTGAATAGAGGCATCCAGTTCGAAATCAAGCGTAGGTGTTACACTGTATTGAGCGAGCGCATGCTTCACCGCGGATTGCACAAAAGCATAAATGATCTTTTCGTCTTCAAACTTTATTTCCTGCTTGGTAGGATGTACATTGATATCAAGACGGGAAGGATCAATATCAATGAACAAGGTGTACATCGGAAAACTTTCTTTGGAGATCATTTCGCTGAAAGCATTCATCACTGCATGATTGAGGTAAGCACTTTTAATAAACCGGTTATTTACAAAAAAGTACTGATCACCCCGTGTTTTTTTCGCAGTTTCCGGTTTACCCACAAAGCCATAAATATTCATGTAATCCGTTTCCTCTTTTACACTTACCAATTTCGCATTGTAATTATTTCCCAGTATTTGAATGATTCGTTGTTTGAGGGATCCTTTTTCCAAATGAAAAACTTCCTGCCCATTGGAAGTGAGGGAAAAAAACAAAGAAGGGAAAGCCATTGCCACACGAATAAATTCATCCACAATATGCCTCATTTCGGAAGCATTGCTTTTTAAAAAATTCCTTCTTGCGGGCACATTGAAAAATAAATTCTTCATGGAGAGGTTGGTACCTTCACTCGTAGCTACAGGCTCCTGAACAGTTACAATGCTGTTTTCGATTTCGATATAGGTTCCAGCGGTTTCACCTGCTTTCTTTGTTTTCAATTCCACCTGCGCCACACCGGCTATGCTGGCGAGCGCCTCTCCGCGAAACCCCATAGTTTTAATACGGAACAGGTCGTCAATATTTTTTATTTTTGAAGTGGCGTGGCGCTCAAAGCACATTCTGGCATCGGTTTCACTCATTCCTTTTCCGTTGTCAATTACCTGGATCAATGCCTTGCCGGCATCGTTTACAAAAAGTTTTATCTCTGAAGCACCGGCATCCACCGCATTTTCCAGCAGCTCTTTTACGGCACTCGCCGGACGCTGAATTACCTCGCCGGCAGCAATCTGATTGGCAATATTTTCCGGTAATAAATTAATGATATCAGCCACAGGGTATTCTCGTTTTTTAGAAGGTAAAATTAATGTTTATTTTGCGTAGAAAGAGGAGAGGTTCCCTGTGGGTATATTTCAAAAAGTTTATGCAACTTCCGTTCTTTTCACTATTCATTCTCTTTTAAATCATAAACTTTACTGTAAATTTGTTTCAGTAAATCAAAATAATTTTTCTTTTGAAATATAATCAGTCCACCTTAAATAAATTAGAGAAAATACTGGAAGAAGCCGGGTATATTGTACGTTATGAACGCGGATCTTTTCAAAGTGGCTATTGCATCCTGGAGCACAAAAAAGTGGTAGTACTCAATAAGTTCCTGATCCCTGAAGGAAGAATCAATACCCTTACAGATATTATTCCGACAGTAAATATCAATTACGATTCTCTTACCCTTGATTCACAAAAACTGTATGACGAATTAATTTCTAAAGTGGAAACCGAGAAGCAAGGCTCTTTGTTTTGATTTGATAACTTACATTTTATTGAGGTACACCAGTCAAATTTTCTAATCTATTTCCCCACCAAAGTATCCAGCACCACCCTCGTTCCTTCCTTCGCATTTTTTGCCTTCTTCTTAAAAAATCCGCGTAATAAAAAATTATGCTGTACCGCCTCGAGGTCTTCGTCCAATTTTTTACTCGCCGATTGTAAATTCTGTAAAGTAATTTTTAGGTTAGAGGCTGTTTTTTCATCTCCCAATAACATTCCAACAGGTGTATTTTTATTATTTAATCCATCATTCAACGTAGAGGTGGTGGTTTTCAAATTGCTCATTATTTCTTTCGACTGGTCAGCTACTTCCTGCAATCTTGATACGGTTGAACGCAGCCTGCTGAAGACGACGGTATCTGTTACCAGATCATTTGCGAGAGAACCTTTATCATTCAGTCTGGCGGTATAAGCACTTACATTTCCGGATAGGCTTTCAAGGTTAACAGATGTTCTTCTCAAGGCAATAACGGTATTGTTCAATTCATCGGCCAGTGTATCGGAAGAGAGGAGTCTGCCTATAGAACCTTTCCCTCCTACAATCCGGCTACTAACCACTTTAAAATCATTGGTGATCGCGAGCAGGTTGTCGTTATTTTTAGAAAGTGTACTCATCATTTCATCGGTACTTAATAACTTATCATTGGCCAGTTGATCGCCCTGTGCTATCAGGGAAGTCTTTAATGTACCGCCATATATTTCAATGATTTTATTCCCTATTAATCCGTCTGTACCTAACTTGGCCCTTGCATCTTTATGGATAAAAGGAACGGATTGTTCTCCAATATTCATATCCACTTCTACCTTACCGTTTTCGATAAGAGTTATTTTCTTTATGGTACCAACTTTTACACCCGAAAACCAAACATTGTTTCCCCTCTGTAATCCATTTACATTATCAAAAACCGATTTTACCGTTACAGAATCTCCAAAAGATTTTTTCTGAGAGCCTAATGTAAGAATGGTAACGATAAAGATGGCGAGGCCGAGGAAAATAAATATTCCTACAATAACTGCTCTCCTGGTTCCCGTTGATCTCATAACTATTTAATTTATAAAATTATATTTATAAAAATCCCTTATTCTTTCATCATCAGTCGTAAATACTTCGTCAAAAGTACCCTGCTTTATAAACTTTCCCTCAAAAAGCATAGCAACTTTGTCGCCTGTGGTTTTAGCGCAGGTAAGATCATGCGTTATGATGATAGAGGTGGTATTAAATTTATGCCTTACCATGTTTATCAGATTATTAATTTCAATGCTGGTGATAGGATCCAATCCTGATGTAGGCTCGTCGTACAGCATAATCTGCGGGCGCAAAATGAGTGTACGTGCGATGCCTACCCTCTTTCTTTGTCCACCGGACAATTCCGATGGCATTTGATTAATTGTTTGCAGCAGACCCACATCGTCCAACACAGTTTCTATCTGCTCTTTTACTTCCTTCCTTGATAATTGCCTCGAGTGGCGTACTAATGGAAACGCAAGATTTTCTCTCACCGTCATACTATCATATAATGCGCTGTTTTGAAAGGAAAATCCAATCTGCAGTCTCAGCTTCTGTAATTCCTTATCATTTAGCTCATCCACTTCTTTCCCTAAAACATTTACCATGCCACGATCCGGTTTTAACAAGCCACAAATAATTTTGATAAGTACCGACTTTCCGGTTCCGGACCTACCCAAAACCGCGACATTTTCTTTGTTATGAACCTCTAAATTAACTCCCTGCAACACATGATTATCCCCAAAAGATTTATATAAATCAGCAACTTTAATTAAAGCTTCCCCCTTATTAATATGTTGTCTTTCTATCTCCATTATGGCCTGAAACTATTGGTGATTTGAACAATAAGGATTTCCTCTACAAAAATTAAAAACATAGAAAGTACTACCGATAAATTAGCCGCCTTTCCTACCCCTTGCGTTCCGTTTGTTGCATGGAAGCCTTTATAACAGCCCACAATCCCGATCGTGAAACCATATACAACACTCTTGATCAGTGAAGAAAAAAGATCGAGGAAAGAAATTTTTTCAAATGCCTGCTGAAAAAAAGTAATAAAGCTGGTCATTTCATTTTGATGTACATTCAAATAGGCCCCAAGCATGGCTACCAGGCCAGTGTAACACATCAGCATGGGAATCATCAGGGTAGTAGCCAATACCCTGCTTACCACTAAAAACTTAAAAGGGTTTACCGCTGATACTTCCATAGCGTCTATCTGCTCCGTCACTTTCATAGAGCCCAACTCCGCTGCAATATTAGAACCCACTTTTCCTGCACAAATTAATGCCGTAACCAACGGAGCCAACGCTCGTATAATAGCAATAGCAACCAGGCTCGGAATCCACGAAGTTGCACCCACTTCGGCCAGAGAAGGCCGCGATTGTTTAGTAAAAACAAGGCCTGTAATGAACCCGGTGAGTGTAATCAAAAAGAGGGATTTGTAACCTACCTCATAGCACTGCCTTATAATTTCTTTGAATTCATAAGGAGGTTTGAATAGCTCTTTGAAAAACCGGATAATAAATTGAAGCGCCGAATAAAGGTCTATAAAAAACCCATCTATTTTTTTTGAAATAAAATTTTTTTCAGCCGGTTCAAGATTCATCATACCTGGTCGTATCTTTTTTATTGCAACGCAAAGATGGAGCCTGAAATTTAAAATTCAGAAATTTTTATTGAGAATACTGGAACTATCCTTAAAAAAGATGTCAGTAAGTAGCCTTATAAGAAGATTTTTACGGATTTTCTACACAAAAATGTATCGTTCCCGCCTTGTTTCATAGAAAAGGAGCTATTCTTCTTTTTTCTCTGTTGCAGAATTGAAATCAAGGACTACCGAGTTGATACAATAACGCACACCCGTTGGTAAAGGGCCGTCGTCAAATACATGCCCCAGATGAGAATGGCATTTTCCACATTCCACTTCCGTACGTTTCATTCCGTAAGAATTATCAGACAGATAAATCAGGCTTTCTTTGGTGATAGGTTCAAAGAAACTTGGCCATCCGCAACTGCTATTGAACTTCCCATCACTCTTGAAAAGAGGATTGCCACACACAGCACAATGATACGTTCCCTCTTCTCTATGTTTAAAAAAGATTCCCGATCCAGGCCTTTCCGTTCCCTTTTCACGGGCGACATGATATACCTCTGCAGGTAAAATCTTCTTCCACTCTTCATTGGATTTTTCAACGGGGTTTTCACCTTCTGTTGAAAAAATCGTATTTTTTTTATCAGAAATCATGATATTTTAATTGAATTTAAAAATGACAGGATTGACATCCATAAAATTACGCAATGATATTGGCATGAATTGCTAAAAAAATAGAATGTTTTTTTATTGATACGACCGATTTTTAAATTCCATCCATTATATTTGATGTTCACAAGGAGTTAAAAGCCAATGTTCAATCTTATATTATTTGGTCCACCGGGTAGCGGCAAGGGTACACAGTCAGAAAAATTGATTGCAAAATATCATCTCAAACATCTTTCAACAGGTGATTTGCTAAGAGGTGAAATATCACGAAAAACCACTTTAGGTTTAGAAGCCAAAACGTTTATGGACAAAGGCAATCTGGTACCAGACAAGGTAGTGATAGGAATGATCAACGATGCTCTTGACACCAACCGCGATGTAGAGGGTTTCTTATTTGACGGATTTCCGCGCACAGCCATCCAGGCAGAAGAATTAGATAAATTACTCACAAAAAAGAATACCTGTATTGATGTAATGCTCGCACTGAACGTAAGTGAAGAAGAGCTGGTAAAACGCCTTGTAAAACGCGGCGAAACAAGTGGCCGTTCTGACGACAGCAATGAACAGATCATCAGAGCACGTATTATCGAATATCACAGGAAAACCGCTACAGTAGCCGATCATTATCAAAAGGCTCATAAAGTGGTAATGGTAAAAGGAGAGGGAAGCATAGACGAAATTTTCGGAAGGCTTTCCGCTGAAATTGACCGCCTGAAAAAACAGGACAACTGCTGATAACTTTCATTATTCTTTTCGAAAATCGTCCATTTTAAATAGCGATCTTTTTTCTGCTTCCTGTAACTTGTTTCTATTTATGCCCTGGCGAAGCCCGGAGATGTAAAGTATTTCCTGATCTTAGAAATTTCCATTCTAAAAAACATAATTCTTTATCTTTAAACTGATTTCTCCGGAATTGATTTTATTTCAGAGAAACAATTTTTGAATTATTAAAACTTAGACTGAATTATGAGATCCAATTACATGCTCGCTACATGCTTCCTGTTTCTTATTGCCTTAGGCATTCATGTTGGCGCACAAACTATCCCTACACCCAAAGAACATTTCGGATTCAACATCGGAGACGATTACATGCTTGCCAATTATACGCAGGCCGAAGCCTATTATAAAAAAGTGGCGAATGCATCTGATCGCGTACTACTGAAAGAAATAGGGAAAACAGAAGAAGGGCGTGATCAGTACATTATTGTCATCTCCTCACCACAAAATATTCTTCAACTTGCAAAATACCAATCAATTTCACAAAAACTTGCCAGGGCCGAAGGGTTGAGTGATGAAGATGCAAAGAAAATGTCACTTGAAGGCAAAGCCGTGGTATGGATAGATGGTGGGCTTCACGCCACTGAAACGGTAGGAAGCCATGAGATGATAGAATTGCTATATCAACTGGCAAGCAGGAATGATGCTGAGACAAAACGAATCCTCAATGATGACATCATCCTGCTTTCACAGGTAAATCCTGATGGACAGGAGTTAGTAGCTAATTGGTACATGAGAAATCAGGATGTCAAAAAAAGAAGTATGGACATCCCGGGGCTTTATCAAAAATATATAGGGCACGATAACAACCGGGATTTTTATATGAACAACATGAGCGAGAGTAAAAATATCTCGCGTGTTCTTTACATTGATTGGATGCCGCAAATTTTATACAACCATCACCAGACAGCGCCTGCAGGGGCTGTAGTAGCCGGACCTCCCTATCGAGATCCTTTTAATTTCGTATATGATCCACTGTTAGTAACCGGTATTGATGCAGTAGGTGCAGCTATGATCAACAGATTAAACACCGAAAACAAGCCTGGCTTCACACGTTTGTCCGGCTCCGTTTATTCTACATGGTGGAATGGCGGACTACGGACCACCGCTTACTTTCACAACATCATTGGCCTGCTTACGGAAATCACCGGCAACCCGACTCCTTCTGAAATTCCACTGGTACCCGATCGTCTGATACCCAACGAAGCAACACCCTTCCCGGTAACACCACAAAAATGGCATTTCAAAAATTCCATAGATTATTCTATTTCTCTTAATTATGCCGTACTCGATTATGCAAGCCGCTATAAGGATGAACTACTCTATAACATATATCGTATGGGGAGAAACAATATCGAAAAAGGTAACAGGGATAACTGGTCATTCTTTCCAAGATATGTAGATTCTGTAAAATCTGTCATTGCACGTAACCAAAAGAAAACTTCAGATAAAGAAAATAAAAACACACGAGATAGTCTAAATGAAATTTATTTTGATTCTGTATTCAAAGCGCCTCAAAACCGTGATGCACGTGGGTACATTATCGCTGCCGATAATCAGGATTTCTTTACGGCTACGAAATTTGTCAACGCCCTGATAGAATCAGGAATACGTGTAGAAAAAGCTACTGCCGCATTTAGCGTTGAAGGCAAAAAATATTCAGCTGGCTCTTACGTAATCAAAACAGACCAGGCCTTTCGTCCTCATGTGATTGACATGTTTGACCCACAGGATCACCCTAATGACTTTCAATATCCCGGAGGTCCGCCAGTAAGGCCTTATGATGCTGCAGGTTGGACACTCGCTTACCAGATGGGCATTCAGTTCGACCGGATTTTAAATAAATTCGAAGGGCCATTCCAAACAATTCCTTATGGCGAAATTCAATCGCCGGCAAAAGAAGTGGTTCCCTCTCCAAAAGCCGGATATATTTTATCACCTTCTCAAAATAATTCCTTCCTCGCCATAAATGAATTATTAAAAAATGGCATTGAAGTATTCCGGTTGCCACGGCAAGAGGGTAGCTTCGAGGCCGGATCTATTTACGTTCCATCCAAAGGTTCTGATATTCTGAAAAAAGCCGGACTACAATGGGGGGTGCAGTCCAAAACCATCAATACAACTCCGGTTTCGAAAATCAAAATAACTCCAGCCAGAGCCGCACTGTTTGATCAATACGGAGGCTCCATTCCTTCAGGATGGGTAAGATGGTTGATGGAACAATTTCATTTTCCTTTCCGGTTAATTTATCCTCAGGAAATTGATAAGGGCAACCTGAATGCAAAATACGATGTCATTTTATTTATAGATACTTACATGCCAAATGGTACCCGCGAATATAAACCACGCCAACCAAAAGCTGATGATATACCCTCAGAATACAGAGATCGGCTGGGTAGCATCACCAAAGAAAAAACAATCCCTCAATTAAAATCATTCCTTGAAAAAGGTGGCAATATTGTAACTATCGGAAATAGTACTTCACTTGCTTACCTACTTGACCTACCTGTAAAAAATGCGCTGACAACAAAAAACTCAGAAGGAGATATCAAACCCTTGTCGCCTAATGATTATTACATCCCCGGAAGCCTTCTTACCGCATTAGTTGATAACAATCAGCCGGAAAATTGGGGAATGGCTCAAAAAGTTGATATGGTATTTAATAATTCAAATGTTTTCAGCCTTAATCCCGATGCCATTAAAAAAGATTTAAGGCCATTGGCATGGTTTGGAAACGACAAACCGCTGAAGAGCGGCTGGGCATGGGGACAATCCTATATTGAAGACGGGGTTGTTGCCTTTGTTGCTCCTATTGGCAAAGGAAGATTTTATGCCTGTTCTACCGAAATAACATTTCGTGCACAGCCTTATGGCACCTTTAAGATGCTATTCAATCAATTGTATTTACACAAATAAAAAAGTAACCAGAAATGATAAGAAAACCACTCTTACTCCTTTTTACCACCCTTATGTGGTTGACAGCTACTTCTCAAATTAACCAGAAATATCAATTGCCTCCACAAAGTATTGTGGAACTTGCAGATGCCACTTTTCCAATTGTACAATTTAGTAAAGATGGAAAATATATGCTGGTTCTCCAATCGCCCGGATTTGAAAGCATAGAACAAATCTCACAACCTGTGCTCGGACTTGCCGGACTAAAAGTAAATCCTGCCAACAGTTCTTTAGAACCTGAAACATTCGGAAGCTATAGCAGCCTATTTATCAAAGACCTAAAAAGCGGTTTGGTACATTCACTAAAGGGGCTCTCTGACAAAATAATGATCACAAGCATCACCTGGAATCCTGATAATACAAAATTTGCCTTTGCCAATAAAACATTTAATGGGATTGAATTGTGGCTGGCAAACCTGTCTGACTTCTCCGCAAAAAAGCTAATCAGCGAACCATTAAATGCCACTTATGGCAACCCTATTCAATGGCACCCTTCCGGCAAATATTTATTGGTGGAAACGATAAAAAAAGATCGTGGAAATCCACCTCAGCAATCTGTGGTACCCGAAGGGCCGATCGTGCAGGAAAATCTTGGGGTAAAAACTCCTTCAAGAACCTATCAATATTTATTGAACAGTCCCTATGACGAAGAATTAATGAATTATTATCTCACCTCCCAGTTGCAACAGGTAGATATGGAGGGCAATATGAAATCCATCTACAAACCAGCAATTTTTTCAACTGCTGATTTTTCACCAGATGGGAAATATTTGATGGTACAAACCATTGAACGTCCATACTCCTACCTGGTTCCAATTTATTATTTCCCCAAAAACACTTATATCCTTGATATGGAGGGCAACCTTGTGAAAGAATTATTCAAGGCGCCATTGGCTGATAAAATACCCATTGCTTTTGATGCTGTAGCTCCGGGGCCACGATCTTACCAATGGAGAAAAGATGCTCCCGCCACTTTGTTTTGGGTAGAAGCACAGGACAATGGAAATTCAAAAATGAAAACGGATTTTCATGATGCATTATATTCTCTTTCAGCTCCATTTGCAGATCAGCCTCAAAAGGTATTCTCCATAAAATTGCGCTACGGTGGTATGGAATGGATCAATAATGAATATGCCATCGTAAAGGAAAACTGGAGAAGCACCCGCACCTCAGTAATGACACTAATCAACCCATCAACAGGAACCGTAGTGAAGGAAATTTCGAACAGAAGTTCTGAAAATACTTATGCTGATCCGGGACGCTTTATTAAAAGCAATGATGGAGAAAATGAGGGTATATTGTTAGTAGAAAAAGGGAAGAGCCTTGTCGTATTCACTACCGGCAATGGCGCTTCCGCCCAGGGAGACAGACCCTTTATCATGAAATGGGATTTGCTTAAGAATAAACAAGACACTCTTTTCAAATCCAATGCACCCTTCTACGAGCAACCTTTATTTTTTAATAATACAGGGATGGTTTTTATTTCAAGAGAATCAACTGAAACACCCCCCAATTATTATAGTATCCTTTTAAAAAATAAAAAAGCAACTGCTCTGACCCAATTTGCTGATCCTTATCCCGGACTAAAAGGAGTTCAAAAATCTTTGATTTCCTATCCAAGAAAAGATGGAATCAGACTGAGCGGAACTTTGTATCTGCCTAAGGATTACAAAAAAGAAGACGGCCCGTTACCGGTATTAGTTTGGGCTTATCCAAGAGAGTACAAAACGGTGGAAGCCGCCGGACAGGTAAAAGGATCTCCCTATCGCTTTCCTCGCCTGGCATTGCGTTCGCCAGTTTTTTGGGCTACAAGAGGATATGCAGTAGTTGATAATGCGGATATGCCAATTGTGGGTGTAGGTAAAGAAGAACCGAATGATTCCTTTGTAGAGCAAATTACTGATAATGCCACCTCTTTAATTGATTATATAGTAAGCCTTGGGGTTGCCGACCGAAATCGCATTGCGGTTGGCGGCCACTCTTATGGAGCCTTTATGACTGCCAATTTACTGGCACATACTAATTTATTTGCAGCAGGCATTGCGCGCAGTGGTGCATACAACCGTACTTTGACTCCCTTTGGATTCCAGGGAGAAGCGCGCACTTTTTGGCAAGCTCCCGATACTTATGGGAAGATGTCACCTTTTTATTATGCCGACAAAATCAAAACGCCCATTTTACTCATACATGGTATTGACGATGACAACTCCGGCACCTTCCCTGTGCAAAGTGAAAGATTTTACAGTGCTATTAAAGGCTTTGGTGGCACAGTAAGGCTTGTGATGCTACCCAGGGAGTTTCACGGTTACAGAAGCCGTGAGTCGGTATTACATACCTTTTGGGAGCAGGATCAGTGGCTTGAAAAATATGTGAAGAATAAAAAGTAAGACAATTTCGAAATGAGTTTAGTAAGACATAATGAGTTTAGAAACAATTCCTAAATAAAACTTCGCGACCTTTACCACGATGGAAAAAACAAATTTTATTGATCTCATCAAGATCTTTTGCAGAAGTGGGCATGGTGGAGCAGGAAGCAAACATTTTTTACGTAATAAACTCACCGCATTTGGTGGCCCTGATGGCGGCGATGGTGGGCGCGGTGCACACATTATTTTGCGGGGTAATAAAAACCTGTGGACACTCATACACCTACGCTATTATAAAAACATATTTGCAGATGATGGAGAAAATGGGAGTAAAAATAATTGCACCGGGCGTGACGGAAAAGATGTCTTCATTGATGTACCACTCGGCACCATCGCCACACTTCAGGATTCAGGGAAAAAGGTAGAGATTATGGAAGATGGTGAAGAAAAGATTTTAATGCGTGGAGGCCGTGGTGGACAAGGTAATTTTCATTTCGCTACTCCCACCAATCAAGCGCCTGAACACGCCCAACCCGGCGAATCCAGCGAAGAAAGTTTCGTTTCCCTGGAGCTAAAAGTCCTCGCCGACGTAGGGCTTGTAGGTTTCCCCAATGCCGGAAAATCAACACTACTTTCTGTGATCACCGCCGCAAAACCCAAAATAGCCGATTATGCTTTTACCACCCTCACACCGCAACTCGGTATCGTAGAATATCGTGACCAGAAGAGCTTTTGTGTAGCAGACCTCCCAGGAATCATAGAGGGAGCTGCAGAAGGGAAGGGGCTGGGGCACCGGTTTCTGCGCCATATAGAACGCAATCCCGTATTGCTTTTTGTGATACCAGCAGATAGTAACGGCCATGCCGAAGAGTTCAAGATACTGTACAACGAATTAAAGGAATACAATCCCGAATTACTTGATAAAAAATTTGTACTGGCCATCAGCAAAAGTGATATGCTGGATGATGAATTGAAAGAAGCCATAGAAAAGGAATTGCCCAAAGATATTCCTCACCTTTTCATTTCATCAATAACCAACAAAGGACTGGCGGAATTAAAAGACCTGCTCTGGAAAACATTAAACTAAAAAAAGTTCCTTACAAAATTTCATAAGATCCAATCACCTTTGCCTTTTAATTTTTTATGAACCGTAAATTTCTTTTTTTTATAAATCCCATCTCCGGCACTAAAAGCAAACTCCATTTGGTAGAAAAGATCACAAAAGTTTGTGAAGAAGAAAATCAGGCATTCGAGATATTGCCTACATCAAAAGAGGGGGATTATCGTTTTCTACCCAATAAAATTGACAATGACCATATTACTGATGTCATAATTTGCGGTGGAGATGGTAGCCTCAGCCCTATCATATCGGCGACCTTACACAAACCCGTTCAAATCGGAATCATTCCACTCGGTTCGGGAAACGGTGTTGCAAGGACTGCCGGTATCCCCCAATCTGTGGACAGAGCACTCAAAACAATTATGCAGGGAAAAGCGCATTATGTAGATGCGTTTCTCATTAATGATACTTTCAGCAGCCATGTGTGTGGACTGGGTTTTGATGCAAAGGTTGCCCACGACTTTTCAAAAGTAAAAAAACGAGGTGCTAAAAGTTATGGAAAACTCATTCTGAAAAATTTTCTTTCGGCAAAGTTTTATCCTTTTACTATTGAACTAAATGAAAAAAACTTCCATACAGATGCCTTCCTTATCTGTATTGCGAATAGCAACCAGTTTGGAAACAATTTAAAAATAGCTCCCAGAGCTAGTCTCAGCGATGGTTTGCTCGATATTGTGATTCTGAAGAGAACAAGCAAGCTTCAAATATTGGTATCGTTTGCCAAACAAATCCTTCAGGGAAAAGTGAAAGATATACAGGCTAAAAATTTTCAACAAAAAGACATCCTGTATTTTCAAACAGCGAAAATAAAAATACAAAATCCTCAAAAAGCACTCTTGCACATTGACGGCGATCCGGCACCCACCGCTGAAAAATTCTTAATTGAAATTTTACCTTCAGCATATAAACTTATTCAGCCTTAAGTTGCATTATCTTTTTTATTTGTTCGATACCATCCACATTATTTCTCCTCCTCAAAGAAGATCCCACCTCTTTCTTCTCGCTTGCCGTTAGGTGAAAATTGATGGGGGCTTCTCCCTCCGGGTCATCGGGTATATACATGAGGGAAACGCGATGAAGCTTTGTGCCAAAATCATTTTGCAAATAAGAGATTTCATCATCCTGAAAATAATCCTGCAACCTGAACCAGTTGGTTTGCATCATGGTGAAAGGGTTGGTAAGTAATTCGGAAATACCGCCATTTTTATAGTTTGCCTCCCAGCTCCCTTTCTTATGAGAGCGTATCTGAATAATCAAGACTCCGCGTGTGTTTTCATTGATCCAGTCTTTAAACACATGTAAAAAGCGATAGCAGGTTTCAGCGCCTATATTATCACGCAATCCCGCATCCATTACATCTATTACAGGCTTAGAAGGCAACCATACGCTTGGTAATACATACGGATACGTTGCATTCATACGCAGAGCGGTTAGCATTCTTAAATTCATGGGATCCATATTCTTAAAAAGTGCTCCAAAATCAATCGCATCAGGTCCCGACATTTTCGAAGAACTGTCTTCAAACTCCGATTGCATTAAGAAACTCAGTGGCTGCGATGATACCAGCATCTTTTTAAAATCGCGTGTTACGGTAGAGCTCAATATCATCAAAGGGATACGGGCATCACTTTCTGGTTTTTTATAAAATCCAATCGCTTTATCAAGAACCTTTTTTGTATTCTGATTGAATTTTTCTTCAAAGGCATAACCCCGGTCTTTGACATAACGGTAATGCCCAAACGTAAATTTTTCCGAAGGAGAAACCAGATCTCTTGCAATCAATGAAGAAAAAACAGGATTTAATAAATCCTCAGAAATATTATCAAGATATTCTCTATCCTGAAGATGAATGAGTGCTCCATTTGATTCCATGCGGGCAAGCTCACGAAAATAAGCCGCAGCAAGCATTCCACCCGATGCCCCACTCATCAGCATCGTCTTTCTCATAAGCGTACCTTGAGAAATACTATCCAATTCCTGTAATACATTCATACTAAAGCAAGCACTCCTCACACCACCACCGCTAAAGTTTAGCATTACCATCAGCGGCTTTTCCTCTTTTTGATTTTCTTTCCAACGATTCAATATGGAAAGCATATTATTTTTATCGGAGTCCACTTTGGCTCGTGTATTCAACGATTCAAGACTCTTAAGAGAATATTCCGGTCTGTCGGCATTAGAATAATTAAGGCCATACGCTTTGTTTCTGGGATCTATGATATCATACTTATAAAGCACGTTGAGTGTGGCGTACAAAAAAATCATGAAAAGTAAACTCCAGCTCCGTAAAAAATAAGACAACGCTCCAATCACCGCCACCATGATAGCAAAGAAGATTAGAATACTGGCGGCAGCCGGAATCTGAAATATTCTGTTGTCAAGAAAAAAGGCAGTGAAGATCAGAAAAATAAAAGCCAGAAAAACAGAGAGCATTGCGGAAACATGATGTCTTTTGAAAATAATATCCAAAAAGTTCTGACTGTAATGCCCCACCGGCCTAACCTTTTTAATTTTGAACCGTGTGCTTAAATAGTGCTCAACCGGTAAACCAAAATTATCTTCCATTGCACGAGGGTCTGAAGGCTCTGCTATTTTATTTTCGTCGAAATCCCCAAATCCCGGTTTGAAGGTTCGTATGATCCTTCTATCTGCACCAAAAAAATAAAGGAAAGAAACAAGAACCAAAAGAAAAAAACCACCCAGGAACCCTGCGGCATTCAATAGGAACTGCTCGGGCTTAATCAATTCTTTTACTATATCAAAATAAAGAGCTTCCGCAAAATAGAGTACTAAAAAGGCAATGGGAATAATACTATTGTTCAAACAATATTTCAGAAATGGCTTGGAGCTCGTGGCCAGAAAACGAAACCGTACACTGTGCAAAATAAAAGTGGTAATATTCCAGCTCATAATAAAAATACCGGCACATACTCCTACAATGGCTGCGCCACCGGCATTTACAGTCCCCAGATATTCCGGGGCGAGAAACAATGCATTGGCGCCGAAAAACTCCATGAAATTCCCCGATACGGTGAGAAACAGAATAAGCCATAAAATCAATAAGACCTGCGATTTCTTGAAATGCAACAGCAATAATTGGATGGGAAAAAAATGATAAAAATTATGGAAAATCTTTTTCATTACAAATATTGCTTCGGGGTTTTTTAAAAATATCTCCTCTGCCTCGCCGCCACCCGCACGAGGTACAGCATAAATACTACTGACATCAAAAATAATATTGCTACTAACTGATGTGCAACGCCCAACCATACCAGGTTATTGCCATAGGGCGAGAGAAGCACCGTTGCAATTCCTAATGCGACCTGCAATAATACAAGGATCAAAGGAATAGACCTTGTTCTCGTAAATAAGATACTCCCTATTATTTTAGTTGCTCTGATACGCCAGATAATTATGAGTACCAAAAGTGTGTAAGCAAATCCGCGATGAATAAATTGAACAGCAATTTTATTGTCCAGCAAATTCTTCCAACCCGGCGAAAGACTGTTGATAGTGTCGGGAATCCATTGTCCATTAATAGTAGGCCATGTGGGTGCTGCGACTGCGGCATGAAGCCCTGCCATAAAAGCGCCGTACATCAGTTGAAAAAAAAGAATAATAATAATTGCAACCGTCCATTTTTTCAATGGCCTGTTTATCACTTTCATTCTTGCCGGAACTGAAATACTCAATGCGAACCAAAATGTATAACAAAGTAATACCAATGCCGTCATAAAATGGGTGGCGAGCTTTATATGATCTACAAACATCCTCTCTGGAACCAGTCCGCTTTCCACCATGACCCATCCTATGGCGCCCTGTATCATGCCAAGAAGGAACAAGATGATCAACGGTATGATCATATCCTTCTTGAACTGTTTTTTTAATAAAAAATAAAAGAACCCTACCAAAAAAACCACCCCCATCAAACGTGCCCAAAGCCGGTGAAACCATTCCCAGAAAAAAATAAACTTAAAATTACTCAAAGAAAAATCAGCATGAATAAACCGAAATTGATCTGTTCCCTTGTACTTATCAAACTCTGCCTGCCATTGCATAGTATTCAATGGTGGCAATACTCCTGTTATTGGATTCCATTCGGTAATACTTAATCCGGATTCTGTAAGGCGGGTAATACCGCCAAGAATAATTTGTATCACCAGCATAAAAACTCCGAGGTAAAGCCATTTTGCAATATTCCTATCCGATCTTTTTAAAACAATATCGTCCATTATCTTTTCTTTTGGATTTAAAACTATTTACTTTCCGGAAAGAACAAAGGTAATCCCACAATGGCATACATTCTTTTCTCAGATTAGCATAAAACACTATGTTGAAAAATTCATTCTCAATAATTGAACCACTATATTACTTTTGAAAAAAATAACCAGATTTGCTTCTTCCTTTTTTTCATAATAAATTTCTTGAAGCCGGAGTAGATGAGGCTGGCCGGGGATGCTATGCCGGCCCGGTATATGCAGCCGCAGTAATTCTTCCAAAAGACTTTTATCATCCGCTATTGAACGATTCAAAAAAACTTACAAAGGAAGAGCGCAATTACCTGCGCCCGATCATTGAAGAAGAGTGCATTTCCTGTGCGGTAGCCAGGGTAAGCAACACAGAAATTGACCGTATCAATATTCTACAGGCTTCGTTTAAAGCAATGCACCTCGCAATCAACAAACTATCTATTTCACCCGAGCTTCTGTTAATTGACGGCAACCGGTTCAGACCTCATAAAAGATTCCCATATCAGTGTATTATTAAAGGGGATGGCATATATGCTTCCATTGCGGCAGCGAGTGTGTTGGCCAAAACTTATCGTGATGAATACATGGAAGAACTGCACAATAAATATAAAATGTATTGCTGGAATAAAAATAAAGGGTATGGCACGCCAGAGCACCGGTCTGCCATTGAAATCAATGGCCTTTGCCGCTATCACCGCAAGAGCTTCAACATAATGCCCCGCGGAATTTAAAAAGAATCATTCTGTCCACACTCCAAGCCCCTCACGTATTACAGTCCATTCATCGGTAGTGCAATCAATTACCGTAGAAGGAATAATCCCTCCGGGGCCTCCATCAATCACAAAATCCACCCGGTTCCCAAATTTTTCTTCAATTATTTCCGGATCTGTAAATTCTTCTGCCGTGTCTCCGGGAAGTGAAGCGCTCAAAATAGGATTCCCTAATTCTCCCAGAATCGTTTGGCATATAACATTGTCGGGTACACGCAAACCAATTGTTTCTTTCTTGCTTTTCAAAATCTTAGGCACCTGCTTACTGGCTGGAAGGATAAACGTATAAGGGCCCGGCAGGGAGGCTTTAAGAACTCTGTAAAGAGGTGTGTCAATACTTTTGGAATAATCGCTTAGGTGACTTAAATCCCTGCAGATAAAAGAAAGTTGCGATTTTTTCGGATCCACATTCTTTATTTTACAGATCCGCTCGACCGCTTTCGGATGATGAATATCACATCCCAGTCCATAAATGGTATCAGTAGGGTAAATAATAATACCTCCATCTCTCAAACAATCAATCACTTGCTTCAGCAACCGTACTTGAGGATTTACAGGATGTATTGATAAAAGCATATTAAAAAAATATTTTAAGGAAATACAAAGGTAACCGTAATAGTATTGTAAGCGCATCGTCCCCTTCGGGAGACGATGCTCAACTAAAAGGGAAACGATGCTCTATCCTGAGATCTGTCGCACTGTAATCACACCGCCCCTTTCGGGAGACGACGCTCGAGCAGGAAAAGGCCAAACTAATTAACCACCTAACTAATAAACCAATAAACTAATTACTATTACATTTGCAGCGATTAAAAAAATTAAAATCTTTTATGGCTATCATTACATTGGGCACTATGGCTTTCGACGCTATTGAAACTCCGTTTGGAAAAGTGGATAAAATCGTAGGTGGTTCTGCTACTTACGTGGCTTATGCGGCGAGCCACTTAATGCAACCTATTCAACAAATTTCTATTGTGGGAAATGATTTTCCTGAAGAAGAAATGGCTGAACTGAAGAAACGGGGCGTGCAACTAACAGGAGTGGAAATTGTTCCCGACCAAAAATCATTCTTCTGGAGCGGCAAATACCATCTCGATATGAACAGCCGCGATACTTTGATCACAGATCTGAACGTGCTTGCGAATTTTAACCCAAAAGTTCCGGAAGAATACCAGGGAGCAGAGTTTCTGATGCTGGGAAATCTTATGCCAAGCCTGCAATTAAGTGTAATTGAGCAATTAAGAACCAGGCCTAGGTTGATCGTACTTGACACAATGAATTTCTGGATGGAAAGTGCTATGGAAGATCTGAAAAAAGTACTTTTGAAAGTGGATGTATTATTGATCAATGACAGCGAAGCACGGCAATTGGGTGGTGAATATTCACTCGTAAAATGTGCCAAAAAAATTCTCCAAATGGGACCTGCATTTTTAATCATAAAAAAAGGAGAACACGGGGCATTATTATTCCATGAAAATAAAGTTTTCTTCGCTCCTGCATTACCACTGGATGACGTTTTTGATCCCACCGGTGCTGGTGATGCTTTTGCAGGCGGATTCATCGGCCATCTTGCACACACAGGAAACATCAGTTTTGAAAACATGAAGACAGGAATTATCGTGGGATCGGCAATGGCAAGCTTTTGCGTAGAAAACTTTGGCCCTCAGCGATTAAAAGAAATCACAAGAAAAGATATAGATTCTCGTCTGGCCGAGTTCGTACAACTGTCTAACTTCGATATTTCCTTAGTATAATGAATAAAGCCGTACATTCTATAGCGTCTTTCTTTTTAAAATTATTATAGGAATGCTTGATTTAATTCTCCTCATTTTTCTGGCAAGAGACATCGGCAGGATAGCCGCACGTAAAGGGCTCAAGCATTCTACCTGGAAAATATACACGGTGGCCTCTTGGCTTATCGCGGAGGTATTGGGTCTAATCGTGGGCGTGATCATCTTCGGCCCCAACAATCTTTTTTCCATAATCATGGTTGCCATTACCTTTGCCATTACCAGTTACTTTATCATAAAAGCACAACTCGGTAAATTACCCGATCAGGGCATTGATGATGATATTAATAATATCGGACAAAATCATTAGAAGTCTTTTTCAACAACCTTTTGAAAAACACTCCTTTAGCCGTTATCGCTTCAACTTTTTAAAATAAATTTTATGTCAGATCTTATCAAAGAATTTAATGACTATCGTGAAAAAATGAACGAGGTTATTTTAAGCAAAAACAATCTTGTAATAAAGCGCCTGTGGAATCTGGATACCAATACTTATGAAGACGGATCGCTGGACAAAAAAACGAAAGAGATGCTGGGGCTGGTAGCCAGTATGGTTTTACGTTGTGATGATTGTATAAAATATCATTTGGGAAAAACACACGAGCTGGGGGTTACAACCAAAGAGATGTATGAAATATTTTCAGTGGCCAATATCGTGGGGGGTACCATTGTGGTTCCTCACACACGCCGTGCTGCAGAATACTGGGAAGAGTTACAGAAGTGATTCCTCTTTGCAAATTCTATCCGGATTTCCCTAAACCTCGTCAACGAATAGCGATTTTCGAATCCCGGCAGAATTCGCCAATCATTATGAATTTATTTTGCTTATTTTTAAACAACTAAAGACTAAGATCAAAAATGGATTTGTTTAAAAACATTTTTTCAGGTGGTCCTAAACGGAATTTTAAAAGACAACTCCATAATGTACTTGGTTTTTCTCCTCATCATTTAAATCTGTATAAAACCGCATTAAGTCACCGATCGGTAAGAGAAGGTGCCGACGAAAACAATGAACGCCTTGAGTATCTCGGAGATGCTGTGATCAGTACCATTGTCGCACATTATCTTTTTATGCGTTACCCCTATAAAGACGAAGGCTTTCTTACAGAGATGCGAAGCAAAATGGTAAACAGAAATCAATTAAACGATATCGCAGTGAAGATCGGATTGAAGAAAATCACCCTATACAACCACTTTGATCACTCTTTAAAAGCCTCGCAAATTTTTGGTAATACTCTGGAGGCACTAACAGGGGCGGTATATCTCGATAAAGGATATTTGCAAACCCAAAAATGGGTAACACAAAGAATCATCGCCCCCCATCTATTCATGCAGGAACTTGAGAATCTTGACATCAATCAAAAAAATAAACTGTACGGCTGGGCTAATAAAAACGGAAAAACGCTTGAGTTTGAAACCATTGACGAAACTATAGAGAACGGAAGGCGCTTGTTCACTATTGGCGCCGTGCTGGATGGAAAATTAGTTGCAGAAGCCAAAGCCTTTAATAAAAAAGATGCCAGCCAGGTGGCTGCACAGATCGCTATCGAAAAACTAAACCTATGATGAAATTCGGGATAATAGGAAGTGGGAGCTGGGGTACCGCACTTGCCAAAATATTAACGGATAATAAAAACAAAATCAACTGGTGGTTGCGCAGTGATTCAAATATCAATAGCTTTAAACGGCGCCACCACAATCCCCAATATTTAAGTTCAGCCCTTTTTGACACAGGCCTTATTAACTTTTCTACCTCTGCAGAAGAAGTAATTCAGCAGAGTGATGTCATTATTATCGTAGTGCCTTCAGCCTTTGCAGCCAACGCGCTTTCAAACCTTCCGTCAAAAACTTTTGACGGAAAGAAAATTGTTTCCGCAGTGAAAGGGATTCTTCCCCAGCAAAATGTACTGTTGAATGATTTTCTAAAAAAAGAATTCGATGTGTCGCTCAATAATTATTTCACCGTGCTCGGTCCTTGCCATGCCGAAGAAGTAGCTGCAGAAAAACTATCCTATTTAACGTTCTCTGGTATTGATGAAGAAATGACAAAAGAAATTTCTTATCATTTTAAAACACCTTACTTAAATACTCTTCACAATACTGATATATACGGAGTGCAGTATGCCGCTATTTTAAAAAATATTTATGCAATCGGCGCTGGTATCGCTCATGGCCTCGATTATGGAGATAATTTTTTAAGTGTTCTCATTGCCAACAGCGCCGATGAGATGGCGGGTTTCTTAAGAAAAGCAGGAATACAAAATGTGGAAGTAGGCTCTATAGAACATAAACCCAAAGGCACAGACGTAAAGCCACGAACTAATTATGCCGCTTCCGTTTATCTCGGCGATCTGTTAGTTACCTGCTATTCATTGTACAGCCGCAACCGTACCTTTGGAACCATGATCGGTAAAGGGTATTCGGTACAATCAGCGCAATTAGAAATGAGCATGGTAGCCGAAGGATATAATGCCAGCAAGTGCATGTATATAATTAATCAAAAAGTAAAAGCAGAAATGCCGATTGCGGAAACCATTTATAAAATATTATGGAATGAATTACGGGCAGACAAGGGGTTTGAAGAGATTGAAGGCGTGCTGGTTTAGCGTAGATAGAGGGCTGCTTTGTGCGTACGACTGGTTTAAAAATTTATTCTTCATTCCCCAAAAAGAAT
Source organism: Ginsengibacter sp. (assembly GCA_039937655.1). Taxonomy (GTDB): domain Bacteria; phylum Bacteroidota; class Bacteroidia; order Chitinophagales; family Chitinophagaceae; genus Ginsengibacter. Next base: position 71,199 of record JBDTGA010000006.1, read on the forward strand.
GAGTATATCAATTCATGGAAAAAAGGATGAAAAAAAAAGAAATTTTAAAAGAACCGTTGCCGGATAGTATTCGTAGCAGGAGACTGGGGATATTTATTTCTCTTTTTGTTATCTTTTCTGCCTCTCTATTTTTTTCCTGCAAAAAAGATTCTTACATCACAAGCCCGGATGCAAGTTTATATACCAGTGCCGACACATTATCTTTTGATACTGTTTTTACAAGCGTTGGTTCCGTAACACAATCTTTCAAAATATTTAATAACAATAATCAAAAACTTCGTCTATCCCGGGTTGCGCTTTCAGGAGGGTTGTCATCACCATTCAAAATAAATATAGACGGAACGTCTGCCCCCGAAGCAGATAACATAGAAATAAATCCAAACGATAGTATGTACATCTTTGTACAGGTAAATGGGAACCCTAACGGAGCTACTCTTCCTTTCATCCTCAGCGACAGTATCCGGATAGATTATAATGGGAATAAAAAATTTGTACAATTACAGGCCTACGGCCAAAACGCCGTTTTTCTGAAAAAGGCACAACTCACAGGAAATGTGACATGGGACAAGACGCTGCCTTACGTGATCATCGGAGGAATACAAATAGACGCCGGTTCCACACTCACAATCTCTGCCGGAACAAAAATCTTTTTACACGCAGATGCTCCATTTCTGGTGGATGGTACATTAAAAATAAATGGAACGAAAGAGGGGCCCGTTATTTTCACGGGAGACAGAATGGACGAAGATTACAAAGACCTACCAGCGAGTTGGCCCGGAATTTATTTTCGTGGTACGAGTGAAAATAATACTCTGAAACATACCATCATAAAAAATGCTTACCGGGGAATCATTGTACAAGACCTTTCTTCAACACCTAACCCAAAACTCAATTTATCCCAATGTATTATTGACAACATTTATGATGCAGGAATCACAGGGATCAATACCAATATCTACGCAGATAATTGTCTCATCTCTAATTGCGGAAGCAATCTGTCGCTTGCCATGGGCGGTGATTACCGTTTCATAAACTGCACGGTTGCCTCCTATAATAACACATACATTACTCATAAAAATCCTGTTCTGCAATTATCAGATTCTTACATAGAAGGTGCCACCGTTTATTATGCGGCATTAAATGCTCTTTTTCAAAATTGTATTTTTTGGGGAGATGGCGGAACCGTTGATGATGAAATCACAACAAATAAACAAGGCCCAAACGCATTCTCCGTTTCTTTCGATCACGTTTTGTACAAAGCTAAAAATGACATCAGCAACGCGACATTCATTTCTTCCATAAAAAACGAGCAACCTATGTTCGACAGCATTGATGCATCAAGGAACATTTATGATTTTCATTTTAATAATCATCCCAACTCGCCTGCTGTAAATGCAGGAGTGGTTACCCCATTTCTTTATGACCTGGAAGATAAATTAAGAGGAGCAACGCCAGATATTGGGTGTTACCAGAGATGATGTTTCAAAAAAGAAATCTTTAATAATCGTTCACTTGCCGTTTATCTCTTCGCAATGCTGCCTGCTACTATTTAAAAAAATAATTATATCCTCTGCCCCTTTGTCATCAGATTTATAGGTATATACATTGTCTTTTTCATAAGCTGCACTTCAGATTATTTGTATTTAGGGTCTGCTGATTATGTCAAGAACTAATCATAAACATGAAATGAGCCGATATCTCACAGCTATTCATATTTCAGCTCATGTTATATGAAAAGCTAAAAATAGGGCCTAAAATTTCTTGATAAGGTACGGTCTGTATTATGAGATAGAAAGTATGCTATTCAGCTAAGAGTCCCCGTGGCGCGGGCCGGACAAATCCCGAAAGCTTTCGGAAGAGCGATCAGGTCCATTGATTTTTTTGCCTGCCCCGATTACCTTCGGGGTTTCTTCTGAGCGAAGTCGAAGTGCATCAAGGCAAAAGAAAAAACAAAGAAACAGCAATAACAAAAGAGATTTTCGAAACCCTCAGGGATTACCTTCACTAGATATAATCTGAGATTAGGTGTAAAGGTTTTCGATGCAATCATAGTATTTCCTTGCACTCGATTACGGTGAAATTCAACGGGAAGCAAGACTGTAAAAAATTCTCATTTAATCGGCAGACCCTATTTACATGACGAAAATATTGCTTGTAGTATCTTCTCATAAACCAATCCCGGAGAAATTTTTTGTTTAAAAATTCATATAATCATCCACAATCATGTCCGCAATTGAAAGCTCTTCTCTGGTTTGTGTCGTAGCAATAGCGATCACTTTCATCCCTGCGGCTTTTGCAGATTTTATCCCTACAACCGCATCTTCAAAAACCAGACAGTTTTTTGGTAAAACATTCAATAAGGACGCCGTTTTGAGATAGATTTCTGGATCGGGTTTCCCTTTGGTAATATGTGAAGAGTTGACAACTGCTTTAAAATATTTTTGGATCGGGACATTTTGAAACATAAAATCTATATTTGGCTGAATGCCAGATGTGGCAATTGCCATCGGAATATTTTTATCCTTCAACATTTCCAAAAAATCAAGTAATCCTTTTACCGGCTTAATAAAGGGTTCATATATTTTTCTGTAAACCGCTTCTTTTTCCAAAGAGTATTTCAATATTTCTTCCTCACTCAATTTTCTTTCGTAGATATACTCAATTACGTCTTTATTGGTGCGGCCGTTGATGTTTTTATTGTATTCTTCTTCCGAAATATGTCGTCCGATATTCTTTAAATATTCCAGCCAGCTTTTAAGATGGTACGGGTTATTGTCCAATAAAGTTCCATCAAGGTCAAAGATTACCGCTTGAGTGTCAAACCTCTTCAAAATCGTGTTTACCCTTTTCTGCAGCCCGTTCTCAGTAGTTTCTGTCATTAATTCAATCATTTAAGCACGCAAAGTTCGGATAAAATATCATGGAATCTTTAGCAGAGCATTTTTTTGCGAATCCGTATCTTTATAAAAGTTTTATAAAACGGAACATACAAATTATCGGGTAGTTTAATTAAAATATGAAGATACTTTTTATGTAAAATCCTACTTAGACCTAAAAAAACAATAAAAAATCAGACATGAAAAAGATATTTTATGCAGTTATTGCCCTGCTATTGTTTTCTTTTATTATTCCCACATCAACTTCAAATATCATGAAATCTGAAACCATCTATCAATTTAAAGTACCAGGATTAACCGGTGGTACCATTGATTTCTCTCAATTTAAAGGAAAAGTGTTACTGGTGGTAAATACCGCTTCCAAATGTGGCAACACCCCTCAGTATGATGACCTGGAAAATTTATACAAAAAATACAAAGACAAACTGGTTATTGTGGGTTTCCCTGCCAATAATTTTGGTGGCCAGGAACCCGGCACCAATACCGAGATCGAAGAATTTTGCAAGAAGAATTACGGGGTTACTTTCCCGATGGCAGCGAAGGTTTCTGTAAAAGGAGAAGACATGGCACCTATCTATAAATATTTGGTCGCAACAGCGGAGAGCAATGGTTTTTCTGATCCTATCAAGTGGAATTTCACAAAATTTCTATTTGATGAAAATGGAAAATTCCTCACTGTGTTTTTTAACAGAGACAGGCTGATACCTAATAACCCTAATGAAAAAGGAAAGGAAGCTTATGAGAAATTATTAAATTACCTGAATTATTTTTAAAAAAGTACTCTCAAATTAAAATAAAAGAGTAAGCCTTTTACATTTCGCTTTTGATAGCGAGCTTACCATTTTATAGTTATTTTGTACCAATCTATAATTCAGTATTACTCCATATTCACCCTATAAGGTTTCTGCAATACACGTTTCATGCAATTCGAAAATATAATAGCCCAACAACAAGTAAAACACCAATTAAAAGAACTGGTGCTAAGGAATCGCCTTTCTCATGCACTTCTTTTTCTTGGTAAGGAGGGAAGTGGCGCATTGCCACTGGCCATTGCTTTCGCTCAATATGTTCTTTGTGAAAAAGTAAATCCGAAAATGCAGCAGCCCAACGCCAATCCTCTATTTGGCACAGAAGAAACGGATACCATTGATGCAGGTTTGGAAGATAGTTGTGGTGTATGTGCCTCTTGCAATAAAGTAAATCAATTGATTCACCCCGATTTGCATTTTTCTTATCCCGCCTTAAAAAGAGACAGCAAACATGACCGCGTTTTAAGTACTGATTATATCACAGAGTGGCGCGAATTCATTGCCCAACAACCTTACGGGAATGGAGCAGATTGGATCAATTTTCTGAAAGAAAGTCCGTCGGCGAAAATAGAAAATCCCGTCAATAAACAAGGTAATATCACCGTATCAGAATGTGACGACATCTCACATAAGCTTAGCCTGAAATCATTTGAAGGCCAGTACAAGATATTGATCATGTGGATGCCCGAATTTTTAGGCCAATCAGGAAATAAATTACTGAAACTAATCGAAGAGCCGCCACCCAATACCTTGTTTCTTTTTGTTGCTGAGGATGAGAGTGCCATTTTACCAACCATATTGTCAAGAACCCAATTGATAAAAATCCCTTTGCTTTCAAATGAAGGAATAAAGGGTGCTTTAATAAACAACTACCACATCTCTCCAGAAAAAGCCGCACAGGCAACTGCTATTTCAGAAGGCAATTTTAGAGAGGCACTCCTGTTGTTACAGAACAATGATGAAGACTTTCAGGTACAAATAAGGGAATGGCTAAACCATATAGTGAGAAACAATATAAATGCGCAAATAAAATGGATAGATCAGATAAGTAAAACAGGACGTGAAAAACAAAAACAGTTCTTGAAATACTTTATCCACCTTATACGACAAGCAGTACGTGTACATTATTTGAGTGAAGAAGACATCGCTTCTATTCCCGAAGCCGAAAGGGATTTTGCCATTCGCCTGAACAGGATGTGCGGAACAGAAGCACAGGAAGCCATTGCAAAAGAATTGGACAATGCGATGTACTATATTGAAAGAAATGCCCACGCAAAAATGCTGTTTCATGCGCTCACCATTCGCTTTTTCCACATTATTAAAGATAATTCACTACTTTTGGTTTACTGAGGAATATGAAATATAGTGGCAATATAGGGCTGATAACTTTTTTGAACCAATTTAATCAATATACGTTTTTCTCCGATCGGTTGCCTGTCTGCACGGCAGGGTCTTCTAATTTTACAATTTATTTTTTTGCTAACCATTTTCCTGTTTTTGTAAAATTGACGGAGCATTGATACAAGAAAGTTGTGCTGCTGCTCGGTGAGCCACTCCTCATTGAACAATATTAATTTACTTATTTTAACTACATAATATGGGCTGTACGAGTTGTGGTGGCACCGGAAAATCAAGTTGTAAAGGTAACGGTGGCTGTGCTACCGGAGGATGCAACAGGTTGAATGTTTATGATTGGCTCGCCGACATCCCTTTAGCCGATTCTGAAGACCGTTGTCAGGTAATGGAGATTTCTTTCAACCAGGGAAGTCGCAAAGATTTCTACAGAAATAATACATCCAATTATTTTACAAAAGGAGATGTGGTAGCCGTAGAAGGCGTAGGAGGTTTTGATGTAGGTACTATTAATCTTGCCGGTGAGTTAGTAAGGTTACAATTGAAAAAAAGGAATATCCAGGAAAATAGCCCCGAGATTAGAAAAATTCTGAGATTAGCTTCTGATAATGATATTGCTAAGTGGAAAGAAACCAAGGGAAGAGAGCGAGAGGTCTTAATAAGAAGCAGGGCCTTAGCCCGGCAGTTGAACCTCAACCTTAAAATGTCGGAAGTGGAAATACAAGCCGATGCCAGGAAAGCCACTTTCTTTTATATCGCCGACGAGAGAGTTGACTTTCGTGAATTGATAAAAATTTATGCTTCCGAATTCAAAGTAAAGGTAGAAATGAAGCAGATCGGCGCCCGCCAGGAAGCCGGAAAAGTAGGTGGTATAGGCAGCAGTGGACGTGAACTCTGCTCCAGTACTTGGCTTACCTGTTTTAAAAGTGTAAATACCAACGCAGCCCGTTATCAAAACCTAAGTATAAATCAAACTAAACTTAGTGGTCAATGCGGGAGACTTAAGAATTGTCTCAATTTTGAATTAGACACTTATCTTGATGCGCTACAGTATTTTCCCGATAATGCAGAAGTATTAGAAGTGGCAAAAGGGCGTGCTTTTTTAGTAAAAAAAGACATTTTCAGGAACCTGATGTGGTATTCTATGGCAGATAATACCAAACATTATCCACTCAGTCTTGAAACCGTAAAAAAAATAAAAGCCTTAAATAAAGAAGGCATAAAACCGGAAGCGCTTGAAACTGAAGAAGTTGTAAGTGGTAAACTCAAAGAAGTAGAACCTGAATTCGTAGATGTAGTGGGGCAGATAAGCCTTAGATCCCTGGAGAAAAGCAGCCGGAAACACAAGAGCGGTGGCAATAATGACCGTAGGAATCAAAAAACACCCCAGGCATCAAGAAATCAACAGCACCAGGCGCCGAGGAATCAGGGAAATTCTCCGCGACCCAATAATAATAACAGAAACAGGCCTCCTCAAAAACCTAATAGGGATCAGCCATAATACTGCTGACTTTCGATTTCTTCTTTCACCACATCGGGCACTAAAAACCGGATTGATTTCTCCTGTCGTATCATATCACGGATATGCGTAGACGAAATTTCAAGAAGAGGTGCATGAAGGGTATTTATTCTCTCCGTGATCATATCGGACTTTACTTTAAACCCCGGGCGGTTATAAATGTAGATATCATAGTTCCTTAACAATACTTCATAATTTTTCCATTTCTTTATATTGCTGAAACTATCGCTTCCCATTATGATGGAAAACCTGTGTTGGGAAAATTTGTCGTTCAGATAGGCTAGTGTATCCACGGTGTAGGAAGGCTTGGGAAGTCTAAATTCAATATTGGAGGAACGTAACTTTTTTTCACCGTCTATTGCCAGGTCAATCAAATGTTTTCGATGATTTTCATTGATCAAAGTATTGCTCTGCTTTAAAGGGTTCTGAGGAGAGATCACAAACCATATTTGCTGTAGAGACGTATAATTTGCAATATGATTTGCAATAATTAAATGACCATTATGAACTGGATTAAAAGAGCCAAAATACAAGCCGATATTCATATAAGAGAATGATTTTTAATTACTTATAATTTCTTCTACGATTATCTGATCCGCCTCATCCAATCGAAGGCTCAACGAATAACCTGCCACCAACACATAAATAGGATCTCCGAGAGGAGCTTTTTTCCAAACGGTAATCTCTTCTTCGGGAAGGCAACCCATTTCCATCAATTTCAAAATAATCTCATGATTTTCAAAAGACTTAATTTTTACTTTTGTACCGGGCTTAACTTGCGATAATTTCATCTGCTATAAATATATTATTCCTTCACAACAATGAGTTGCTAAATTAGTAAAAACACAATTTTGGGTACAATTTCTTTCAATAACCACGACATTTCTCCTAAATTAAAGGACAAACTTCTTATAAAGAGTTTCCTGGCTTCTGTATTTGCTGAAGAAGGGTTAGAGTTTCATTCTCTTTCTTATATCTTCTGTACCGACGATTATCTACTAAAGTTAAACAAGCAATACCTTAACCACGATACGTTTACAGATATTTTAACTTTCACCCTTTCAGAAACCTCTCTTCCCCTTGTTGCTGAAATCTATATCAGTGTCGAAAGAGTAAAAGAGAATGCCAGTAAACTGAACGTCAACTACGTGGACGAGTTACACCGCGTAATGATTCATGGTATTCTTCACCTCTGTGGGTACGAAGACGGAACTCCTTTGCAAAAACAAGAAATGCGTAATATGGAGAATCACTATCTCTCTGAGTTATAATCCTTGTTTCACGTGAAACATTCCGTGAGCATTACAACAAAACACCTCCTGCATTACCCCAGATATGTTTCACGTGAAACATATTCTTCAGCCATAAATTTTCAATTTCGGTATTTTTGCAAAATGTTTTCAGAATACGACGTAATAGTAGTGGGGGCCGGACATGCCGGTTGCGAAGCAGCAGCAGCGGCTGCTAATCTTGGTAGCAAAACCCTTTTAATAACCATGAATATGCAGAATATGGCTCAAATGAGTTGTAATCCTGCTATGGGGGGAATTGCAAAGGGCCAAATAGTAAGAGAAATAGATGCTTTGGGTGGCTATTCGGGAATTGTTACCGATGAAACCATGATTCAATTCAGGATGTTAAACAAAAGTAAAGGCCCAGCTATGTGGAGCCCAAGATCACAAAGCGATCGAATGCTATTCTCATGGAAATGGCGATTAATGCTTGAAAATACTCCAAACTTAGATTTTTATCAGGATTCGGTAATAGGACTTACCAAAAAGGACGATCTCATAACAGGGGTCAAAACAGCGATGGGCCACACCATCCTTTCTAAATCAGTGGTATTAACAAATGGAACTTTCCTAAATGGCATTATTCACATCGGTAAAAAGCAATCAATAGGAGGTAGAATAGCGGAGAAAGCTTCTACCGGCATTACCGAACAATTGGTAGAGTGGGGTTTTGAAAGTAACAGGTTAAAAACGGGGACCCCCGCCCGGGTAGATGGGCGCTCTCTTGATTACTCTAAAATGGAAGAACAAAAGGGTGACGAAGAAATCACCGGTTTTTCATTCCTGGATACGAAAAAGCCCATTAAGCAAAAAAGTTGCTGGATCACCTATACAAATAAAGAGGTTCATGAAATTTTGAGAACCGGGTTTGCTGATAGCCCTATGTTTCAGGGAAGAATAAAAGGAATCGGGCCGAGATACTGCCCAAGTATAGAAGATAAAATAAACAGATTTGCCGGAAGAGAAAGGCACCAACTCTTTATAGAACCAGAAGGATGGGAAACTGTAGAAGTCTATGTAAATGGCTTTTCTTCCTCTTTGGCCGAAGAGATCCAATATAAAGCACTTAAAAAGATTCCTGGCTTCGAGAATTGTAAGATGTTCCGCCCGGGTTATGCCATAGAATATGATTATTTTCCTCCTACACAGTTGAAATTTAGCCTTGAAACAAAATTAGTAAAAAACTTGTTTTTTGCGGGGCAGATCAACGGTACTACCGGATATGAAGAAGCGGCGTGTCAGGGAATTATCGCAGGAATTAATGCCCATTTGAATATTGCACAGCAACAACCTTTTGTGCTAAAGAGAAACGAGGCTTACATTGGTGTACTCATTGATGACTTGATCAATAAAGGAACCGAGGAACCATACAGAATGTTTACCAGTAGGGCAGAATACAGAACTTTACTGAGGCAGGATAATGCCGACATTCGCCTTACTGAGAAGAGCTACAGAATAGGCCTCGCCTCACAGGAAAGAATGGAGAAAGTGTTGGAGAAGAAAAAGGAGATCAGCCAGATCATCCAAAAATTACACGAAATAAAATTGGACCCACACGAAATAAATCATTTCCTTTCAGAAAATTCATCAACACCTGTTTCTCAAAAAATGAGGGCTTCGCAAATTCTCTTACGTCCCGGCATTAATATGGAAAATATGGTGAAATCTATTTCATCCATCGAAAAGAGTATTGGGTGTTTTTCAAAAGAAGCACTCCAACAGGCAGAGATTCAGTTAAAATACGAAGTCTATATTCAGAAAGAACAGGAGATGGTAACCAAAATGAGTGCACTTGAAAACCAGATTATTCCTGACAACTTCAACTACGAAAATATTTCTTCTATCTCCAATGAAGCACGGCAAAAGTTTAAAAAGATACGTCCGCAAACCCTGGGACAGGCCAGCAGAATCAGTGGTGTAAACCCAAGTGACGTACAAATCCTGATGGTTTATATGGGAAGATAATTTCGTCTATGCATAACTGTTATATACTATAAAAATGAAATTGAATTTATCCATTGACTTAGAAAAGAAAGGAGTCTTTGAAGAAGTGAAACGCTTTCTTGATGAGGACCGCTTTAGAATCATCAACCAGGACGACAACCGCCCCTGGGGAGGGTTCTACGTGATTGATGAAAGTCAGTCACAGAAATTTATTGATCATTTTTTCAGCGATGTACCCGATTCTGAAAAAAGAAGTACCGGAAAAATAAGTCCCAAAATATTAATTGTAGAAAAGGGAAAAAGGCTTAGCTGGCAATACCATCATCGCCGCGCGGAACTCTGGAAAGTCATTGCGGGAGAGGTGGGGGTAATTACAAGTGATACCGACAAAGAAAAAGAGATCCAATTAAAAAAGGAAGGCGATATAATCACGTTAAAACAAGGAGAACGTCATAGGTTGGTGGGTCTCAAAAGCTGGGGTATAATAGCCGAAATTTGGAAGCATACCGATAAAAATCAACCGAGCGATGAGCACGATATTGTGAGGGTACAGGATGATTTTGGAAGGTAATTTTCGTAAATACCTATTTTACTTTTACACATTACCCCCTCAGATAAAAATTAAAAAAAACCCCAATTAAGGGGTTTTGTGGTGTGGGGCGGGATTGAACCGCCGACACAAGGATTTTCAGTCCTTTGCTCTACCAACTGAGCTACCGCACCATATCTTTAAATCCTCATTCTACTCTTTTGCTCTACCATCCCGATGACTATCAGCAGAACTACCGCCCCAATTTTCATTTCCTATTCTAACCTTTTGGTTTACCATAAAGGCAAATATCGGTACAGCACCCTAACCTTCAAGGCGTGCAAAAATAGAATTATTCATCTAAAATAAAAATTCATTTTTTAGTAGTCTAATTACCGTACTCGCAAAGGAATTTAATACGCATAATTTTTAATTGTTCAAGAGAATAGTTCCCATCAGAAAGCTCCTCGCGGGCAATCTCAAGGCTAGAGGTCTGGCAACCTTTAAAATAATCTATGATTTCGTCTCTTTCATATTCTTCCATAATATCATCAATGGCATAGTCAAGATTGAGCTTTGTACCGCTTGCCACAATGGTCTCCATCTCCTCAAGCAGCTCCTCAAGTTTGAGGGTTCTGTTCTTCGCTATGGTTTCCAATGGCATCTTTTTATCAACATTCTGAATGATAAAAATCTTATTGCTGTTTTTATTTACCACACTTTTCATCACAAAGTCATCCGGCTTTTCAATGTTATTCTCTTCCACATATTTTTCAATAAGACTTACAAAAGATCTCCCGAATTTCATTGCCTTTCCAACACTAACACCCTGGCATTTTTCCAGTTCCTTTAATGTAGTAGGATACAAGGTTGCCATATCCATCAGGCTGTTTTCAAGAAAGACCACAAATGGCGGAAGATTTTTCTTTTTCGCTTCCTGCTGGCGCAAGTCTTTTAATAATTCAAAAAGTTTCTGATCTGCCGCCACCCCCTCCGCATCATCAGATACATTATCATCCTCATCACCATCTGTCTCATAAACATGATTTAATGCAATCTTGAATGACACAGGCTTTTTCATAAAAGCTTCTCCGCTCTTTGTTATCTTTAAAACACCGTAATCTTCAATATCTTTTTGAATGAAGTTTTCAAGAATCATTTGCCGTATTAATGAATTCCAAAAAAGTTCATCTTTTCCTTTTCCTGACCCAAACTCGGGCCTTTCTTCGTGACGGTACATCTTTATCTGAGGGTTCAATTTACCCATAATGACCGGAATCATATATGTGATTGGAAATCTTTCTTCCAGAGCCCGCACGGCTTTCAGAGCGATCAACGCTTCCTGTTTTGCTTCGATATGCTCCTTAGGATTTTTACAATTATCACATTTGCCACCACAATTATCTTCAGTATATATTTCGCCAAAATAATTTAAGAGCATCTTCCTTCTGCAAACCGCACTTTCAGAATAGGCAACCGTTTCGTTAATTAACTGTGCACCAATTTCTCTTTCACTTAATGATTTATCTCTCATCAAATGTTCAAGTTTTGCCACATCTTTATGAGAGTAATAAAGTAAGCACTTTCCTTCCAATCCATCTCTCCCTGCCCTTCCGGTTTCCTGGTAATAATTTTCTATAGATTTCGGAATGTTATAATGAATCACAAATCGTATATCCGGTTTATCTATACCCATTCCAAAGGCAATTGTGGCAACGATTACCTGTATCTCCTCTCCGAGAAACTGATCCTGTCTTCTTGCCCTCACTTTCGTATCTAGCCCAGCATGATAGGCAACCGCTTTAATACCATTTGCCATCAAGGTCTGCGCAAGTTCTTCAGTCGTTTTCCGGTTAAGGGTATAAATGATCCCACTCTTTCCCTTATTATGAGAAATAAATTTTACAATGCTTTTAATGGCCTGTTCTTTCTTCTCTTTAGGTATTACTTCATAATATAAATTAGGGCGATTAAATGAAGAAATAAATATTTTGGGATCCCGTAAACCAAGATTTTTTAAAATATCACTTTGTACTTTAGGGGTAGCTGTAGCTGTTAGTGCAATTACGGGAATTTTGTCATCTATTATATCCATAATTTCGCGAAGGCGGCGATATTCTGGTCTGAAATCGTGCCCCCACTCACTAATACAATGGGCTTCATCCACAGCAAAAAAGGAAATCTTTAAATCTTTAAAGAAATCTACGTTTTCATCTTTTGTCAACGTTTCAGGTGCTACATAAAGAAGTTTGGTAGCTCCCGAAAGGAGATCTTCCTTTACCACTTTTTGCTGTCCCTTGTTTAAGGAACTGTTCAGGAAATGAGCAATATTATCTGTACTACTGTATCCCCTTACAAGATCTACCTGATTTTTCATCAACGCAATCAGGGGCGATACAATAATTGCACATCCTTCACTGATAATGGCGGGTAACTGATAGCAAAGGCTCTTACCTCCACCCGTAGGCATTATTACGAAAGTATCCCTTCCAGAAAGAAGGTTGTTAATGATTTCTTCCTGAGGATTTTTAAAAGATTTAAATCCAAAATATTTTTGAAGTTGCTGTTTAAGAATTTTATTTGTTTCTGATTTTTCCGTTATAGTCTTATCGGAAGATTGGACAGGTGTTTCTTTGGTAGTTTTTTTCTTTTTTGTTGTTGGCATGGTTTTTCTTTTCTACTCTGCGGTACTGTTTAAGTGTTCCAAAGTTAATTATTGCAATCAAAAGTCAAGGTTAAATAAATTCAACACCTGTATTTCTATCTATTTTCTTTAGGACATTGACTTTGTTAAGGTACGAAATTTATGGTTACAAAATAAAAACCTTAGTTTGTTCGTCCGTTCATTTGAAGTAGGTTTGTATCATTTTAATGCTATTTATGTTTTTTTACGTAATAAATGGAAGACAAAATAATCAATACCGCTAAGCATCTTATCCTATCGGAATCTCGTTCTGTTGCCGCTCTCGTTGATTTTATAAACGCTGATTTTGTAAAAACCATCACACTAATTAACTCCACCAGAGGAAGGCTTGTTATCAGCGGAATCGGGAAGAGTGCAATCGTCGCACAAAAAATAGTGGCCTCTCTCAACAGTACCGGAACCCCCTCACTTTTTCTTCATGCTGCGGACGCTATCCACGGCGATATCGGAATGGTACAGCAAGACGATATAGTAATGATCATCAGTAAAAGTGGTGATAGCCCAGAAATAAAAGTGCTCGTACCTCTTATAAAAAATTTTAAAAACCCACTCATTGCCATGTGTGGAAATACACAAAGTTATCTTGCAAAATGCGCCGATATCTTTTTAAATACCTCTGTAGCAGAAGAAGCATCTCCTTACAACCTTGCACCTACCAACAGTACAACAGCACAAATGGTAATGGGCGATGCGATTGCTGTTTGCCTTATGGAGATCCGAGGTTTCAGCCCCGAAGACTTTGCAAAATTTCACCCGGGCGGAACACTCGGGAAAAAACTGTATCTGCATGTGGAAGAGTTGTCAGTTAATAATGAAAAGCCTTCTGTAAATACTGGCGACCTGCTGAAAGATGTAATTATTGAAATCACTAAAAAACGTCTGGGTGTAACCGTTGTACTGGATAAAAACAAAAAAATAGCAGGAATCATTACTGATGGAGACCTTAGAAGGATGCTGGAGAAAGACAGATACCACGCAGGGATAATGGCAAAAGATATTATGAGTTCGAATCCTAAAATCATTGACGGAAAAGAACTTGCTGTAAATGCGCTGGACATCATGCGTAAAAATAATATTACTCAATTAGTGGTAACAACCAACAATGATTACTCCGGGATCATACATTTGCACGATCTTATAAAAGAAGGAATTATATAAAGCAACTCATTATGAAGGAAAATAATTACGTAGCAATCATGGCCGGAGGAATAGGAAGCAGGTTCTGGCCCGTGAGCAGAGTGGATTACCCCAAACAATTTCTTGACATACTAAATACGGGAAGAACTTTAATACAGGCAACTTTTGACAGATTCGCCCAATACATTCCTCTCGAAAACATTTTTATAGTAACCTCTATACAATACAAGGAAATCGTCGCAGAACAATTACCCTTAATTAATCCTGACAATATTGTGTGTGAGCCTTCAAGAAAAAATACGGCTCCGTGTATAGCCTATATTTCTTACAAACTTCAGCAACTGAACCCCAGGAGCAACTTAATCTGTGCACCGGCAGACCACCTCATTCTGGATGATACCGCATATGTAAAAACAAGCTTTGAGGCTCTTGAATTCACGGAAAAAAATAATGCACTTCTTACTCTTGGAATAAAACCTTATCAACCCAATACCGGCTACGGGTATATTCAATATGAGCAGCACGCAGTAAACGACAATATCTACAAAGTAAAAACCTTTACTGAAAAACCGGATCTGGAACTGGCCAAAACGTTTATTGCAAGCGGAGATTTTTTGTGGAACGCGGGAATTTTTGTGTGGAAAACAAAAAGTATCATTTCTGCTTTTGAAAAATACCTGCCGGAGATACACGAAATTTTTGATGGGGCAAAGCTGGCAATGAACACACCCAAAGAAAAAGAGGCAATAGAACTGATCTACCCTCTTTGCGTAAACATCTCTATTGATTACGGTATTATCGAAAAGGCCGACAATGTCTATGTGATCCCTTCTACCTTCGGATGGAGCGATCTGGGAACGTGGGGAAGTGCTTATGAAAACATTGAAAAAGATGATAACAGCAATGCCATAGCAGGAGAAAATATCATCCTCTTCGATTCCACAAAAAATATAGTTCATTCAGCAAGCGACAAATTGATCCTGTTACAGGGACTGGAAGATTTTATCGTGGTTGACACAAAAGACGCATTGCTTATTTGTAAAAAAGAAAAAGAACAAAGCATCAAAGAATACCTCGCTGAAATAAAAAGGAATAAGGGAGATAAATATCTATAAGCCAGGAAATACATTTCATTTCCGTAAACCAACAAATCACACTTAGTGAATCCTTCTATCAATAGCAAGCTACCGAATACCGGTGAAACAATTTTTACGGTAATGAGTTCTCTGGCTACAAAACATCACGCCATTAATTTAGGCCAGGGCTCTCCTGATTTTGGAATGAATGAGCAATTGATTGAACTCGTACACAAAGCCATGAAAGATGGCCATAATCAATATACACACAGGAACGGATTACCAGCATTGCGTGATGCGATCGCTGACAAAATTGATTTTCTTTACAAAGCAAAAGTAGATCCGGCCAATGAGATCACCATCACACCTGGCGGAACTTATGCTGTTTATACAGCCCTGACCGCTGTCTTAAATCCGGGCGACGAGGTGATTGTAATGGAACCTGCTTACGATAGCTACATTCCTAATATAGAGGTAAATGGTGCTATTCCAATACCGGTGCCCCTTATTTATCCTGATTATAAAATAGACTGGGATCAAATAAAAGCAAAGATCACGCCTGCAACAAAAATGATCTTGCTCAACTCTCCCCACAATCCTACCGGAAGAATACTCGATAAAAACGATATCGAACAATTGAGAAAAATTGTTTCAGGTACAGGAATATTTATTTTAAGCGATGAGGTTTATAATCATATTATTTTCGACGGACAGCAACACGAAAGTATTTTAAGGTACCCTGATCTCTTTTCAAGAAGCTTTGTGACTTTTTCATTCGGTAAAGAATACCATTGCACCGGATGGAAAACAGGTTATTGTGTTGCTCCTTCATCACTGATGAAAGAATTTCTAAAAATCCATCAATACAATTGTTTTTGTGCCAATGCTCCATTGCAATATGCACTGTCCACCTTCATCCAAAATAAAAATGAATACCTGCAATTAGGGGCTTTTTTTCAGGCAAAAAGAGATCTCTTTCAAAACCTGATGAGCCAAACAAAATTTAAATCACTTCCTTCTCACGGAAGTTATTTCCAGTTGTATAGTTTCAAAGGCATCAGTAAAGAGAGCGAAGTTGATTTCGCCAAAAGGTTAACTATTGAAGCCGGTGTGGCTGCTATTCCAGTGTCCGCATTTTATAAGAATCCCAAAGATGACAAAGTGCTCCGTTTCTGCTTTGCCAAAAAAGATAGTACCCTTCAGGAAGCCGTAGAAAGATTGATCCAATATCAAACCAACTGGTAATCGCTTCCACTTAAAACAAAAAAATTAGAAAAATAATTCCCTGCTTTATTAAAGAACCAAAACTCCTGTGGCCGTAAAAATAATTTCTTCTTTAGGCTCGGTAATTTTAGCAACCTCTTCCGCAGACTTACCTGCATCCTCCGCATAATGGTGAAGTTTGTCTATAGAAGTAACCGATTTTCTCGCAACACCTTCCATAACAATTTGTTTACCATTAATATCTCTCGGAACAAAAAAGCCATAGTTTTCAAATTTTACCATAATCTCTTCTTCTGAATCATTGGCAAGCTTCATCCAGCAACCTTTCTTCTCGCACACACCAACGACTTTTCCCTTTATTTTACCTGAAAATTCATCCTGCTGAGCAAGCGATTGAGAAAGGCCTTCTACCGCTGCGGCTCCAGCCTTGCTGATAACCTCCCCACAAGTTGCTCCAGAGTTTGCCGGCGCCATTTGTCCTGCTACCTGAAGGGAAGCAAAAGCTAAAATCACAACGATCCATTTCTTCATAATCTCATTTTTTTGTAAATACAAACATAAGGATTAAATCCATTTTTAATATAGCAATCTGTTATTTTATAAACTAAAATATTTAACTATATAATACTAAACAAATTAGTGTTGATAACATTTAATTACTATTTTTGCGTAACTGATAACTTTACAACTTATACATTCATTTTAACTCAAAAAATTATGGCAAATACTCCGGCAGACAAAAACTCAGAAAAATTAAAAGCACTCAAGCTTACGATTGATAAAATAGACAAAGACTTTGGAAAAGGAAGTGTAATGATGATGAACGAACGTTCACAGGAACCACACGAAGTAATCTCTACCGGGTCAATAGGGCTGGATGTCGCTTTAGGAATCGGGGGCCTTCCAAAAGGAAGAGTGGTTGAAATATATGGGCCGGAATCTTCCGGTAAAACGACGCTCGCAATTCATGTGATCGCTGAAGCACAGAAAAAAGGCGGGATGTGTGCTATTATTGATGCAGAACATGCTTTTGACAGCACGTATGCAAGAAAGCTGGGAGTGGATGTGGACAATCTTCTAATAAGCCAGCCAGACTATGGCGAGCAAGGCCTGGAAATTGCAGACAGATTAATTCTCTCAGGCGCACTTGATGTGGTGGTAATAGATTCTGTAGCGGCCCTTGTTCCAAAAGGCGAACTGGAAGGAGAAATGGGTGACAGTAAAATGGGATTGCAGGCACGATTAATGAGCCAGGCCATGAGAAAATTAACTGCTACCATCAGTAAAACAAATTGCTGCTGTATTTTTATTAATCAGCTTCGTGATAAGATCGGTGTAATGTTTGGAAGCCCCGAAACAACTACCGGAGGTAATGCTTTAAAATTCTATGCTTCCGTAAGGCTTGATATTCGACGGATGGCACAAATAAAGGACGGCGATCAATCTATTGGAAACCATGTAAAAGTAAAAGTGGTAAAAAATAAAATGGCTCCCCCTTTTCGAGTGGCAGAATTCGACATCATTTTTGGTGGTGGAATTTCTAAAGTGGGCGAAATCGTGGATATGGGTGTTGACCTGGGTATCGTACAAAAAAGCGGAAGCTGGTTTAGTTATGATACTACCAAGCTCGGTCAAGGCCGCGAAGCCGTAAAACAATTACTGATTGATAATCCGGGTATGGCCAACGAAATAGAAGCGAAAATAAGGGCCAAGATAGCAGAAGGTGTTGTAGCTTAAAAAATATCTTTTATATTGAAAAGGTTGCTCAAATTATTGAGCAACCTTTTTTTTAATATTATTCAAAGCAACCTAAATAAAATATCTGTTTATTTTTTAATTTTTATTGCTTTGCGTAAAAAAATTAAGGCCAAAACAACATGAAAAAAATCATTTTTTTATTAACAGCATTTTCATTTTTTGCAACAGCTTTTGCTTCTACGGGGATCGGGACGTTAAATTCTCCTAAGAATGCAAATACTGTATTCTTGCCGATCGGTAACAATATGCAAAATTTCATTAATGGACCTTTCTAAAATTAAGGTAAAAGATTATGAAAAACTCACTGGTAAACACTTAAACTTTTTTCAAAAAATAAATTTCAAAGCCGGTCGAAAATAACTAAGAAGAAGTATTTCAGAAGATGGTTTCATTACTAATAAAAAGCTGGAGAAAGCTATATCTTATGGTGATCCTACATCGGGGTTTAATGCGGGCTGGTTTGTATTGGGTTTACTTTTAGGCCTTATTGGTGTTCTACTCTCTTATATTATAAACGGAGATGAAGATGTAAAGAGAAACAGGCATAAATGGGCATGGATCGGATGGGGTGTTTGGGTAGCTATTTTAGTTCTTACGCTTTTATAAATAATTTAGATTAGTTAGGGGGAAATTATATTAATTTCTTCTGTATTAAGCCACATTTCATTCTAATGCTGCATTTTTATTTTTACAATCCATACCTTTTACTTATCTCCAGCATTCTCTCAATTGGCTTTTTGGATGCGATCCGTAATTGTTCATCCATTATAATTTCCGGTTTTTCATATTCCATACACAAATACAATTTTTCAAGGGTATTCAATTTCATATAAGGGCACTCGTTACAGGCGCAGGCATTATCGGGAGGTGCCGGAATAAACGTTTTAAAAGGCGATTGAATCTGCATCTGATGGAGTATCCCCGATTCTGTAGCCACAATAAATTCTGTAGCAGGATTTTCTTTGGTGTATTTCAAAAGAGCCGAAGTACTTCCTATAAAATCAGCAGACTTTAAAACCGGCTCTTCACATTCTGGATGTGCAGCCACTTTTGCATTAGGATGAAGCATTTTCAGTTTGGTAATCTTTTCAAGACTAAATAGTTCATGAACTATACAGGATCCGTTCCATAACACCATGTCCCTTCCGGTTTTTTTTATAAGATAAGCACCTAAATTTTTATCAGGAGCGAATATTATTTTCTGTTCTTTTGGCAAGCTATTGATGATGGCTTCCGCATTGGAAGAAGTGCAAATAATATCACTTAACGCCTTCATTCCTGCCGAACAATTGATGTAAGTGATCACGATATGACCGGGATATTGATCTTTGAATTTTTTAAATTTATCGGCTGGTGCTGAATCAGCAAGAGAACATCCGGCTTTTAAATCAGGTAATAAAACTTTCTTGTGTGGATTTAAAATTTTAGCGGTCTCGGCCATAAAATGTACCCCTGCAAAAACAATTATATCCGCATCAGTAGATTGGGCTTTCTGCGCCAATCCGAGACTATCTCCGATAAAATCGGCAACATCCTGAATATCCGGTTCCTGGTAATAGTGGGCAAGTATAATCGCATTTTTTTCCTTTTTTAAACGTTCTATTTCTGTGAAGAGGTCTAAGTTAACGTCAATATTCAAATCGAGAAAACCTTTTTTTTCTAAATTCATTGTTGCCGCTTCAATGTTAATATCTGCCATAGTATTTAGTATTAATACATTATTTACTTAAAACCCTATTACTATTAGGGATGTGAATTTGTGGATATAATGCTTATTTGTATTGATGCAAATTTAAAACTTCCATCTTATCCACACGAATCCACAAACTTTGAACAGTGATATTTTAACAACCTTCCTTATTTTACATACTCTTTTTAACATTGGTTAATAAAAAAGGATGTTGATAAAAAAGGAGAACAATATTTTTAAAAATTTGTGAATTTGGTAAGCGTAAATTGTTCATCTTTCCCTTTAAAATTACAGATCCTTCCGGAAGATCAAAGTTGTTAGAACTTATTCACACAATAAATTTCAATAACGTTCGTTGCAAACACCAAAAACGATTTTCGCACAAGAGCTTGTTGAAAACTATTTTACGTTTTTTTAAATAAAAATTTCTCCAAAAAACCAATTTCAGATAAAAGCCTGCCATCGCTGGTCTTAATAGGTTATCCACAATTTGTTCCTATCTTATTTTACACTATTTTTGCCGCCTCATTTCAAATTTAAGAGAAAAAACAATATGTCAATCATTCAGGATATCCGTGAAAAAGGGGCTGTAATAGTAATTGCTCTCATCGGTATAAGTCTTATCGCCTTTATTTTAATGGACTCTATGAGCAGCGGACGGGGTTCCCTGTTCGGAGATAATAATACCACCACAGTAGGTATAATAAATGGAGAGAAAATAAACCTTGATGATTTTAATGAAAAGGTAAAGGAGATAGAACAACAATATCCCAATGGAGGAAGTGCCCAAAATCAACAGATCATGGAATCTGTGTGGAATCAGATGGTAGCAGAAAAAATAGTAGATGGCCAGTTCACTGATCTGGGTATCACTTTTACGCCTGATGAAATGAGTTCTATTATGTTTAGTGAAGATGCTCCTCAACAATTGAAACAGGCCTTCACCGATAAAGAAACAGGACAATATAATATAGAGCAAGCAAAACAGTGGTGGGCCGAGGTTAAAAAAAATAAAGACGAAAAACAAAGGAGCGCTATTATTTCACAGGTGATAGATCCAATGCGTTTAAATAGTTTATATACTAAATATACATCACTGATTGCAGGAAGTATATATCAGCCCAAATGGCTATCTAAGGAAATGAACGAAGAAAAAAACTCTTTTGCATCTATTTCTTATGTAGCTGTTCCTTACAGCGTAATTAGCGACAGCGCAGTAAAGGTTAGTGACAATGAGATTCAAACCTATCTTGATAAAAATAAGAACAGGTTTAAACAAGAGGCAGGCCGTATGATTTCTTATGTATCATTTAGCGCATCGGCAAATAAGCAGGATAGCGCGAACATATTGAAATCTTTGACAGATTTAAAACCTCAGTTTGTTGCAGACTCCAATGCCAAATTATTTCTCGGAAGAAATGCTTCTTCTATTCCCTATTTTGACGGCTATTCTACCAAATCAAAAATACAGGTACCTTTTAAAGATTCTATCATAGACTTGCCTGTCGGCGGAGTGTATGGCCCTTACCTTGATACCAAAAATTATGTTTTGGCAAAAAAAATTGGCACTAAAATTTTGCCTGACAGCATTGAGTGCCGTCATATTTTATTGGGTACCGTAGATCCTCAGACACAGCAACCTGTTATGGCTGATAGTACAGCACACAGGATAGCCGATAGTATAGACCTGGCAATAAAGGGAGGCGCCAGTTTTGATTCTCTTGATGAAAAATATTCAACAGATGAGGTTGCTAAAAAAACAAACGGAGTAATGACCTTTGATCTGAATACGATTGAAGGAGAGAATTTTTCAAAGGAATTTGCTGATTTTTTACTGAATGAGAAGGGGGAAACCAAGAAAGTAATACAAACACAATTTGGATGGCATTATATTGAAATTCTTAATAAAAAGAATCCTCAGCCTACCTATAAAATAGCTTATATGGCGAAAGAGATTGCGCCAAGCAATGAAACAATTAATGCAGCAAATACGGCAGCCATTAAACTATCAGGAAGCGCTACAGATGAAAAAACGTTCAATGATTATGTTGCCAAAAACGGGTTGACAAAAATATCTGTTCCGAATGTTGTGAAAGAAAATGACTATCAGCTTGGAGGTTTACAGGATGCCCGAACCATTATTAAGTGGGCTTTTGATGCAAAAGAAGGACAGGTTTCGGAACCTTATTCGGTAAAAGACGATTATGTGGTTGCTATTGTTGATCATAAAATAAAAGCCGGTGTTCCGGATGTTGCCACTGCAAGGCCGATGGTAGAAGGCACAATCAGGAATATGAAAAAAGCAGAAGAAATAAAAAAGAAGCTGAATAATCCAGCCACACTGGAAGCTGCTGCTGCACCCTATCATTTGCAGGTATTGGAAAGCGGAGCAGATTCTACTCTTACGTTTGATGCGCAGATCATTAATGGTATTGGCAACGAACCCCGGGTAGCAGGAGCCGCATTTAATAAAGAATTCCGCACAAAAGTATCGCCGGCATTTTCAGGAAATACAGGAGTTTTTGTAATTAAGGTGAACAATGTTTCCGCGAAGGAACCACTCTCTCCTGAAATGCAAAAGTTGCAGGTAAATGAAGAAATCAACAAAGGCATTCAGTCTGCTTTGGGACAGTCTTTTAATTCTTTAAAAGAAATAGCTAATATTAAAGACTACAGAAGTAAGTTCTTTTAATAAATTGCAGAAATTTTTTTAAAAAGACCGGTGTAATTACCGGTCTTTTTATTTTAAAGAATATCCTTTTTTCTTTCACCCCATGTTTTGTATCCACTTTTATCCAGAGAAAGATTTTCTTGTATGGGAGAAGCGTTTAGAGGCTCACAAGGTTTCCAGTCATGGTGCATGTCGGCGGCAAGGTTTTGATAGATTTTGGTACCTTCTTTTTTCCAGGCCATCATTTCGTCAGACACCTGCTTTATTATTTTGGCCGGATTGCCTACAATCAGGCTCCTTGATGGAAACACTCTGTCTGCATTTACAAAACACAAAGCACCTACAATACATTCATCTCCGAGGATTACATTGTCCATAATAACAGCGTTCATACCAACCAGGCAATTTTTTCCAATAGTAGCTCCATGAATGATGGCCCCGTGCCCGATATGTGCATTTTCTTTCAGGGTAACCGTTACTCCGGGAAACATGTGGATGGTACAGTTCTCTTGTACGTTGCAACCGTCCTCGATGATTATTTTTCCAAAATCGCCGCGAATAGCTGCCCCGGGGCCTATGTAAACATTTTTTCCAATAACTACATTACCGGTTACAGTGGCTTGCGGGTGAACAAAAGAGGTAACGTCAACCACCGGGATAGAATCTTTATATTTATAAAACATCTTTTTCATAAAATTACGAAACAACCATTTAACGAGTTTTTAAAATACATTTCCCGATTTTGAAAGTGTATCATTGAAAACAGCTTTATTTTCGTGACCTAAAAATGACAAATGAGCCAGAAGAATTTCGTCGCAGTTAATTATATAGATTGCAAAACGGAGTACAGAGAACGTTTTGAAGAGTTATTTGGAACAAGAGCAAAACAAATTGATACTATGCCCGGGTTTATTGATATGCAGGTATTACGTCCTTCAAAAAGAAGAAGATGCGTATCTTATTATAAGTCATTGGGAAGACGAGCAATCTTTCAAAGGGTGGACCAAATCTGCGACTTTTTTAGATGGCCATAAGCGAGGGTTTTCCGATCTGGCCAAAGCGAAAGCCGAAGGAAAAGAACCACCGATGAAAAGTGATTTTAAAACCTACGAGGTAATTGCCCGTTAAAAAATTAAAACAATGATGGCGGTTGAAAAAAATAAAAAATCGTTTACCACTTGGATGAAACGAATTGGTTTTTGGGGATTTCTTTTCTTTTTAATAAAAGGATTGGTATGGCTTGCTGTGGGTTATTTTATTGTCAAATAGTTTTTAATAGAAATTGCATTCCTCTTTATGAATCTTTTTAAAGAAAGATTATTCCACTATTTTTCGGTTTGTTCTTAAACAGGTTCCTTTGAAAATGGCCACAATATGGCCATTTTGGTTGGTTATAGAAATTTGATAAAGCCCGGTAGATTTTCCATTGTGTATTTCTTTGGTTTCTGCAATTAGCACATCACCCGGAAAAACCGGTTTTAAGAAATTAATAGAGTTGTCCAGTGCTACTGATAAATTATTACGGCTATTGCAGGCGAAAGCAAAGGTGCTGTCGGCGAGAGAGAAGGCGATTCCGCCGTGTACAATCCCCAGCCCATTGATCATTTCAGGGCGAATCGTCATTTTTGTTTTACAATTCCCTTCTTCGATTTCCACAGTCTCTATTCCAAGCCATTGGCTGAATAGATCTTTTTCCAGCATGTGGTTCACCACTTCCCGGGCTGAATGATTTTTATTCATTTTGCATTTATTTAAGGAAATAACAAGATACAATTAATTTATATTTCAGCATTTGACTATGTGAAAAAAGCAGTGCAGCTTGATGAACAATCATGAAAGAAAACGAATTAATGTAAAACTATTTAAACAGCTCAAAAGTTATGAAGCTCATGATGTAAGCCAGTCCTGTCATATAAGCCAGCATGATGATCGGCCATTTCCATGTTTTTGTTTCCCGTTTTACTACCGCCAGAGTGCTCATGCATTGCATGGCCAGTGCATAGAAAACAAGAAGTGATAATCCGGCAGCAAGAGTATATACCTTGTCTCCGTTGGACCAGGTGGCCGCATTCATTTTTTGGCGTAAGGTTTCGCTGTTTTCATCGGCGCCGCTACCCACACTGTAAAGGGTGGCCATGGTTCCTACAAACACCTCGCGGGCAGCAAAAGAAGTGATGAGGGCGATACCAATTTTCCAGTCATATCCGAGAGGCCTTATTACCGGTTCAATGGCTTTTCCCAGCATTCCTGCGTAAGATGTTTCCAGGTGCTCGGTGCCTTCTAGTTTGCTGAGTTCCTTTTCCTGTGAAGGGTTTTGCTGAACAAGCATGGCATATTTCACCGAAACCGCTTTCATTTTTTCTGCAGGGCCATAGGTGCTCAGTACCCAAAGTAATAAGCTGATCACCATGATCACCTTACCGGCTTGTACTACGAAAATTTTAGCACGTTCGATCATGGTTGAAAGGATGTTTTTCCACCTCGGCCCACGATACGAGGGAAGTTCAAGAATGAAAAAACTTTTTTCTCTGCTCTTGATAAACCACTTCATGATGTAGGCGGCAAGCAATGCCATAAAGGTTCCCAGGAAATACATCAGCATCATTACCAACCCCTGAAGGCTGATGAACCCAAGGTACATTTTATGCGGAATTACCAAAGCAATCAGTACGGTATAAACAGGAAGGCGGGCACTACAGCTCATAAGTGGTGTTACCATGATAGTGAGTAGTCGTTCCTTTTTATTTTCAATGCTTCTGGCGCTCATGATTGCAGGTACGGCACAGGCAAGGCCACTTACCATGGGCATTACGCTTTTCCCGTTAAGCCCTGCCTTACGCATAATCTTATCGGTAAGAAAACTGATTCGTGCCATGTAGCCGGTATCTTCCAGAAGGGTTATTAACCCGAATAAGATCATGATTTGCGGAACGAAAACAATAATTCCACTAAGTCCGGCAATAATCCCGTTTATAAATAGATCACTGAACCACCCTTGTGGCAAAATATTTCCCAGCCATTTGCCCGCTTCGGCGAAGGTCCATTCAATACCGTTCATAGGGAATTGGGCAATTACAAAAATGCTTTGGAACAATAAAAAGAGCACCAGCATCAATATAATATAGCCCCATACGCGGTGTAGAAAAATACCATCCAGCCTTTGGGTAAGCAAAGCTTTTTGCAATGGATCTGCTTCCACCACGGTTTGTTTCATGATGGTTTTTATCTTACTGTAGCGTTGTAAAATTTCTTCTGCCTGTGTTTTGGTTGGGTTGAAATTTGTTTCTTTTTCTATGTTCTCAATAGTGTTCTGTATCTGAGGATCCAGCGCAAAACTTTCGTGATTGATGAGGTAGTGAATGGCAGTGTATTTATTAACTCCCGGAATGATATCCTGTATTTTTTTGATGGCATCAGGTGCCATCATTTCCATATTAATAAAGTCTCTTTCCGGAATGCGATCCAGATTCTCGGCCGTTTGTGCGATGGCTTTCTTTAACTGGAGGATCCCTTTATTTTTTCTTGGATTTACCGGTACAACCAAAACACCCAATTCTCTTCCCAGCCCTGAAACATCTACCTGAATGTTATTCTTATTGGCAATATCCATCATGGTAAGAGCAATGACTACCGGCCTTTTCAGATCAATGATCTGTGAACAAAACAGTAAATTTCTTTTCAGGTTACTCGCATCGGCTACCAGAACAATTACATCCGCCTTTATTCGTGCATCCTGGTTAAGCAGTACTTTATAAGAAACCCATTCATCATTTCTTTTTGGGTACAGGCTATAGGTGCCGGGGAGATCAATAATGTTTGCAGAGAGATCTGAAGAGAGGTTGCTTGTCCCTGTTTTCTTATCAACTGTAACACCGGGAAAGTTTCCAACTTTTTGATTTAATCCTGTGAGGGAATTAAATAGGGAGCTTTTTCCACTGTTGGGATTCCCTACCAGAGCGATATTTAGCTTGTGGCTCAAATTTTATAAAAGTAATCGGCAAAAGTAATTGTTACAACCTTACAAAAATTTACGAAATTAGGAAAGAGAATACATGGGTTGAATTTTATCATAGTATTCACTAACATATTCATCTTAAATTTGTCGCTCAATCAACCCTCAGATATGAAACACATTTTCCTATTCCTTTTCATTTTTGTTTCTCAGTTTGCCGTAGGGCAAAAACTTAAGAAGCAAGATAAAATAATTATTAATAATCTTAGATCGGAAATCAGCTTTCTGGCAAGTGATAAGCTGGAAGGAAGGAGAACCGGAACCCCCGGCGAAAAGCTTGCGTATCAATATTTATCTGATCAATTTAAAAATATCGGCTTAGTGCCTAAGGGCGACGGCAATTCATATATTCAGGCATTTGAAATTAATGAAGGAAAGCAAATTTTACCTGAAACACACCTGACAATTAACGGAGTTTCCCTTAAAGCGGAGAGTGATTTTTTCCCTTTCATTTTCAGTAATAATGGAGCAGTAAAAGCAGATGCCTCACCGGCCTTTTATGAAAAAGATATCCCGTGGTTTCTGGACTTAAAAGAAAGCCTGGATGAAAATAAAAATAACCCACATTATGACGTGGAAGAATATATTAGAAATAAGGCGGTAGAATTTGAGAAAAAAGGTGCTTCCGCCTGTCTGGTTTTTAACTCAGGAAAAGTGGATGATGAATTGAAATTTGACGGTAAATCCAAGATCCCCAAGGTAAAGATTCCTGTGGTTTATCTCTCGAAAGATGTTGTGAGAAAGTACCTGAAAGACAATTCTGTCAATCTGACTATAGATCTAAGAGCGGCGCTTGGAGATAAAAAAAGAACGGGACACAATGTAGTCGGATATATTGATAATGGAGCTGCCACCACAGTTGTTTTGGGAGGCCATTATGATCACTTGGGCTATGGCGAAGACCATAATTCTTTATGGACAGGTAAACCTGAAATACATAATGGTGCGGATGATAATGCCAGTGGTACCGCCTCGGTTCTTGAGTTGGCAAAGCTTCTGAAAAAATCAAAATTGAAAAAGAGTAATTATCTTTTCATCTGTTTTTCGGGAGAAGAACTGGGTTTGTTTGGTTCGAAATATTTCGTCGAAAATCCTACTATCTCTTTGGATGCGGTTAATTATGTGATCAATTGTGATATGGTAGGCCGGCTTAATGACAGCACACACGCGATCGCTATAGGGGGTTACGGCACATCGCCCACCTGGGGCAAGATACTGCCGGAGAAAACACGGGCGCTGAAAGTGAAATTTGATTCAAGTGGTATAGGTCCCAGTGACCACACTTCTTTTTATCTTAAAAATATTCCGGTATTGTTTTTCTTTACAGGAACTCATGCCGATTATCACAAGCCGACGGATGATGTAGAAAAAATTAATTTCACCGGTGAATTGCGTGTCATTCAGTATATCTATAATATTCTTAAACAAACCAATGGGGGCGATAAGCTTGTGTTTACTAAGACCCGCGAGCCGCAGATGGAGTCCGCACATTTTACAGTGAGTTTGGGGTTTATGCCTGATTATACATTTTCCGGGACCGGTGTCAGGGCCGATGGGATTATTGACGGAAAGATTGCTCAAAAAGTGGGAATGCAGGCCGGCGATATTATTACCGCTCTTGGGGATTTTAAAGTAACGGACATTAATAATTATATGACGGCGCTCAGTAAATTTAAAAAAGGAGATGCCACAAAAGTTACGGTTCTTCGCGGGAAAGAGTTATTGACGTTGAATGTTGTTTTTTAAAAAAAAGAGATGAAATTTCGTATTGACAATGATGCCATGTTGGGGGATTTTTTTGAAAACACACGCTTGCTTGGTATTGTAGCGTCCATAGAACAATACCGGTTTTGCTGGCACTTAAACCGGATACTCAATTTTGATTTCAGGATCAATAATAGCCTGGAGATACAACTCAATAAAAAAACACGCAGTTACTTTTTTTCGATTTATGAGTATGGAGAGCTGGCAGGAACCATCAAACATTATATATACAACAATGAAGACGATGGTGAATATCTTTTGCCCGAATTCAAACACCTGGATTTTTTGTGGCTTATGAAAGATGATATTATGAAAGACGAGGAAGTAAGTATTTTTATGAATTCAATAAAGACCGTTCCTTCTGTACGATTGGTGGTAGAACTTACCAATGAGAAAATAAAGAATAAGCAACACCTTGTTTTCTAAGTCTGATGGGTTCTTTATGACTTATGGGATTGACGCCTTTGTATGAATGTTTAAAAATTTTCAGATAGTTTTAGTCTGGCCGTTCTTAATAAGTCAGACTGATACTATCAGCTATTAATAACCTTTAAAATCAACTATTATGTGGGAAGAAAAAGACAATAAGCTGCATCAAAAATTTGAGTTCAAAGATTTCTCAGAAGCCTTTGCATTTATGACACGCGTAGCGCTGGCTGCCGAAAAAATGGACCATCATCCAAAATGGACGAATGAATACAACAGGGTAGAAATGTGGCTTTCAACACATGATGCCGGAGATGTGGTTACAGAAAAAGATAAGAAGCTGGCAAAAATTATTGATGGGCTTTAGCTTTATTTGACGGTTGCTGTCTGATGGTGGCGGTAGGTTTTTCATGGTCAGACGGAGACCGTCGAACCGTAAAAATTAATGAGTCACCACTTTCAAACCAATAATTGAGCAGATTAGCGTAGTTATAAAAAACAGCCTTCAAAAATCAGTGGGTTCTTTAAATAATAGTATGCCAACGATTATAGTTCCTGCGGCGCCAATACCTGTCCATACGGCGTAAGCGGCCCCGATGGGCAAGGTTTGTGTTGTGCGGTATAATAGGAACATACTGATTGAAAGGCAAACGAAAAATCCGGCTATCCACCAGACGGCCGTTGATCCGAAAATTCCTGCGATGATTAATAATATCCAGTTGATTTAAAAGATTTTCTTTTTTAGGATAAGGATTACTATAGTCACTATCTTTTAACCACCACCACCTTTTCTTCTTTAGAGATAAAAGTACCGATGGGATTAGAAAATTTTTCTAATCCATGTTGTTTCAAAACTTCTTGCACTTCATTGACAGAGCGGGGATTTACAGCAATCAGTAATCCGCCATTTGTTTGCGGATCGGGTAATATCGAAAACGCTTCCATTACATTTACTTCTTTTTCAAAGTTGATTTTTTTGCTATAACTATTCCAGTTTCTGTAAGTAGCGTCCGGAATAATTCGTTGACCGAGGTATTCTTTTACACCTTCGGTTATGCATACAAGTGAGTAGTAGAGTTCTGCCGATAAGCCACTTCCTTCAGCCATTTCAATTAAATGCCCGGCAAGCCCAAACCCGGTAACATCGGTCATTGCAGAAACGCCTTTTATTTTTCCGAGGTCTTCTCCTATCGAGTTTAATGAGGTGAGCTGCTCAATCAAAATTCTTAAATGTTCTTCTTTTAAAACATTTCTTTTTTGGGCAGTAGAGAGAATCCCTACACCGATAGGCTTGGTTAAAAAAATTACATCACCTTCTTGGGCGTTATTATTTTTTTTAAGGTTTTCGAGCGGGACCATACCATTTACCGAAAGTCCAAAAAAAGGTTCGGCAGAGTCAATGCTATGCCCTCCGGCCAGAGCTATTCCGGCTTTTGCACAAACATTTCTTGCACCTTCCATTACCTTTTTTGCCAGAGAGACGGGTAATTTTTCTATAGGCCAACCAAGTATAGCGATTGCCAGTATAGGCTTCCCTCCCATCGCATAAACATCGCTTATCGCATTTGCAGCGGCAATTTGTCCGAAATCAAAAGCGTCATCCACAATAGGCATAAAAAAATCAGTAGTAGAAATGAGGGCGTTTCCTCCTCCGATATCATAAACGGAAGCATCGTCGTGGCTGCTATTGCCGACCAGTAATTGATTGTCGGGGAAAGTAAATTGTGAATGAAGGATTTCTTCCAAAACCTGTGGAGATATCTTACATCCGCAGCCTGCACCGCGGGAATATTGTGTGAGCTTTATATCACAGATGTTTTCAGTAGTCTCCATTTAGTGTACCTTTTTTCGCACCAGAATAATTTTGGAATTTTTTTTCAGATCGCCGGTAAAACGGATCTCGTAATTCTTTTCTCCATCCCGAACGACCAACAGCCCGGTGTTTGGAGGGATGCTGCCCAGATTTTCTGCATACATAATGACTGAAATAGAATCTCCCATATCGGGGGTAAGGTAAATGGTTTTGTTGATAGCTCTTTCGAGAAGGCCTACACGTGGCATAACTACTTTACCGTTAATGACTACACTTACGGTATCACCATCAACGGTTCCATTATCATACAAAGAGAAGATCAGGCTATCCTGAACGATATCAACCGTGCGGATGGTTTCAATATCCCGTGAAGAAATTTCCGCTGCAGGCGGAGCAACTATGATCACTTTTTTGATAGGCGGAGAAGATTTTGCGATGTTCTCTTTTTCTTTTTTCTCCTCTGCAGCAATTGCCCTTTCTTCTTTCTTAGTCAGTTTTGGCTCCTCTTTCGGTTTTTCTACTTCCTTGTTTTGTGCACCGGAAGCCTCAACGGGCGTTTGAATGGTTTTTTCAGGCGTATTGGGTTTGTTGTTTATGGCCAGCATGTTATTTGAAGCGAAGGATGGCGGCAGGAAAGAGAGCTTGTCGGAAAGACCTAACTGAGCAAGTTTTGCAACGATCAATGTTTCCTCTGGTTTTTCTTTCTTTTTCTTTTCGAGAAAAACAGTTCCTGTCAGCGGCCTGTAGATTTTTGTTCCATTCGTTCTCCATATTCCACTTAATACTTCCGCACTGTCATTTTCAGAAAGGGTGAGAAAACTATAAACTTTGATTCCTTTTACCGGAGGTGTTGAATAATTATCGTACACGAATTTATCGTCAATGATGTAGTAGTGCCCATCCTTGCTTTTTATTTTTACTTCCTTCACCCCCACCTCTTTTTTGGTACTATCCACTACAAAGGTGGTGTGGGAATAGCCGCTTGGTTTCCCGTTGTCTTCACTAATCGCCAGTTCATAATGCAGGCTTTGTTTCGTGGTATCATTGTATAAATGGCCCACCCACACACCGGAAATGTCTTGTGCACAAAGGGTTGCAGGAAAAAGGAAAAAGGATAAAAGATATTTCATTTAAAAGATTGAACGAGTGTTATTTTGACAAAGCTATTATCGAACTACTAGTTTCTTCGCATTCGAACTTTCAACTCTACGACAAGTTACTTTATTTAATAATGACTGTATATTTTCACGGTTATATAAACTTTCTGAGTACATCTTATCGTAGTATTTCAACAAAATAGAAAAAGCCTCCCGGGAATTATTTTCATTTAAAAACCGGATGGCATCTTTTGTGTTGAGGCTTCCCAACCTTTTTTGAATTTTAAGAATACATTCGGCCAGTTCTTCTTTGTCAAAAATCCCATAAGCCTTTGTGATATATTCCACTCTTTCTTCAAAAGGAATATCAAGGAAAAATAAGGGGCTGCTTCGCATTTGCTGCCAGAATACTTTTGGGATTCCCACGGTGCCAATGTGTACACTTTCGTCTTCGATCCATATCGAGGCATTATCATTTTTTGTGTTTGCTTCCTCGTTACTGATATTGATTTTCGATAGTTTGATGGCGAGTATGTTTTCAAACATTTCATGGCTGGGTTGAGGGCTTTCGCCCAGTGACCCAAATGCGGAACCTTTGTGATTGGCCATTCCTTCAAGGTCTATCACGTTTTGGCCGTTTTGTTTTAATTCTTTTAATACGTCTGTTTTTCCCGAGCCGGTATAACCTCCCAAAACACGTAAAGAATATTTTTTTTCAAATTGCGATAATGCCCACCTGCGAAATTCTTTATAACCTCCATTGAGCAAATAAATTTTATGTCCGTAAAGATTCATTAACCATGCTACGGCTTCACTTCGCATTCCACCCCGCCAGCAGTGGATTAGAAAGACTCCGGCCTCTGAGGGAGAGGAAGGAGTGACCCTTTTATTCGTTTGCCATTCAGCAATAATTGTCTCAATTTCTTCCGGAATTATTTTCATTCTCTCAGAAAAATAATCCAGTCCGTGATTTACCGCTTTTTGCCGGCTTTCTTTCGAATAGGCTGTGCCGATCACAGCTCTTTGCTCATCTGTAAATATAGGAACAGAACAGGCACCGGGAATATGCGCATGATTATATTCTCCGGGGCTTCTTACATCAAGTACAGGAGCATCTTCCGCAAGTTTCAGAAAAATTTCTATATCAACTTTTTCTATGGGCATCCTGGCAAATTACGGTTTGTTTATAAAAAAGCCACTGTGTTTTACAGTGGCTTTTACATGTATTTTTATTTAAGATCTTATCCATTCATTGAAGTAAGGAATTCAGCGTTGTCTCTGGTTCCTTTCATGTTTTTCATCAGAAGTGTAATAGCTTCTTCCGGATTCATATCGGCCATGTGATTCCTTAATACCCACATACGTTGAAGAACGTCTTTATCAAGTAACAGGTCATCACGGCGGGTAGAAGAAGATACAATATCAATAGCAGGGAAAATCCTGCGGTTCGATAATCTTCTGTCAAGCTGAAGTTCCATATTACCGGTTCCTTTAAATTCTTCAAAAATTACTTCATCCATTTTGCTTCCGGTATCAACCAGCGCGGTTGCAATAATAGTAAGCGAACCGCCATTTTCAATTTTACGGGCAGCACCAAAAAACTGTTTTGGTTTTTGCATCGCATTGGCTTCCACACCGCCTGATAATACTTTTCCGCTTGCAGGGGAAACGGTATTATGTGCACGGGCCAAACGGGTAATACTATCCAATAAGATTACTACGTCATGTCCACATTCTACCAAACGTTTTGCTTTTTGTAAAGCCATGGTACTCACTTTCACGTGCTTTTCAGCAGGCTCATCAAAGGTAGAAGCGATCACTTCCGCCTTAACACTGCGTTCCATGTCGGTAACTTCTTCCGGTCTTTCATCTACCAACACGATCATTAAATAACACTCAGGGTGATTGGCGGCAATTGCATTGGCGATCTCTTTCAGCAACATGGTTTTACCCGTTTTCGGTTGTGAAACGATCAATCCGCGTTGCCCTTTTCCTATGGGTGTAAACAAATCAATAATACGGGTAGAAAAGTTATTAGGAGTTAGAAACAGATTTAATTTTTCGAAAGGGAATAACGGTGTCAGATAGTCGAAGGGTACACGGTCGCGCACTTCGTCGGGGCCTTTGCCGTTGATGGTTTCTACTTTTAATAAAGCAAAGTATTTTTCACCTTCTTTTGGCGGACGTACTGAACCATAAACCGTATCACCGGTTTTTAATCCGAATAATTTTATTTGCGAAGGAGAAACATATACGTCATCCGGTGAGGATAGATAGTTATAATCACTGCTTCTCAAAAAGCCATATCCATCAGGCATCATTTCCAGAACGCCTTCTGCCAGGATGATACCATCAAACTCTATATTGAATGCAGGTTCTTTCTTTTGTTGTGGAAAAGGTTTCTGATGATGCTGGTGGCCATTGTTAGAAGTAATAGGTGGCATTTGCTCTTCTTCCAGTGCGTCATCGTCTTTCAATAATTCTATCAATGACGGCGCAATAGTTTTGGGATCGGCGAGATGTTCTATATGTTTGTCTTCGTTATCATCGTCTTCTTCCGGGGATATCCCGTCTTCTTTTGAAACCACTTCTCTTGGTTTCTTTACAACTCTTCTCTTCTCTTCTACCTTTTTTATTTTAGGTTCTTTTTCTTCGATAACAGCAACAGGAACAACTTCTTCTTCGGTTTGCTTTTCTGTAATTTCCTTTTCTGCATTTTCTTTTTTGTCGGCAGGCTTTACGATGCGTTTCCGTTTCGGTTTTAGGGCGATTGTTTCCTTTTTGTCGGTGGGTGTCATGGATACTTGTTTATCGAGAATTTTGTAAATTAATTCCTGTTTTTGAAGATTTTTTGCGTCAGAGATATTTTGTTGCTCGGCAATATCGAGTAACTCCGGAACGAGCATATCGTTCAGTTGTAGGATGTCGTACATAAAAAGACGTATAGGTTAATAGTCGAAAGCACTAATTGAAGTTGTAAAATCTAAATTTTGATATTTATGATGGAATGGATTCTATTAATACTGAAGTTGTCGTGGCAAAAGGAAAACAAGTCAGTGATAATATGGTGCAATATTACACTAAAATAATAAAAACAATGAATTTTTTCTTTTTTTCTATGTGTTTCCCTAAAGAAAAAACTATCTTTTTACGTAGTGAAGTAGCCGAAAAGCAATGATAGGTCCTAAAATTTTAACGGCTTCCTTTATATTTGCGGTTATAAAAAGGTAGAAATGTTTAATAAGAGAGTACGCATTAAAGAGGTTTTAAAAGGCGATTTGATAGATAATGACTTAACTGTAATGGGGTGGGTTCGCACCTTCAGAAATAATCAGTTTGTGGCTTTGAATGACGGAAGTGTCAATTCAAATCTTCAGGCGGTGCTTGAGTTAGGTAAATTTGATGAAGCGCTTTTGAAGAGGATTACGACCGGAGCAGCCGTAAAGGTTTCAGGGAAACTGGTTACCTCTCAGGGCCGGGGACAAAACGTAGAGTTAAAGGTACATACGATTGAAATTTTAGGAGACAGCGATGCAGAAAAGTTTCCGCTTCAGCCCAAAAAGCACAGCCTCGAATTTTTGAGGGAGATCGCACACCTGCGCTTTCGTACCAATACCTTTGGGGCTATTTTCAGGGTAAGGCATTCACTGGCATTTGCCATTCATGAGTTTTTTAACCAGAAAGGATTTCTGTATTTGCACTCACCCATTATTACCGCTTCTGATGCAGAAGGTGCGGGAGAAACTTTTCATGTTACTGCCTTTGATATAGAGAACCCCTCAAAAAATGATGACGGAACGATTAATTATAAAGAAGATTTTTTTGGAAGAGCCACCAATCTTACAGTGAGTGGACAGTTGGAAGCAGAACTTGCTGCAATGGCGCTGGGTGATGTTTATACTTTTGGGCCCACCTTCCGGGCGGAAAACTCCAACACAACACGGCATCTTGCAGAGTTTTGGATGATAGAACCTGAGATGGCTTTTTCGGATCTGGAAGATGATATGAACCTGGCCGAGGAGTTTATCAAATACATTATTAAATATGCATTGGATCATAATCGTGAAGACCTTGATTTCCTGGCGGCGCGTCTTGTAGAAGAAGAAAAGCAGAAACCACAGAATGAAAGAAGTGAAATGGGATTGATTGAAAAACTGGAATTGGTAATTAATAATGATTTTGAAAGATTGACTTATACCGAAGCGATTGAAATTTTAAAAGAGTCCACTCCTAATAAGAAAAAGAAATTTCATTATCCGGTTGATAAATGGGGAATTGACCTGCAGAGCGAACATGAACGTTACCTCGTAGAAAAGCATTTTAAAAAGCCTGTAATCCTTATTAATTATCCGAAAGAAATAAAAGCGTTTTATATGCGCCAGAATGATGATGGAAAGACGGTAGCCGCCATGGATATTCTTGCTCCCGGAATAGGTGAAATAGTCGGGGGTTCACAGCGTGAAGAGAGACTGGAGGTTTTGGAAAAAAGAATGAAAGAAATGAATATTCCTGCAGATGAAATGAGCTGGTATCTGGATTTGAGAAGATTTGGAAGTGCACCTCATGCGGGATTTGGGCTTGGCTTTGAACGCCTGGTTTTATTTGTAACCGGAATGACGAATATCAGAGACGTAATTCCTTTTCCACGGTTTCCTAAAAATGCGGAATTCTAGCTATGCTTTTTTGAATATTAAAATAGTAAATAGGAAAAGAGTACAGATTAATGTTGTACTCTTTTTTATTTTGTGAGGAGCGGTGAAGCCGATTGTTGTTTTTTAGATTTTGAAGAATGCGTTTTGGATATAAAAAGTTTATTAATCCCGATATCTGATGAATTAAGGCAGAAGAATATACAATTCCCGGCAGACTGGAAAGATATGGCTAAGAAAACATTGGAATGCCTTGTTTAAAACATCACTGCGCCGGCAGACTGACGAAGCTTTGCATGAGAAGAAAAAACAGGCGAGACTTACAATCAATACCAAAGCTTTTAAAATGTAACGGCATACAGTAAACGAAAACGCTTATCCTCAACTTATAGCCAACTTCCTTTCAACTCAAACCCCATAGTCTTTAATTATTCACAGCACCGGTTCCGTACAACATCGGACTTCATCGGAGGCACTTCGTGCCCGACGAAGTCTTATTTGTTGTATGCAGTATTAAAACTCAGCTCTCTTGTCATACCAAATTTGATATTGCCATTTGTCTGTTAGTAATGTGTCTTTAACTGGGAACTCTGTTTTGTTAATTCTATTTATTTTGGGATACCAATAAAGTCTTTCCCTTACATCTAAAAAATATTTTGTCAAATGTGTATTGCGAACTAAGATTTCAAATGTGCTGTCCTTGGCGATTGTAAAACCAAAAATATTTGCCTTACCTATCTCGTCAAATAATCGAACGGTTTGAGGATATATCATTTTAGGAATGTCAATGTTACTGTGTCCACTTATTTGGGTTGATGTGTCAAAATTATAGATATAAGTGAAATTATTTTTTGTTCCGCTCAAATAGAAGCTGTCATAACTATTCAATACGATTTGTCTAAGTGTGTCATATTGTGGCAAGTCATTTATCACGGTTGGGTCAAACTTATGTTGTTCAAAGTCACTTTTAAAGTCCTTTGAGTTTTTACAACTCATGATTGTTAAAAGTAACAATAATACGGTCAATATTTTCATAGTGTGTGAGGTGTCAAAATATATTCTGACTAACGTTTCATAAGCCGTTGAATTGCAGACCCAATTCATCAGTCTTTATATCAAATTTATGAATTAGTTTTTTCATTTCCTGCACTTTTCTTTTTCGTTTCTGATCCAGGAACTCATAGCCGTTTAGAGGTTTATAAGGAACATTTTTTACAATCATATTCCAGATGATTATTGCGAGCTTCCTGGCGGTTGCAGAGATTGCCGCGGGTCTTCCTTTTCTGAAAGCAATGCGAACAAAGAAATTAGAAAGAGCAGTATCTTTAAAATTGCCAATGGAATTGGCTGCATTTCTCAATGCAATTTTCAACCGGTTACTTCCTTTTGGTATTCTGCTACTAAGTATTTTACCTCCGCTAATTTTATTATTGGGGGCAAGTCTTAGCCAACTTGCAAAATGCTTTG
Source organism: Ginsengibacter sp. (assembly GCA_039937655.1). Taxonomy (GTDB): domain Bacteria; phylum Bacteroidota; class Bacteroidia; order Chitinophagales; family Chitinophagaceae; genus Ginsengibacter. Next base: position 109,030 of record JBDTGA010000006.1, read on the forward strand.
CCGTCTCAAATTTGTGAATACCATTTCCCACTTCACTCATCAGTGAAAGAGCTGTGGCATGGCTTACACCTTCAATAGCCAACAAATCAACGCCGCCAAAATACTGATACGAAAGCAGGTTGATGTCTAAATTCTTTGGAGTGTTTTTGTTTATCTTTTTGTAAACCTTTTTATCAATATAATGCTGTTTCTTTTCATTGTCACTATTGATTTGTTCATTCAACAATTTTTCTATTTCCACATCGCATTCTTTCATCTTTTGCTGGAAGTTTTCATACAACTGGCATTCCTGCTTTAATCCAAAAAGATAATCTTTTCTTCCATTGCTTTGAAGCGCTTTGGCAATTTCTTCTTTGGATTTTTTACAATTGCCATGTCTTAATTCCGCTAATTTCTCCGGACTTTTTTCGCCTTTGCAAATGGCATCAATGATAGCTAGGCCTGTGAGACCTGTCACATCTTTTACCACCACATCTAAGCGGAGATTAAGCAGTCGCAAATACTTTTGCATTTTGCGGGTGGTGTCAGCAGATTGACAAACTAAATTAGACCTGTGCCTGCAATAGGTTCTTAATTGTTCGGTGGCTTCGTCGGGCAAGAAACTTCCGGTTAATAGTCCAATCGTGTGTAGCTTTTGAATCCATTGTGCATCCTTTACATCTGTCTTTTTGCCTTTGATGTTTTTGGTAAATTTTCCATTGCACAAAATAACCTGGAAGCCTGCAGCTATCAATGCACTGTATAAATTTTGCCAGTAAGTGCCGGTGCTTTCCATAGCTACGGTTTTGATTTCATTGTCCAAAAACCATTTGATGAGTTGCTGATGGTCTTCATTGTAAACACCGAATTCTTTAATCTCTTCCTTGCCCTGGCCGATAGCAGCAAAGTGAGAGCGGCTCCCTACGTCAATACCCGCCGCATCGGGATTGATAACTTCCATCTTTACATTTCTGTTTTGCATAAATATTTTTTTAGAAGTGAAAAAAAATGCTCTCAGAGAATGTATCTTTAACATGAAAATATTCTGAACGGGATCTCTGATAAATCAGAGTCACCACTGAAGTGATCACAAAGCTTTTTTGTTTTC
>JBDTGA010000007.1:0-64623 GCA_039937655.1 Ginsengibacter sp.
CTAGAGTTCCGGGGGGGCTATAAAATAATGCACCATTCGAAAGTGAAGCTTGTAAAGCATTGTTTTCCCTTCCTATAAAGTTAGTTAAACGATTTTATGAAATTTTATATAAGGGTTCCGGCTGAAACTTTATTGAATGCCCGGCATCCAATGCGTAAAGGTTGCGGGATTTACAAAAGATGATCATCCCGGAAACCCAACAGGTATTCATGTTCCTTATTTTCCTTTCTGTATGAACTTTACAATATCTGTTACCAATTGCCTATCTATTGGCATGGAGCCATCCGTATAAGTTTTGTTTTGGTCAACGCAGTCTTTCCCGGCATTTTTCAATGTGTGCGACATGGAAGGGATAATGTCGAGAATACTTTTTTTGCTGGCACGGTGTAAGTTATCCGCGTCTATCACGCCTACCTGAATATCGCAATCGCCCTGGAGGATAAGGACCGGGCATTTCAGGTCTTTTATTTCTTTTTCAGGTGAATACTTTAGCCACGAGATCAGATAGGGCTGTATAGACTTTCTGAAGAGAGGCGTCAGCGTTTTCGGAAAATTATTTACTTCCTTTCCTTTTTTTAACTGGTCAAAGATCAGAGATACCTGTTGCTTTACTGAATCGGGCAAAGGTTGTTTTTGCATTTGTTCATTTAGTATTACATCAATAGGCCTGCCGGCACCTGCAACAGAGATGTAGCCACCCACCTTCCTTTTTTGCGATGCGAGCATTGCTATCAGGGAACCTTCGCTGTGGCCTATGAAATAAATATCTTTAAACCCGAGGGTATCGCGCAAATAATCAAATATCTTTTCCGCATCTCTCACATAGTCCTCAAATATCAGGTTGCTTTCTTTGAGATCAGGTATCACGCTTTTCGCAATGCCTCGTTTGTCGTAACGGAATGTCGCGATGTTTTGTGAATCTAAACTGTGTGCAAGCATTTTGTATTCATTGGTAGGCGGAGCGAGCGTGCTATTTCCGTCTCTATCGGTAGGTCCCGAGCCAGCGATGATAATCGCTATTTTCTGTTGATTATCTTTTGAAAGTAAGGTTCCGTAAAGCTTACTTCCTCCTGCAGAGGTAAGGGTGATTTCTTTTTCTCCGGGATACACAGCAACGATTTTATCTGCTGCAGAAGTCCTTGAAAAATTCAGGGGTAATTCTTCTCCGTCTTGTTGCAAGGTACCGGCAATGGAATCCTTGTTTATAAAATTTCCGTGGTAAGACCCGGAGATAATATCTATTCCAAGTTGTACACTATCATTATGTATATTGATGGAGCTGAAAGGCTGCCCCATTGTATTCTGGCTTGGGCTATCCCATTTGCCGTCTATCTTTCCGGTACCATCCTCTGTAAAGTGAAGTATGACTGGTATCTGTCTCCCGTTTACATCAATATTGCCTTCCCATTTCCCTGCAATATTTTGTGAAGATACGCAGGAGTAAAGGAAGAAAAAAAGAGTGCTGAATAGAAATTGCTTCATTGAAAATAATTAACTGGTTTGCTTTTATAAAGCACCCGCCGCCGGCTGGTATAAGGTGCCCATTGTATTACGGGAGAACAAGATGGTTATTTTCCAAATACTGTTTTTAAAATATCAGTAACCCTGTCTGCCGGATTTTTCCTAATCCCTATTTCTTCCTGAGCTACATAATAAAATATCCCATCGAGTGCTTTTCCTGTTACATAACTATTGATATCGGTATCCACTTTTTTTGATGAAAAGCGATTGTATGCAGTAAAGACATCGTTCCAATATTTAGCGGCATCTGTTTTTTTCAGAGAGGCTTCTATTACCGGCAAAAAAGCACCGGTAAGCTGAGGAGACGTAGTTTTTCTCAAATAGCCTGTAGCGGCGGTGTCTGAACCACGCAAAATATTCAGCGCATCTGTTACGGTCATTTGTTTAATGGCTGAAAGAAATATCGGTGCAGCCGATTTGGAAGCATCCTCTGCAGCACGGTTCATGCTTAATTCTGCATTATCTACCAATTTTCCCAAACCCAACATTCTCATTTTTTTCTCTACATCCTGTACTTCTTTGGGGAGTAATATTTTTACTGCGGCATCTTTGAAAAACCCATCGGTTGCGGAGAGTTTATCGCCACTTTTTTGTGCACCGATAGAAAGTGCCTCTTTTAATCCTGAAACGATCTGGTCACCTGAAAGGCTGCTTCCTGATGTGGAAGAAGATTTTTTGGAAAACACGGAACTTGCCTTTTTAAACAGGCCGCCAAGTTTGGCAGATGAATCCGTTTGCGCAGAAAGTGAAAAGGAAAAAAATAGCAATAGTGAGAAAGGGATTAATTTTTTCATAAGGTTGATTTTAAACATATTTTATCAAATGTATTGACAAATGACTAATTGATAGAACGGAGATTGTTAAATTGTATTTTGTGTGGGACCAATGGCAGAAGAAAGTTCAAGGCCGGTACACAGTTGAAGAGATATACAGAGAACTTTGTCACAAGGCAGATAAAGACTGAAGGAAAGGGTGTTTATTTTTATGACCATTTTTGTTGGCGGTTATATCTTGAACTTGTACCCTACTCCTTTTACGGTAGCGATACAATCGTCTCCTAACTTTTGACGTATTTTTCTAATGTGTACATCAATCGTACGGTCGCCCACAATCACTTCGGTTCCCCATACTTTGTCTAAGATTTCATTTCTTAAAAAAACTTTAGTAGGCTTGGAAGCAAGCAGGGCCAGCAATTCAAATTCTTTTCTTGCAAGAAATATCTCTTCATTTTTGGAGATAACAATATATTTTTCACGATCAATAGAGAGGTCACCTATCTGTAATACGCTTCCTGTTTCCTTTATGATTCTTCTGAAGAGCGCATTCACACGGCTTATGAGAACGCGCGGGCTGATGGGTTTATTGATATAATCATCGGCGCCGGTTTCCAGGCCTTTTATTTCTGTACTGTCGTCATTGAGTGCCGTGAGGAAAATGATAATTGTATTTTCAAAATCCTTATTTGCCCGTAAAATTTTACAAACCTCAAGCCCGGTTTTTCCCGGCATCATCACATCAAGAATAATCAGCTCGGGCTTATGCGCTTTCGCTGACTCTATTGCCTGATTCCCATTGCTGGCGCATATTACGCGGTACCCTTGTGCAGATAGATTGAAACTGATGATCTCCAGTATATCAGGCTCATCATCGGCAATAAGAATTGTACGGACTTTTGTTTCCTGTATCATGGATTGCAAACCTATATTAAAAAATTATTCTGTGAGCCTTATTTACAATTTAATAATATTGAGCTTGCCTGCAATAAACTTCCTAATAAAAGGTTAATAACTGATTGCCATGCAGCGATTTCTTTTAATTAAATATCTGTTAAGCTAAAAGCTTTGGTTAAATTTGTACCGAATAAAAATAATTTTTTTTAATTGATTAATAAAATGACGAGGTCTTTACTATTATTTTTGGTTTTAACAGTTTTTTCTCCTCTCTTAATATTTGCAAAAAGCGATACCACTGATATTCCCCTTAGCAGACAGATATTTCACGACAGGATCAAAATTCAGCAAAGGCTGGCAGACAAAGCCGATGGCCATCTTGACGGTATCATAAAGGTGGGGAGCAATACCGATGTGAATTTGCAGGTTACAGATGCGCTGGTAAGAAAGGTGAATGTATTGAGGAATGATATTGAGTCCAGCGATGCTTACCCGACCAATAACGATAAAGTGCGTTATCTCCGCTACGTTGAAGACCTGCTTAAGGACTTTATAAGTGCATGGAAAACACATAAAATTAATCCTTCACTGGCGCCGTTGCTTGTTGATAATTTTCATGCGATCATGCAGGTGAATAGCAGGGGTGAAAGTATGGCTCCCCTTATACAGGAAGTACCGTATGAGATCGGGCTGCTCAACAGTTCTATTTTTAATGAAAATCCAGGCTACAGAGAGAGCCGGATCATATTGTTCAGAAAATTTTGTGTCCTGTATCCCGATAAGATATTGGCAAATATAGGACCGTATGTAAAGGAACCTTTTGCCGATACATTGATTATTGAAGCATTCAAAAACAGTCCCAGTCAATTGTATTCCTATGCTCAATCGGCCAATAGCCCACAGGGAAAACTGATCAGGAGGATAGATGATCCCAGAATCAAAACAGTGGTGAAATTGAGTACACAAAACCGGGCGCTTTTTTATTTTCCTTTTCTGGATGATCTTATCAGTGGCAAACAAACCATTCAGCAAATCTCGAAAGTGGTAGGCGCATCTGATAAAGATTACGATAGCCTGGGCTACTACCGCCTGCTGGTACAAACAGAAATTAATTATTATGGCCGCCTCATCAGGAGCGATACACCGATGGCCATGTTGGGTGCCAATGGATTAGTAGATATGTTGAAGGCAAAGGCGCTCCAGCATTTTATTACTCCCATAAACGAACTCCACGAAAACCCGAATCCCAATATACGTTTTCGCGCTATACAACCATTGAGTGCACAGGAACTATACTATATGATGGTATTGGGAGAAAATGATATTTATACTTCCAGTTATAAATATAGTTTCGACAGAATGATGCAAAAAATGGGGCCGGTACCGCACGGCGATTCATTACTTATATCGCTGCATTTCGACCGCTTTAAAAAGTTCATTAAGATGGCAGCAGGGTATAATAAGCTCGATGAGTTTTTAAAAACGATGCCGGAAAATTCTGAAAAACTCATGCAGGCATTTGTGGCCAGGCTGGAAACCACCGGATCGCTTGAAGATGCGGTGGATGTAGCCGATTCTTACGGGAGTATTACCAATCCTACACTTCAGCAGTCTATGCTGCAAAATGTAGAATGGAATGAGCAGCGTTGCATAAAAGAAAATAATGAGCGTGGGCGCAGGATATACAGCCTGCTAAAGACCATCTTCCTCTCTGCCGATCCTAAAAACGGGGTGGACCTTTCAAAAGAGATAGGGATACCTCCTATCTATACGGTTGCCAATAATTATCTCTGCGATGATTCGGGACGTATTATTGAACAGGTATTTTTTTATGGTGATAAAGACGGCAAGGCCTCTTATGCAAGCTACCTTACTTCGTTTCCGCACAACGATTGGAGTATTACCAAAAAGCCTGAATGGATAGAAATAAAATCATTGAAAGGAAAACCTGTGTGGATATTTGCGAATCTTCCCCTGGATAATGAAACCGATAAAGATGCCAAAGCACAAAAAGACCTGATAGGGTATCTTGACTCCAAAGGATTGAAGCCTTCGATTGTAATACATCGCGGGCATAGTTATCATTTGCCTTATACGATCGAGCAACTTCCAGAAAATGCCAAGATCATCATGTTAGGCTCATGTGGCGGATACCAGAACCTTAAAACCATTTTAAAATATGCTCCAGAGGCTCATATTATTTCTACCAAACAAACAGGAGCCATGGATGTGAACAAGCCCATCATTGATGCGCTGGATAATACGCTCAGAGCCGGTAAAAATATTGACTGGCGGCAAATGTGGAGTGGGCTGGAAACCTACTTTAGCAAGACCCCGCGCGAAACAAGAGAAACTTTTGAAGATTACATTCCACCACAAAAAAACCTGGGGGCTTTATTTATAAAGGCCTATAACAAGGAAGGTGGGGATGACGATAGTGAGTAGAGAAAAGGGTTCCTTTCCTTCTTTAAAGCCTCAAAAATATTTCGAAAGAATTTATTTCAATAGCGGTTCGTTCAATATGCGTTGCCTGTGGGCCCGTATTATCAGGTAGGATTCAAAATGACTATTTCAAATCTGTAAAAAACATCTTCAATGGCTATGAAGATTATCCGGATCCCCTGGTCCTCTGAATTGTTATATTGAACTATACTTCGCAAGGGACAAAACAGTGAATGATTTTATGCGGTCGGGACGCTTTCCCCGGCGGCCTGAACGATTGTCCACATAACGGTTCAGCTCATAATTAAAAATGAAACTGGCAGTATTGCATAGACGATTTCTGCCTCTCCAAACCGGATGATTCTATGAATGTATTTAAGGATAAGGCATACAAAAGTGTTACTGGTAGAGATTACAGAGGAAAACTCTTTTGAAATACAATAAAGACGTTAATTAAAAGATGAATTGAGATTTTAATTTTAAATTTGAGAAAATATTAAAATGAACTGAACAAGATGGCAGGCAATCACAATGGGGTGTAAAAAATAATATGCTGGCATCTGGGTTCCCTGTCCGTCTGGCCAGGAGGGTATCTTCCACTTAAAAATAAAAAAACAAAATGAAAAGAATTACTCAATATTTATTTCTTGCTTTAATTATGATGGGCTTTCAGCAATGCGCTGCTCAAAAGCCTGATAATTGGACTGCCGATCAATTGGTTGAGCCATCGGCTTTGGCGGCAACCATTCAATCAGGCAAAGACCTTCCGCTGATTTATTGTGTAGGCCCGGGCGTGATCATTCCGCATTCCATTAATATTGGTATGACGGATGATGAAAAGAATGTAGAAAAATTTAAAGAGGCGATTAGTAAATTACCACGCAACTCTGACATTGTTATTTATTGCGGATGTTGCCCTTTTGAACGCTGCCCGAATGTACGTCCGGCGATTGCATTATTACAACAAATGAAATTTACCAATTATCATTTGCTTAATCTGCCTCATAACATTAAAGCAGATTGGATCTCTAAGGGGTATCCGCAGGAGAAGGAGAAGTAGAGGTAGAGATTCATTTTGAACTATCCTCTTTTGACGGCCATTCTTCCGCCTTCATACTGTTCAATCAATTAATTATTCAACGATGAAAAATGTGAAGCCATTTTTATTTTTGATACTGGCAGTTTGTTATTCTTCTTTTTGTACCGCACAAAATGATGATTTGCCCGATGCGCGCAGGAAGACAGAATCTTTTGAACGATTTCGTATTCCACCGATCCGTGCCGATATCGCTACGTTCGCTTTGTCGGGTATCAGTGAAAGTGTGGGCGCGCTTCCGTTAAAAAAGATTTCCTATACTTCTCTTACCAATGATTCTATCGTTTTTGAGGGTAATGGTATAAAGGCAAAAGTGAAGATTGCTGCTTTTATTCCGGCAAAACATAAACTTTCTCTCGATGAAAAATTCCTCGTACGAATTGACCGCAGGCCGTACTATGGTAATTATGGTAATACGCCCAGAACCTATATCAGCGAGGTAAGTGTGATCATAGGCGGTGATACAGTTACCATTCCGCCATTGGCTTATTCCGATCTTTTCAATTTGAACTTTACTTACATCGATAAAGGTGCAGAACGTACTACCGACGCAGTGTATATATCAAAAGATGGTACCAGGGTATATCTTTATCTTTTCTGTAAAGACAATACAGGAAGCTATGAAGTAACGTGGATCATTCAGAATAAAAGATACCTGCGCCGTGTTTTGGATTATGGATTTATGTAGGGATTGCTGGTTATGTCAAGAACTAATCATAAACATGAAATGAATCGGTACGTGACAGCTATTCATATTTCAGTTCATGTTATATGGAAAGATAAAAATAGAGCCTAAAATTTCTTAATAAGGTACAGCTTGTATTACAAGATAGAAAGCATGCTATTCAGCAAAGAGTCCCCGTGGCGTAGGCCCGGACAAATCCCGAAAGCTTCCGGGAGAGCAATCGGGTTGTCCTTGATTTTTTTGCCTGCCCCGATTACCTTCGGGGTTTCTTTTGCATCAAGGCAAAAGAAAAAGCAAAAAAATAGCAATAACAAAAGAGACTTTCGAAACCCTCTGGAATTATCTTCTCTTGATATAATATAATCTGAGATTAGGTGCAAAGGTTTTCGTTGTAATCATAGTATTTCCTTGCACTCGATTACGGTGAAATTCAACAGAAAGCAAGACAATAAAAGATTCTCATTTAATCAGCAGACCCTATGTAGTTCATTAAAAGATCAGGACCAATGTTCCGCCGATGATCAATACTGCGCCTACAATAGTCTTGATGTCCATGGGTTCTCCCAGAAAAATGAATGATAATATCAACGCAAAGGCCACACTCATTTTATCAACGGGTGCTACCTGTGATACCCTTCCCATCTGTAAAGCCTTAAAATAAAATATCCATGAAAGCCCGGTGGCTATACCGGATAGGGTAAGGAAAATAATATTTTGTTTGGTAAGGGTGCTCATCGTAGAAGTTCCTCCACGAAAAAAAGCGATTCCCCATGCGAGGAATAAAATGACAACCGTTCTAATCGCTGTTGCAAGGTCGGTATCCACTCCTTTGATTCCTATTTTAGCAAAAATCGCAGTGAGCGCGGCAAAGAAGGCTGCAAGCAAGGCATATATCCACCACATATATTCTAATTTATTATGAAGAACCTCTCTTCGGCAATAAATGTAAGGGAATTATAAAAACTACAAAGATGTTTTATCCTTTTGATAAGGAAAACGAAAGCCTACTCATCCATCAGATACGCCGATCCGTTATTGACAGGCTCACATAGATTGAGTACATTTTTTTCTTTAAATAATTTCTCGATCAGGTCGCGGGCTTCCTTATAATCGTTGTGTATCGGGCACGGATGGGTAGAAGAACATTCGCTTAAACCTAACCCACAACTCTTGAAAACCCCTTTACCGTCAATGGCTTCCACAATATTGGCAATCGGTTGTTGCTGTTGTTTTTTTGAGATAAAGAAACCTCCGGTAGGGCCTTTCTGGCTCTTAATTACATTCTGCTTTACCAATGTCTGCAATATTTTTCCTACGGTATGTTCATTGGCATTAATAAATTCCGCTACTTCTTTGATACTCACATTTTCTTTGGCATCAAATTTTGAACAAAGATAGATAGTCGCTTTGATAGCAGTTTTACAGGTATTGCTTATCATAGATCACATGTTTAGAAATTCACGTCCTTCTTCTGAAATTTTTTGCATGCTCCACGGTGGGTCAAAAGTGATAATGGCTTCCACCGTAAAATCAGGAAAAGTTTGCTGAAGCGCATTATTGACTCCTTCATTGATAGACTCGCCCATAGGGCAAAACTGTGTAGTGAGTGAATGTGTACAAAAAACTTTTTTTTCGTTTTCATCAAAATCAATCTGATAAATCAATCCGAGATCTACCACATTTAATCCAATCTCCGGATCCATTACAAATTTTAAAGCACCCAATGCCAGTTCGCATCTTTCTTCGTCATTAGTGATTTCGTTCATGGTTTATTTGGTTTATGAGTCGCGGCTTTCCATACATTTCCATTGTATAGAAGAGCGGCAATTAATAAGAGTATCGAAGCAATCTTTATCATCCATTCATTTGAAATAAGAACTCCGGTTGCGAATAAAATAAATCCTGTGAGATAAGAACCTCCCATCATCAAAAATATTTTATCACTGAATAATTCTTTCGGGTTAGGTGTTTTTCCCAGTCCGGCTTTATCATGATATACTTTATTCCAGACAATAAATGGTAATGTTTTGAAAGTCATTCCAAAAATGATAGCAGTAATCCATCCGAAGAAAATACAAAATCCGTAGGTCAATATAAGGTGATAGTTATCTACAGAAAACAGTAGCATTATAATTACAGTGAGTAAAATAAGTAAGGGTAATGCCATCATTAAAACAGACAATAAAGAAATTTTTACCTGGTAATCTACTTTTTTGCGGATACGTTCCTTATACGCATGATAACAGTAGTAAGCAAATAATGCAATAGATACCGCGATAGCTGTCAATGGAAAGAGATACAACCATATTATTTTCAGGTACAGGAAAAAAACAATAAAACTGATCAATGAAAAATTGATCAATCCATATATCCACCAAAGTAATTTATTGTTATTGTATTTTGAAATAAGAAATAAAGGAATCAGCCGTGAACCAACGCCTATTACCAGCATCAGAAACCATCCTATAATTCCCAAATGCGCATGTAGCGGCAGATAGGATAAAGAGTCCTGTGATAAGATGTTGTAAGTAAAATTATACACCAGAAATAATCCCACAATAATGGTAATCATTAGCCACAGCGTTCCGGTGAAAACAAATACCGCGTGTACATTTTCTTTTTTGCTTTTTACCATGCTTACAGCAATATTGATCAGGTAGAATATAATCGCCGCATTAATGCAGATAGCACCCCACTGTGCCGGCCATCCGAAATCAAAGTTGTAAAAACCAAAAATTAAAAGAGGAATTCCTATGGCTGCAAATACAAAAGAAAGATATGCCAGCGTATTGCTGTATAATTTCCCTTCAATAAGTACCGGTACCAATTGATGGCTTGCTCCAAGTATCATCATCGTGCCCCAGCCGAGTGCCATTGCGTGTGTGATAGCCAGTGTGTGCGGATGAAAATAATGTTGCAGAAACGCAGGGGTAGAAAAAACCAATAAGATGGTAGCTACGAGAAGGGATAATCCCGCATATAAATAAAACGGCAGCACTACTTTGTAAGAAGTGTTTTTTGCAAGCCCGGTAGTAGTGGTTCCTGGAGGCATTTTAATCTTTAAAAATCAGAAGACGCACTTCATTGGGCGCTTCTTCTTTTATTCGGTAATCAAATTTTCTTTCTCTTAATTCGGGTAACAGAAAAACCGGAATTCTCTTGTGATACACATACAAAGCCGTATCATCGGGTAGTTTCTCAATAGATTCAAGAATGGTCATCATCGGTTGAGGCATTTCCAGTTGGCGTACATCTACTGTTTGCATTTTGCCTGTAAATTTCTCTATCAGTTCATCCCAGCCTTCCGAGTTATTTTCTTCTTTATTTATTTCTACCGCAGCATCACTTGTTTTGTAAAAATAAGTCTCTACTTGTTGATCATTGACGGTATCAACGAAAGATTCAAATCCCTGTTTTTTCAACAAAGAGATGAGTGGTGTAGGCTCAAAACTGTTAATGATTTTAAGAACGCCGCCTTTCGGAATACTTTTTACTTTGTCAACAATCAATGTAAGAGGATCTTTACCTCCGTCAATGAGCGGACGTACATCAAAATCGGTGATTTGTTCGGGCTTGACAGAATTAAAAAAAGCAGGTAGTTTTGGTTTTTCCTTGTGTGCTTCGGGGGAGGTTTCCCTGTCTATTTCAAAACCCAACGGTTGTAATTTTTCAAAAAATTTCTCTACACTGAATCCGCCGATCTTAGATGCCATACCGATACTTGTACGGGCGGCCATCAGTTTTCTCAACAGCGGATTCCTCAATTTTTCAAACTTTGGATTAATGCTGATGATCGCTTCCAGCGCGTCAGGATTTTGTTTTAAGATCTTGGCAATCTTTGTATTGGCATTTATAATCATAATTATTCAAAATAATCGTAGTATATATTAATTCGCTGATCCAGTGAATCAAAAATAGGCCTGGCCTTAGCCGTATCAGTTATATTCTTTAATTCTTGTGCCTGGCGCAGAATAGGAAGCATCCATTTATGAAGGGCTTCATCCGGTGCTCCTTTCAGTGTGCAATCCTTGATCATGGAATTGAAGCCGGCCTGAAGGTCTGATCCAAGAATCTGGTACTTTTCCGCGGCAGGGAAAGGTGCGACTTTGAACATATTTGCCATGGTTTTGATTGCTACCAAATGCCGGTTGGTCATGGTATCTGCTTTCCATTTGGCACCATTATTTAATGTCAAAGCAACGTCCTCGTCATGTACGTGATTGGAGCTTTCATCCGTCGTGGTTTTATCAGAACCCTGATTACAAGCGAATAGGAATGTACAAAGGCCCAAAACAAAAAGAATCTTTTTCATAAAATTGTATTTTAATAAATAATAAAACTAAGATTAATTAATCCGATATAATTTCATCATTAAAAATAAAAACACAGGCTTTCTCTTATTTTCTAAACCTTAACAAACATTCTTTACACTTTTTAGATAATAAGAAGAAAGCCCGCGTCACGTTTTGGCAATATAACTGGTTTTTCAGTTTATTTCTTCTCTAATTTTAAAGCCTTTGGAAAAAGTATATTGTTTTCAAGATGAATATGTATATGCAAGTCATGCTCAAATTCATCCAAAGTCTTGAACAAATAAGCATAGCTACCACATGCATCTTCAGGCAATGCAAAATTGTTACTTATTTCTCTGATCTCGTCCATATTATCTCCAACTACTTTATGCTCTGTTACTGCTATATCAATAGGCTCTTTTACATTATCGAGGCTGTCGAATTTTACATAGCCACTTTTTTGTGTATTCACCAGATGTTTTACATAAGGGAATAATACAGTTTCTTCCTTCACCATGTGTTCAGACATTTCATCACACACTTCCTGTGCCAGCTTATTGATCCTCAATAATTCAGGATGATGTGCTCCATGAACCTTGGCTACTTTTTCTGCATAGCTGCGTACATCCGGAATAGTTTTCTTCACATAACTGTGGTGTGTATTCACAATGTAATCGGCAAGAAAATCAAGGTTCCAGTCATTATAGGGCAACGGCCGCGCGGTAGATACATTCTTATCTGCAGTTAGTAATTCCTGCTCTACTTTGGCAGCATCTACTCCTTTTTCTGCACACGCTTCTTTCACGGTTTTATTTCCTCCACAACAGAAGTCCAAACCATATTTGTTAAACACTTCTGCTTTGCGTAAGTCTTTGGCAACGATCTCTCCAAGAGTTTCAGTGCTTTCTACCTTGACTTCGCCTTCAGGATTTTTTGAAATTTTTATCCTCCAGAGTTCCGGACCCTGTTCCAGATATTCCCAGGTAAAAATATTTCCTCTTTCGCCGAGCAACTGATAGTAAAGCGGTTTAGGATCGTGATCATTGTGAATGGTGAGGCTTTCTCCGGGTTTCAATTCATCAAACCTTACAAAGATGGTTGGATGTTTTAGTCTGGGCTCTAATTCTGTTACATTCAAAATATTCCCTTTCACTTCAGCTTTCTTTTCTTCCGGTAGTTTATTTTTAGTGATTTTTATTCTGTAGAGTTCAGGCCCTTGTTCCAGATACTCCCAGGTAAAAGTGTCGCCTATCATACTTTGTAATTGGTAATAAAGAGGCTTGGGATCATGGTCGTTGTGTAGTATTAAAGTTTCGCCGGGTTTTAGTTCATCAAAACGGCCAAAAATAGTAGGATGTTTTAAACGGGGTTCAATCAGGGTAACGTTAAGGATATTTTCTTTTGTGGAAGTTGCCTCCTTTTGAGGTGCTACCTTATTTTTGGTGATTTTTATTCTCCATAATTCAGGGCCTTTTTCCAGATATTCCCATTGAAAAATGTTCCCTCTTGTATTTTCCAGTTGAAAACGAAGTGGCATAGGATCATGGTCGTTGTGTAAAGTGAGGAATTCACCGGGTTTCAGCTCATCAAAGCGATTGAATATGGTAGCGTGTTTTACACTCGGGTGTAAGGTGGTGGCGTCAAGAATATTTTCATCTTTCAATAGTGTGTCCATGTTGAATGTGGTTTAATTTATTTTAATGGAGCACAAAAGTAAAGCAAAATGTTTAATAAAAGTATTTAAGTACTTTTATTATTCTATAATTTCCTCCTAATGTTTCCTTTAAAATATTCATGGAATAAAGGCTTATAAAAAGATTAAAAATTAGGGGGATATTCGTTTATCCAGTGAAAACCACGATTTATCAGTGGGTAGTCCTTCGCTTGCTTTCGTGTAAAGAGGATAGTAGCCTCTTTCTTTTCAATTTCACCGGTTAACTGTAAAGTATCTTTTCTAACTGCATAGGTGAAAGATGCGTAAGGAATTGAATCACGCGTTTGTAAATGAAAGGTTTTTTTTATGGTATCAATGGTAGTCTCGTACCATGCATACTTTTGGGGAGGATGAACTATGCTGATACCTCCTGCATAAGCAATAAACATCTTATCCCATCTTAGTGTATCATTCGTTCCACTCAATGGTATGGTATCATGATCAAGAATAAAGGATTGAGTGGTATAAAGGCCTTCCAAAGGAACTTTTTCCTCTTTTAATGTGGGCCACATTTCAGAAATAATAGAATAGAAAAAAACCGCGATCAGTACACCTTTACAAATGCGAAGTGTAATAAGCGCCCATTTCTTCTTGATAGTAAATTTATTGTAATCAAGTTCTGCCGGCTTATGCAGAATAAAAAAGCGGTAAAGTTTTTTCCATTCATAGGTTAGAATAAATACACAGAGTAACACGATATGTGTAGAGAATATTTTTACCGGCACATCATAAGTAAAATTCATAATGGCCACATTGATCATCACCGTCATAGAGAAAAGCGCTCCGAATGTTTTTGTTTTTCGGAAAAGAAGAAGTGTGCCACCGGTGGCTTCCATTAATCCTGCAAAAAAAGTATAGGCCCGCGATGCTCCCATAAAAGCCCACAACATTCCCATAGGTGACATGCTTCCTACATTTTGATCGAGACGAAATAATCCGTTAGCAGGAAACTGACCATTGAAGATTTTGGCAAATCCGTACGTGAGCATAGTAAAGGCTACATAATACCTGGCAATAACAATGGTGAAATGAAACAGCTGCTGATAATTTTTCCTCTTTCTATCTGCTATTAAAATTACTAAAGTAATTATGACAGAGGAGATGAAATTCACGAGAAGAAATACATAATCGTAAGTAGTATCCCCACTTCCGGTATTTTTTATTTTTTCTAAATGAGATAGATGAAGAAAAGTTTTCCCAAACCAAATAATAAAATTTTCCATAAAAGGAAGCGTCGGGAAAAACTGAGAGTTAATTATAAATATAAATACATAAACAATAGCCCAGAGACTCAAAAAGCGGGTTAAAATAGAATCCTTTTTTTGTTGGTGATCAATTGATTGGTCCATTGAATTTCTTATTGTTTAAATAATCGAAGAAGTGGAAATTCTGTGTTTTGATTTGAATTTTCTAATAAATATATAATTTTTACGGAATATTCTTCTTTTTGTAAAGAATAAATAGTTGGCTTTGTTTGTTATTATCATTCATATTCCATTTACATTTGCCTCATGATACTTCTGTGGATTAATATTATCAGAAAGCCTACCTAGCCCTCCGGGCCTGATCACCCTTTTTTTATAACTACCTATAAAAATATTTCGTTCTTCTGTTATTTCTATAAAAGGAATAATAGTTCACGCCAGATCAAACCATCTTTATAACGTTAGTTACCATATTAATTTACTTAAATTTCTTTTATACCAAATAATCATCATGAAAACAATCATAGAACCATTTAAAATAAAATCTGTAGAACCTATTCATTTCACCACGAGAGAACAAAGAAGCAAGATCATAAAGGACGCATTTTACAATCCTTTTTTAATTCATGCCGATGATGTGCTCATTGACCTGCTTACCGACAGCGGCACCAGTGCCATGAGCAGCGCACAATGGGCCGGCATGATGATAGGCGATGAATCGTATGCAGGGAGCAATAGTTTCTTTCGTTTTGAGAAAACCATTCAGGATATTACCGGTATGCCAATTGTAATTCCGGCACACCAGGGACGTGCTGCAGAGAAAATCCTGTTTACCGTTATTGGAGGCAAAGGGAAATATGTAGTGAGTAATACTTTGTTTGATACTACCCGTGCCAATGTGGAATATTCCGGTGCTGAAGGCGTGGATCTTTTGTGTGCAGAAGGAAAAATTCCGTCTGTTCCCGCTCCATTCAAAGGAAATATGGATACAGAAGCACTGGAAGAATTCATCAAAGAAAAAGGTGCTGAAAATATTCCTATCTGCATGATCACTGTTACCAATAATTCCGGGGGAGGCCAGCCGGTGAGTATGCAAAATGTAAGAGAGGTAAAATCAATATGTAAGAAATACCATATTCTGCTTTTTATTGATGCCTGCCGTTTTGCGGAAAATTGTTATTTCATAAAAATGCGTGAAAAAGAATTCGCAGATGTATCGGTTACTAAAATTGCACAAGAACTATTTTCGTATGCGGATGGATGTACGATGAGTGCAAAGAAAGATGCCTTTGCCAATATTGGCGGTTTCCTTGCCATGCATTCTGAAGAACTGGCTGTTCAATGCAGGAATTTATTAATCATTACCGAAGGATTCACAACTTACGGTGGACTTGCCGGCAGGGATCTTGAGGCGATTGCGATTGGATTAAAAGAAGTATTGGAAGAAGATTATTTGCAATACCGTATCCGTAGTATTGAATATCTTACCGAAAAATTAATAGCAGCCGGTGTTCCTGTAATGCAGCCAGCGGGCGGACATGCGGTGTATCTGGATGCGAAAGCATTTCTACCACACATCCCTTCCAGTCAGTATCCTGGCCAGGCTTTGGTAGGCGCATTGTATGTGGAAGGTGGCGTGAGAGGGGTGGAAATCGGTTCATTGATGTTTGGAAAATACGGGGCCGATGGGACTTTGATTCCTGCTGTAATGGAACTGGTAAGGCTTGCCGTTCCGCGCAGGGTTTATACGCAAAGCCATATTGATTATGTAGCGGAAGTAATTATTGAAGTATTTAAAAACCGTAAAAATATAAAAGGGCTTTCGATAGAATATGAAGCTCCGGCATTAAGGCATTTTACAGTAAAGATGAAAGAAGTTGGATAACCTCAAAACAAAATGCTTATGAGAAATTCGATCTTAAAATTATCAGGAGCCTTCCTGCTTTTATTTGGAATGGTCTCTGTTTTCATGACTACTTCTGTACTACTCGATCTGTTCGGGATCCGGAAAATAGAAGGGAACTATGTTCCATTTGTCGTGTATGCCAATCTGATTTGCGGCATCTTGTATCTTTTTTCGGGGTATGGATTTTGGAAAGAAAAGAAATGGACTACCAGGGTTTTATTCATTGCCGCCTGTATCCTGATCGTGACCTTTTCTTTTGCATTGGTCTATATTTCCGAAGGAGGCATTTATGAAACCAAAATGGTAAAAGCCATGACGTTTCGTACTATCATTACTATTGTGCTTACAGGAGTATCATGGAAATATATATCGGAAAAAATCCCTGAAGAGAAAACGAAAATCTGAAAACAGAGATCGCCGATGTTGCTCCGAAAAATAAATCAGGGGTTGTCGTTGCTTTTGAGGGTGATATGGCGGGAATCGGCGGGGTGTATTTCAAACTCTTCCTGCATTTTCCGGATTCGAATGTTTATTTCCTGTATCAGAACGTTCGAATCGTTTATTGATAAGTTTGTTTTGGTAAAATATACAACAGTAATGAGCGCCCCTTCCCTTGTGATTTCCTGTAGGTAAACATTATAAGAAACGATTTTTTCTTTTTCCGCACCGAGGATATTTTCAATTTCTTTCACTGCTTTCTCTAAATCGGCAGAAGAAGTTGCGGGAGCTAATTGACATTTTATTTCATTACGTATCGCATTTCTTTCGCTCCAGTTGTCGAGAATACTATCTACCATTTGTTTGTTAGGAATAGTAACGAGTGAGCTTGCGGCCGTGCGTACACGGGTACTTCTAAGCCCGATCCGTTCAACACTTCCTGATATATCTTTTACTTTTACGAGATCTCCTGTTTCAAAAGGCTTGTCAAAAAAGATAATAAAAGATGCGATCAGGTTCTCCAGGCTTTCTTTCGCCGACAAGGCAAGCGCGGCACCCACAATGCTCAATCCTGTGAGCAGGTTGCCGATATCCAGATTGAAGGAATATTTTAAAATAAAAATAATTCCGAAAATAATGATAATGACACGGATAAGATCTTTAAAAAAGAAAAGCAGTTGGTGGCGGCCCGTGCTTTTTTTACCGCTTGCCTGGCGCTCGATTACAAGAGCCAGAAAATCCATAAACCGGATGACGAATGAAACGATGGCTATTATAAAGACAGCAGAAGCGATGGTATTAATAATATCATGGCTTGTGACATTGTGAATTGAAAATAAAAGATCTTTGGGGAAATGAAGCTGACCCAGCGTGATGATGATCACAATTACCATTACGATCCGTTCCATTGGTGTAACTACGATGTCGTCAAATTTCTGTTTACTCAATCCGCTCCAGTGAGTTTTGCCAAGCCTGAAGATCAAAGCAGTTGCGTATTTGGAGATAAGTCGTCTTAATATAACCGCCAATAAAATAATAATGGCAGCGATGATGTAACTGCGGATGGTATTATCTAAGAATATCTGATCTAAAAAGTTCATGATGGTAGATTAAAAATCAGGTTATGGTAAAGAATAAATAGCCAGTTGATTATTTTTCAAAATATACATTTTATGATTGCTGAATTTCAAAGAGTGTGCATCCTCTAATGGTGCAGGCAATGGATACGTTGTGTAATCGGGCAATGGCTGTGTGTATTTGTAAAGATTCTCTTTATCAAACCCGTAAATATTTTTACCGATTACTTCTATATCGGCCCAATGTAAAAAAGTTAATTTGCTTTTAAAAGAACCGTAATAGTCAAAAATATAAACACCTTTCTGCGGATCATATAAATAAACAAACCCATCACGGTCAATTATCTTTTGTGGATTGGGGGCAGAATCGAACAGCAGCCTGAAGTCAACCGTTTCAGAAAGAGTATTTCCGTTGTCGTCTATTTTTTTTAATTTATTTTCCTGCTCATCATACAGCCAGATGTTATTGTCGTAAGAAGTAGCAACCGCCTGCACACCAAAAATATTTTTCTTTTTAAGGTCAATGGCAGTAAGCACATTCAGGTATTTATCAAGCAATACAATGGTCGAGAAATTCTGATAAAAAAGAATGGCTTTCCAGGGATTTTGTGCATTCACATAAGCAAGCTTTCCGTATTTGGTCACCTGATTAAATACACCCACGGAATCGCCTTTCTCATTATACTTTTTCAATTGATTGTCGGGCGTAATGATGTAAAGTTCTCCGATATTATCCACTGCAAAAGAAGAGACGGGAAAACTGATTGTTTTCAAAAGTACAAAAGAGGAATCATCCTGTGCCCTGCAAAGAGGAATGTAACAAATGATAAGCACGAGGAATAAAAAGAAATTCTTTTTCTGATGGTTCATGGCTCATAGTATTTAAGAGTCACCGTTCCGTTTTCAAAAACCGCATAGCTGAAATATTTTATCCAGTCACCGAGATTGATATAAACACTTTCTTCATTCAGCTTGAATTCCAGAGGCAAGTGCCTGTGCCCGAAAATAAAAAAGTCGAAATGTTTTTTTTGCAACATTTCCCTGCTGTAAATAATGAGCCATTCTTTTTCTTCCCCCAGAAATTGTTCGTCTTCTTTACCGGTGGCAGCCCTGCTTTTTCGACTGAAATAATTGGCCAGTCCGATTCCTGCTGAGGGATGGAGCATCCCGAAAAGCCATTGAGAAAAGTGATTCCGGAAGACCTTTTTCATGAATTTATAACGGTGGTCTCCGGGGCCTAACCCATCACCATGGCCAATTAAAAATTTCTTGTCGTTGAATTCAAATTCTTTTGGATCGTGATTTACATCAATATTCAGTTCCTTTTCAAAATAGCCACTCATCCACATATCGTGATTGCCTACAAAAAAATGAATAGTGATTCCGCTGTCGGTAAGTTCGGCAAGCTTACCAAGTATTCTTACAAATCCTTTGGGAACTACTTTTTTGTATTCATACCAGAAATCAAAAAGATCACCCAGGATGAAAATTACCGCAGCATCGTTTTTTATTTCATCCAGAAACCGTACAACACGCTTCTCTCTTAGCAGGCTCGAATCGTGATCGGGTGCGCCAAGATGAAAATCTGAAAGGAAGTATATTTTTTTTCCGGGAGGTATTTGCATGATGGTTTAAAGTGATTAAAAAAGTAACACGATACTACGAATTATACTGAAGGCCTGTCAATCAAAAATAGGTAAACTTCTTTTGGCCCGTGAACACCGATTACCAGTGTCTTTTCAATATCTTCAGTACGGCTCGGGCCGGCGGCGAATGTGATAAATGAAGGAAGATTATTTCCGTATTTTTTTTTCAATCCTTTGAGTGCATCGCGGGTATCATACACGAGCTGATCTGTATAAGCAATACAAATGTGTATCGGCGAATAGGCACTTACGGTTCGCCCGCTTTTTTGTGCGCTGCTCATCACTATGGAGCCGGTTCTTGCTACCAGGTAGTTACATGAGGTAACGGCCACATCACAATCGGCCAGAGAAGAACTGTTAATTTCCGGAAAGCCTTCGCCGGATAATAAAGTGGTGAGTTCCTTTTCAACGCAATAAATATGTTTCCACTTTTTTTGAACGGACAAGGCCTTTATCTGATCCTGAGCGTCTGTTTCGTTCAAGCAAAAAGCAAACTTACCCATGAGTTTAGTGAATTCTTCTGCAAATAGTATTTCCAGTTCTTCGGATTGCGGTTGAAATACAGAATGATTGCCTTCACTTTTAGGAAAAGGTAAAGGCACCGGATTACTCAGTGCCTCTCTTATTTTTTTTAAAATTTTTTCTTTGGAAGAAGAAATCTTCATTTTAATTTTTTATGTTGGTATCCACTACATGAATTGGAGAATCAACCACGGCATCTTTAGGATTATCTACAAAGTCAAGTGCCTTTTTATCTTGAAAAGGTCGTTTCCCTATCAGTGTTTCTACGTCGCTTTGAAATAACACTTCTCTTTTCAATAATTCCTTGGCTAAGATTTCTACCTCATTCTTCTTTTCAGTCAACAATTCTTTGGTCCTTACAAAGGCGAGCGCTATCAATTTCCGAACCTCTTCATCAATCATCTTTCCTGTTTCCTCACTAAAAGGTTTTTGAAAAGTGTTTTCCTGCTGTGGATCATAGTAACTCACATTTCCCACTTTTTCATTCATACCATATACAGTTACCATAGAATAGGCCATCTTGGTCACCTGCTGCAGGTCATTACTTGCTCCGGTAGAAACCTTCCCGAAGAAAATAGATTCCGAAGCCCTGCCACCAAGAGTCATACATATCTGATCGAGTAGCTGATCGGTGTTATAAAGGTACTGTTCTTTGGGCGTGTATTGCGCATAACCCAATGCCGCCGTGCCTCTCGGAACAATGGTTACTTTCAGTAAAGGATAAGCGTGTTCCAGAAACCATCCGCAAACAGCATGTCCGGCTTCGTGATAAGCGATGATCTCTTTTTCTTCAGGTAAAATAATCTTATTTTTCTTTTCAAGGCCACCAATCACTCTGTCAATGGCATCCTGAAAATCATTCATATCTACGGCTTCTTTTCCATTACGTGCGGCGATCAGGGCTGCTTCATTACATACATTGGCGATATCAGCTCCTGCAAACCCAGGTGTTTGTTCGGCCAGTTTGTGTACATCGAGTGTTTGCGAAATTTTTATCGGTTTCAGGTGAACTTTAAAAATGGCTTCACGGCCTACAAGGTCAGGGCGGTCAATGGTTATTTGCCTGTCAAACCTTCCCGGGCGTAATAAAGCGCTGTCCAGTACATCGGGTCTGTTGGTCGCTGCCAGAATAATAATTCCTATGTCGGTACCGAAACCGTCCATCTCCACCAGCAATTGATTGAGTGTATTTTCTCTTTCATCATTGCTCATCATCATGTTTTTCCCACGTGCACGGCCTATGGCATCTATTTCGTCAATGAAAATAATACAAGGTGCTTTTTCTCTTGCCTGTTTGAAGAGGTCGCGGACACGGCTTGCGCCCACACCCACAAACATTTCTACGAAATCACTTCCGCTAAGGCTGAAAAAAGGAACTTGAGCTTCGCCTGCTACGGCTTTTGCCAATAAAGTTTTACCAGTTCCCGGAGGCCCTACCAGTAAGGCTCCTTTAGGAATTTTACCACCAAGATTGGTATATTTTTTCGGATTTTTCAGAAAATCCACAATCTCCATTACTTCTACTTTCGCTTCATCGAGGCCTGCTACATCACTGAAATTAATATTCACTCTTGTGCCTTTTTCAAAGAGAGTGGCTTTTGATTTCCCGATATTGAAAATACCACCTGGGCCACCGGCTCCTGCACCGCCACCTACTTTTCGCATCATCATGATAAAAACCAGTGCGATTAAAAGTATAGGCAGGAGTGTACTAATGATCTGACCAAATAGTTCCCCTTCGTCTGCAGGCTTGTCGGGGACTTGTCTTATCTGAGGATTGTCTTTATAGAAAGAAGCCAGTTGGGTAGCAAACACTTCATCTTTTATAATTCCGAAAAATGCCTGAGGGGCATCGGTTATCTTTTTTACAGCTTCATAATTAGTCCCAAACACAACTTTATAAAAGCCGGCAGAATCTGCCTGCAGCTTTTGAGGATTGATAGAAACCCGTACCAGTTTTTTATTGCCTACTGTTTTTATCTGATCTACATCTCCCTGACGCAACATTTGATAAAACTGTGTATTTTCTATTTCTATTCCACTACTTCCCATGGAAGTTCTGAAAAGATTGTATCCGATAATGACAGCGAATAGAACTCCATAAACCCAGTAAATACTGAATTTCGGACGCTTCTTGGGATCTTCATCCTGAGGAGAACCCGGAGTCAAATTAGGATTGAGCCTTTTTTGTAGTGATTTTTTTTTCTGTTCTTCAGTTGCCATATCTACTTGCTTCTGCAATTTTTTTTATCTTAATTCCTGTTGTATGAATCAGATGTTTTGTTTGTTTGAGTTTTTGATTTTGATATTGAGTTTTTGTTTTATAACTCATGTTCTAATACGGAAGCATCGCTCCACATTTCTTCCAGTTTATAAAATTTTCTCGGCTCTCTCAGCATAATATGAACCACTACATTTACATAATCAATTAGTATCCACTGCTCACCCTGCCGGCCTTCTTGCTTATAGGGATATTCTCCGCATTTTTTCTTCACTTCTTCCTCTACATAATCTGCTATTGCCCTCAACTGTATTGGGTTGGAAGCTTCGCAAATGACAAAGAAATCTGTAACGGCTTCAGGAATTTTTTTGAGATCAAGGCTTACAATTTTCTCTCCTTTTTTTTCCTGCATAGCATGGATAATGGTTTTAAATAGCTTGCTATTTCTTGTTATCCTTGTTATTGTTCTCTTTTTTGTTTTTTCCAGTAGTATTAAATTATTCAAATGTGTTCGTTTTTTACACGTTTTCAACTTTCAGCAATCTGCAAAAATAAATTTATTCTGTTAGATTGCAGTCTTCCACGTAAATTTTGTATCTATTTTATCAAAAATACTATTTCTTTATTAATCTTTTTTTTATGTCTTTTATACTGAAAAAAATATTGGTTCTCGACAGCGTGGATAGCACCAACAACTATGCCATGGCGTTGATTCGCAGGGGAGAAATGAAGGGGAAGAAAGCGGTGTTTGCTATGGAACAAACACAGGGGAAAGGCAGGCGTGGCAAACAATGGGAAAGCCGTAAAGGAGATAATATCATTTTATCGGTTCCCCTCCAAATGCAATGGCTCCCTATATCGCGCCAGTTTGAACTGAGTGTGGCAGTGGCTTTGGGTTGCCGCGACCTTATCACAAAATACGTGTCGGAAAATGTTTTTATAAAGTGGCCAAATGATCTTTTTATAAATGACAGTAAGGCAGGAGGAATCCTGATTGAGAATGTATTGAAAGGTACTTTATGGCAGTGGAGTGTAATAGGTATCGGACTAAATATAAACGAAGAAGGATTTGAAACGTACTCTTTACAAGCCACTTCATTGAAAAATACCACAGGACAAACGTATAATGTATTGGAACTTGCGGAGGAGCTTTACGACTCCATTTTCAACAGAATAGAAAGTTTGCAAGCGGGCAATTTTGAAAAACTGTTACAGGAATACAATGAACATTTATTCGCCGGTGGCAAAAAAGTAAAGCTCAGGAAACAGAATATCGTATTTGAAACAACGATCACCGGCGTCACTTCTTCCGGTGAGCTGGTCACCACAGATACTTTACAAAGAAAATTCAAGGTGAATGAAGTGGAGTTTAAAGGATTGGTGTGAGGGCTCAGGTATTATCACACTAAATGAAAACCAGGGTCATAGTAAACAAAACAATAATTACAATCCGATACCTACCGGATTCAACCTTTTAAGAGTAAGATTAGTAGGATTCTGCTTTTAAGCCTCATTAGGAGTAGGGGTTTCTTCGGCATCTCTTGCCTCTACTTCATATTTATTATTATAGTATCCATGCTTTATACTTTCCCAGGTATATTTTATGATAAAAGTAAAAAATCCATTTCTCTCAAACTGATGGATATGGCACATTTCATGTTTTACCCATTTATGATCTTTTAAAAAATCTTCTTTAGAAACATGGTAAAGATGGATGGTTTTACCGATCACAATGGCCACATTCCCTGATTGCAATTTCTTTGCAGCCAGCTTTGCGATCCATGAGTTTTCTTTTATCAAAAATTCCATAACAAGGGTTTTATTCCTTACCCTGCAGTTAAGGCGATTACTTTTAATATTTCTTCACTATGAATCTTTGATTTCGGTTTTTTAAAAATTTTAAAAATTACGCCGTTCTCATCTATCAAAAAAGTAGTGCGGTAAAGTCCCATATATTTTCTTCCATATAAGTTTTTTTCGCCCCAAACTCCATATTTATCAATAATCTTTTTTTCAGGGTCTTCTAATAAAGTGAAAGGAAGATCATATTTTTCTTCAAATTTTTTGTGTTTTTTTATATCATCAGGGCTTACGCCGAGTACCACCAGTCCGGCTTTTTTAAGATCTGCATAATTATCTCTCAGATTACACGCTTCTATGGTGCAGGTGGGTGTATCATCTTCGGGATAAAAATAAAGCACTACTTTTTTTCCACGAAAATCTTTTAGAGAAACCACGTTCCCATTCTGATCTTTCGTTTTGAAATCCGGCGCTTTTTCGCCTTCGGTTAAATGTGTCATTTTTATATTTTTTAGCCCAACCCAACCTTTCCCTGAAAGGGAAGGATGTTATCGGAATTTATATGAAAAATCAATTTTGTTTCCGTTGTCTAAATTAATCCTCCTCCGGTAGCCGCTGTTTTTTATCTTACAAAATGTAATGTCCTTTCTGCCCTGTTTCCAGCTACATCCTCTACCGAAATCTTTAACACATGTTTTCCTGCCAGACATTTCTCATCAAAAGTATAAACAAATAAACGTCCTTTATCATTGGTGAAGCGAAGCCATTTTCCATCTAATTCGGCACGGAAATTTTTGATGTCGTCATTATTATCTTTGGGAGTAATGATGATTTTTGTAGTGTGAGAGAGGTTTGCGTTATCATGAAAACTTACATTAATCACAGGTGGTTCATCATCTGCTATCAGTTCAAAATCCCCAAAGGCATTGAATTTAGCTGAATACCAATCGCCCTCTTTCTTTGCTTTTACCAAATCACTTTTCCCTTTCCAGGTTCTCTTCATTAATATTTTATCGGATACATTTTCTTCTACCGCCTTATTGGTTTTTATCCTGATGCTAAAATTATTTTGTGCCGGTACCAGTCCGGAAAGGATGGAATGTATTACTGAGTATGCAACAGGAGATGCAGAAGCTTTTTCTGAATGAGAGAAGGCTACGGAATCATACAATGTTGATGGAGGCAGATACAATCGCAGGCTTTCATTTTCGAAAACATTTACAAATCCGGGTATAAATTCCTTTTGTTGGAAATAGGAAGTGGAGTCATCGGGATTGCCGGTTTCAACGATCAATCCTTTTTTTATTTTGAAAGTAAGGGTAGAAGTGTTTCCGTTTGCGTCTTTTACCACAATTTTTACTTGATGAACATTCCGGTCTGTTAATTCAATTACTCCATCACCATGAATATCTCTGTAAACCCCCTGTGGATATCCTGGCAACCTCGATAGATGCTGTATATAAGGCCCCCCGGCTGCACGGGTTTTGTAATCAATGTTTGCATTTACATAGCGCGTTTCATCATAACTGATACTATCAAGCTGGAAGGCAGAAAGTGGTTGCTCATCTAAATAAATGGCGGCTTCATAAATCCCGTTGGGATTATTAGAACCCGATAGTTTATCATTGGCTGAAATGCCAAAACTTATTTTATCAGTATGTATGGGAATCACCTCCTGGATGGTTGTGTAATTGCCGGCCACTTTTTTTAAGCTAAAGATTTCCGGTGATTGGCTATAGGTGCTTTTACACCTGTCGTACATGGCCAAACGAACAATAGTTGGTGGTACATTATCAGGAATTGGTAATCCAAATAAAAGTTCATTAAAAACTTTATCGGTTTTAGTATCCCTGATCTCGAAATGGCAATGCGGGCCTTGTGAACCGCCTGTATTACCACTGTGCGCAATAAGTTGCCCTTGTTTTACAGGGAATTGCGTGGGCGAAAACTCTAAACTTACATTCCAGGACTGCAGCTCATATTGTTTCTCTATTACATACTTTTCCAAAGCCGGAAAAAAACTATGCAAATGCCCGTAAACGGTTGTCATTCCATTAGGATGATTAATATAAATAGCTTGTCCAAAACCAAAAGGCGCAACACTCACACGGGCAATATAGCCATCGGCAGCGGCTTTCACGGGGCGGTTGATTACCTGGTTGGTTCTGCAATCGAGTCCCATGTGGTAATGATTAGAACGCAACTCGCCAAAATTGGCGGCAAGACTTATTCTTGCATCTACAGGATAAATGAAATAACCTTTCGGATAATTTTTCACAGGAAAAACCTGTGCGTACATTGCAGAAGAAAAGAACAGGAAAATAAAAAACAGGAACGGTTTGTGTAGGGTATCCTTTTGGGAGAAAATCTTTATCATATCGTTACAAAGCTAAGAACTAAAAAATTTAATTTCTTTATGAACAATGATACAAAACAAATAGCGGGTGTAATATTTGGAATGACAGCGGGACTGGCACTTTACAAATTTTTTAGTATGCCCAAAGAAAAGCGACAGGAAATCTGCACTCATATCAAAGATACCACTAATGAATTGTTGAATAATGCTGAAGACACTGTGGAAAAAGTGGAACACTACATGGATGAATTTAATTCAAAAGGCGAAGGAGATGTGATTGATAAATTATATGTTTTGAAAAAAATGTTTAGGAATCTTTATGGGACTAAGAAGAATTATTTGTTATGAGAAAATTTTTGAATTTTGTAAAGTTTTCAAAGTATTGTTTTTGAGATAAGGCTTTTTTCTTTATCGTTATTTGTATCGCAATTAAATAACTCTTTATTTATTATTCGGTTAATTCGATATTGCTTTCAATAATGAAAAATATTCTGAACCCAAAGATTATTTTTTACATTTGTTTGTCTCTTCTGGTAAACTCTTACCATTTTTTCTAACCGGCTTCTACGTTTTTTGCGCAAAAGCCTAAATCGTTAAATAATGAAGGCTAAATTTACCCCCCCCCTCAAATTTTTTATTGGTACTAATTATTCTCTCGTTTTTCATTAATTTTTCGTGCAAAAAGATAGACATACTCCAACCGGGTACGGTTGACAGTATTCCTTCTTTACAATCTAATAAAGTCTCACAAAAAATTTTCAATATTTCGTTAACTAAGGATGAAGATATCATCGCCATCAGAAACCGCATTTTGAAACAGGAACAACAAAAATCGTTTATAGGAAAATTTGTAAACTATGCGGGCTACCCTGTATGGAATAAAGCCATTATTAAAAACGGTACAGAAACTACTCAAAGTAAAACGGTACAAAGGGGAGGTGAAAAAGCAAAAGTTATTTTTATTCCTCTTGCTTTAGATACACAAAAAAGGGTAAATGCAATATTAAGAGTAAAAATAGAAGGGGCAGATACTGCTTTTCATGTACTCTATAAATGGCAATACAAGAAGCATGGATACAAAGAAAATAAGAAATTCAATAATGCAGATAAGACGGCTCTTTTATTCATGGGTTTTGAAAATTATGTATTCGGGCACCGGAATTTTAAAATTATTGATACGCTGCTTTTAAGAAACAAGAATAATACACCCACTTCCGAAATAAGCATTACCTCATTTTTCAAGAAACAAGCACCCAATCAAAGAATTGAAGAGATGTACTGGGTTAGTATTTGCTATACGGTGTGGGTACGTGTTCAAAACAATGCAAAAACAACATCATCGTTTTCGGTTCCGATGCATGAAATAGAACTATGTAATGATTATCTTCTTGGCGGAGGTGGAGATGGAGGCGGGAGTGGAAGCAGCGGGAGCGGTGGTGGGGGTGGGGGTGGGGGTAGTAATAATGGAGATGGATGGAATGCCCCCCCTTGTTCTACGCCTGTTGCAGAAAGAGTTTTAATACCGCAACCCTGTGATGAATCAGATCCCGGATGGCTACCAATACCCGACCACAATAGGGATGCCAATGGATATTTATATTCACGTATTTCTGAATTACAAACCATTTTACAGGATTTTCCGCAGGCTCTTGAGCCTTGCGATAGCTTGAATATAATGCCAATGGAGGCTTATGGCCCGATGTGGCAAAGAGTAGCTCAATACACACTACCTGAGTACGTTAAAGGAAGAATTGATTCTATCAAATCGGTCGCACCGAACTGGGTAGTAGATAATTTTAACTTAGAATCGTTGGAAAATGCATCGGGGCCCATTGTAAACTGTGATTATTTTCCGGTGAGGATAAAAAGTATGCCGTCAGGAATGAGTCCACAAGATGTAATGGAATTTTTTAGAAAAAACATCAATACTTTTTTTGATCCTTCTTTTAGTATTGATTTTTCTCCTTATAAAGATGGAAACTTTTATGATACTGCTAAATTTAACGCTCCCTTCCAATCTTCCATCGGATCTCTCATCCATATTCATTATCTGGTAAATAAACCTTCACTTTTTAAAAATGATGGATCGGTAATACTCTCTGATTACTTTATAAGTAACACGACTGGGAATGCCAAATCACGATTTACTTTTTCCACTATGGAAACACCTTTAGATTTTGAACATCCGGTAGCTGGAAATAGGAAATTTGGAATTTTCAAAGATCCAGCCGGTAATGGGGATTTTGTATTTTATACAATGGGTGTGGATAGGACATGGGACTGGCTATTTACAGCTGGGAATAAAGTCCTAAACGGTTTCAAGCAAGCAGATTCTTTATGGTCAAGTATGCAGCAAAAAATGATCAGTTTTATAAAGAAGAATGGAGGTGATGCAACCTTTTATTCTCAGAAAGAATACAAAGCTCGTCCTTATTGGGATCAAGTAGAAGAATATCTGAAAGGCAACATTGATTTTCCCGAATTAAAAAGGAGGTTGGGATGCTAACCTTAAAATGGATAAGCCGCTTTATTATTGCATGGATTCTTTCGTCATTTGTTGCAACGAATATTGCTTTCATTAAGGATGCTTTAGACCATAAATATAAAATATCAAGTAGCTGGTATTATGTGCAAAGTTACAAATGGATTGACCTTGCAATCATATATTCAATTTTCCTTCTTTTTGTTTCTATCAGTTATTTCTTAATCATTTTAATTTTCAAAAATCAATTCAACACTATTTCCAAAAAAATAATTTTAGCGTTCTTTCTATCCTTTTTTATCGTTCCTCTTTTCTTTCCATACACACCTTTTCCAGATTATTTATTTAAAATGGGCGTCTTGAAAAGTTATTTATTTGGTGTGTTTGAAATTGGTATAGCCGGTACATTAATACCTTTGATAGATTATCTAATAGTAAAGTGGTTTGTTTCAAAAAGCTCCATCTAATCATAAATCTCCGCCAGGCGCAAACTCCACCAGATTTTGAGTACCCGTTAGCTGGAAATATTGGATGGGATTTATAACGATCCAACAAGACCGGGAGAATTTACTTTTTATACAATGGGAGTTGACAGGACTTCTGATTTTATGTTTTCATTAATCAACTCTGACAATTCGGTTTTTGATGGTACGGATGCTCTTTGGGAAAATATTCAGAAGAACATAATTCAATGGCTAATTCAAAAAGGAGGTCAGGCTGAGAATTACACTCCAAACATACAATTGCACCTCCAAAATATGAAGAGGTAAAGAGGTATTTGCATGGAGAAATTGATTTCCCAACATTAAAAGCTATACTAGGATGCTAAATAAAAATTCAAAAATGCTTCTTATAGTAATTATTAACATTCCCGTTATTGCTTTCGTTGGTTCTCTTAGTACATATATTATAGGAAGGCATATAATAAAATATGATCCTAATATTGATCACAAAAGAATATTTTCTTCAGATAGCTTTAATATTTTATTTCCTACTTTTTTATTTTATGCCTTTTTCATATATGTAGTATATTATTTGTTGTTCAAAATAATATTTAAAGTCAAAAATAGTTGGATTTTTTTTAAGGGCTTTGCAACAGCATGTTTAGCAATAGTACTAATAGAAATTATTTCCAATAATTTAGCGATAACAAGAGTTGGACTCACTCCAGGAAAAATTGTTTTCTATTTTTCCATCTTCTTTATGTCCATTCTTCTTCCTGTGTTCCATCGGATCATTAAAAAAAGAATAGTGGAACCCTACTGTGGAATTTAAAAATTAAAAGTCAAGCCCAATAAGGATTTTAGCAAATTGAAACTTCTCCAATAATTTTAGAAACTTAATAACAATATGGATTTGCGTTTCAATCGGCCCCACTGGCAAACTGTATTTACTGGAACAAAGCCACTGAGTATATTATCAAAATTTTGCCCGTAGCCACTTTGGGAGATGTAAAATTTTTTGTGCTTATATTAAAAGGGGACACTATTAAATTGCGGGACAATGCTGAAGATACTGTGGAAGAAGTGGAACACTACATGGATGAATTTAATTCAAAAGACAAGGGAGATTTGATTGACAAACTATATGTTCTGAAAAAAATGTTCAGAAATTTGTACGGTTCGGAAGAAAAAAACCTGTTGTAAGGCCTGGTGGTAAATGCTTGGATGTTTTACAACAAGCAGCATAGTTTTATTTGCAGACAGCTTTTGCATTAAGAGGAGACATTATATTTTTTACCTGGCCAATTGCTTTTGCAGCATTGTCTGTTGCAATGTTGATCGTAACGCCAAAACAATTTGCCAGGTCATTATAATTAAATTCTTCCAACGCCATAAGGTTTAATATGATCCTGCTTGAAGGGGTCAAGTTCGATATGGCCCAATGAATTTCATCGGGTGATCTTTTTTGAAATACAGGAGAAATTTTACTCAAAAAACGTTTCCATAAAATGCCTGGATTTACTACCGGAGCATGTTTGAAGTTGATGATCTCCTGATGCCTGAAATTCTTTCTGCTATAATCCACAATTACGCATACTGCCCATTTCCGGAGCCATTTCTGGAATGAAACGTCATCGTATGTCTTACCATGAGGTAGATTTTTAAAAGCCCTGAGGAAGCATTTGTTTATGAGGCTTTCAAGCTCATCATCGTCCATGGAATAATATTGGCAAATGGATTTTACATAGAAATAATAGTTCCTGAAAATATATTTTTGACTATCCCTATTGTTGTAAAAGCATTTTTTAATATGGAAGTTCAACAGTTTATTTTGTTCATTATCAATCATACATTTCTATTTAAGTACAATGAAAATTTAAAAAAAGAAAGGGTTAAGTATTTTACTTTTCAGATGTTTACTTAACACCTTTCAATTACCCCGATAGTTATGTTATAAAGATTTTAAAAACCTATTAAATCCTTTTTCACTGGTAGTAAAAGATACCTGCAGAAGCGTATTACAGAGTCCCACTGCACCGATATCTGTACCAGAATTAAGCGCTGATTCAAAGTATTAGAATGAGAGAACATTCAAAAGGTTACAACCTGCTTTATTTTTTTTGGGAAATCCCCGGAATAAAAAATTTTTTCAGGGTTTTCGTTCAACCCGGTTACTTTTAAATGAAGGAGACAGTTACTTCATATTTTAAGGAATAACTTGTCGGATAAAGTATTGAGAATCGTTACTTTGGAAAACACTTTCAAAAATCTAAGTCTTTCTGCCCTCAAATTACTAATTTTGCACCCCGACAAATATTCCCTAATTCATGCCATTAGACAAATCCATTAAAACAGTTTTAATCATAGGCTCCGGACCAATCGTTATCGGCCAGGCCTGTGAATTTGATTATTCAGGAAGCCAGGCCGCACGAAGCCTGCGCGAAGAAGGTGTAAAGGTTTTACTCATCAACAGTAATCCTGCCACCATCATGACCGACCCAATGATGGCGGATAAAGTATATCTTCTCCCGCTTAATGTAGAAAGTATTGAACAGATCATTGAAGAAAACCTTGAAGGTGAATTCCACATTGATGCAGTCCTGGCAACTATGGGTGGCCAAACGGCGCTAAATCTTGCTAAGGACGTTGACGAAGTAGGCGTATGGGAAAAAAATAATATCCGGTTGATCGGTGTAGATATTAAAGCAATTGACAAAGCAGAAGACAGAGCGAAATTCCGTGAATGGATGGTGGAAATGAATATATCGGTGGCTCCGGCAAAAATTGCCAATTCATTTCTGGAAGGAAAAGAAATTGCGCAGGAGATAGGGTTTCCTCTGGTACTCCGTCCTTCATTTACATTAGGAGGTACAGGCGGAAGCATCGTATTTCACAAAGCCGATCTGGATGAAGCACTGAACAGGGGGCTTACTACATCGCCGATACATGAGGTATTGGTAGAAAAAGCCATGATGGGATGGAAAGAATTTGAACTGGAATTATTGCGCGATGATAATGATAATGTGGTGATCATTTGTGTGGTAGAAAATTTTGACCCTATGGGTGTACATACCGGTGATTCCATTACGGTTGCTCCGGCTATGACATTGAGTGATACGGCTTATCAGAGGATGAGAAATACGGCCATTTCGATGATGAGGAATTTGGGAAATTTTGCAGGCGGTTGTAATATTCAGTTTGCCCTGGAGCCACATACAGAAGATATTATTGCAATAGAGATCAATCCGCGGGTGAGTCGTTCATCTGCATTGGCGAGTAAAGCGACCGGTTATCCTATCGCGAAAATTGCTGCCAAACTTGCTGTGGGATTCACTTTGGATGAATTAAAGAATCAAATCACTAAAACCACTTCTGCTTATTTTGAGCCTGCATTGGATTATGTGATTGTAAAGATTCCCCGTTGGAATTTTGATAAATTCAAAGGTGCAGATGACACATTGGGTTTTCAAATGAAGTCGGTAGGTGAAGTGATGGCCATTGGAAGAAGCTTTGCAGAAGCGATACAAAAAGCATGTCAGAGTTTAGAAAATGATGCGGTAGGTTTAGGATATTATGGAAAAAGCCTGATGCATGCTGAAGAAATTGTAGAATATATTAAAATCCCCAAATGGGATAGAGTTTTCAGGATCAAAGATGCGCTGATGATTGGTGTGAGTGTGAAACGTATTTGTGAATCTACAGGAATAGACAGATGGTTTATTTATCAGATTCAAAAAATTTGCACTTGTGAAAAAGCACTAGCAGAAGTTACGTTAAAAAACATTTCTCCCGAACTTTTAAAAGATGCCAAGCATCTTGGTTTTAGCGATGAGCAAATAGCGAAGATCATGAAAGACGGCAGTACGGACGAGGATGTTTATGAAAAAAGGAAAGCATTGGGAATTACACGGATTTATAAAATGGTGGACACTTGCAGTGCGGAGTTTGAGGCCAAGACACCTTATTTCTACAGCACATTTGAATAATTGAATTATTTGATTTAATAAGTATATAAAAATTTTACTCCAGGTATTACGAAAGCAAATGAACAGTAACATTATCTACAACGAATCCATCTCATCTTCAAAAAAGAAAATCATTGTACTCGGCAGCGGCCCTAATCGCATTGGCCAGGGAATCGAATTTGATTATTGCTGCGTACACGGTTTACTCGCCATTAAAGAATGCGGCATGGAAGCCATTATGATCAATTGCAATCCTGAAACGGTCTCTACCGATTTTGACATTGCTGATAAATTATATTTTGAACCCGTTTTCTGGGAACATATCTGGGAAATTATTGAGTTCGAAAAACCGTATGGGGTTATTGTACAGCTCGGTGGGCAAACGGCTTTGAAACTTGCAAAGAGATTAGACGAAAAAGGAATAAGGATTATCGGTACTTCTTTTGACAGCATGGATATTGCTGAAGACCGTGGCCGGTTCAGCGATATGCTGAAAGAGCTGGAAATCCCGTATCCAAGATATGGAACTGCACATGATGCGGATGAAGCGATTGAAATTGCGCACCAGGTGGGTTATCCTGTGCTGGTGAGGCCGAGTTATGTATTGGGCGGGCAAAGAATGCGGATCGTTTTGAATGATGAGGAATTGGAAAACGGTGTATTGAGCTTATTGAAACATTTGCCAGGAAATAAAATTTTGATTGATCAGTTTTTGGACCGTTGTCAGGAAGCTGAGATTGACGCTATTTTTGATGGCGAAACTTTCCATGTGATGGGTGTGATGGAACATATAGAGCCGGCAGGAATTCACAGTGGCGATAGCAATGCGGTTTTACCTCAGTTTAATTTGTCACCACTCATTGTACAAACGATGGAAGAGTATGCCGAAAAAATAGCCCGCACATTAAAAATAAAGGGATTGATCAATGTACAATTTGCCATCAAAAATGGCGACGTGTATGTGATTGAAGCAAACCCCCGTGCCTCCAGAACTACTCCATTCATCGCCAAGGCCTACCAGATCCCCTATCTTAATATTGCTACTAAAATAATGCTTGATGCTGCTAAATTGAAAGATTTCACTTATGAGAAAAAGCTAAAAGGATTCGCGATTAAAGAACCCGTTTTCTCTTTCAATAAATTTCCTCATGTCAATAAAGAGCTTGGCCCCGAAATGAAGAGTACCGGCGAATCTATTCGTTTCATTAAAGACTTGCGCGACCCTTATTTCAGGCAATTGTACCGCGAGAGAAGCATGCATTTGAGCAAATAAAATTCAGTAAATGCTGCTTCAAAAATGATAAAACCCTTTCAGGTGAAGATGTATTGCCGGGGTTTGAGTTGAACCTTTCTATACTAAAGGATTGATTTTTCAAGAAGTTGATTTCTTTTGATCGGTAAACCAGCAAATATTTTCTTTCAATATTTTTTATTTATAAAAAGACCTGCTTTAAAAGAAAAGCAGGCCCTTGAAATTAAAACGAACACATAAGAAACTTTACCAGTTGCTCAATCTTATGCCAACAGAGTATGGAACAAAATTCAGGTCATTTTTAAAAATAGATTTGGGGCTGTAAGAACCATATAAGTGCACAGGACCGAGTCCCAATTCTCCTACATAAGAGAATTTCCATTGTTGAAGATCATAGTCACCACGATTTTTTTGCTTTCCTCTTGCATCGCTCTTTTGCTTATTACGGCTGCTGTATAAGTATCCCATGCTTACACCTCCACTCAGGCTGATTCCCTTTTTGTTTTCATTCGGATTGGTACGAAAGTTCAACATTAAAGGAACGGTTATATAATCTGCTGCCAGCTTGTTTTTTGAAAAACTGATCGAATCCCTGAAAATAAACGGATGTGGAATATTTTGTGAAGGGTCGTAAGGGTTTAAACCGCCTTCATTAAAGCTTACGGCAGATTTAAAACGATAATTATTCAGTTCCAAACCCAGCCCGTATTTGAGGTTTACATAATGCTTTACCAGGTTGAGTCGCTGCATGAAAAACCAGATGTTTATGTTCACCGATTTAATGGTTCTTAATTTTAAATCATTTGCACTTAAATCCGGAGAACCGACTTTGGTGATCAGGTATCCGTTGTTGATTGCACCGGCATAATTGGTTTTATCGGTCCAGTTGGCAAAGCCGATATCAAATATCAGAGAAGAAGTACTTATGTTAGAATTGCTTCTCTCTTTACGTCGGTTACCAATGGTAACGATTACACGTTTTTTTTCATTGGGATCTCCCTTCTTCAGAATGATCATTCCTCCAATACGGATGGTATCATTCTGCCGGGAAACCTGTACTGAATCTGTTTGGGCAAAAGCCGCCGCACTCGTAAACATTATACTCAGGATTAAAATTATCTTTTTCATTTTTAAAATTTGTAGGTACTGGTTAAATATTGATAAATTATTTTGCCGCAACTTGTTCTTCACTTCCTCCAAAGAGGTGTGCGATGGGGTTATTCCTTTTTACGATTCTTTTCATTTTTTTTAGAAACCCACCCACTTTTGATTTATTAAACTCATTTGTGGATACATCATAAAAGACATAATTATCGTTCTTCACTTCTGGCTCTTCCAGGTAAGAAGCGTGCTGCACTTTCAGGGTGTTTTGCACAAAGGATTCTGTATGACTGATGTGTGGTGGTGTCTCTTTCAATGGTGTATTGGCTGGTAAAAGATTATTATTAGCGTCCGGGGAAATTATTTCAACCGGATTATTTAAGGCGACCAACTGTTGATCCATATTGTTTTGATCTATATTATCCGGAACAGGTTTTTTGATAATTGTTTTCTCAGGGGATGTTTGAGTAGATGTATTGTTTTTTGCAACGGCGCTATTATCTGCCTTTTGTTTTTTTACATTGGTTTTCTTCACATCTTCTGCGATCGTCTTTCCTTTCTCAGGCGCTACAGGTCCGGTAGTAATAGCGATATCGTTGTTGTCTTTCGTCTGGTTGTCAGGAAGGGTGCTTTTTCCTGAAGTTGCCGGATTTTCGGTTATATGAGAATGAGTCGCTATGGGCTGAGGCTCTTCATTCTTATTAAAATAAAGAATAGCCATCCATAAGCCAAAGCCAATGAAGGCTGCTGCAGCAAGAGATCTCCACAGTATGAGCGGGATGATTCTGCCCGATTTTTCTTTTTTGTATAATTGCTTCTTACCCGGGAAAACGATCTGAGTATCGGAAGATATCCTTGCTTTTCCTATGAGCTCAAATTCGCCCTTGTAGCCAGGATTTTTTGCTATAAAATCCTCTGTTTCTGATTTTTGAGAAAGAGAAAGTTCGTTATCATAGTATAAGACAAAAATCTCTTCATAATTATTTTCATGGATGAATGAAGGTGATTCGTTCTTTATTAAAAATGATTTATCGGTAAGTTTTATTTCTTCATCAGGAGTGTTCACGGTGGCGCAGATCATAAAAAATTCTTCTTTCAGGTCAGGATTTTCATGAACAAAGATCTCCACCACCTTTTTTTCTGTACGGGACAATTCATTATCGGCGTACAGTAAAAAAAATTCTTCGTAATTATTTCTGTTAATGTTCATTTCAAATTACATTTTCCGGTTTTACCAAATACTCTTTCAATTGTATTCTTGCACGGTGTAAGTAAACTTTTACCTGGCTTATACTTAATGATGTGATCTCAGATATCTCCCCGTAGCTATATCCTTCATAATCTTTTAATAGAACAAGGCTGCGTTGAGTTTCATTCAATCTGTATAAGGCATCGTTCAATATTTTTTTTATCTGGTGGTGAGGCTCTCTGGTTGTTTTGGTAGATGATGAAAAATCTTCTTCGAGTTTGATTCTTTTATTTTTTCTGATCAGATCAATCATTTGATGGTATGCCACAGTGAATAAATAGGATTTGCTTCTTCCATTCTCCACTTTTTCACGATTGATCCACATTTTTTCAAAGGATGCCTGCACCACGTCTTTAGCATCTTCTTCATGCCTTAGATTCTTTAAAATAAACCTGTAAACATTATCCGCATACAGATTTACACACTCATTAAATTCTTTCTCAGTCATACAATCAAGGTAATTTTTAATTACATCCGCCTGCTTTTTATGTAATACGCATCGGCAAGATAAAAGTTACATCCTGTTTAAAAATTTTTTTGGATAAAGGTTTATTGTTTTCATTGTAGGTTTGCGGTATCAAAAATAAATAAGCTATGAATCAAAATTTTGCAAAAAGATTAGGAAAAGAACTCGAAGATATAACGTCTGCGGGATTGTATAAAAACGAAAGAATTATTACGAGTGCCCAGGGCGCTGAGATACAAGTAGGCGGAAAAACAGTATTGAATTTCTGTGCTAATAATTATCTCGGGCTGGCGGCACATCCCAAAGTGATTGCAGCATCAAAGAAAACGACTGATGAGCGCGGATATGGATTAAGCAGTGTGCGTTTCATTTGCGGTACCCAGGATATTCATAAAGAGCTGGAAAAGAAGATCTCTGATTTTTTGGGAACGGAAGACACCATTCTATATGCTGCTTGTTTTGACGCCAATGGCGGAGTCTTCGAGCCCCTGTTTGGGGAAGGAGACGCGATCATCTCAGATGCCCTGAATCATGCGAGTATCATTGACGGGGTACGTTTATGTAAGGCACAGCGCTTCCGTTATGAGCATGATAATATGAGCGATCTGGAAAACAGGTTAAAAGAAACACAAAAATTAAGAAGCAGAATCATTGTTACCGACGGCTCCTTCAGCATGGATGGCACTATTGCGCAACTTGATAAAATTTGTGCTTTGGCAGAGAAATATGATGCGGTGGTTATGGTAGATGATTCACATTCCACCGGGTTTATAGGGAAAACAGGAAGAGGTACACCAGAATATTGCGGCGTAACGGGAAAGATAGATATTATCACCAGCACATTGGGGAAGGCACTCGGCGGTGCTAATGGCGGTTTTACATCTGGCAAAAAGGAAATTATAGAAATGCTTCGTCAGCGAAGCCGCCCTTATTTGTTCAGTAATACGTTGGCTCCAAGTATTGTAGGCGCTTCCATCGCGGTTTTTGATCTGCTGAACAAAACAACAGAACTGCGGGATAAATTGGAATACAACACCAAATATTTCAGAGAAAAAATGACGGCTGCTGGGTTTGACATCAAACCAGGCCACCACCCGATTGTGCCGATCATGTTGTACGATGCGGTACTGGCACAAAATTTCGCAACAAAATTGTTGGAAGAAGGAATTTATGCAATTGGATTTTTCTTCCCGGTAGTTGCAAAAGGACAGGCAAGAATCCGTGTACAATTAAGCGCTGCACATGAACAGAAACATCTGGATAAAGCAATTGAGGCATTTACAAAAGTGGGGAGAGAGTTGGGGGTGTTGAAATAAGGCGTCACTTCAACCCCTCTTCAAGAGAGGGAATATTGTATTTGTTGTTCAAAACTTTATAAAAGGGATGTACAGGTACTACTTTATGAAAGAGAGTTACAACAAATCCACTAATACTCTTGGTAAAATAATCTTAAAGAGAATGTGAATTTCGTTGGCATTCATTAAAAAGTATTGTATCGTAAAATGTTAGATGGTGAAATCACGGATAAGAATCTGTTATCCATGAAGAAGATATAAAGAGCTGTTTACTTTTAAAGAAAAAAGAACATGACAGAAAACGAAGCGATATTTAAAGCAAAAAGCACCATTAAAAGTGCTGACCTGGAACATCGGAAAAAAATAAATTCGTTTGTTGGTAAATATAATTCCGCTGTGCCATCGGCTAAGCAACAGTTTACAGATAATAATTTTGTAAAGGAAAGAGCCAAAAATATAAAGTGGCGTGCACTGGAAACGCTTGATCAGCACCTGGAAGAGTTTGAAATGCAATTCAACAGGCGTGGTGGCAAAGTAATATGGGCGCAAAACTCGCAGGAAGCGTTAGACATGATCCTTGCGATCTGCAAAGAAAAGGATTGTAAGACAGTCGTGAAAAGCACGAGCATGGTAACGGAAGAAATTCAACTGGACCATTTCCTGGAAGAGAACGGAATAGAAAGTGTAGAAACCGGCTTGGGTGCCTATATTCAGCAGATGGATGGTGAAGCGCCTTATCATATTGTAAACCCGTCAATACACAAAAGCAAAGAAGAGGTCGCCAAACTTTTTGAAGATAAATTAGGAACCCCGTCAAAGCTTTCTCCACAGGAATTAACACTGGTTGCCAGGGAAAAGTTAAGAGAAAAATATGTGCAAGCCCGCGTAGGGATTACCGGTGCTAATTTTATCATCAGTGATATTGGTGGTATTGCTATTACAGAAAATGAGGGGAATGGAAGGTTGTGTTCGGCATGGCCTGATACACATATCGTGGTGACCGGTATAGAAAAGATGATTCCTTCAATGAATGATCTGGCTTTATTTTGGCCATTACTTGCCACGTATGGTTCCGGCCAAAAAGTTACTACTTACAACAGTATTATTTGTGGGCCCCGGCAACCCGGAGAAACCGATGGGCCTAAAGAAATGTATGTGATCTTGCTGGACAATAATCGTAGTAATGTGCTGGCGAGCCCACGCCAGAGAGAGAGCTTGTATTGTATTAAATGCGGAGCGTGCTTAAATGTATGTCCGGTTTATAAAAATGTTGGTGGCCATAGCTATGGCACTACTTATACCGGGCCTATAGGAAGTGTTATTACTCCCAATATGAATGGGCTCGATGAGTACAAGCATCTGAGTTTCGCGTCTTCCTTGTGTGGGGCTTGTACGGAAGTTTGTCCGATGAAAATAAACATTCATGAATTGCTGCTTGTAAATCGTAGTGAGAGTGTGGAACAGGGAATGAATTCTTTTTCAGAAAAAATGGCATGGAAAGTATGGAAAACCGCTTCGTTGAAAAGGAGCCTGATGAATATGGGCAACGGGAAGTTAAGATCCAGGGTACTCAATACGTTATTTAAGGATTGGAACAACCATCATTCCCCTCTTGAGTTCAGTAAAAAAACATTTAACCAAATGTGGAAGGAAAGACAAATGCTGAAATAAAAGCAATGACTTATCCTGACCAGTTTTTATTAAAGAGCGCCATTCTGCAAAAAAACATTAATGCTTAAAATGCCTTAATCCGGTGATTACCATTACCAGATTATTGTCTTTGCAATAGGCGATGGAATCTTTATCTCTTATAGAGCCGCCAGGTTGTATAAATGCTGTGATACCTACAGTATGCGCGATTTTCACACAATCGTCAAATGGGAAAAAAGCATCGCTGGCAACGACTGCACCTTTCAGATCAAATTCAAATTGATTGGCTTTTTCAATCGCATGTTTTAATGCATCAATTCTCGAAGTTTGTCCACAGCCTTTTCCTAAAAGCTGTTTGTTTTTTATGATGGCAATCGCATTACTTTTTAAATGTTTGCACACTATGTTTGCAAAAATTAAATCCTCTTTTTCCTCTTCTGAAGAATTCCTTCCTCCTTCTTCTTTCCATTGTGCAAAATTTCCTTTGTCATTATCCTGGATCAATAAACCGTTTAATAATGCTTTGCTCTGTTGTGCTACTTTGGGAAATCCTTTTAATTTCAAAAGAATGCGATTCTTTTTCGCTTCCAGAATGGGAAGTGCCTCTTCCTCAAATGAAGGAGCGATCAATACTTCAAAGAACAAATCTTTCAACAGGCTGGCGGTTACCTTATCAACCGGATTATTTGAAATTAATACACCTCCAAAAGCGCTTTCGGGGTCACCTGCAAGCGCAGCAGAGAATGATTCGGAAACATTCTTCCTTTGTGCAATACCACAAACATTGGTGTGCTTTATAATAGCAAAAGTGGAAATAGAAGAATCACTTTCTTTAAAATCACTCATCAATTGCAAAGCGGCATCCACGTCAACCAGATTATTATAAGAAAGTTCTTTACCATGAATTTGCTCAAAGAAATCAGGGAGATTCCCTATGAAGAAACCCTGCTGATGTGGATTCTCGCCATATCGAAGCGTTTTCTTTTCTGTAGAAAATGGATTGGCAAAATTGGTTTTATTAAAATAGTTGGAGATGGCAATGTCATACCGGGAACACACATCAAAGGCTTTTCCTGCAAAATCTTTTCTCTCATCCAAAGAGGTTTCAGCATTTTTTTCTGATAAAATATTCACTAATCTTTGATAATCATTCTTATCGGCAATAACCAATGCGTATTTGTAGTTTTTAGCTGCTGCGCGAATCATAGACGGTCCGCCTATATCAATCTTTTCAATAATGATTGCTTCGTCATTCGTGGATTTTACAGTTTCTTCAAAAGGATATAGATCCACCACTACCAGATCAATTTCGGGAATATTATATTGCTTCATTTCCTTTAGATCATTTTCCACATCCCTTCTTCCCAGGAAACCACCAAATACAATAGGATGAAGAGTTTTAACCCTTCCACCGAGAATAGAAGGATAACCGGTAAGTGATTCTACTGATATACATTTACCACCATTTTCTTCAATGAATTTCTGGGTACCGCCTGTGCTGTAAATGGTAATATTATGTCTGCCAAGTAAAGAAATAATCGGCTGTAGCCCTTCTTTATTGTAAACTGAAATAAGGGCTGATTTAATTTTTTGTTGCATGATTTTTGAAAGGAATATACTTTTAAAGATTGATTACAAATGCCCCCTGCTCAGAGACAGAATGGGACTGCAAATGTAATTCTTCACACTCTTTTTTCCATTGACCAATT
This sequence comes from Ginsengibacter sp., assembly GCA_039937655.1. Taxonomy (GTDB): domain Bacteria; phylum Bacteroidota; class Bacteroidia; order Chitinophagales; family Chitinophagaceae; genus Ginsengibacter. The sequence continues at coordinate 42,203 of JBDTGA010000007.1, forward strand.
TTCCACAAAGAGTTAGATGCATCAAAAATATATTTTTTACAATCAAAAATTTTTTCCAGGTCTTCAATCTTTACACGCGCATTTTTTGAAAGAACAATATAGTCAAGGGCAATCTTTGATTCAGGCGATTGATATTTCACGAGTGTGTCAATCATTAATAGTTTGCATTGATAAAATTGATAAAAATCATCTCTTTTATAAAAATTATTCGACGTCAGTGTATTTTCTTTTAGCCGAAAAGCTATGCGGGCGGGCCTTACATTGTAATTATGCAACAGTTTGTCCTGCATTACCATGCTATCGCCTACAAATTGAAAATAATGCCTACTGATGAAATCTATGGCTTTGTGTGTCGGAATATTATAAACAATGATCTTTTTCTGAGAATGAGTTTTCCATGAACCATCAATCTTAAGAGCGAGAAAAACCAGAGAAAACACAAGGGACATTTTAAATGCCCTTTTATTTTTTTGCAGAAAAAAATACACGATAGAACATAATGTCCCATACAATACAAAAGTTTCCACGGTAGATATCGAAACATTTTTCCATACAGAAAAAGGAATCGAATCGAAGAAAAGAACACCCTGGTTCAGCATCCAGATAACTCCAAAAACAGCTTTCCCAACGTAAAGTGCGGCTATATTTATGGGCGACACCAATACCAGCAGCAAACATCCGTAAAGCGCTACGGTCGCGAGTGGTATGGAAATCAAATTGGCGAATATAAATAAGACAGGAAGCTGATGAAAATAATAAAGGCACAGGGGAAAAGTAAATAATTGAGCCGCCATAGAGACCGCGGCAAGTTGCCAGAAATAAGTGACGATCTTGTTATTAAAATACAACCAGTTGGAGATGGGCTTCTGTGCGATTACGATTCCCAGAACAGCAAGATAAGAAAGTTGAAACCCCACGTCCCACAATATAAAGGGATTGAAACATATCATCAGGAAAGCAGAAGCAGCCAGAGAATTATATACGGAACTCCTTTTGCCGAAAGCACTCCCTGCTACTATGAAAGAGAACATCACCGCAGCACGAAGTACCGACGGGGAGGCTCCTGTGAGCAAGGCAAAAAACCATAAACATACCAGAGTCAGGATTATCCGCAGGGGCCGCGACTTTTTTATTACCGGAAGAAAAGAGAGTAACCATACCAAACCCACATAGATAATTCCCATGTGCAGGCCCGATATGGCGATCAAGTGTACCACGCCTGCATTGCTGTATGCCTGTACCAGGTCCTTATCCAGATCAACTTTGTAACCAATCAATAAAGCTTTTGCAATCGAAGATTCGCTATTATCACCCAGGTATTTTTTAATAACAGCGATCCCCTTTTCTCTTACACCGTAGATGAAGGAAAGCCAATAACCGGTTTTTCTCCCCTTCAATAATATCCACTCATTTTCTTTGAGATAAGCCTGATGAAAAAGCTGGTGTAATGCACAATAACGGGCATAATCAAAGGCAGCGGGATTACCGGAATTTTTTATGGGGTTCAAGGGTTTACTCAGGATGACCCTATCTCCGTACTTTAATTTTTCCGAAGCAGAATCCTTACTGAAGTAGAGTAAGATTTTTCCTTTCGTTTCTCTTTGCACTCCTTTGTTAATGACACTTCCGGCAATGGCCACTGCTTTAAAGGATTTAGCCTTTTCAATGGGAGACTCTTGAATAGTCGCGATGATATAACTGCCGGTATCGTTATAATTTCCATACCATTCAGTATGGTTCCGGATATCTTTTTGCCGGGTAATGAACGACCCGAATACAATGAAAAACACAAACAGAATGACTCCTTGTATTGTTTTGAACCGATACCTTATTTTTTCCGGCATCAAAGAAAATAAAATGAAGAGTAAGAACAGGAAAGCTCCGCTTAGTAGGATTAAGAATATCCCGGGCGAACAATAAAATCCAAGAACAACGCCCACTATAACAGGAATGAGTAAGCGTAGGAAAGGTGCTTTTTTCCAAATAAATATATGATATGGATGTGCCATTCGGACGAGATATTATTTGAAAAAATAATTTCAGCAGGATATTGAAAATAAAGGGGAAAAATTAACCGAATACTAAATTTGAGTTTGAAGATACATTTTTAATTATTTTCCTGACGTATTGTTTAGATTTGTATCGGTTATTTATCCCGCTAACCGATGAGTACCTGAATTTTAAACCGGAATAAACTAGACTAATTATTGAACCAGCCACACCAGATGCAGTTTGAAAAAGCATATTCTTTTTTGACTGAAAAGTTGGAAAAGGAGTTACCACCTTACCTGCATTATCATAATGTAGGGCATACTAAGAATGTATTGGCTGCAACACAGGCAATTGCTCTTGCAGAGAATCTTTCTGAAAGAGATACTACACTTGTAAAAACGGCAGCACTCTTTCATGATAGTGGTTTTATGGAAACATATAGTGACCATGAAGAAATATCCTGTAAGATGTCGAGGAAATGGCTTCCCCAATTTGGGTATAGCAAAGAGGAAACAGAAGAGGTTTGCCAATTGATCCTTTCTACAAAAATGCCTCAGTCGCCACAGAATAAATTGGCGGAGGTTCTTTGTGATGCAGATCTATACTATCTCGGTACCGACGATTATGTCAAAGGCTCTGAAATGCTTTACAAAGAATTGCATGAGGCAGGATTTGTCAAGGACAGGGATGAATGGAAGACCAATGAATTAAAGTTTCTTGGTTCGCAGCATTATTTTACAAAGAGCGCTCAAAAGAAATTGTCGCCTAATTTAAAAGCCACCTTGTTGAAACTTGAGATGCAGGAAAAGAAGCACCCTGCTCCCAAAAAAGAATTACTGATGTATGACTGGATTACGGACGCTCTTTTTATAATAGTAGGGGTGGTTCTTGCAGCATTTTCACTTAAAGGCTTTCTAATCCCGAATGGGTTTTTTGATGGTGGCATTACCGGTATTTCCCTGTTGATCCATGAGATTTACGGTTTTGATATTTCGTATGTGATCATGCTGGCCAACCTGCCCTTTATAATTATATGTATTTATGCCATCAATTTTAATTATGCTTTAAAAACTTTCTTCTGTATCCTGTTGCTTGGAATTTGCCTTTTTTACTTTCCTCATTTTGCCATCACATCCGATAAATTGCTGGTGTCTATCTTTGGCGGGTTCTTTTTGGGAGCAGGTATTGGCCTTACCATGAGAGCGGGCTGTGCCATTGACGGAATTGAAATACTGGCCCTTTATACCTGGCGAAAAACAAGTTTCACCATCAGTGAGATCATCCTTGCTATTAACATTCTTATTTTCAGTATTGCCGCATTCCGGTTTGGAGTAGAGGTGGCTTTGTATTCTATGCTTACTTATTTTACAGCGACAAAAACCGTTGATTATGTGGTGGAAGGGCTGGAAGCATACATTGGGGTTACCATTATTTCGGGCAAAAGTGAAATAATAAAAGACAGGCTAGTAAATGAGATGGGACGAGGGATTACTATTTATAAGGGTGAAAGAGGATTCTTGCCCGGCAAATTTGACTTGCATAGCGATTGTGATATTATTTTTACCGTGATTACCCGCCTAGAGATTCGTAAACTTAAGAACCTGGTAAGCGAAATAGATCCGCGTTCATTCGTTTTTGCAAGCACTATTAAAGAAGCTTCGGGAGGTATTATCAAGCGAAGGCATATTCATTAACACTGATGAGTAGTATTCGTTAGAACCCCTATGCTTCATTCAATCGTTTTATATTTTTCCTTTATCCCAACGACCTACACCATATCTCTTTCGGCTGGTGGATAGGAGTAGGAACGCTTTTATGGAAGGCATATCTGTAACTCTGAAAGCATTACCTCATCAAAGTGTTGGCCGTTATATTTCTATTAACTCTTTTCGCAGGCGCAAATACACCAACGCTACTTTCCCTTTGCAGCATATCCGGGAAGGATAGGGGAATAACTCTTTTGTGATAACAGGCTTCATTCCCTTTGTACTTTTTTGTTAGCCGGAAACTGGAAAAAGCACAATAATTTGTTCTCAAGGAAGGTTGTCGTGTCTGAAGTAAAAATAATTAATCGGTTTCGGTAAAGTCAAAAGAGTACGAACCGGGATATTTTTTCAAAAAAATATAGACAAATTGAGTCAGGAACTTTCTTTATTTGTTTTGAGTATTGGCTCTTGAATATACAAGCCATAGAGCGGAATTTTACATAAAGGGAATAAATTATTTATCCCCTTTTGAGGCTCGATACTTTTTTAATTCCTTTTTACTCATTTCCCGCATAATGATTTCTTCATTATTAAAAACAGTATATTCCTTTTTATTTTCGATAAAATCACATGTACTTCCATCAAAGGTGAACTTAGGCGTCAGGATCTTGTACAGGCTTTTGGGACTGGACAGTGTTCGTCCTTGCAGACTTTCAAAATCTGCAGAATTCAAATAATAAAGTAGTAAACTGATAGAGTAATTGAAGTTTTGTGTGGGAGCATTTATTCCTAACACAGAGCCTGGCAAAACGGTTTCACCTAACTGAACAGTTATGGAACCTCGTTCAAATCCCGAATATTTCAGAAGCGTTCCGTCTTCATGCTCAACAATGATGTAATTTTTTTCAGAAGTATATACGACACTTGCCGGGTTCTTATCATCAAATTTATCAACAATCTCTACGACTACACCTTTTCTAATCGCAGTGACTGTATCCTGCTGACTAGTATAAATTGAATAACTTTTCCAGTCTGGTTGCTTTTCGGCGCCAAAATACTTTTCATTTACATATCCCATTTCTACCACCCTTACTTTTTCCCCAGCCTTATAAGGAAGAATATAGCAAAAGTTCTCTTTGAGTTTTGGGTTTAATTTACCTCTTATGTATCTGTATTGATAACTGTAGTTAATGCCTTTATCCTTGTCTGTCGGATTCAACGTTATAAGAACCCCACTGTTGCCATTAACTGAAAAAACAGATTCAGGAGATTGAAAGGTATTTGTTAAGTTATCGAATTTTACGCCTATCGTAAAGTTTCCGGGATTATTTTTTTTATAGGAAATCTCAACATTTCTATTCTCTAATGTTTTGGATGAAAGTTGCAATTCCAGGTCTTGCGCAGAAGTATTTTGTAATAATAAAAGTGCAATAAAGAACAGGAAGAGATTTCTCATGGTAATTAAAAAGTAAACTTAATTATTTATTCGACAATCCGGAAGAAATCTTTAGAGCTCCTTTTCCATTGTTTGATGCAAATTTCCCTAATGATGTTCAAGGGTAAATAATTTTTTGAAAATTTTATGCTTGTCGCAGAAATAAAACATAGAATTGTAATGGATAAAAATGTATCAGCACCTTGACTATGTGTTACTCTTAAAAACGCAGAAAATTGATTCTTACCAGACATGTTTGATCTGCATAGTGATTGTGATCTTATTTTTACCTCAGATTACCCGCCTTGCGATTCGTAAACTTAAAAACCTGGTAAGCGAAATAGATCCACGGTCATTTGTTTTTACAAGTACTATTAAAGAAGCTTCTGGTGGTATTATCAAGAGAAGACATATACATTAAGAATGATAAGAGGCGCTTGTTTGATCCCTACGCTTCAATCAATTATTCTTTTTCTCTTACAATTCATACAGGATCTCGATCGGCCGGCGGAGTTGTCCAGCAAGGCTTTTGTGTAAAGCATATCATATCTGTGACTTTGAAGGTATTACTCCATCAAATTGTTTATCCTTAAATTTCTAAAAACCCTTTTTTGCAGGCACAGATATACCAATGCTACTTCCCCTTTGATGAATATCCGGGAAAGATGGGGGGTCATATTCTTCTGCTCCTAATTTTTGTATCAGGATTGATGAAATGCACAACATGGCAAAATTTATACAGTCCATTGATAGCTGCCGGATTCCAGGTTATTTTGTGCAATGGAAAATTTACCAAAAATATCAAAGGCAAAAAGACAGATGTAAAGGATGCACAGTGGATTCAAAAACTACACACCATCGGATTATTGACCGGAAGCTTTTTGTCTGACGAAGCCACCGAACAGTTAAGAACCTATTGCAGGCATCGGTCTAATTTAGTCAGTCAATCTGCCGACACCACCCGCAAAATGCAAAAGTATTTACGACTGCTTAATCTGCGCTTAGATGTGGTAGTAAAAGATGTAACCGGCCTCATCCCGCTTATTGCGGGACCATCATTGATGCCATTTGCAAGGGTGAAAAAAGTCCGGAGAAATTAGCGGAACTAAGACATGACAATTGTAAAAAATCTAAAGAAGAAACCCGATAGTATTCTAGGTTTATTAGATTACCAAATTTTATTTTTTTAAGCCACATTTTGATAGTTTTCAACATAGTTTTCCCCACGTTTTATCAGTGAAAACATTCTCAATATGAGTTTGTATTTTACGTTATTGAGGACCACTGGATATGGTTTATTTTCCAATTTCCGGGCTGCATAATTTTTTAATTCAGGATCATAATTTATTGCAGATTTTGCTGCCTGGTTTAATTCTGATTTGATTTCTTTATTAGCCAAATGGCTCACCATTTTTCTACCCTTGATACTAGTACCTGAGCTATGATCGAAGGGCACAACTCCTGCATACACCGCATAGGATTTGGCTGACGGAAAACTGGTAAAATTTTCTGTGAACACAATTGTCATCAAGGCATTTACCATACCGATGCCTTTGATACTTGTCAATATGAAATAATTAAATTTCATCTTTTCATTAGTGAGTACATACTTCATTAATTCAGCCTCTATTTTTTTAATGTCATTGGAAATTGTCTTTATTTTTCTTTTGGATAATTTGATGATTAAATCCCTATCAGAACATTCATACATTTTCTTTCTTTCCTTAACCGTAGCCTGTAAACCTGCTCGTTCACGGACAAGTCTTTTTCGGAATGAAACAAGTGACCTCATCTGCACAAGGTCTTTATTTAAAGGCTTTGAGGCTTCGAGTTTATTATTTTTTTCATCTGCATATTCTGCAATTCTCTTTGCATCTACCTTGTCATTTTTACCTCTGGTTATTCCTAAAGACCTTTTAATTTCCAAGCCAGGTACTCTTAAATAGCTGATAGAAGATGATTGGCAAAATTGAAGAAACCGATATTCATAACCGCCCGTATGTTCCAGTACAATTAAGCAGGTTTTTAAATCTATTTGATTTTCTTTACACCATTTTTTAAAAACCCGGAATCCTGTAGTGTCATTTGTAACCCGGATATGTTGCTGTAATAACACGTAATAAAAATCCAGCGTTTTTTTAGAAACATCCAACCCTAAAGTAAATATCCATTTTTTCATAACTTTAAATTTTAAAGAATTAAAAAAAATGCCCGTTGTCGAAAACCTTTGTCGGTTCAGAAAAAAATTCTAGTTTGACCTTGGGCAATGATAATTGGCAGGGACTAATACTATCGGTGGTTCTACAAAACCAGCATCGGGTAAAGTTCACCCTGCCTTTTATCATTTAAAGTAATTAACATTTTTGAATGTTATTGACACCCCCCGGACCCCCCATATAATAATAGTAGTATTTTAACAATAATATCTTTAAATCAATCCAAAGGTTATCGGGGGTGAGGTCAATGCCAGCATGATTTTCATTGACTTAGTCGGAAAATAATGATTTTTTTTATTACAGTCAAGGATAGTAACCAATATAGGATATAATTTTTTCTGTCAGGCAGAGATTAATTGGTTAGGACATCAAAGTGATAAAGACTATCAGGAGGGTAAGAATTGAAGAAATCAATAAAATCTTTCGGAAATTCGAGGTCGTAATTTTAAAGTAATATCGAATGTCTTTTGATAAGAGCATTGATAATATAATAATTGACATAAGAAATAATATATATGCTCGCCATGCATCCGTTAGGTTAAAATTTATATATCCCTTTTTAAGAAAATCTTGCAAAAAAGTAATCAGAGATAATACTACCATCAATTTATAGTAGAAAAAACAAATGGCCCATCCAATCTTGTTTCTCTTTACGAATATGTAAGTACCAATTGTTGGAAGAATTAATATTATAAAAACAAGTTCCCAATCAATATTTTTCTTAATCACAAACCTGTGATCTAAATAAAAAGCAAAATCTAATAATAAAAATATTATGTAAGAAATGAATAAAATGGGAAGGACCGTGTAATATCTGCTTTTTTCTGAATCTTTTGTTTCAAAGTCAAGTAAAGTGTCTTTATCGTTCATATTTATAAATTATTTTTCCATCCTCCCATTCCTCAATATCTTCCCTGTATATTTATCAAACAGTTTAAACCCATCACGCCAGATTAGCCTGATTGTCTGATAATCCTGATTTGATAATTCTGATAAAACTTCTAAATTAGAAGAATCAGTCGAGTAATTTAATTTCTTTAATCAGTGGTTCAGAATTTTTTTCAACTGTCAGCACTTCAGATATGGAGAAACCTATAAGGTTTCAAAAACCTTATAGGTTTAACTTCTGACAGAATTCTTTGAGGTAAATAAGTTTTTGGATTAACTTGGTATTTCTAATCTTATAAATACCCCAGGGGTTTTCCATTGATTCTCATTTTTTGAACTGAATATGTTTTAAATTTTTAGAAAACTGTGAATTTAAAAAAATCATGACCATGAATCAACTATTTCATTACATAAAAAGATTTTGTTTGGCTGTCTTGTTAGTTGCGGCCGTATCTTATTCGTATGGGCAAGCGGATACTGAATTTCCGAAAGGGTTTATCATGTATGCCAAATTACACAATGGAATGATAACAGATTTTACATCCCATCCGGATTTGTATGTGGGTGGTTTGCAGTTGGCTCCGCAATATACAGTGGTGCCACATGTATTAAGGGCAGGGATTATAGCCGGTGCATTTTACGCAAACAAAAAAATGCAGGGTGAGCTTGGCCCTTCTTTTTCGCTTAAAATAAAAACATTCAACGCAAATCTGCAAGGTGCCCATGTAGGATCTTTAGCTAATATCAATCTTCTTATTGACCATCTGTGGGGCACCGGACGGCAGCGGCTTTTGGGTGGAGGTATCATATTGGATGCAGGAAATTTAATCACATTTGGTATTACGGCACACCGGGATTATCGTCTCAATAACTGGTGGTTTCAGAGTGAGATAGCAATTCGTATTTCCAAAAAACATAAAAACCCTCCCATTTAAAATTTAAATTATGAAAAGAGCGTTGGTTATCAGCGGCGGTGGCTCCAAGGGGGCTTTTGCCGTAGGCGTTTTAAAGGAGTTGTATTCCATCTATCCTACACTGGATTTTGATATCTATGTGGGTACAAGCGCCGGCTCACTGGTGGTATCACTTGCATCACTAAACAGGATAGATGTTTTGGAAAAGGTATATACGAGCATATCTAATGCTGACCTTTTTATTGAAGGAAATATTGTTGATAAAATAGGAGATACTTCCTTATTTGATGTTACACCCGCATGGAAATTGATCCAAAAATATTACCCCGATACTAATTATGATCTGTTGCTTGCTTCAGGCAAAAAAGTATTTTTGACAACTGCTTGTTTACAAACGAATGACCTTCACGTTTTCACCAATGACGTATCATCTATTCAACCGACTGATTATAATGTGGTGCAAACAATTAATGCCAATCACTTTCGCAGGGCCATGCTTGCTTCTGCGTGCGAACCGGTTTTTATGAATCCCATCCAGGTGGGCCGGGATGTTCCCGGCGCTGCCAATCCGGGGTACCAATATGTTGATGGTGGAGTAATAGAGTATATTGGATTGCAAATGGCGATAGACGCGGGAGCTACCGAAATATTTGCCATTTTGCTTTCTCCTGAAAAATCAAATGAGGTAAATCCTCCATTCACCAACCTATTGGGCATTTTAGGCGAAACGGTTGATATCTTAACAAATGAAGTTGGGAAAAATGATGTTGCGATAGCAGATCAATATGTTGCCGCTTTGAAATACATCTCGGAGGTAAAATCACAAATGCTTGCAGATGGCATCACACAGGCTTCCATGGATAAATATTTTACGTTACCTCATCCAAATATTTTTCAGAATAAGGAAGGAATAAAAATGTTTAAGATTCGCCCACGTGAATCCCTCGGCGGTGGGCCTGGCGGTTTGACATTTGACCCCAATGAAATGAAAGGAATGGTAACAAAAGGGCAATCGGTTTTCAATGACTTTGCCGCCAACTTACCACCCGGTGATATTACGTGGGCTTAGCTAATTTTTTTTATTTGATCCTTCCTGGAAAAAATTGTCAGAAACTGATACCATTTTTAAATTTTTTGAAAAAGAATTCTGGATACCTGATTATATTAAGTTTATTGATTATCTTGTTATTCCCAATCTTATTTAACAACCCCAAAGACTTTCCCTTGAATCCCACTTGTTGAGCGGTATCCATTTTCAATCTTAAAAAGATAGGATGGGAAAGCAATTTCTTACAAAAGCGTCGGTCATTCTTAAACTGAATATTTGTAAAAATATTTGCCTGCTTTTATTGTTATTACTTGTTGGACTGAAAAATAGCGCTCAGGATATTTTGATAAACGACAGCATTTCTACATTTGGAAATAATTTGAATCCCAATCAAACTTTGCAACAAATCCCTCTGGCAACATTGCGTTTTACAAAGGCTAAAAACAGAAGAATTAATTTTGGATTTACCGGTTGTGAATATCATTATATAATTTGTAAACTCAGCGCTCCACAAACTTTATTCAATCAATATTTGTCGATAGATAACACCAGCCTTGATACAGTAAATATTTATCGGGTATATGAAAACGGAATTGATTCTTTACTATACCGGGGAGGGCTGCTTGTGCCATTTAATAAGAAAAGGAATTATGTCTGGCATACCATTCCACTTGTAATAAATGAGAATCCCTCTTATTATTGTATTGCTGTTAAAGCCTCACAAAAAATAATAAACCTGCAGTATGAGATCAATGACGAGAATAGCCTGCTACAAAAGTACCAGGGATACGAAAGGGTTGTTTTCTTTTTTATGGGAATTGCGTTTATGATTTCAGCGATAATTACCCTGGCATTCTTTCTTTTTAAGAAACGGATTTTCGCGGCCTACCTGGCTTATATGCTTTGTATCTCTGCATGGATCATTGCTCATTATGGGCGGATATTTCCTTGTCTCCATCCCCAGATACCGGTGCTTAATGAAATAACCAAACCGCTAACCAGCCTTGGCGCAGGGCTGTTTCTTTTAATAGTATTAAAGTGGGTTTTCGCACAAAACCTTCGAAATGAAAAATTGCTTTCTAAATTAATTGAATGGACCCGGTTAGTTTTGTTGATGACAATTGCCTCTATGCTTTTGCTTTTATTCCCGAGACTTAACCCCGGTGTGAGGGCCGTATTGAATACCTTGTGGCATATCGAATTGCTTCTCTTAATTGCTTTGGTCATTTTTATTCCATTCCATTTTATCACTTCGGGTTCCATTGCCAAAATATTTTCTCTTGCCATGTTGGTCATTTGTGTAACCGTATTAATTCAACTATTTGCCAATGTAGGATTCGTCGAAGATTATTTTGTGAATGAGCATGGGATGGCATTGGGAACATTGCTTGAAAATTCCATTATGGCATTTGGTTTATTCTATGGCTTGCTGGAAGAAAGAAAAAATAAAGAGTTGCAGGTGCTTGCTTTGGAAGCTCAGCAAACCGACACGTTAAAAAAATTAATTGCCGTACAGGATAAAGAACGTACAAGAATAGCCGGTGATCTTCATGATAACATAGGCCCATTGCTGGCGGCATTAAAAATTAATTTCAGGAGAATTGTAAATGTAAAAGGAGAACGACAACAAAGAGAACTGGTACAAAAAACAGAAGGTATTATTGATGATTCCATTATCGAGATAAGAAATGTGGCACACAATCTAATGCCCAAAAACCTTTCTTCCGATGGGTTGATAAATACTTTATCCGGCTATTTTGAAGATATGGAACAGTTGTACGGAAAAAAAATCCTGTTTAATCATGAGGTGCAATCCATAGTTGAACCCGAGCTGCAAATGAATATTTACAGGATCGTCAGCGAACTGGTAATGAATGCCGCCAAACACAGTGATGCAGAAATGATTACGGCAAGCATTTATTCTGAATCCCAACTGCTTTCTATTTTTATCAAGGACAACGGCCACGGATTTGATTTAAAACGCAACGGAAGTAAAAAATCACTTGGCATACAAAGTGCGGAAAGCAGGGTAGATTATTTAAAAGGGAAGTTTATTCTGAAATCAGAACCGGGGAAAGGAACCAGCGTAAATATTAAGATACCGCTTTAGAACAGAGCTGCTCCTCCCCAATCGTCATTGCGAAGTGCATAAATAAACTTCAAATTATTATAGATTTGATGTGCTGTGGCAATCTGCCAATTAGAAGAAAGAGGCTTCTCCGAACTTTTTGACTTCATGCTCAAAACGTGAGATTACTTAATCGCCGGGATCATCTATTGAAACAATAAAAATTAATCAAGCGATTCGCAATGACGTACTCTCCCTCCGTCATTGCGAAGCGCACAAGGGAACTTGAAATTATCAAAAACTTTCCATGCGCTGAAGCAATCTGCTCAATTGGAAGAAAGAGCCTTTTCTCAAAATTTGACTTCATGCACATAACGAGAGATTGCCACATCGCCATGAACATTTCAGTAAAATAAATAACATCTTGCATGACGATTCGTAATGATGTACTCGCTTTCCGTCATTGCGAAGTGCATAAAATAAGCTCCAAATTTTTAAAAACTCCATGCGCTGCGGCAATCTATTTATTAGAATCCTGTGTATTTATTATAACGTTACCAGCCCCAAATGCACTGCCTTCAATATCAGACCAATCCTATTTTTCACTTCAAACTTTTCGAATAGCCTTGCCCGGTAGGTATCCACAGTGGACTCACTCAAAAATACTTTTTTTGATATCTCGGCATAGCTCATATCTGTGCATATATAATTAAGCAATTCTTTTTCCCGCTCACTCATTTCAGGTACATTCCTGTTCAGAATCTTCTTTTCGATATGCCTATGGATATTTCCGGTAATAATGGGCGTATAATAGTAGCCGTATTTTACCACCTGTTCCAGTGCCGTATGCAATTCTTCTGAGCTGATATTTTTTAGTAAATAACCTTTAATACCATATTGCAACATTTGGATTACGCTGTTGTCATCTTCCTCCATTGTAAGCGCCAGCACTTTTATTTCCTTTTTATTTTCAAAGAGCCATTTGGCCACTTCCACGCCGCTCATGAGGGGCATCACAATATCGAGTAAAATAATATTCGGTAGATTATTAACATCCTCTAATAACTCAATCGCTTTCCGTCCATCCTGCGCACACCACGATACCTTAAACCCATCAAAATCATCGATAAGGCCAGCGAGAGAATCACAGAAAATTTTATGATCATCTATTAAGGCGATGGTAGTCATTCGTCAAATATAGATGATTTGGAGGGAGACTTTTTCATGAAATGTTTGATGGTTTTTCATGAATGAGATCATGGATTTTCCTTAGTATGAGAAAAATAATCAAAATAAGTTTGAATAAATAAAATTTATCAGTATGACAGGTAAAGAAATTTTGAATCTTGGGAATAAACATCTTGGTGAACCGTACATCTTGGGCTCCCAGGTTCCCAAAAATAATAAATCATGGAAGGGGCCATGGGATTGCGCTGAATTTCTATCATGGATTATTTTCCAGGTTTCGGGCAAGCTTTACGGCTGCAATAATGATCTTGGAAATCCCGCGGTAGCTGATGCCTACACGGGATATTGGAGAAATGACGCAGAAAGGATCGGAAAGATTATTACCGTTCAACAAGCTACCAGAACTCCTGGCGCTGCAATACTGCGTGTTCCCGCTGTCGGGCTTACGGGCCATATTGTAATTTCTAATGGAAAAGGAGGAACCGTGGAGGCTCACAGCCACGTTGATGGCGTTATCAATTCAGTAGTAAATGGCAGAAGATGGGATTTTGGGATATTGGTTCCATGGATTAATTACAGTCTGCAACCAACAATCAATTACGTTCCACCGGACTATACCATTTACAGATATACACTTCCAAAAATGGTTGGTGCAAAGATTGGCCAGATACAAAGAGCACTTAAAGCTGCCGGGTTTGACCCTCACGGCATTGATAACATTTTCGGACCGGATACTCTTAAAGCCGTAGAAGCTTTTCAGCAAGCCAATCATTTGGTAGTGGATGGAGAAGTAGGTCACAATACGGCGAAGGATTTGGGGATTACTTTGTAGAAACACCTAAAGTATCTTTTACAAGATATACTTTTTCAAAATTATTGATAAGACCCGTGAGAGAATCACGGAAAATTTTATGATCTTCTATTAAGGCGATGGTAGTCATTTGTCAAATATGGGATATTTAGGGGCCATGATATCTTTCGTTTTTTTTCATGAGAGGAAAGGACTTTTCCCTTAATAAGGAGCAAGAAGAAAAATTGCTTTGGAATAAGTTTGGGTAACTTTATCAGAGACTTGAACTGATTGCCACACTTGATGGGTACTTGCCCATCAGGAAAGTGGGTAGGCATGATTAGACCTTGATAAAAGCAGTGGAAAAATATTGGAAAAGGGTTGCCTTGAATGGTATCTTTAAGAAGTGGTATTTAAAATAAACCCGGTAAGCCGAAAAGCGATTTATAATAGCCTAAATAAATTATATTTTATGACGACTTCAAAAAAGAATGTAAGAAAAGCAGCTAAAAGGTCTTCTGCCAATACAACGGAAAAGGTTGAGAAAGAAACAGTTAAAAAACTTGTGCAACCCAAAACAGAAATAAAGCACATAAAAGCTCTAGTCATGCAGGCTGAAGCAGAAAAAACAACACTAGATACTGTCTATATTGTTGACGACTCAAACATCCAAATAACACTAGAAGTAAATGTCGGCGCAGAAGGACAAACCAGTGATATGACGATTATGCTTGACAAACGCGTTGTGGTTCAAAACCTGGCAGGAGATTTTTCTGAAACTCCTCTAGGTACAAATAATCAATTGAATGGTGAAAAGCTGAGCATTGTTGCAAATATTGCTGATACTTCAAGAGATACTAATCTTACCAATCTTACCATTCATTTAAAGGGGGGTGTGTCCCCGAATAATTTCCCGCTATGTAAAACAGTTAATGAACAAGGTGATTCCGAAGATTATCTCTGCCTTATTGAATTTTTTAATCCTCTTTTATAGCAGTCTCTTTTAAAAATCAGTTTATGAAAATGATATTTTTAATTATGCTATTTTCAGTAGTAAGCTTTTTTACAGCAAAATCACAGATAGATTCAGAGGGTGTTAAACTCGATCTTTTAAAAGCTCCTTCATCGCCGGCATCAAATCTTTTGGGCATTGCCGCTAGTGATATTGATAAACCTACTGACGTCTCTGCGTTTATGCTTTCTTTACAAAAAGGAACCGGTAATTATACAGCACTGCCTTCCAATTATGCGATAGACTTAGCTCCTTACTGGTTATTCAAGAAGAAAATGGGGGATGTCTCCTCAGAGGGCTTGAAAAAGTCCAAAGGCTCCGATGTGTTTAAACAAACGTTCGTTGTGTCTTTTGCAATAAGAAATACAGACTCATCTGAAACTGTGCTTAAACCTAATACAGTATATGGTGGCCTTGGGTTTAAATTTTCAATTTTTAGGGGAGACTATGATAAACAAACAATAAAACAATTAGGTGAAATAAAGAAATGGCAGGATATTCAGTTGAGCATAAAAAACAAAAGTTTGGCTGATTACACGGCAGACGTTAGTGTAATTGAACTACAGGCAAGAAGAAAAAATTTGATTAAAGAAAAGTTTCGAATGCCAGTAGATAGTACTTTAAAAATTGCTGAATTAGACACTGACATTGCAGAAATTACCAATGCTCTGGAGAAAAGACTACTTGAATTAAATGAAAATACGAATTCGGATGCCAAAGCTAAAATTAAAGAAGTTGCTGCATCATTTCAAACCGCAAGAGTAGGATTTACGTGGGATGTTTCGGGAGGAATTAGTGCGCAGTTTCTGAATAGGCGTTTTGATAATTCCAAAGTTTATAACGCGGGTGTGTGGACGACCCTTGGTTATACGGGAGAAAAATCCGGATCCTTATTGTTTTTAGGACGGTTACTTTACAATCCTGATGAAATATTTGCAAAGGATAATGGAGTCTATGATATAGGGAATATTTTTACATTTGATTTTGGTGGCCGCTATATTTATTCTTTTCCACAATCTAAATTCAATGCCAGCATGGAGGGAGTTTACAGAAGTGTTTTATCGTCTAATACACTTAACCCTTCGTGGCGTGTTGTTTTTAATGCAGATTATTCGATTTGGGAAAATCAGAAGCTTACTTTTTCATTCGGAAGGAATTTTGATGGCGCAATTTCAAAAGATGGGAATCTAATCGCAGCGTTGACCTTTCTAAAAGGCTTTGGAAATAAAAGATAGACGGTTTCAGGTGTGGATGTCTTCGGAATCTGAATATCAAAAAACGTTGATTTTGAAAATTATAACCTGGCAGTTTATTTACGTGTTATATAATATTTGTAATACACGCCTTTATCATTATTAAAGTACAGATGTGTCAAAGCGGCTTGCTTTAGTTACTTATCTACAACAGGGATCCGGAATGCAAATGGGTGGATCAAGATTTTTTGAGAAATGTTCAGTGGTTTCTTGTGAAAGGAGAGGTGGTTTTCCATTAATTGCCAGGATAATGAATCGGGAACTTTGGAAACTTAACGATTTTTATTGAGAAGATTGATAGCATACGTTCCATAAAATGAGGGTTGAGTTTGTTCAATTTACCGAGAATTCATTTCCTGAAACTATTTCGCTTCTGTAAAATACGAATCGTGGTTTTAAAAATGTAATCAGGAGAAGTTGGGCACCATTCAAAATGACTGTGAAGTACGTTTTAAGGAATTTGTTTGAGGAAACTTTTTTGAAAAAGATGGATAAAAAGAATTATATTTAAAACAAGAATTCACTGAATTCGTGAGTTTGGTATTTATTTAATATATCTCACTGATATGGCTAAATGTTTATCAGAGTGGGGAAGTTGATAAAATGAAAAATGAATTAGGTTACTGAGGGGAAATAAATTTTATGATGAGCAGCTAAATCCTCAATATTCTTTTAACTCTCAAAATTGAAAAATGAAAACAGATCAGTTTAAAAAGTTTCTGTCGAAAAATTCATTCATTGTAGCAGATGAAACCCATTCAGTGGCGTATTTATTAAAAAAAGTAGAGAAAAATAAAAACGCTAAAATCATAATTAAAAAAGAGAAATCTTTTGACATTTACAAGAATCAAAAACAATTTGAGAATTTGATAAAGAGTTCTAAGTCTCAAATGAAATTAAAGAAATTTATCCTACTAAATAATAAGGATTTAACAGAGCCTCTTAAAATCAGTTCCAATTCCATATTGCATTCCATGCTTTCAAATGAGTTGCCTGGTTTCTCTAAGTCATTCAACTCTATACCTTCTCAGGGTGATAACATAATGACAGGTGCAATTATTAGTGATTTAGATATAGCATCAGATTTTGAATCGGTCGAATCTGCAACGGGCAGTGAAATATTTAAAAGTAGCAGCAAGAATACAAATTTGTTGCAAAATAAATCCGGTAATTCAAAGGCAGATTCAAAACCTTATTATTTAGTGTCAGAATTTAATGATGAGGTAAAAACCGGAAGTACTTTTAATGTTGAGGTTTTTCTTTCGCGTGCGAAAACTTTGAAATCGAGCCCTGCATTGAAGCTTAAAGAGGGATGGCAGATAGATATCATGTTAACAGTGAGAGCCGGACTTGATTTGGAAGGAGATTATCAGCAATCTGTAATCGTCAAAAATGAGAACGTAGGAAAAAAATTAATTTTTACTCTCAAGGCAGGTAAACCAGGAGATGCAGCGTTTATTCTTATGGCTTTTCATAAAGGTATTCTGCTGTTTTCCGATGTATATAAATTAAAGGTCAAAAAAGAGGTAGAGAAAAACAGCAAACCTGTATCTAACCGGACACAATTATCTTCAAAACCTCAAAACATCCTTCCCGATTTAACGCTGCTGATTCATCAGGGGTATGATGACCATTCTAAATTGCTTTTAAATTATACACTATATTCTCCTGATCAAACCTTTAATTTAAATTATAAAACCTTTAAATCACCCGTTTTCCAAAAGGAAGTCTCTGATTACTTTCTTGAGTTCTTTATTGATATAGATACCCTGCCGCAAGCCACCAAAAAGGATAGGTTGAATGCAGTTGAAATTATGAAATCGAGGTGTACAACTCTTTACAGAGACCTTTTTCCGGAAGAACTCAGGAAAATTCTTTGGAGTATTCATGATAAAATTAAGTCTATAATTATTAATTCTGAAGAGCCGTGGATTCCATGGGAGACATGCTTTGTATATTCAGAAGATGATGGTATTGATAATGGGTTTTTCCTTTGTGAAAAATATGAAGTTTCCCGATGGATACCCGGCTCCAATTCTCCTATTAGCGATTTGAACCTTTCCAATGCCGCCTTTGTAATTCCACACGAATCTAAATTGCAATTTCCTCCTGAGGAAAAGGTGAAGATTGCAGAAATAATCGACAATTTACATGGAAAATCGAAAGAGATCGAGGCCTCTTATCGGGAGATTAAAAAAGAATTGTCAAGTGGCGAATATTCTCTCTGGCATTTTTCAGGACATGGTACAGATTCACAGGGAACAAATATTAATAAATATAAAATAATTCTGGATAATGGAGATGCACTTACTCCGGAAGATATCACAGGAATGAAAAGTATGGGAAAATCAAAGCCACTTGTATTTTTCAATGCATGCCAGGCCAGCAGACCAGGGATGGGGCTGACAGGGTTGAGTGGCTGGCCAAAACAACTTATTAATAATAATATAAGTGCGTTTATTGGTGCTTATTGGTCAGTAAAAGATAGTACTGCTTATCATCTTTCTACAAAATTTTACGAAATGCTTGCAGCGGGTGAACCTATAGCAGCCGCCTTAAAAATTGCACGTTTACATGCCAGGGATAACAGCAATGATGGGGATCCCTCCTGGTTGGCTTATACACTTTATGCTGATCCGTTTGCAAAAATTGCTACATCATAATTTCATTTATAATCACTTAAATAAAAAGAAACTATGCCAATTAAATTAATAGTAAAGTTCGATCAACCGATTGACACTGTTACCTCAAAAGGAGTTAGATCAAGTAGTATTGTTCCGTCGCAAACAAATGAAACCATTGGGATTGTGGATGTTGCTATCAACGGAGAAAAGGAATGGGATGAAGCACATAAATATCTTAATAAAGAAGACAATGTTTCTTTTGCAGAACCGGATATTGATTCCACTTTATCCTTCTTTTCTCCTGAAGCATTGGAAGCTCAGAGAAAAATAACAGAAATTAAATACGACACTTTTATTAACGACTGGCCTGCTCCTGATAAACCAGAGGTCTGGCATATAGCGGATAATTTTTCAGGACTAAAAGCAGCCCGCGAAGAAATTCATGGATTGGAAGACAAGAAAAAAATAAGGATTGTACACCTTGACACAGGATATGATGAGGAACATTTGTCTTACCCAAAAGAATTAATAAACCTCAAGTTGAGCCGTAGTTTTGTTGAAGGCGAAGACCTGTACAATGCTGAAGATAGATTTTCAGATGGGATGCTATCTAATCCCGGGCATGGCACGGGAACCCTGAGTTTACTGGCAGGAAATAAAATGAAGATTGCCGGATGCATTGATTTCGAAGATTATGTAGGTCTTGAAGAAGCGATAGAAATTGTACCTATACGTATTGCAAAATCTGTAGTTCTGTTTAAGTCTGCAGCTTTTGTTGAGGCAATGAATTATATTATAAATGACCTAAACAGTAATGAAGAAACAAAAGTTCATGTGATCACTATGAGTATGGGTGGCCTTGCTTCACGGGCATGGGCTGATGTTGTAAATAAAGCGTATGATCAGGGAATTTTTATGGTAACTGCAGCCGGTAATAATTTTTTAAAACTACCAACAAACAGGCTTATATTTCCGGCTCGTTTTAATCGTGTGGTAGCTGCATGTGGAGTCACTTATGATCTTTCCCCTTATGTAAAACCTTTGGGACACGGAGGTTTGCATCTTATGGAAGGGAATCATGGGCCAAGGTCACTTATGAAAACTGCTCTCGCCGCCTTTACTCCCAATGTACCCTGGGCAATATGGAAACAAAAAAGTCTTTTTGGTATAAGAGGTGATGGAACTTCTTCAGCAACTCCTCAGATTGCTGCAGCCGCAGCACTCTATTATAGTAAATATTATAAAGACCTGGAAAAACTTTCCGAACCATATATGATAGTAGAGGCTATTCGTTACGCGCTCTTTGAATCTGCTTCAAAATCTATTTCCGGTAAAAAAATGGATTACCGGGATTATTTCGGGAATGGTATTTTGAATGCAAGAAAGGCTTTAAATATGGAGGTTCCTGATGAAAAAGTTTTGAAAGAAAGAAAACAAAAAAAGGATTCAGTATTTCTGCCATTTATCAGGTTAATATTTGGGTTTAAGAAGTTTGGAAGCCCCGAAGATGAAAAAGAACAAATTCAAGATGATATGCTGGAAACTGAATTAATGCAATTGTCACTTTCTGATCCCGAAATTCAGAAGCTTTTAGACAAGCCTGATTCAGATTCAATAACCTGGATGAATAAGGAACAGCAAAAAGAACTCGCTTTATTGGTAATGAAAAACCTTAAAGCGTCAAATGCATTAAAAGAAAAAATGCAAGAAGTGTTGCAATTTATAGAATGACTGTGTGGTTCTTTTAATAAACTCCTATTTGATCAAGAGGTGAATTTCATAAAATAGCATTCGTATATGCTTCCTGATTTCATCAAAATAAAAATCTTTGGGTTCATTACTTTACTGAATTTTTAATAGCTGGCTAGGTTCAAAAAATGATGAGTTGATAATTAATTAATGACACAAGTGGACGTTCAGCGTGTTGATATAACTGACTGAAAAACATTGTATAAAAGTTACCATAAAGAGCAAAATCTAATTTATGCTACCGACTAATAATTATATCAATACTCACAATCATAAACTACAGCTATGTCTTTTGGAATATTATTAACCATAATGCTTCTATGCGGGATTGTGGGAGGATTTATTAATTTCCTCCTGCCTGCGAACAATAATGATGAGACAGGAAAATTTGTCAAACCCTGGTGGCATTGTGTTACTCTTGGAATTGGGGCCACATTACTAATTCCATTATTTCTGGAAATTGCTCAAAGCAAGCTCATGGAAAATATCCGTTTTGACTGGAGTTGGGAGAAGCCTGCGCAAATTGATTCGGGCAATTATAAACTTAGCAGGATTGACACTGTTCGAATAACCAACACAGTAGATTCTTCTCAAGAGAAAATAATTAAGGCTGATACTGTAAATTTAAAACAACCAAAGTCAAACCAAAATCAATCAGCTAATAATGCATCCGGCAATGATTCGACGGGAAAGAATTATTTGCTTTTTTCAGCCTATTGTTTGTTAGCTGCGGCAGCTGGATTCAAATTTATCAATATGCTTATCAATAATGTTGTAAAAGAAAAAGAATTAAATGAAAAAAATGATAAGATTGGTAATCTTGAGAAGGAGCAGGAAAAAAGAACAATGAATGCCCAGATAAGTCAAAAACAAGAGGAGCAAAAAATCAGAAATACAATTGCGACTGAAAGTATTAAGGATATTAAAGCAGGGATTTTGGAGAATAGGAGTACTTTGATAGAAGCTTTTCCTCTGATTATTCCGGTACTGCCACCTGTCATCAATTCAGACGATCCACAAAAAGGCAGGTTCGGTGGCGAATCTGAAAAGAATGGAAGAAAACTTAGTGCGAAAGTCAGCAAATCAGCTATCCCAAAATTCTACAGTGTGGAATTGATTGTGGAAAGTACCAAAGAAAATAATCCCTTGATTACCGATGTTATATTTTATTTGCATGATTCGTTTAGTCCATCGGTCTATACCATAAAACCTGATGAATTTACAGAGGGACGGGCTTATGATAATGAAATTATTTCTTATGGTGCCTTCACTGTTGGAGTCATTACTGACAATGGTAAAACTTTGTTGGAATTAGATTTAGCTGAAGACAAAAAGTTTCCGAAGGAATTTAGAGAGCGATAATATAATCTTGACTGATTTTAGTGATCCGTTTTAAGGCTAAAATTGTATATACCGCTCCATGGTAACCCCCCATTCCGATTTATGGTAACCCCTCATTCCGCTCCATGGTAACCCCACTGGATTGAATAAATATTTTTACCGGCAATGAGCCACTTTTTTTGCTCGCGGGAAAAGTT
>JBDTGA010000008.1:0-91403 GCA_039937655.1 Ginsengibacter sp.
CTAGAGTTCCGGGGGGGCTATAAAATAATGCACCATTCGAAAGTGAAGCTTGTAAAGCATTGTTTTCCCTTCCTATAAAGTTAGTTAAACGATTTTATGAAATTTTATATAAGGGTTCCGGCTGAAAATTCATTGAATGCCCAGCCAATGCGTAAACGTTGTGCGTCAGCAAAACCAACATTCCGTTTCTAAAAAATCTGTTTCCTAAGAAAGAAACTTCTACCTTTGCTTAAAATTAGCGAATGGACTATAGATTCCGGGTTGACTTTTTAGAAGAAGCGAAAGAATTCTTAGACAATTTAGAAGAAAAGCCAAGGGCAAAAATCGTTTATAACATTTGGAAATCCCGCAGCACAAACGACAAAGAACTTTTCAAAAAACTTCAAGACGAAATTTGGGAATTTAGAACTAAATATAACAAATCGTATTATCGGCTTTTTGCATTTTGGGACAAAACTGACAAAGAAGATACGGTTGTAATTTCAACTCACAGAATGATAAAGAAAACGGACAAAATTCCAAAAAGTGAAATTGAAAAAGCTGAAAGATTGAGAGAAAAATATTTTAACGAGAAAAATAAAAAGAAATGAAAACCTATAGCTTAGACGAACTTACCGACAAATACATTGGTAAAAAAGGAACAAAAAAACGGAAGGAATTTAAGAATGAACTTCGTCTTGATTTATTGGGACAAACCATCAAACAAGTTCGCTTAGAAAGAAATCTGACTCAAGAACAATTGGGTGAACTGGTTGGTGTGAAGAAAGCGCAAATTTCAAAAATTGAGAACAGTTTGACTGATGCCCGCTTTGAAACTATCTTGAAAGTATTCAAAGCATTGGACGCGAAAATCAATTTCAACGTTGAAATAAATAAGCGAAGACTTGCATCTTAGACCTTGCCGAACGCTCAACATTATGCGTATTGAAGACCTGTCCCGGATTTATTACGGGAAAGCCCCTCAACTTGGAATTGATTTAAAAAAAAATAAAAGAGTCCCTGATTACCTACTCCTCACAGATACTCCCGATAACGATCAGTACGAACTTCTTGATCCGGTAGCCATAGGTTCCTACAACTCTGTAAGATACAGTAATGGATAGACGAAGCCTGCAAGAATTGCCGACTTTTTAAAAGCTCAAATACCTAAAAAAAGGAAATCCTTAATAAAGCACCGTGATCGTTCCTTTCTGCGTGAAAGACCTTTCATTGCAGGACATCTCAATGATATAAGCATAGGTACCCATAGGCACTCTGGCACCTTTATACGTTCCATCCCATTCAGCTTTTCTATCACCCATTCTTAGATTGGAACGTTCAAATATTACATTTCCCCAACGGTCATAAATACGCAAGTGGTTCAGCATTGTGATACCCTGGCCTTTTACAGCAAACCTGTCATTGAGCCCGTCGTTATTGGGAGTAAATCCATTCGGTATAAAAATACGGCTGTCACTACAAAATATTTTTATCGAAACCGTATCCGAAGCCACACAGCCATGTGAATTGGTAACCGTCACAGTATAATTCATCGGTTCAAGAGGTGTGGCCTTCGGAGCAGCACAACCTGAGCAATCTAAATAAGTAGAAGGCGACCAGTCCCATTTTACCACATCATTACCGGCGGTAGCCTGCAATTGGTATGTAGTACCTGCTAATGTTTCTGTGCCGGGGCCGGCTTTTACAACCGGAGAAGGATGTACAATAATTCTGACACTTGCTTTTTCAGTAAAGCATTGGCCTTCGCCGGTTCCTGCCACTGTATAAGTAGTGGTAGTCAAGGGGCTAGCCACAGGATTGGCAATGTCGGTATTACTGAGGCCTGTTGTATTATTAATCCATTGATACGCCACGGCACCGGAGGCTTTTATTTCTATACCCTTTCCGCTACAGATAGTAGCCTCTTCCGGCAATTGCAATTTGAAAGGATGAATGACCGAAACGCTTACAGAATCTTTATTTACACATCCGTAATCATTCATGGCCGTTACCACATAATTGGTATTGCTTACAGGTGACGCATTTACAGAGGCAGCTGTTGTACTGCTTAGTCCTGTTGAAGGCAACCATACATAAGAGGTACCTCCATTGGCCGTTAAAGAAATCCCCGAACCTTCACAAACTACCGCCTGCTTTGCAGAAAGGTTTACTACCGGTTTTGCGCGCACTTCCAATAACCTCGACACCGTATCGGTACAACCATTATTATCTACAATCAGTTGAATCATAAAACTACCTGGTTGATTATATTTTTTGGGAGGAGGGTTTTGCTGTTGCACTACGGAACCATCATCAAATACCCAATGCCATTGCGCCTGTCCGGGCAATAAGGTTGCGCCGGTAAATTGAGCGGTAGTTTCCTGGCATATTTCAGAAGGCCCGTTGATCTGCGCGCCAAGTCCCTCCAAGGCTTTTATACCGGCTCCAACTTCTTTCACACAACCGGATGGAGACTTCACCTGTAAACTGACGACATAATTTCCGGGCTTCTTATACACGAATGAGGGTGTTTGTATATTGGAAGTATCTTTTGCGATTCCCGTACCAAAATCCCAATGATAAATAAGCGGCTGTTGCCCGTGATCGGCTGCAATATTCGAGATCGCAGGATTGAAAATAATTTCTTTGGGAGCACATATCTTTTCCGGTAAATTATTCAAAGAAATATGCAATGAATCAATAGAAATTTTATCGGTAAGTTCCACAGAGGCAGCGCAACCATCATTATCTTTTGAGATCAGTTTTGGAATATAAATTCCGGGAGTTTGATAATAATGAACAGAAAAAGTATCGGAAGCCTGAACTATAGTTCCATCACCAAAATCCCATAAATAAGAAGCAGCGTCTTCTCCTAATGCACTCAGTGTTACCGATTGTGAAGTACAGGTATGAAGCATATCTGCATTGATCTTTACCTCATCATTTTTAATGATTACCGAGTCAATATAAGTATTGGAAAGCCCGTTATTACCCGTCACCAGAAGTTTTACAATATACTTTCCCGGCTGGGTATATACATGTGTCGGATAATTGGTATTGTCGGATGTGATGCCATCGCCAAAGTCCCATTTCACATGGGTATAATCGTACGAGGTATTCGTAAACTGAACCAACACCGGCAAACATTGAACACTGCTCACAAAAGAAGTAGCAAAAGAAAAATTTGCATTGAAATTTTTTACAGAAATTTTCTGGTAAGCTGTATCCGTGCAATCTGTATCAGGATTTTTAGCGATCAATCTTATTGTATAATCACCGGGTTTTGTATAAGTATAAACAGGATAAGAATCATGAGAAGTGGCACCGTTACCAAAATTCCATTCGTATTGTGTATTATAGCTATTATTGTTATTGGTATTATTGTAAAACTGAATCGTAGAATTCAAATGGAAACTGGTTTCATAAACAGAAAAAGAAGCTTTGGGGCCATTGACAAAAGCCATCTGTGTGGAAGTAGAAGCGGTGGAAGTACATCCGCCCGCATCGGTTATTTTTAATGAAACAAAGTATGTTCCCGGATCTGTATAGGTATGAGAAACTGTTCCCCCGGTCGTTACGGTTTGCGTTTGTCCATCACCGAAATTCCATTGACGGCTCAGGATCGTGGTATTAAGTGAGGAAGAAGTATCCCTGAAAGTAACAGGATCTTTATAACAGACATTGTTAGTCGGGATCTCAAAACCCGCCACAGCACCGGTAATCTTTATAGGAACAAAATTAGAGGTATCAAAGCAGTAGAAATTCCCTGTGTGGGAAATGATTGCAATGGAATCTTTTCCTTTCTCAACTTTTACATTGCCATTATAGGAAGTGGCAGAGGTTAATCCATAAAAAGGAACAGTTGTTCCGTCATTGTACAGATAACTATCCAAAAAATGAGTAAGATAAATCCCGGGATACACATCAGGGCTTAGATTATTCAATGTATAATTCAATGCTTCATCGGAACACAGAGCCGTTTTCGATGCGGATAAAACAGGATGTTCTTTTAAAAGTACATCTGTTATAATTGATGCCTTATTTGTACATTGTCCATTGCTGGTTGTTAATACCGCCTTGTATTCTCCTGATTGCGCATAATGATGTGCGATCTGATGCTCATCGGTATTGTAGGAAGCGGTAGTACCATCCCCAAAATCCCATGTCCATTTCTCGACATACCTGGAATCCTGCATAAAGGTTACCGTTCCTCTATCGCCATCACAGGTATTGGTTACCTGTGTTATCTGCGGGAATGTTGGTAGTACCGTAATATAATCAGTACGGGTCACCGTGTCGGCACATTCTACCAGCCCATGGCTACCCTGAACAAGAGTGATTGTATATTTTCCTGTGTCACCAAATGAATAATTAAATCCTGAACTTGAAGTGCCGCCCGCATATATCCCATTAATATACCACTCGTTCCATAATGTAGAGGTAGCCACATTCGTTTCAAACGAAACTGCCGTGCTGCCACACACCGTAGTTCCTGTGGTTGTGCTGAAACCGGCAGTGGGTTTTGATGATACGGAAATAGTATAAAAAACAGTTCCTGTACATCCTTTATCAGTAGTGTATTGTAAACTCACATTAAAATTACCGGATGAAAAGGTATGCTGCGGTTCTGCTTCAGCCGACGTAACGCCATCGCCAAAATTCCATAATACTCTGGTAAGCGAGACATCAGAATTTACTTTAAATTTCTTGGTGAGTGTATTGCATCCATACGCGCTGTTGTCATCAGTCGTTACAATAGACACATGTGGTTCAGTGATCACCACCGTTTGTTGCACATTGCTGCTACACCCATTGGCATCCGTAACGAAAAGCCTTACATACCAGGTGCCTGCATACGAAAATGAGTTCTGCACAGACCTACCCGATTGGGAAGGGTAATAACTCCCATCAAAACTCCATTCTGATTTTTGAGCGCCTGCAGTAGTGTCTTTAAAATTGACCATAACCGGCGTATTACAATATTCAGGGATCTCCGTAACAAATCCTGTAAGATCAGGAAGATCATTGATGGTTATTTTTTTTGAAATAGTTTCCTTGCATGTTCCAAATATATTGGTCAACTGTATGGTGTGTTCTCCGGGAGTTTCAAAATAAAAAAAGGACTTTCCATTATAATCAACATAAGAACCACTTATACCATCAATCAACCACGAAAAGGAGGACGGGGCAGGCGTACTCGTGTTGACCAATTCTACCTGTGTATTTCTGCAGGCAACAGCAGGTACATTCATCTGAGAACTAAATTCTCCCACATTCAGGAAAGCGGTTTTTATCAAAGTATCGGCACAGCCCCGTGCGCTTTTGGCCGAGAGGCGAACGGTATAAATGCCTTTCTCATTAAATGAATGAACAGGATTTTTATCGGTAGAAGTGATGCCATCTCCAAAATCCCAACTGTAAGATAGCATACCATCTCCCGAAGAATTATTGATCATTTTTACCGGATCTGCTTCAAAGCAAACAAAATTTTTATCCGCTTCAAAAGAAGCTTTTACTCCCGGTAAAATATTGACAAGATCATGAATGGTTTTACTATTGGTGCAACCATGATTATCAGTTACCGATAAAGTAACCGAAGCTGTCTGACTTGTCAGATAGGTATGGCTTATTTGAGAAGATGATTTACGTCCTGTAAATCCATCTCCGAAATCCCATGTATAATTTGAGATAGTTCCGTTATCAGCGGTAGCTTTTCCGGTGAAAATTACCGGTTGAGGTGCACAACCTTTTATCAATGAAGAAGAAAAATCAACAGTCGGTTTTTGAGATACCGTAACCGTTTTCTTCACAGTGGATGTTTGCCCTCCATCGTTTACAGTAAGAGTTACTGTATAATTCTTTTCTTCCAGAAAGATTGCTCCGGCATTTTGCAGAGAAGAGGTATTATCATTTCCAAAATCCCATTGATAAATAGCCGTAGCAAAAGCCCCTGTAGTAATATTGGTAAAAGAAACCGCTAATGGGGAACATCCTACAGGCCGGTCCATTACAAAGTCAGCCTTCAATTGTGCCTTGCAGGGAAGCTGAAGCATGAGGATGCCGATAATAATAAATTGCGGATATTTTATGGGGTTGAGCAGTAATATAATTTTGGTTAAAGAAGGCCACAAAATAGGCAATGTTTCACTCTTTGCAAAGAGAAAGGGTAAAGAATATCCTGTCCTTTTTCGGAAAATTCTTCTATCTACTTTTTGGTGGAAACCCTCTTTGCCATTCGGGTTTATGAATCATTTTGCATCCGTTTAAATGTATTGCTGTGGGCAAATAAAATATCACTTTGGAGTACGAACGTAAATCGTTCAATTTAAAAAAAGAAAGAGAACTGACAACTTAACTTTTCGGAAAATTCGAAACGGCTTGTTATACAAATCAATACATTGAATGTTGGTATCAACATAAGAATATACACAATAGCTATGATTCTTGAATAATCCTTTAGAAACCCTTCACATAAGAATCTATATAAGATGCCCGGTTCTGTAACCAGGTTCTTAATTTTTGAACTTGCCCTTTAAAGTCTCCATTTCCGGTTTTCCACACAGCATAATCCTTTTTCTGAGAATCTGTAATTAAGGCTGCGTATTCATCAAGGTATTGAAGAAGCAATGGCAGTTTATTTATTTTAAAAGAAGACCACTCCTGCTTGTACAATGTTTTAATTACAGGATCAGTCATAAACCGGCTGAAAAATTTTGTTCCTGCCTGAGCTTTACTTCCAGTCCAAAACAGAGATTTACTATAATCATTGAAATAAACATTATCATCTTCATAATCATAAGCCCAATCAAAATCCCAGATTTCTCCCATCATATATTTTCCGCCTTTATGCTTATACAAATAGGTGCTTTTAGGATGATTGATCTCTTCATTCTGACACAGATTGTAAACGATCAAATAGTTAACTATCGAAGGTGCATCTATATAATCCAGGTAATTATTATTAGGAAAAGAACCGGAAGCAACTGCTTGTTCCATTGTATTAAAGTCGGTTTGTATTTTGGCAAGTTCTGTTGCCGCATCCGCCTGTGTATAGTCCTCTAATTCGGGATAATGTACCATCACAGGCAGGTTATAATAAGCGGACTTAAATTTATAATCTTCATCATAATAGGTATCCATTTCAAGCCACACACTTCCTTCTTCCAGATCAACGCGATTAGGCGCTACTTCTTTTTGTTCGGTAAAAGTATAATTCCCCATATAGGTGCCATTAATAGTAACATCTACCGGAATGATCGTGTTGGTATAAGGCATCTTCAGAAGTTGCCCTGTTTCCATGGCAATGGCATTGAGCATTAAAGTAGGATCCAGATAATTGGCCAATAGTATCCAGTCTTTATCTGCCGGTAATCCCAGTAAAGAAGCCGCAGCATCTAATTTTAGCCGGTATGGTTTTTTAGGATAATTCCACGTACTGTTTCCTCTACCTTTTATTTTGGTGGTTCCTTCATAATCTTCGTAAACACCCAATCCTTCAATTTTTAAAGTAGCTTTTACATAATCATCTTTTGAAGTGATGGAGACATTATTTTCGGTCTGAATAAATAAATGCGGAACACCCTGCTTCAGGTCAGGGATTTTAATTTTAACAGAGATTGCATAACTTCTTTCGCTCCCGTCATCAGCCGTCACGGAATAACTGAGTTTTTTAGTGAAATCATTTACTGTAACACCAGACTCTTGTTTCACATTTCCTATAAACACCGAATTGCCATTGATAGAAAAGGTTGCAATCAAATGCGAAAGATCAACACTACTCGAAATGGTTAGTGAAATAGTGTCATTACTAATAACTCCGGGAATATCTTCAGCCACCACATTTTTATTCAGTGATGCCTCGATTTTAAAATCTAAAATATCTTTAAGATTACTGAGGGTTACAGATGCCGGCTCTTTCCTGCAGGAAGCAAACACCGTTATTAAAAGTAAGATTGGATAGAGAGAAGGTTTTTTCACCATGTGTCGAAGATAATAAAAAGAGATACTGATACGTACAATTTTCTTCTATAATAGTTCGGATAAACATCCATACAGAAGTGCCATTAAAATAAAATTAATTATGAAATTATAAAAGCTAATCGCAACAGATGACAAATAAATTTACCTCTGCGGTTCTCTGTGTCTTCTCTGTTTACCTCCGTGTAATTTTGTTACACAGAGTGCCAAGAAGTAATCACAGAGAATCACGGAGAAGAAACCTATAATTATAAAGAATTACCAAGGATATTTCCAGATGATTTTTAAATTAAAACACTTTTATCAACATAAAATCAATCCGACTGAAGCCATCAAACTGATAAAGCCTTTACCTCTTCTCTCAATTCTTTTGCCGCGTCCACCATCGCTTTCAAGGCCGCTTTTGTTTCAGGCCACGCCCTTGTCTTTAATCCGCAATCGGGATTGATCCAGAGTTGCTTAGCGGGAATTACTTTCAAGGCTTTATGAATAAGGTCCACCATTTCTTCTCTGGAAGGAACACGAGGTGAATGAATGTCATACACACCGGGCCCAATATCATTCGGATACTTGAAGGCTGCGAATACATCTAATAATTCCATCTGTGATCGGGAAGTTTCAATGGTGATGGCATCAGCATCCATAGCGGCAATGTCTTCGATAATATCATTGAATTCGGAATAGCACATGTGTGTATGAATCTGTGTTTCATCTTTTACGCCTGAGGAGGAAATCCTGAATGCCTTCACTGCCCAGTTCAGATAGTCGCGCCAGTTCTCCTTACGCAATGGCAATCCTTCACGAATGGCGGGCTCATCAATTTGTATCACTTTAATGTTTGCCTTTTCCAGATCCACTACTTCATCACGTATCGCAAAGGCGATCTGCATACAGGTTTCAGAACGTGGCTGATCGTTGCGTACGAAGCTCCATTGCAAAATAGTAACCGGACCTGTCAACATTCCTTTCACCAACTTTTTGGTAAGCGATTGCGCATATTGTGTGTAGTAAACCGTCATCGCTTTTTTTCTTTCCACATCGCCTACAATAATTGGCGGCTTCACACAGCGGCTTCCATAGCTTTGTACCCAGCCATTTTTAGTGAATACAAATCCTTCTAATTGCTCGCCAAAATATTCCACCATATCATTGCGCTCAAACTCACCATGTACCAACACATCAATGCCCAATTCTTCCTGCCAGCGAATAGAATCTTCAATTTCTTTTTTGATCAATGCATCATATTCTTCATTGGTTATTTCTGCTTTTTTTAATCTGGCACGCCAGCTTCTCACTTCTTTTGTTTGAGGAAACGAACCGATTGTAGTAGTAGGGAATAAGGGAAGATTCAATTCTCTCTGCTGAATTGATTTTCTTTTATTGAAGCTACTATTCCTTTTAATATCTTTTTCAGAAACTGCTTTTATCCTGTCTTTTATTTTTTGTTTGTGAATGAGTGACGATTCTTTTTTACCCTCAATGGCCTTTGTATTTTCGGTCAATTTTTTCAAATCTTCTGCTGAAGGGTTTTCTGCTGAAAGTGCCGCCAATGTAGCTACTTCATCAATTTTCTGTTTGGCAAAAGCCATCCAGTTTTTAACTTCAGGAGGAAGATTCTTTTCGTCAGTTTCCAAATCCAGATCGCATGGCACATGAAGTAAAGAGCAAGACGGTGCAATCATAATCCTATCGGCGCCGATTGCTTTTCTGGCTTTATTGATCAGCTCAAGCGAATTGGCAAAATCATTTTTCCAGATATTCCTTCCCTCCACTACACCCAGTGAGAGGTTGATCGTTACTTTCCGAATATCTGTTTCCAAAATATCATCTAATTGCAAAGGACAGCGTACCAGGTCGAGATGTAATGTTTGTACAGGAAGATGTAAAACAGTTTGCAGATTATCACCATAACATTCAAAATAAGTAGAGAGAATAATGTGCAAATTTGGAAATGATTTTTTAATATCATTATACACTTTGGTAAAAACTTTTCTTTCCTCATCGGTAAGATTCAATGACAAGCAAGGTTCATCAAACTGAATATAATGAGCATTGGCATCGTCTAAATTTTTCAAAACTTCCAGATAAACCGGCAACAAATCTTTAATCAATTCCAAACGATGAAAGCCTTCTTCTTTTTCTTTTCCTAATAAAAGAAATGAAACAGGCCCCAGCAGAACAGGTTTTGCATTAAAGCCTCCCCTTTTGGCTTCCTGAAATTCGTGGATTATTTTTTTGGAGTAGAAACAAAATTTCTGATTGGCTTTAAATTCCGGCACGATGAAATGATAATTGGTATCAAACCATTTGGTCATTTCCATAGCGGTAATATCAAACCCATCTTTCTGATATCCTCTCGCCATTGCAAAAAGCAGATCAATATCGGGCAATTGTTTTTGATCCATTAATGAATGGTATCGTTCAGGAATAGCCCCCACCATCATACAGGTATCCAGCATATTATCGTAATAAGAAAAATCGTTGCACGGAATAATATCAATGCCCGCGTCTTTTTGTAATTGCCAGTTGTGCTGACGAATAGTTTTGGCACTATGTTCCAATTCACTGGCAGAAATTTTTCCTGCCCAGTATTGTTCATTGGCTTTTTTTAATTCGCGGTGATTCCCGATCCTCGGATATCCCAGATTGTGAGTAAGCATGAAAGTGTATTTTTAATTTTGCACAAAGCTATTATCAAAGACTAATATTCTTCATATACTTGAACAATTTAGAAATAAATGCTATTATTTTTAAATATTTAGAAATAAATTCTATTTGAACGATTTTTTTTAGCTTTGAAAGAAAAATAAACTGATGCTGGATACCATTGATTCGGAAATTTTAAAAATGTTGCAAGAGGATGCGCATGTTACAACAAAAGATATTTCATTGAAACTTCACCTCACCACTACGCCGATACATGAACGCATCAAACGGCTTGAAAAAAATGGCTACATCAAAAAATATGTGGCACTCCTCGATAAAGAAAAATTAGAGAAAGGCCTTACCGTTTTTTGCAATGTATCCTTAAAGCAACACACCAATGAGAACGGGAAAAAACTGGTACAGGAAATTCAATCCATACCCGAGGTAGTAGAATGTTATAACATCGCAGGCGATTATGATTTTCTTTTAAAAATACTGGTAAAAGATATGCCCGCTTATCAAAAATTTGTATTGGGTGTGCTGGGCACTTTGAAAAGCATCGGAAGTGTAAAAAGTGTTTTTGTGATGGGAGAGATCAAACACAGTACTTGTGTTCCTTTTTAACCCCCTATCCCTGAAGAAAAACAGGTAGAATGGATCCTCCTGTTTTTATTTTTTTCCGAACCAATACCTGAGAGATTCTAAAACCCTATAGGCTTACAGAATTAATTTTGTCTTTCAATTCACACAGAAACAGAACCGCCAGATACGAAAGACCCCCCATCTATCATTGCAGATCCCCATACTTTTTTTTGTTTCTCATAAGTTACTCTAAACCTCGCAGTGATAACAACTAATCAACAAATACCGGACGAGAATCTTCCTGAAGAAATTCTTTCGGAAATTCATCTTCCAATAATAAAGTAGCAGCAATTTTTCCCAATGCATCGGAACACATCGCCGAATATCCATTTCCACCTGCGGCGAAATACAAACCATTATCAGATTGACCAATATAGGGTTTACCATGTTTTGTAAATGCTACAATACATTTTTTCAAAACACATTCCTCTAACGAGAGTGATGGAATTATTTTCATCAAAGTATCCCGCATAATTCCCAAATGATCGTTGTTGCTTTCCGTTTTGAACCAATGCCGAATTTCATCCAGGCTCTTAAAAAAGATATCTCCGGGAAGATTAGCGCCCATCTTTACGTAATAATTTCCATCGGGATATTGAACTGGCTGAACCAGATAAATATTTTTAATTTCAGGTTCATTTATTTCATATAGAAGCGAAGGTAGCCTCGATAAACGTTGCGCTTCTTCCTCACTCACTCTGGCCCACACGGTAGTCTCGCTCTTTAAATTCAAAAATAATTTTCTTTTTAAAAGATTGAAAAAATTGATAAATGACCCAGGCGCCAATAACACTTTTTTTGAATGATATACTTTCCCTGAATGGGTGGAAATTTTTACTTTCTCATTTGCATAGCCAATCTCATTTACAAGGTCATTAACAACTTCTCCTCCATTTTTTTTGAATACACTAAGCTGGGCTTTTATCAGGAGTCTGGGATTGATGTAGCCTGACGGAAAAGATTCAAACACTCCCATAGATGTTGAAGGAAAATTAAATGGAGGAAAAGAAGAATGAATGAATTCATTGTGCTGAAACAGTTGATAATTTTGATTGAATCTTTTTGCCTGTTCGGGCACTTTCTCCAAGTAGTTATCACTTCCATAAGGATTTACATAAAGACAACCCACACCGGAATGAAAGTGAATACCAGCCTCATTTTCAAGAGCCGCATATTCATTCACGGATTGTTGATTGAGCATAGTCCAGGTTTCATCTTTCCCGATTATACGTTGAATTCTTGATTGATCATAATGGCTTGCAAACACAACCCCTTCCTGTAGAGCGGTGAATTCATCAGGGCCTATCAATGCAATTTTTTGCTGAGATTTACTCAAATATTTTGCTGCTGCCGAGCCTATTAATCCTGCGCCAATTATGATGCTGTCATAGATCATTTGTCAGTGGTTTAATCCTTTAGTTTTTCTTTCTTGTTGGATATAACTCCAGGATAAATACTGTGTCTGAAACGTGGAATCGGGAAATTATATCCGACGTGGATCGTCAGATGTTTATAGGCATGTCAGACGGAGACCGTCAGACATGATTAATAACTTCCTGCGGCAAAAGTATTCCCCTGGTTGATGTCGCCGGTATCGTATCCTTTTTTGAACCAATACATTCTTTGCTGTGAGGTGCCGTGGGTAAAGGAATCCGGTGTAACAGTTCCCTGATATTCCTGTTGAAGGCGGTCGTCGCCTATCGCATTGGCCGCGTTGAGAGCTTCCTGTATATCATTGGGATCAATTACATTTTTCATTTTCTGATCGTAATGTGCCCATACGCCCGCATAAAAATCCGCCTGCAATTCCAGACGTACCGAATATTTATTGTATTCCGTTTCACTTACCTGCTGTTGTATCTGTTGCATTTTATCGGTAACCCCCAGCAAGTCTTGTACATGATGGCCCACTTCGTGCGCAATAACATACGCCATGGCAAAATCTCCTGTAGCTCCAAATCTATCTTTCAATTCCTGTGCAAAAGCAAGATCAACATATAATTTTTGATCTGCAGGGCAATAGAAGGGGCCGGTAAAAGCACTTGCAGTTCCACAACCACTTGTGGTAGCACCACGAAAAAGCACTAAGGTAGGATCAGTGTATCTCTTTCCCATATCGTTAAATATTTTCGTCCACACATCTTCTGTATCGGCAAGTACTACTTTCACAAAGGCAGCTTCCTGATCATCAGCTGCCTTTTGGCTGGTAGTCATTTCTGTTTGCTGCTGCTGCGGTTGTTGTATTAACTGGCTCAGGTCATTCACATCACCATCACCCAGTAAAAATTTTGCTAGAATAAAAATTATGCCGATAACGCCACCTCCAATCGCCATACCCCCTCCGGATATTCCACGGCGGTCATCTACATTACTGCTTTCTCTTCTTCCCTGCCATTGCATAATAATAAGTTTTAAAATTTTAATGAAATCTCATGCCGGTCACAAAAAAAGAATATTTTTTTTCAAATTTACCTTTCCAATTCCAATCACTTTTCGATGATCCTTTTATCTCTACGTGCTTTTGCTTTAGCCTTGA
The DNA here is from genome assembly GCA_039937655.1 of Ginsengibacter sp. Lineage (GTDB taxonomy): Bacteria > Bacteroidota > Bacteroidia > Chitinophagales > Chitinophagaceae > Ginsengibacter. The sequence goes on from JBDTGA010000008.1 coordinate 13,781, forward strand.
AGGTTTCGATTGCTTGTCTTGTAAAATCACTCAATATCAATCTTCCGCTGATAGCGGCTCTTTCTTTTAAGAGCGTATCCCAGTTTTCTGTTCCGCTCCACAACATCTGTTTCAATTCCTGCATCGCCGCGGGGTTAGAATGAGCAAGAGATGTCGCCAGCCTTTCCACAGATTCATCCATATCAGTTACCGACTGATGTACCTCGGCAAACATACCTTTCTGCTTGGCCCAATCTGAATTTCTCCAGAGTGTGGCATCCATAGCAAGCTGACTGAAAGCAGAAACTCCAATTTTTCTTTTCACTGCCGGGCCTATTACAAACGGGCCCATACCAATAGCGAGTTCACTTAGCTTCACTTCCACTTCTCTTACCGCAATGGCATAATCCACAGAGGAGGCGATTCCTACGCCACCACCGACACACTTACCATGTATGCGCCCGATAATTAATTTAGTACATTTTCTCATGGCATTAATTACATCGGCAAAGCCGGAAAAAAATTCCATCCCTTCTTTTTCATTTTGCACTGCTATTAATTCATCAAAACTGGCACCTGCGCAAAAAGCACCATCACCCGCGCTTTTCAAAATAATCACTTTCGTTTCCTCAGTGGTACCGGCATAATGTATTTCCTGGGCCAATGCATCCAATAGCTTGCCCGGCATAGAATTGCTTTGTGGATGAAAAAATTCGATGGTGGTAATTCCGTGTTCTGTGTGGGATTGTACGTAACCGTCTTTTGTGTCAGTTGTCATAAAATATATTTGAGTTTAATCCAAAATCCACTTTTATTTTTAAATTAAAATTAGTGTTTCTTCCTAACCATTGTAAGTATTGTCGCTACGCCTGTTATTTCTTCCATATCATCTATCATTTCTACATACCATTTCACTATCCCTTTCGGAATATCAATCCCTTTTACATGTGCTGTTTCAGGTGTGACCTCTTTTAACTCCTGCTCAATTTTTTCTTTGCAGGTCAATTTAATATAAATTTCTGTTCCGGGATACACCGGTTTGGTAAAACGTAATTCTTCAATCCCATAATTCAATAAAACAGGATTTTTTTCATAACTATCAACGAATAAACCTGCAGCCGCACTCATAATGAAATAACCATGCGCCACTTGCTGTTCAAACATCGTATCTGTAAAATCAGTGGTTTTAATATGCGCATAAAAATGGTCTCCGCTTAAATCTGCAAACTTGTCTATATCTTCAGAAGTAATTTTTCTTTTCTCCGTTATCACCTGATCGCCGATCCTCAGTTCCTCAAAATATTTTTTAAACGGATGAATGGTATCTGTATTCCCTTTCCTGTGCGGCAGGCTAACTTCTGCACCAGGTTGATATACATTAGTAATGGAAGTAAGCATGGATGGTGATCCCTGGATTGCCAGTCTTTGCATATAGTGCCTGATACCACGCAAACCGCCCATCTCCTCTCCGCCACCCGCGCGCCCGGGGCCACCATGAACCAGCATTGGCAAGGGCGACCCATGTCCGGTACTTTCTTTTGCACAATCCCTGTTAAGCACAAGGATTCTTCCATGATAATTGCCGGAACCTAATACAAAATCACGCGCGAATTTTGTATCGGCAGTAACTACGGAACTACACAAACTACCTTTTCCTAATTTGGCGAGCGCAATAGCTTCCTCTATATTTTTATAAGGCATAATGGTACTTACAGGCCCAAATGCTTCTATGGTATGTGCTTCATCACTTGTAAACGGATGCTCATTTTTTAAAAGCAACGGACTCATGAACGCCCCTTTTTTATCATCCGCGTCTATCAACTCCACACTATCGAGGCTGCCATAAAGTATTTGCGACGAAGCCAATAACTTTTGAACCTGTTCCAATACTTCTTTTTTTTGAGATTGTCCCGCGAGCGATCCCATTCGTACTTTTTCATTTTCAGGATTACCGATGGTGGTTTGTGCCAATGATTTGCTGATCGCTTTCCACACCTCTTCCATCTTATTTTCAGGAACAAATATTCTGCGGATAGCAGTACATTTCTGACCGCATTTGGAAGTCATCTCTTTACGTACTTCTTTTATGAAAATATTCCACTCCGGCATTTCAGGAGTTACATCATCACCCAGTACAATACAGTTTAATGAGTCAGATTCCAGATTAAAAGGGACATTTTCACGAAGTATATGCGGATTGGATTTCAGCATTAATCCTGTGGTAGCTGATCCTGTAAAGCTGATTACATCTTGCGATGTAACATGATCCAGAATATCGCCGGCGCTACCACAAATCAATTGCAGTGCACCTTCGGGAAGTATTTTTGAAGCGATGATCTCTCTTACCACTGCTTCTGTCAGATAAGAAGTGATGGATGCTGGCTTCACAACTGCAGCTACACCCGCCAATAAATTCACGGCTATTTTTTCCAACATCCCCCACACGGGGAAATTGAAAGCATTAATATGAATCACTACTCCTTCTTTAGGCAATAAAATATGTTGAGCAGCAAAAGTGCCGCCTTTGCTTAATCCAATATTTTCTCCATCCAAGGCGTATATTTCATCGGGTAATTTTCTTCGTAAAGAGGCATTGGAAAATAAATTTCCGATTCCACCCTCAATATCAACCCAGCTATCAGCACGGGTAGCACCGGTTTTATAACTAAGAGAATAAAAAATTTCTTTTTTCTCCAAAAGATATAACGCAAGCGCTTTCAACATTCTTCCTCTTTGCTGAAAAGTCATTTTACGTAAAACCGGGCTTCCCGTTTTTCTTCCGTAATCAAGGATAGATGCGAAATCCAGGCCTTTAGTAGTGGCGGAGGCAATCACTTCACCGTTCACCGCATTATATAAAAGTTGTCCTTCTCCATCACCCTCCATCCAACTACCGGTTATATAATTTCCAAGTTTCATTTCTGATATGATTTAGCAACTGTTGCGCTGTATGCTGTACAGGTAATACGAATTTACAGCAAAACCTCCCATGTTTCCAAAACCTAAAGGATTCGGGGGAGGTTAATAAGCTTTTAAGAGGTGTATATCAAACTAAAATGATCACTCTCTTCCGTGACAATTCTTATATTTTTTTCCGCTACCACAGGGGCAAGGGTCATTACGACCTACTTTAGGCCCTACTCTTATTGGTTCCTGTTTCACATTCTCTGAAGGATCTATATAGTCATTTTCTGCCGACATATATTCAGGGCCGCCTGCACCTGCGCCTGCAAATTCTTCTCTCCGCTGACGCATCTTACTCATGTCTGTTTTCCTTCTTCTCTCTTCAGTGATACGGGTAGGGGTGTTTTGTTCTACAGGAATACTGCAATGGGCGAGGAAGCTTACGATATCTTTATTTACCTGGTCATCCATTTGTTTAAAAGCACCAAAAGCTTCTATCTTATAAACTACCAGAGGATCTTTTTGTTCGTAGCCCGCTGTCTGCACACTTTGCCTCAAATCGTCCATCGCACGAAGATGTTCTTTCCAGGCATCGTCAATCAAAGCAAGTGTGATGTTGCGTTCCAGTGCACCTGTAAGCTCTGCACCATTGGTCTCAATAGTTTTATCCAGATTGGCAATTGCCTGCATTCCTTTTTTACCATCGGTAAACGGAACCGCCACGTTCATAATGTGAGCACCCTGTTCCCTACGGATATTCTTGATGACCGGCAAGGTCTGCTGGTTCATCAAAAGATTTTTCTGATTATAATGATCCTTTGCTTCGTAATACAATTTATTGGCTAATGTATTGACGTCTTCTTTTGAGAGTTCATCCTTGGTAATGATAGTATCTACTGCAAAATTCATGATCACGGCAAGCTTAAACTCTTCATAATTATCAATTTCTTTGAAAGAATTGGCAACTCCTTCCGCAACAGAATAAAATGCGTTGTCCAGATCAAGTGCCAGTCTTTCTCCAAACAAAGCATGGTTGCGTTTACCATAAATAACGGTGCGCTGCTTATTCATCACATCATCATATTCAAGTAATCTCTTTCTGATACCAAAGTTATTTTCTTCCACTTTCTTCTGTGCGCGTTCAATACTCTTGGAGATCATTTTATGCTGGATCACTTCTCCTTCCTTGTACCCCATTCTATCCATCAATGCAGCAATTCTTTCACTGCCAAACATACGCATAAGGTCATCTTCAAGTGACACAAAGAATTTGGAAGAACCGGGATCCCCCTGCCTTCCTGCACGTCCACGCAACTGTCTGTCCACACGACGACTTTCGTGCCTTTCTGTTCCGAGAATAGCCAATCCACCCGCTTCCTTTACTCCGGGCCCGAGTTTGATATCTGTACCACGTCCGGCCATATTGGTAGCGATGGTGATGGCTCCCGACAGTCCGGCTTCTGCAACCACCTGTGCTTCCCTGGCATGTTGCTTTGCATTCAATACATTATGTACAATTCCTTTTTGCTTCATCATCCTGCTGAGCAATTCACTCACTTCTACTGAAGTGGTACCCACCAGAATAGGCCTTCCGGCAGCACTCATTTTTTCCACTTCATCTATTACTGCTTTAAATTTCTCACGCTTGGTTTTGAATACCAGATCCTGCACATCCTCTCTTATCACGGGCACATTGGTAGGAATAGAAACCACATCCAGTTTATAAATATCCCAGAACTCAGCAGCTTCTGTTTCTGCTGTACCGGTCATACCGGCCAGCTTGTGATACATTCTGAAATAATTCTGTAAAGTAATGGTAGCATACGTTTGGGTAGCGCTTTCTATTTTTACATCTTCTTTCGCTTCTATTGCCTGATGCAATCCATCTGAATAACGCCGGCCTTCCATGATACGGCCTGTTTGCTCATCTACGATTTTTACCTGACCGTCAATTACCACATATTCCACATCATTTTCAAAAAGAGTATAGGCTTTCAGTAATTGCTGAACCGTATGTACCCTTTCTGCTTTTATAGAATAATCATTGAGTAAGGTTTCTTTCTGTTGTAATTTCTCTTCGGCAGTCGCACTGCTTTTTTCTATTTCAGAAAGTTTCAGGCCTATATCCGGCATGATAAAGAATTCAGGATCTTCCCCCGATTTAGTAATGAGTGTAATCCCTTTATCGGTAAGTTGTACCTGATTATTTTTTTCATCAATTACAAAAAAGAGCTCATCATCTACGATGTGCATATTTTTTTGCTGCTCACCGAGATAATAGTTTTCCGTTTTCTGAAGTTTTACTTTCATACCCGGCTCACTCAGGTATTTTATAAGGGCATTGTTCTTTGGAAGGCCGCGGTGAGAGCGGTATAAAGCAAGTCCTCCATCTTTAGGATCATCGTTTCCTTCGGCGATCTTCTTTTTGGCTTCTATCAAAAATGCTCCGGTCACTTTTTTCTGTGCTTCCACAATTTTTTCTACCCTTGGTTTCAACTGGTCAAATTCCTGCTGATCGCCACGGGGTATCGGGCCGGAAATAATCAAAGGAGTACGGGCATCATCAATCAATACACTATCCACTTCATCCACCATAGCGAAATGGTGTTTTCCCTGCACCATTTCTTCTGGAGTATGTACCATGTTATCGCGGAGATAATCAAATCCAAATTCATTATTGGTTCCGTAAATAATATCGTTACCATAAGCTTTCCTCCGTTCTTCACTATTAGGCTGATATCTATCAATACAATCAACGGTAAGCCCCAGCCATTCAAAAAGAGTTCCGTTCCATTCGCTATCACGTCTTGCGAGGTAATCATTGACAGTTACTATATGAACACCATGACCGGCAAGGGCATTCAGATAGGCAGGAAGAGTGGACACCAATGTTTTTCCTTCACCGGTTGCCATTTCGGCGATCTTACCCTGATGCAATACGATACCACCAATAAGCTGTACGTCGTAGTGAACCATGTTCCAGGTGATTTCGGTACCACCCGCCATCCATTTATTTTTATAAATAGCCTTATCACCATCTATACGGATGTATTTTTTGGTAGTACTGAAAGTCCTGTCCAGTTCTGTAGCAGACGATTCCAGTTCTTCATTGTCTTTAAAACGGTGTGCAGTTTCTTTTACTACGGCAAATGCTTCCGGCAACATTTCAAGAAGTACTTCTTCCAGTTTTTTATCACGGTCTTTGCGCATATCATCTATGTGCCTGTAGATAGCATCCCGCCCGGAGATATCGGCAGAATCAAGTTTGTCTGCCTCCACTTTTCTTATTTCTATCTGATCATCAATTTCCTTGAGGTAATCCTTGATGCGTTCACGAAAAACAACTGTTTTATTACGCAATTCATCATTGGATATAGTTTGATATTGATCGTAAAATGAATTTATTTTAGCAACAAGAGGCACAATTACCTTCACGTCCTTTTCACTTTTATTGCCACCAAATATGATTGAGAGAAGCCCGGCCATAAATAGATTGAGTTAATTAAAAATTATAGATGTATAGTTAAAGTGTCAAATTTGATGCAGAAAAAACTTCGTAGCCAAAATGACAGGGGAGCAAAGTTACTAAATTGTAGCTTTTATCTCTTTCTTACCGAAAGTTATTTAGCATTATTCTAACCTCACAAATATTCCTTCTTCATTTTCTTCTACTTTGTAAATCTTCAGGAAGTATCCTTCACCATTACTGTCTCTGCCATGATCCATACTAAAACGATAACCATGAACCGGACAAACAATATTCTTGTTTTTATCTATATATCCCTTAGAAAGATCTCCGCCGGCATGTGGGCATCTGGAAAGGCAGGCTTTTAATCCTTGTGATGTGCGAACGAGGCAAATACTCTTTCCTTCGATCGTAATCTTCGCAATTTGATTTTCCTGAAAATGAATTTCCTGAATGTTGGCGGCAGCTTTTATGAGTTTTTGATCTCTATTCATCAATAAAAAAATTCTGCCTTGTAAGGGTATTTTAATTGATAGAGTTCTCTTACGCGATTGAGTACCGCCTGCCTGAGTTCTGTAATATTTGTTTTTTCGGTAGCGGAAATAAATACACAATTACCATTCGTATGTGCCTCCCATCTTTCTTTCATTTCATCAAGCAATTGTTGCTTTATTTCCGGTTGCAGCCATTGGTCAAAAGTATTTTTTTCATATTCATCCATCTTATTAAACACGGTGATAACAGGCTTTTCATCGCTTTTCAATTCATGCAGGGTTTTATTTACTACTGCCAGTTGATCCTCATATCCCGGATGCGAAATGTCCACTACATGTAATAAAATATCTGCTTCACGCACTTCATCAAGGGTGCTTTTAAAACTTTCGATAAGATGATGCGGGAGTTTTCTGATAAAGCCTACTGTATCGCTCAAAAGAAAAGGAGTGTGGCCAAGAACCACTTTACGAGTGGTAGTATCGAGCGTAGCAAATAATTTATTTTCTGCAAATACATCGCTCTTACTCAGCAGATTCATAATAGTTGACTTGCCTACATTGGTATAACCTACCAATGCCACCCTTATAAATTCTCCGCGTTCTTTTCGTTGAGTAAAGGATTGTTTATCTATTTCGGCCAATCTTTTTCTTAACAAACTTATTTTGTCTTTTACAATACGCCTGTCGGTTTCTATTTCCGTTTCACCGGGACCGCGGCTCCCTATGCCCCCACCCTGCCTCTCAAGATGTTTCCACATTCCTTTGAGGCGAGGCAAGAGATATTGGTACTGTGCCAGTTCTACCTGTACTTTGGCCTGTGCAGTTTTGGCCCTTGAAGCAAAAATATCAAGGATCAGATCACTCCGGTCTATGGTGGTGATACCCAACTCTTTTTCAATATTAGCTATCTGCGAGCCGGTAAGTTCATCATCAAAAATGATCAGGCTCACATCTTTTACAGAAATATATTTCTTGATTTCTTCCAGTTTCCCTTTTCCCACAAAGGTGCGGCTGTCGGCGTGACTTAGTTTTTGAATAAATATTTTAAGGGTAACAGCACCGGCAGTCTCAGCAAGGAATTTCAATTCTTCCAGATATTCTCTTGCCGTCCGCTCTGTTTGTCCGTTCTGCACCAACCCAACAAGAACAGCATTGACAGTATGGTCGTACGTAATTTTTTTTTCGATCAATAGAAAAGTATTTAGGACAAAAGTAATTTATCCTTTTCTGAAAAGATACATAAAATACCTTCTTAAGAAATCAGCAATGCTGCAGATCAAACAGAGAGAAATAATTTACAATCCGCTCAGGGTAATCCCTACCTGAAATAATTTCATATTGGGGCCCATTCCGTCTTTTAAGAGATTGTTAAGCTGGTAAGAACCAAAGATGGAAAAAACTCCATAGCCCACCCTTGCAGTAGCCATGAAATGAGTACCGTTGATAAAGCGTTTACTGCTTACTTTCTCAGTATATCCGTTCAGTACTTGACCATTCTTATCTACGAGGTTCTTGCCTTTGGTATGAGCATTTAAAAGCGTTCCTAATTTAAGTCCCAGAGCAGCTTTCAGGCTTTTATTAGGTTCATCAGGTTTCTTGGTATATCTGAATTCAAGTGGAATTTCAAGATAAGTAGTAGCCAGCTTATATTTTTTAAAGTGATTGGCCGAATCCAAAGGAGTAAAAGGAAGTAAACCGGGACCCGCTTTCAGATCTATATCCATTTTTTTAAAAACAATATTGCTTGTACTAACTCCCAAACCGATCCCTAAGCTGAGATTAGGAGAACCTTTGAAAGGTTTATTAAACATTAAATAAGTACTAAACCCTTTTGAAAACCCTTGCTGATGACTACTGATACTATCGGGCATACCGGTAAGGTGATCGCTTGATATTTGAAGCATGAAATGATCGCCGGAATGTTTTTGCAGGTTAAGTTTAGGAACTGTTATAGCAGCAGCGGGGGGAATAGTATCCTGTGAAAATCCAATCGAAACAAACAAACAACAGAGTACTGCAAAAACAATTTTCTTCATAAATATGATTAAGTTGGCAAATGTATTTGTTACATGGTTAAAGAAAGGTTAAATAGGACATGCATTAAGTAACCTAATAACACTAATTTTGCACCCAATTATTAAAATACTAAACAGCAATCATCCATGACAGAATCTAATATAAACATCAATGTCCAGCTCGATCCCGAAAAAGTTCCTCAACAAATAACATGGAGTGCATCGGGCAGCAGCGCGGATGCACCGCAAAATGCCAAAGCAATGTTTCTGGCTTTCTGGGACGGTGTGGACAAATCAGCACTAAAAATAGACTTGTGGACAAAAGATATGATGACCGATGAAATGGCAGATTTTTATTTTCAGGTTTTCGTGACCATGGCAGATACTTTTCAACGGGCTACCAAGCATTCCGATCTGGCGGAAGGTATAAAAAGATTTGCTGAAGATTTTCATAAGAAATTTGAAGAGATAGTAGAGAAAGAGAACGCAGCGCAATAAGAAATTTCCCGATTGGCTGACATGGGCTTTTCTTAATCCTTGTATTTATTATTCATTATTTATTATTTATTATTATGTCATTAGAACAAAAGGTAATGGCCGATCTAAAAACAGCAATGCTGGCCAAAGATGAAAAATCATTGCGTTCGTTACGCGCTATAAAATCGGCGATCATTCTTGCGAAGACTGCCGAAGGATTCAGCGGAGAACTAAAAGAAGAAGAAGAAATTAAACTTCTCCAGAAACTGGTAAAGCAGAGAAAAGATTCTTTGGAAATATACGAGACACAAAACCGCAATGACCTTGCAGAAAAGGAAAAAGAAGAAGTAGAGGTAATAGAAAAGTTTTTGCCAAAACAAATAGGCGAATCGGAACTAAATGAGATCATCCGCAAGATCATTGCAGAAACCGGTGCATCATCACCATCAGATATGGGGAAAGTAATGGGAGCCGCCAATAAGCAACTCGCCGGTAAAGCAGATGGCAAAACCATCGCAGGGATCGTAAAAGCTTTATTGAATAGTTAAATTGGCCGGTAGGATTACAGTGTGTTCTGATAATTAGCAATTGGCCTCCAGAAATTGCATACTCCCAATCTTCCGCAATGATAATAGATGTTACTTTCTTTATAACCATGATGGTAGCTGTATTTAAAGGGTACAGCAAAGGTTTTATTGTAGGAATATTTTCTTTCATAGCGCTCGTGATCGGGCTGGCGGCGGCATTAAAGTTATCGGTAGTAGTGGCGCATTATCTAAGCTCTTCTCCAGGAAGCAGCAGTAAATGGTTACCGGTACTTTCATTTGCGATTGTATTCATAATAGTGGTATTGATTGTAAATATTGTAGCAAGAATCATCCGGAAAACTGTAAGCCTTGCGATGCTTGGGTGGCTAGACAGGCTCGGAGGTATTATTTTATATTTAATTATTTACACCATCATATTTAGTGTGATTTTATTTTTTGCCGAAAAAACAAAGATTCTGTCAACGGAAACTATTCTTGCATCTTCCGTACATGATTATGTAGCGCCGTGGGGGCCCAAAGTAATAGATAGCCTCGGGAAAATTGTTCCCATATTCAAAGATTTATTTCTGCAACTTCAAAGCTTTTTCGGGAATCTGGGCCACAAATTGGCTGCTTAAATTGGGAGGTAAATATTATTTAGCTTATTTTCTGAGTAGAAACATTTATTTTAGCAAGAAATAAAAGCATAAAAAATTGCTGACTTACTCACAATGGAATATCAAATTATACAAGAAGGTAAATTCAAATTTTTAGAAGAAGGAGAGGGCGAACCGTTGGTATTGCTGCACGGGCTTTTTGGAGCACTGAGCAATTTTTCTCACCTTGTTGAGTATTTTAAAAGTACTCACAAAGTAATCGTTCCATTACTTCCACTCTTCGATCTTGATCTATTACACACTACCGTGGGCGGGCTGCATAAATTTGTAAGAAGATTTATTGAAGCGCGGGGATACGATCAAATTCATTTGCTCGGCAACTCGCTGGGTGGTCACGTGGCACTCGTGTACGTGTTGAAGAATCCTGAAAATGTAAAATCACTAATCCTCACCGGCAGTTCGGGTTTATTTGAAAGTGGAATGGGTGATAGTTATCCCAAACGTGGTGATAAAGAATATATTCGCAAAAAGACACAACTCACTTTTTACGATCCTGCCATGGCAACCGATCAACTGGTAGATGAATGTTTTGAAATCACCAATAACCGGATAAAAGTTATTAAGATTATTTCACTGGCCAAGTCTGCAATCCGCAATAATCTGGGAGACGAATTGAATCAGATCAAACAGCCTACCTGCCTCATCTGGGGAAATAATGATACGATCACTCCACCATTTGTTGCCAAGGAATTCAATAAGCTGATACCCAACAGTGAACTTCACTTTATTGATAAATGCGGACATGCACCCATGATGGAAGTACCGGGCGAGTTTAATGAAATACTGAATGCTTTTCTCTCAAAATTAAAAGTACCTGCTGCAACGGCTAATTGATTTATTTTATCCTTACTATATTACATGATTGCAGTAATTCAAAAAAAGAGTAAACATGACAACCCTGCAACTTTGCGACAATTCATTCCCTTCCCTGCAATTGCAGGATACAGCAGAGAAAGCTTTGCAGGTAATGAACGATTGCCGGGTTTCTTATCTCCCTGTGGTTTCCGAAGATAAATTTCTTGGTCTTGTGAATGAGGCAGACCTGGAGGAAGAAGAAAATAAACAGACTACCCTTGAATCTTTTCAAAATGATTTAATCCCCGCATCTGTTAATGCCGGCTTTCACTTTCTAAAAGCAGCCTACATTTTTAATTTGTATCAAACAGGAATGGTTCCTGTCGTAGGTGAAAACAATGAATTGCTGGGCACTATTTCCCCTACAGCTTTGATCAATGCGCTGGGCACTTTCTGCGGATCACCGGGAAACGGGGCATTGGTAGTGCTGGAAATTGAAAGAACCCGTTTTACAATTTCAGAAATTAACAGTATAGTGGAAAGTGACGGTGCTACGCTCCTCCACCTCAATGTATCTTCATTACCCGACCCTCATTTACTGGAAGTAACTCTGCAGATCAATAAAAAAGAAATCTCTACCATCATCGCTACTTTTGAAAGATATGAATACTCTGTTTCCTATTACTCGGGTGAAGAATTATTTGAAAACGAGATCAACACCAATTATCACAACCTGATGAATTATCTTGATATATAGCTTCACCACTTCAGTCATTCAGAGTTCTTCACATTATAAATCCACCTCTTTACTATTTTCCCATATACCGGTATTCTACCATCAGACATACAACTTCTTTTATTTAGTTCAACATTAATTATTTTTACAAAATAATGAGTGTTGTGCTCCTTACACATTAAAACATAAGTGATATAATTATGCGAATAGCCATCTATAGCAGAGGATTAGAATCCGAACAACTTGAAGGCCTCAAAGTATTGCTTTCAGAGTTTCTTCATTATAATATAGAGCCAGTCATTTCTCAGGATTTTTTTAATCAGTTTTATTCCTCCATTGATATCACAGATAAATACTCCACTTTTAACCGGTCCGATAATCTGGAAGATATAGATTTCATTATCAGCCTTGGTGGCGATGGTACTTTACTCGATACGATTACCTTCGTAGGCGACAAAGGAATTCCCATACTGGGTATTAATTACGGAAGGCTCGGCTTCCTTGCCAGTATTGGTAAAAATGAAATCCACTCAGCATTGGAAGCACTGGTAAAGCGCACCTTCATGCTCGACAAAAGATCACTGGTACACTTAGATGCGAATATGCCCTTGTTTGGCGGATTAAGTTATGGACTGAATGAATTTACCATTCATAAGAAAGACACTTCCCCTATGATTAAAATTCACACTTACCTTAACGGTGAATTTTTAAATACGTACTGGGCCGATGGGCTTATCGTAGCCACTCCTACAGGATCTACCGGTTATTCACTAAGCTGTAATGGGCCGGTGGTATTCCCTAATTCAGCAAGCTTTGTAATTACGCCGGTATCTCCTCATAATTTAAATATACGCCCACTCATAGTTCCTGATGATTCGATTATTTCCTTCGAGGTAGAAGGGCGTACAGATGGTTTTTTATGTACACTCGACAGCCGCCGGGAAATTGCCTCCAAAGAAGTTTTACTGGCTATACGTAAAGAAGTTTTTAGCGTCAATCTTGTAAGATTGAACGAGAACAATTTTCTTCAAACCCTTCGCAACAAACTCTCCTGGGGACTTGATAAAAGGAATTAAAGTTTTAACTTTACAAAAAATAAAAACACCCTTTCTTTGTCATCCTTTTAACTATCAGTTACTTTTATTCAGCTATATGAAAAAAATAATTCCCCTGTTACTCCTTGCAATCTTTTGCACTATCAGTAGCTATGCACAAGAAGAATATGTACAGGAAGGTGAATTCGGCATCACTGCAGGCGTTGCGCATTATTTTGGTGATCTTAATAACCGGGGTGCTATCAACCGTCCAAAAATTGCTATAGGAGGATTCTTTATAAAGCAGTTTACCAACTATACTTCTGTGCGCCTGTCGGGGCATTATGCTATGCTTGGATACAGCGACCGATACAGTAAAAATGAATTTCAACAGAGGAGAAACCTTAGTTTCAATACCAACATATTCGAAATCGCGCTACAGGGAGATTTTAATTTTTTCAAATTCATCCCTACTGATCCCAATCATCGCTTTACCCCTTATGCCACATTGGGAATCGGCGTTTTCAGTTATGATCCGTACGCTTATTATCAAAATCAAAAAGTGTATCTGCGCCCTCTGAATACTGAAGGAGAAACTTTTTATAAAGGAAGAAAAGCTTACGGCAACCTCGCTGTTTGCTTCCCGATAGGATTTGGTTTTAAATATGCGGTTTCCGACAAGGTCAATCTTTCTTTTGAAGTAACACATCGTTTTACTACAACTGATTACATAGATGATGTGAGTACTACTTACATCGGTGCAGATAAATTTCCTCCTGTCAATGGTGGCAAATCACTTGCCGGAATCATGCAGGATCGTTCCTATGAAACAGGCACTCCTATTGGTATTGAAGGCCGTCAACGCGGTTTTAGCAAACAGAAAGATCAATATGCTACTGCCGAAATCGGAATTTCAATCAATATTACTACCTATCGTTGCCCTACTGCCAAGCCTTAAAAATTACATGGATTCCGTATAAACTATTTCATTACTTTTGTTTTGGTCAGGCTATTAAATGCCTGACCTCCTTTTTTACATTACCATGAGTTTGAAAGAAAATTTAAAAGCTGAAAAACTTCCGCGGCATATCGCTATCATTATGGACGGAAATGGCCGATGGGCAAAAGAACAGGGAAAAGATCGCCTGTTTGGACACTACAACGGTGTAGAAAGTGTAAGGAATATAGTAGAAGGTTGTGCAGAGCTGGGAATCGGATACCTCACCTTATATGCTTTCAGTACCGAAAACTGGGATCGCCCCAAAGATGAAGTTACCGGCCTCATGGAGTTATTGATACAAACCATCCGCAAAGAAGTTTCCACCCTTAACAAAAATAATATCAGGCTCCACCTAATCGGTAATATAGGAATGCTTCCGGAAAATGCACAAAATGAGCTAAAGGAAGCTTGTGACGAAACCATGGCCAATACAGGCCTCAATCTCATAATGGCACTTAGTTACAGTAGCCGATGGGAGATCGTAAACGCCGTAAAAAATATTGGGCGCGATGCCAAAGACGGGAAGATTGATCCGGAAAAAATTGACGCAGATCTTTTCAAAGATTACCTATGTACTGCACCATTTCCTGATCCCGAACTGATGATACGGACCAGCGGTGAATACAGAATCAGCAATTTTTTATTGTACCAGCTCGCTTATTCCGAACTGTATTTTACCGATACACTATGGCCCGATTTCAGGAAAGAGAACTTGTACGAAGCCTTATATGACTACCAAAACAGAGAAAGGAGATTCGGTAAAACAAGTGAACAATTATAGTAATTCAACTTTGAACCTGACCTCAAAATGCACCATCAAATACACGGCTCTATCAAGAGAAAACTTAGCATTTTTATTTTGCCTTTTCATTCAATACGACAACTACACTGATTTTGTGGCTGATTTAACAAAAACTTTTAATAATTGAAATTAACTTGCCGCCCTATTAAAATCGATTTAATGCCTAAGATCTACAAGATTTTACTCTTGATAGTTATCGCTGTTACTACCACAACTATTGCTTCCGCACAGGTTGTCAAGGACTCTGTACCACCGGTATCCATAAAAGCAGATTCTACACAACCGGCTACTCCCATAATAAAGGATACAGTACCCACCTCTGTAAATGTAGAGCTTGAAAACATTTTTAATGCAAAAACTCCCAAACGCTATATTCTATCGCATATAGCCGTTACAGGTACTTCATTCGACCCCAACCTGATCATTTCAATTTCGGCTCTTGCCATAGGCGATAAAATAACCCTTCCGGGTGGAGATGAATTTGCCAATGCCATTACCAACCTGTGGAAACAAAATCTGGTTTCGGATGTAGATATTTATCTAACTCAACTTGTAGGTGACAGCCTTTCGATAGAAATACATATTACCGACAGGCCTATACTTTCTTCATTCAAATTCAAAGGCATCAGTAAAAGCGAGGCCGATGACCTCTCTCCCAAACTCGATCTGAGCAAAGGAAAAGTAACAAGAGTAACAGAAGGATTTAAAGTGGCCGCCACCTCTACCATTGAAAAATTTTATATTGACAAAGGGTTCAGAAATGTGGAGGTTACCATCAATCAGGTGAAAGACCCCAAGGCGAGTAATGCGGTAAACATTGTTTTTGTAATTAAGAAGAATGGAAAAGTGCGGATCAACAATATCTATTTCGCCGGCAACAATAAAATACCCGATCTGAGACTTAAAAAACAAATGAAGGGAACCAAAGAAAAAAGCAGGTTTACTTTATTTCCTTCCGTTGATTTTAATGTGTATGATACTACCAAAAAAAATCATCTTTCCTTCAATGAGTACCTTCATCAAAACGGTTATCTGATCCCCTCAGCAACAAAAGAGGTTCTGGATCCTTACTTCCGTTTCAAATTCCTTTCTTCCTCAAAATTCAATGAAAAGAAATATTCAGATGACAAAGCCAAGATATTAGATTATTATAATTCCCTTGGTTTCCGTGATGCTACTATTCTTGACGACACTACTTATAATGACAAAGGAAATCTGGATGTGGCCATCAAAGTGGCAGAAGGTCACCGCTATTATTTTGGAAACATTACCTGGAAAGGGAATACCAAATATTCTGATTCTCTGTTGACCGTATTACTAGGAATAAAAAAAGGCGATATCTATGATGCCGAAACTCTCAATAAAAAACTCGGTGTAATACCTTCGATGGAAGGTGGAGATATCAGCAGCCTTTATCAGGACGACGGTTATTTATTTTTCCACATTACCCCGGTGGAAACCGCTGTTTATAACGATACTATTGACCATGAAATACGCATTCAGGAAGGGCCACAGGCAACTATCGGCAAAGTGGAAGTAGCCGGCAATGATAAAACAAAAGAGTATGTGATTCGCCGTGAATTGCGTACCATTCCCGGAGAAAAATTCAGCCGTCAGAAAATAATCCGTACACAAAGAGAACTTTCAGGATTGGGTTACTTTGATGCAGAAAAAATAAATCCGGGTATAGATCCTCATCCTGAAAACGGAACAGTAGATATTACCTGGAACCTCGTTGAAAAGTCTTCTGATCAGCTAGAGCTTTCTGCTGGGTTTGGAGGGGGTATTGGGCTTACCGGAACACTGGGAGTTACGTTTAATAACTTTTCAATCTATAATATTTTCAAGAAAAAAGCTTGGGATCCTTTGCCGGTAGGTGATGGGCAAAAACTAAGTTTGAGGGCGCAAAGTAATGGTAAACAATTCCGCTCTTACAATTTCTCCTTTACTGAACCCTGGCTGGGAGGCAAAAAGAGAAACCCTTTTACCATTAGTTACTACAACACTAAATATGCTAATGCCTACGACCCTTTTACAGGGTATTACAATAGCAGTTATGCCGATTCTTCTTACATAAAAACAGCTGGTATCAGCGTATCTCTCGGCAAGCAGTTGAAATGGCCTGATGACTTTTTCTCATTGGTATATCAATTAGGTTACACACGATACAAACTTAAAAATTACAATATCTTCCCTGGACTACTGAATGGCACTTCAAATAATATAAGCTTAAAGATTACCCTCGCACGTAGTTCAGCAGGGCCTAATCCTATATTCCCTACTACGGGTTCCAACTTCATTTTTAGTACTGAACTCACACCACCTTACTCTTTATTCAGAAATGATGCCTCCTTGGCTTCAACCAGCCAATATAAATGGGTCGAATTTCACAAAGAACGCTTCACTGCACAATGGTACGTGCCGATTGGACAGGGGCGCGGAGAAAATAAAGACAGACAATTCATATTGTATGCAGCCGCCAAGTATGGCTTTTTGGGAAGATACTCTAAATCTGCTCCTTACTCACCATTTGAACGGTTCCAGTTAGGAGATGCCGGACTTAGTAACAATTATGGTTTATTAGGATACGATATTATTGCACAAAGAGGTTATCCGGTTTACGATAATTCCAATCCAAAAATTAATCCCGACTTAAGCCAGGCTACTGAGTTTTTTACTATCTTCAATAAATATACATTGGAAATGAGGTATCCTTTCAGTACCAGTGCAAGTAGTACCATTTATGGGCTTGCGTTTTTTGAAGCTGCCAACGGATGGTACACTTTTAAAGATTACAACCCTTTTAAATTGCGCAGATCTGTAGGAGTCGGTATGCGTTTTTTCCTACCTATGTTTGGTTTACTTGGTTTTGATTATGGAATCGGGCTCGACAGAATCAACGGTACCACAGGTATAAAAGGCGCGGCTAAATTTACCTTTATGTTAGGCCAGGAGCCAGAATAACTTAAACTAAATGTCTTGTTATGAAGAAGCTATTTGTTTTACTATTGCTATGCACCATCACTGCCGTTGGTACTTTTGCCCAACGTTATGCTGTTATAGATTCAAAATATATTCTTAATAAATTACCGGATTATAAAGAGGCTCAACAAAAGCTTGATCAGTTTAGCCAGATGTGGCAACAGGAAATTGATCAGAAATCTGCTGATCTGGACAGAATGTACAAAGAATACGACGCCGAAAAAGTGATGTTGAGTGATGATCTGAAGAAAAAAAGAGAAGACGAACTATATAATAAAGAAAAAGAGGTAAGGGACCTTCAGAGAAAAAGGTTTGGATATCAGGGCGATCTTTTTAAAAAACGGGAAGAGCTGATAAAGCCAATTCAGGATAGGGTTTACAACGCTATACAAAAACTGGCGGTGGCAAAATTATATGATTTTATTTTGGATAAAAGTGAAGGAATTACCGTTATATTTGCCGACCCAAAACTGGACAAGAGTGATGATGTGTTGAAAGAACTGGGTGTTAAATAATTGCCAAACAAAAAAACAGATGCATCCTAAAACATAAATTTAAACACTTTATTAAAAACAAATCTAAAAACAAAAATGAAACAATTTCTTACCATCCTCTTTATTTCCGCAGGAATATTCGGGTTTTCTGCTTCAGCGAATGCTCAAAAGATAGGCTATATTAGCGCTGACGAAATTATACAACTCATGCCTGAAGCAGCCACTGTTCAAACTCAACTTGATCAGTACCAGCAATCTTTATATCAGAATGCACAGGACAAACAAGGTGCTCTGAACGAAGCTGTTGCAAAGTTTATAAAAGATTCTTCCACGATGAGCCCCAGCCTGAAAGAAGTAAAAAGAAGCGACCTCCAGAAACAAAGCCAGGAGCTCTCAGGTGAACAACAAAGGATTCAAAATGAGTTCGAACAAAAGAGGCAAGAACTCTCTGTTCCGATACAAAAGAAATTACACGCAGCTATCGAAGAAGTAGCTAAAGAAAACGGTTACACTTACATCATGCCTGCAGAAGCACTCATTGTAATGCCTCCCACTAATGATATAGGCCCTCTGGTTATTAAAAAGCTTGGTTTAAAACAACCAGCAGCAGGCGCCACAGCTCCTAAAAAGTAAAAAATAAAAAAATAATTTTTCAAGCCACTCCTTAAACGGAGTGGCTTGTTTATTTTTGGCAAATGAACTCTTCCTCTCCCATCGGCGTTTTTGATTCCGGATATGGTGGCCTCACCGTTTTAAAGGAAATAAAAAATTTATTGCCTCAATACGATTTTGTTTATCTCGGTGACAATGCCAGAACGCCTTATGGTAACCGTTCCTTCGAAACTGTATATGAATACACGCTACAATCGGTACAATGGCTGTTTACCCAGAGATGCCCACTCATCATACTCGCTTGCAACACGGCCTCCGCTAAAGCTTTGAGAACCATCCAGCAAAAATACCTTCCGTTATTTGAGCCTGAGAAGAGAGTGCTTGGAGTGATAAGGCCTACTGCAGAAATCATCGGAAATTATTCCGTCACCAAACAGATCGGAGTCTTTGGCACAAAAGGAACCATACAGTCAGAATCTTATCTCATCGAGATCGGAAAATTCTTTCCAGAAATAAAAATATTTCAACACGCTTGTCCGATGTGGGTACCTCTGGTAGAAAATAGCGAATACGATTCATCAGGTGCTGACTATTTTATCGAAAAAGACATTAATACCTTATTAAATGAATCATCCGGTATTGATACCATTTTGCTGGCATGTACCCACTACCCTTTATTATTAAATAAAATAAAAGGATTTCTTCCCATCGGTACTAAAATCGTATCACAGGGGTCTATTGTGGCAAAAAGCCTAAAAGATTATTTAATACGCCATCCTGAGATAGAAATACGATGCAGCAAAAATGCTCACACACAATTCTTCACGACCGATTCTACCAAAGACTTCGATAAACATTCAGAAATATTTTTTGGAGAAAAGGTATTTTCTACCCATATTGACCTTTGATCTGAATAAATCAGCATGTCAGAAGGATATCCATTCCCTCAATCCACCTCTTCCTATTCAGTCATAAAGCCTAAGATATTTTCTAAGTCACAATAATTCCTGTACAAAAAATTAAAATATTTTCTTACTTTTGCAGCCCTTTCACACACAGCAGGGATGGTGCCCGGCTGAGAAAAGAAACCATTTTTTAATAAAATAAATAATTAACAATGCCGGGAAAAAAACGTACCTATCAGCCGCATAAGCGCCGCCGTAAAAGTGTACATGGTTTCAGAGAACGCATGTCAACCGCGAATGGCCGTAAAGTTTTGGCTAGCCGTAGGAAGAAAGGGCGCTATAAACTGACCGTTTCTGATGAACACGGAAGTAAAAAATAAATAGTTTATATTGAAAATATTTTAAAATAGCCTCTATTATCGGGGCTATTTTTTATTTTAGATCTCAATTATCGTTCATCTCAATATCATTCACTATCACTCAAAGATTTACTTTAAAAGCCAGTGAGAGGTTAAAAAGCCGCAAAGTGATTCAGCAGCTTTTTAAAGAAGGGGACTCGTTTTCGTATTCTCCTTTCAGGGTAATGTATATCGAAACCGCAAACGTAATTTCACCCTTGCAAGCGGGATTTACCGCAAGCACCCGCAATTTTAAAAAAGCAACTGACAGAAACCGTATTAAGAGGTTAATGCGGGAATCGTACCGCCTCCAAAAAAATAGTTTACATCTTTTATTAGAGGAAAATCATAAAAATATTGCCGTGTTCTTTATTTACACCAGCAATGAATTGCCGCAATACAAATTTGTTTTTGAGAAAATGGGAAGCATTTTAAAAAAACTGGAGACCTTACTCTCCAAAGAGATCAACCCCTGACCCACCCCAGATACTTTACTTACTTTACCTTCCTCCCCTTCCATTGATAGCTTCCAAAAGTTCCTAACCATCCCGCTACCAGAGTATATAGAATATGAAATGGCTCGGCAGGAACAAACCACCAGAGTAGCTTTCGGTTACCGAAAAATTTTGAAACAGGAAAAAGGAAAATTATTTCAACGATAACCTTGACAGTGAGCGTTATTAAAAAAATATAAAATGCTTTCAGAGAAAAGAAAGAACTAATAGCCAGAATAAAGAGCCACGCATTTACAAGATAGACCAGTAAAAGGACTGCAATTATTTTTTTATCGGTGTATTGATTGGTTTTGCTCGCCCAGCGGATTCTTTGATTCATAAAATCATTCAACGTTTCCACAGGCTGTGTTTGTACGATCACATCATGCGATTTCAAAAACAGGATTTTATCAGGATACACTTTTTGGATTTTGTGCATCAGCAGCATATCATCACCGCTGGCTATTTCATTGATCCCTTCAAAACCATTTACCTCATAAAAAATTTTTTTTTCATAAGCAAGATTAGCACCATTACACATACTATGAAATTTCTTATAAACCGATGCGCCGGTAATCCCCTGTAAGGTCATAAAATCGAGAGATTGAAAGTTTTTAAAGAATTTCTTTAACAACGAATCTTCCGGTGAAGCATTTTGAAACGCTACCGGCAACGCGATAAATACAGGGCTCTCTTCTTTATACAATGAAACCAATGTTTCAAGCCATTTTTCGGGCGCAATGCAGTCTGCGTCGGTAGTTACTATTAATTCACCTCCTGCAAACCTTAATGCAGTTTCTATTGATTTCTTTTTGTAGGAATTTAATATCTTATCCTCCGTAAAATCTGCAAGATTAATTACCCGTATATTCTCTTTTTTAAAGGAATCAATGATAGCAACGGTGCTGTCTGTAGAATGGTCATCAATAACAATGATTTCAAATTTATTCGATGGATACGTCTGGCTGAGAATAGATCGGATACAGTTTGCAATATTTTTTTCTTCATTCCTTGCCGCGATAATGACGGAAACAGAAGGCAATTCGTTTTTATTCCATTTCCTTACAGGAATAAAATCTTCTATATCCATCCAGCTTTTCCTGTAATACAGGATTAGTACGGCATAAGGAATTAAAAGAAAGATGGAAATCAGGATAAAAGTCATGCAAAAATTTAAAGTATGCAGTTTACAACTAAATGACAATTATTGTACAAAAATAATTTCCTGATACCAAAAGTAAGTATTAAATTTGTGTAGTTGCATAAACAACTATATGCTAAACAACCAATTTAAGAGAGGTGAACTTTATAGTTTTATTACCGGCAAGGCTTCTACGGCAGTTGCCAGACGTTTGCAAAAAAACTTTAAAGAATCGGCAATAGATATTACGATTGAGCAATGGAGCGTTTTGTATCATTTGTGGAAAGAAGATGGCCAGAGCCAGCAACAATTGTGCGAAGCCACTTTTAGAGATAAGCCAAGCATCACAAGATTGGTAGATAATTTAGAGAAATCAAAACTGGTAACACGAGTGGCCTCTAAAAATGACCGCCGCAGTAATTTGATCTATCTTACCAAAGAAGCAATTTCTTTAGAACAGAAAACAATGAATGTAGCCAATCGTACATTGAATGAGGCATTGAAAGGAGTTACCAACGAACAAATAGAAATTGCAAAAGAAGTTTTGCAAATGGTCTATGATAATTTAGCCCGGTAGTGGCAGGTCGCGACCTGTCCGCATATTTTCATTTATTAATTATCAGGACAGGTCGCGACCTGTTCTTACTAAAAAAACAAAACCATGGAAACAACAACAGTATCTGCATTAAAAGGCGGCGAATGGTTGATAAAACCAGGAGATGTAAACAACATATTCACTCCGGAAGATTTTACCGAAGAGCAATTAATGATCCGTGATATGTGTATCCAATTTCTGCAGACAGAAGTACTTCCGGTAATGGAACGCATTGATAAAGCAGAACCGGGGTTAATGCCTTCATTGATGGAGAAAGCAGGCGAACAGGGGCTTTTAGGTGCTTCTGTGCCCGAAGACCTGGGTGGTATGGGAAAAGATTTTGTAACTTCTACGTTAATAAGCGAAGCACTCGGAGGAGGGTATTCCTTTAGCGTAGCGATGAGCGCACACTCGGGAATAGGTACTTTACCTATTTTATATTTCGGTACCGAAGCACAAAAGGAAAAATACATTCCAAAGCTCGCAAGTGGCGAGTGGAAAGGCTCTTACGGATTAACCGAACCGGGAAGCGGCAGTGATGCATTGGGTGCAAAATCAACGGCAACACTTTCTGCTGATGGAAAGTTTTATATATTGAATGGACAAAAATGCTGGATTACCAACGGTGGATTTGCGGATGTATATACCGTTTTTGCAAAAATAGACGGCGATAAGTTTACGGCTTTTATCCTTGAGCGTGGGATGGAAGGATTTACGCAAGGCCATGAAGAACATAAGATGGGAATCAAAGGCTCTTCCACCGTGCAACTCTTTTTTCAGGATTGCAAAGTGCCGGTAGAGAATGTGCTGGGAGAAATAGGACGTGGCCACATCATTGCTTTTAATATCTTAAATATCGGGAGATTAAAACTGGACGCCGCCACCAATGGAGGTTCCAAAGGTGCTCTGGCAGAATCTATCCGATACGCTAAAACACGTGAACAGTTCAATTTGCCGATTGCTAAATTTGGGGCCATCAAATACAAACTTGCAGAAATGGCGATTAAAATCTACGCCGACGAAAGCGCCTTATACCGTACAGCAAAATGGATTGATGAAAAGGAACATGAATTACTAGCTGCCGGAAAACCTTTTAACGAAGCGCTTTTAGGAGCAGCAGAAGAATTTGCCATTGAATGCGCCATCTTAAAAGTACACGGCAGTGAAGTACTGAATTATGTAGTAGATGAAGGCGTGCAAATACACGGAGGCAACGGTTTCAGCGATGAATACAGTATCAGCAGGGCTTATCGCGACAGCCGTATCAATAGAATATTCGAAGGCACCAATGAAATTAATCGGTTGCTTTCGGTAGATATGATGTTGAAGCGGGCTATGAAAGGGCAATTGGATTTGATGGGTCCTGCAATGGCAGTACAAAAAGAGCTTATGAGCATTCCGGAATTTGGTAACGGGGAGGACACTCCTTTTGCTACCGAATTAAAAACCATCGCCAATATGAAAAAATGCATATTGATGGTGGCTGGTGCAGCCGTTCAAAAACTGATGGCCACATTAAGCAAAGAACAGGAGATTATTATGAATATCGCAGATATGGCAATAGAAACTTTTGTTGCAGAAAGCATGCTACTCCGGGTGATGAAGGCAGTCCAAAAAAACGGTGAAGAAAATAATAAAGCACCCTTAGCAATGCTTCATGTTTACCTTAATGATGCAGTTGACATCGTTGCAAAAAGTGGTAAAGAAGCCATCAACTCATTTGCCGAAGGCGATGAACAAAAAATGATGTTGCTGGGACTGAAACGTTTTACAAAAACTGCTCCTTTCAACAGTAAAGATGCAAGGAGGTTAGTAGCTGCAAAGCTTATTGAGGATGAAAAATATGGATGGTAAACAAATATGTATTCAAATAGAAACCCTGAATGCAAATTTGCATTCAGGGTTTTTATTTTGAGAAAATCAATGTGGGAAAAGGTTGTGGAATATTTCCTTTTGTAAAGGCCAGCCTTTTTCCTTCTACCAATAAACGATTTTAAATAAATTAAAATCAAGCCGGTTGTATTTCAAGTCTTTGTATAATCAATTTTTTTTACCTTCATCCAATGAAAAAGATACTGACTGCACTCTTCCTGATTTGTTCGTTGAATTCCTTCTCTCAAAAAACTCTACCTGATTATTTTTACGTGAGAACCAATGATTCACTCCCATTTTTAAAGTATGGTTTGGGTGAAGACAGGCTCGGTGGCGCGAAGATGACTTTTCTGGACAGTAATGTTGTATTGAAAGTAATAGATAGTGTGAATAATAGTTATAAGGTTCAGCTTTCGGAATTACACTCGGCCTATATAAACAAAGAGAAAGTACACAAGATCCAGGCGATACATTATCAATCGCACCTTACCGATAGCTGGAAAGTTTATGGTGATTCACTCTACGATTATGTAACCATTCAACTTGATGAAAAACTTCCTTACAGAAGTGTAATGGAAATTCATCCTACCAGGATTGTGATGGACATCTTTGGCGCAGTAAGCAATACCAACTGGATCACCCAGCTTTCGACTGCCAAAGGAATAAAAAATGCCTGGTACGAACAACCAGAAGATGATGTGATGCGTGTGATCATTGAATTGAAACATAACCAAAACTGGGGATACAAGATTTTCTATTCTGACAATAACAGGCTAACGGTAAGGGTAAGACGTCAACCACCTGTATTGAATTTAAGCCGCTTAAAAATTGCCATTGATGCTGGCCACGGTGGTGATAATATAGGTGCTACAGGAAGTACGTCTCATATCAGAGAAAAGGATTACACCCTCCTGATCGCAAAAGAACTTTCAAGACAATTGATAAAGAAAAAAGTAAATGTGGTGATGACAAGAGTCAAAGACACCACGCTCAGTATGTTTGAAAGAATACAGTTCTTAGATCAGCAATATCCCAATTTACTGATCAGTATTCATTTGAATTCCTCCTCAAATGATAGTATCAGTGGAGTGAGTACGTATTATCGCTATATCGGATTCCGCCCTTTGAGCCAATCCATCTTGAAAAGCATGTTGACCCTTGGCTTGAATGAATTTGGCAATGTAGGTAATTTTAATTTTTCTCTGAATGGCCCTACCGATTATCCCAACTGTCTGGTGGAGGTTGCTTTTTTGAGTAATAAATCGGATGAGGAAAAGATACTAAATCCAAAATTCCGGCAGCAGGTAGCCACCAAAATTATAGAAGGTTTACAAAATTTCTTAAAAAACGTGAATTGACGCGATCACTATAGATACCTGCCTGCTTCAATGTAGTATGGGGAATAATATGTGAATCATGCATTCAGGAAGCCCAAAAATAATTTTCGTAATTTTACTATAGAATTTTAAAAAATTATTGAATTATACCTATCTATAAAACCATGCAAAAAAAATCCAGTAAACTAAGCCACCTTGCTGAAACACTGATTGGCAGTGAGATCGTAAAACTCGGAGCGGAGATAAAAGCCAAAATAAAAAACGGAGAAAAGATCTATAATTTTACCATCGGCGACTTCGACTCTTCCATATTTCCTATTCCGAAAAAATTTGAGGAAGAGATTATTGATGCTTATAAAAACAGATTTACTACCTATCCCCCTGCCGAGGGAATTCTTGCTTTGAGAGAATCCGTTTCAAAATTTATAAAAGAACGGGAGGGGCTTAACTTTAATACGAATGAAATTCTAATAGGTGCCGGAGGCCGACCACTTATTTATGCCACGTATCGTGCACTGATTGACAAAGGAGATAAAGTAATTTATTCAGTTCCGAGCTGGAACAATAATCATTATGTGCATTTTACAGAGGGCCAGCATGTACTTATTGAGGCTACCCGTGAAAATAATTTTATGCCTTCCTCGGAAGACATAAAACCACATATCAAAGGAGCAACGTTAATCGCTCTGTGCTCGCCACTAAACCCAACGGGGACTGTTTTCAAAAAAGAAGAATTAGAAAAGATCTGTGATATGGTGCTGGAAGAAAATAACCGGCGTAGTGATGATGAAAAGAAATTGTATGTGATGTACGACCAAATGTATTGGACACTCACCTTCGGCGATACGGTGCATTACAACCCGGTAAGCCTTCGTCCGGAAATGAAGGATTATACTATTTTTATTGATGGCATCAGTAAATCATTCGCAGCAACAGGAGTACGTGTGGGCTGGGCTTTAGGGCCTGAAAATGTAATTTCAAAAATGAAAGCGATCAACAGCCACGTAGGCGCGTGGAGCCCTATGGCAGAGCAAAATGCCACTGCAAAATTTTTACTGGAAGACAAGGCAGTTGATGATTATTTCGCACATTACAAAAAAGAACTTGCAGAAAGGCTACAACTTATTTATCAAGGGTTTCAAAAGCTAAAGTCTGAAGGATTCTCTGTGGATGCCTGTGCGCCGCAAGCCGCTATCTATCTCACCATACAAATAAGTCTTACAGGCAGAAAAATGAGTAGTGGAGAAACCTTATCCACACAATCTGATGTTACTACCTACCTACTGAGTGAAGCCAAGCTCGCCGTAGTACCATTTTATGCTTTTGGCGCCTCAAAAAATTCTGACTGGTATCGGTTGAGTGTAGGTACTTGTAAGAAGGAAGAAATACCTGCAATGCTTGGACAGTTAAGAGAAGCATTGGGAAAATTAAAGTGAGAGGCAGTTTTGAATCTTCAAAAATTTTATATGGAAAAGACAGATTGAATTGCATAAGTTTTTTCTATGGATATTGGTCAATGCAATAATACTCTTTACCAAAACTATCGACTATGCATTTGAGTTGAAGTATCCGGATTAGCTGGAAATTAATAATTTCCAATTATAAAAAAGAGGCATTAACAAACTTTTCAAAAGTTCATTAATACCTCTTTAAATTTTTTATTAAAATAAAAATATTATACCTCAGCAGTTGATAAAGAAGCTTCAGAGGCTTCACTTACCATATCATTTTTTACCAAATATTCTGCTATCTGCACTGCATTGGTAGCCGCACCTTTCCTAAGATTATCACTTACCACCCAAAAGTTCAGGGTATTAGGCTGCGATTCATCCCTGCGAATCCTTCCTACAAAAGCATCGTCCTTTTCATGTGCGGTTAAGGGCATTGGATATATGAAATTATCCACATCATCCTGTACAATTACTCCCGGAGCATTCGACAATAGCTCTCTCACTTCAGTAAGGTCAAAATCATTTTCAAACTCAACATTTACACTTTCACTGTGTCCACCTACCACCGGTATGCGCACACAAGTAGCGGTCAGGCGGATAGAATCATCACCGATAATTTTCCTGGTTTCATTCACCATTTTCATTTCTTCTTTGGTGTAGCCATTATCAAGAAATACATCAATGTGGGGAAGGGCATTTTTATCAATCGGATATTTGTAGGCCATTTCACCTTTTATATTATTTCTTTCATTTTCCATTTGCCGCACGGCCTTCACACCAGTCCCGGTTACACTTTGGTAAGTAGAAACCACTACTCTTTTGATAACATATTTTTTATGAAGCGGATTTAATACCAATACCATTTGTATGGTGGAGCAATTGGGATTGGCAATGATCTTATCCTCTCTGGTCAATACACTGGCATTCACTTCGGGAACTACCAGCTTTTTGGAAGGGTCCATACGCCATGCAGAGGAATTATCAATCACGGTAATCCCTGCCGCTGCGAACTTAGGCGCCAATAAAAGTGAAGTACCTCCACCTGCTGAAAATAAGGCTATATCAGGTTTTGCAGCAATGGCATCTTCGGCAGATACTACTTTATATTTTTTACTTTTAAAAGTCACTTCCTTCCCTATAGATTTTTCGGATGCCACGGGAATCAATTCTGATACCGGGAAATTTCTTTCTTCGAGCACTTGCAACATTTTGCTGCCTACAAGCCCGGTTGCGCCCACTACTGCAATTTTCATTTTTTATGATATTTTGTTATTGAGGTACAAAGAAAAGCATAAAGTTTTATCTTTAAGACCAAAGCTAATGAATATGGGCAAAATGTTCCTATCCAATTTCGGTATTTTGTTGTTAATAAGCATACACTCTGCGGGGCAACTCTCAGAGAATTTTAATGATGGTAATTTTACAGGTAACCCTGTATGGATAGGGAATACAGAGGATTTTATAGTAAACTCTTCTCTCCAATTACAAAGTAATAACACCGGGGCCAACAGTAGTTTTTATCTAAGTACCGCCAATGAAAACGCAATGGCTACTCAGTGGGAGTTTTTCCTACAAATCAATTTTAACCCGTCTTCTGCAAATTATGTAGATGTTTACCTGACTGCTTCTGCAAGCGATTTAAGCTTAAATTCCACTACCGGTTATATAGTAAGAATAGGGAATACAGATGATGAAATAAGTCTCTACCGAAAAGAGGCCAACGGTACTATCATAAAAATTATTGATGGAGTGAATGGAGTTTTGAATAAGAGCAGCAGTGTTATGAAAATTAAAGTCATCAGGGATGCCTCGGGCCAATGGATACTAAACCATGACCTGAGCGGTACCGGAAATACTTATACCACCGAAGGGTCTGTATCAGATGTCACCTACACTACTTCTTCTTATTTCGGATTTCTTATCAAACAAAGTACTTCTTCTTTTTTTCAAAAACATTTTATAGATGATATTGAAATAAAAGGCTACGTGCCGGATGTAACATCTCCTACAATCCAATCTGCCGTAGCCACATCAACTACCACACTCGATATTTCTTTTGACGAACCGGTTGAAAAAACGTCTGCTTCTCTTTTCTCTACTTACGCTGCCAACAATAGTATCGGGATGCCTGTAAGTGCAAATGTGGACGCACAAGATCCCACTCTCGTACACCTTACATTCGAAAATCATTTTACAAACGGTGTAGCTTACATACTTTCCGTAAATGGTATTAAAGACCTCTCAGGAAATGTTCTTGACAACGGTACCGTTACTTTTAGTTTTTACAGAGCTCAGCAATATGATGTCGTAATTGATGAAGTGTTTCCCGACCCCACCCCCCAGGTGGGCTTGCCTAATTATGAATGGCTCGAACTGAAAAACACTTCAGCATTCTCTATCAATCTCAAAGGATGGCGATTGAGCGATATAAACAGTATCAGTGGGGCGTTACCGGATTTTACTTTACAACCCGATAGTTTTGTAATTGTATGTTCCTCCTCTGCATTGGCTTCCTTATCGCCATTTGGTAAAGCAATATCGGTCACTTCTTTCCCTTCACTCGACAATGATAACGACCTGATTTCATTGTCTGATGCTACAGGCAAAACAATTCATGCAGTCAATTATTCATCCGCCTGGTATCCAAACGAATTGAAAAAAGGCGGAGGATGGTCGCTGGAAATGATTGACACAAAAAATCCATGCAGTGGATTTTCAAACTGGACAGCCAGTACAGACCCAAGTGGTGGAACACCGGGAAGAAAAAATTCAGCAGAGGCTGTCAACAAAGATAGCGAAGGTCCAAAACTACTACGTGCTTTTGCATCCGGGACATCCCGGGTTACACTGGTTTTTGATGAACCATTAGATAGCATGAAGGCCTCTTCCACAGTGAATTACACATTTGGTAATGACATTCAGTCTGTGAGTCTGGCTGCAATACCTCCCTTGTTTGACAGAGTGACTATCACACTCAATAAACCATTAGCAGTATCCACTGTTTATACAGTAACTGTAAAAAATATTTCTGATTGTGCGGGTAATCCTATCTCCACAAAAAATATGGCCAGATTTGGTATAGGAGAAGATACAGACAGTCTTGACCTGGTAATTAATGAGATATTATACAATCCCCTGCCGGGCGGCGTTGATTATATCGAATTATATAATCGTTCCAATAAGATTATAGACCTCAGTAAAATATTTGTCGCAAACCGGAATAGTACGAATGCTATCAGCAGTATCCAGCAAGCAACGACTGAAAATATTTTATTATTTCCTACAGATTATATAGCCCTCAGCACCGATCCCAATGTGGTTAAAAGCCAATACATCGCGAATGATCCCGATGCATTTTTAAAACTTACGTCCATGCCTTCTTTTCCTGATAACAGCGGATATGTTATTATTTTAAATGGACAAGGGAATATCGTAGATGAAGTGGCCTATTCTGATAAGTGGCAATTTGCATTATTACGTAATACAGAAGGAGTATCACTCGAAAGAATAGACTATGATGGTTCTTCTGTACAAAGTAATTTTCATTCTGCTGCTACGTCTGTGGGATACGGCACACCTGGTTATAAAAATTCGCAATTCAAAATGAATGAAAATGTACAGGGAGAGATTACGATTACACCAGAAGTTTTCTCTCCCGACAATGACGGCTTAGATGACTTTCTTACTATCAATTACCGTTTCCCTTCATCAGGTTATGTTGCTAATATTACCGTATTCGATGCTTCAGGGAGACGGGTCCGCCATCTTCAGAAGAATTCATTGAGTGGCATTACCGGATATTATCGCTGGGACGGCCTTGATGATAAACAACGAAAACTTCCTCAAGGCATTTACATCATTTATACCGAGGTTTTCAATACATCGGGAAAGAAAAGGTCTTTCAAAAATACCGTAGTACTGACAAGAAGATAGCCTATTTTATTATAGACCACGGATGCTTGAATAATTACGGGAAAATTATAAAATCTAATTCATTTGAAAATTAAGATTATTGTGCAATGACTCATCTTCCTGCAACTTCAATTCCCATTTCCAGGCGGTAGCCATCATTTCATCCAAAGTGTATTTTGGATCCCACTTTAATATCTCTTTTGCGAGTGAATTGTTAGCATAGATGGCCATGATATCTCCGGGACGGCGAGGTCCTATTTTATAATTCAGCTTTTTACCGCTCACTTTTTCAAAAGAATGGATAGCCTCTAATACAGAAACACCATTGCCGGTACCGAGATTATAGACCTCACATACCCCGGTATCTTTACTCACCATCGAATGTTTCAGCGCAAGTGTATGTGCATGAGCTATGTCGCATACGTGTATGAAATCGCGGATACAGGAGCCATCCCGTGTAGGATAATCATCTCCGTAAACTGTGAATTGTTTCATTTTTCCAATCGCGGTTTGTGTAATGGCTGGCACAAGGTTTTCAGGTTTTCCCACAGGCAATTCACCAACCTTCGTGGAAGGATGCGATCCTACAGGATTAAAATATCTTAACAGGATACTTCGTAAACTTCCCGTTTTGGTAACGTCTCTTACAATCTCTTCACCCATTTGCTTGGTAGCCCCATACGGCGATTCAGCAGGTTTGGTGGGCGATTCTTCAGTTACCGGTATGGTATCAGGGCTGCCATATACAGTGCAGGAAGAGGAAAAGATAAAGTGTGGAATATTAAATTCAGTGGTACATTTTAAAACATTGATGAGAGAGAATAAATTGTTTTCAAAATAAAGTAGCGGCTTCCCCACCGATTCGCCCACAGCTTTGTAAGCAGCGAAATGGATAATGCCCTTTATATCAGTATTCTCCTGGAATACGGCAAAAGTCTCATCAAAATTAGTGAGATCCACTTTATAGTTTTTTACAGATACACCTGTAATATCTTTTACTCCTGTAAGCAATGCTGTGGTGGACCTTGAATTGTTATCAATACATATAGGTTGAAAACCATTTTCAATAAGGTCAATAATGGTATGAGCGCCGATATAACCACAGCCGCCGGTAACTAATATTTTATTCATTCCACAAAGTAAAAGAAAATTGATTATATCTCCTTAAAGAATCATTATTCAGGAAAAAATATGAATAGCATAATAAACAATGGCCGCGAATAACGCACTTACAGGAATCGTAAGCACCCATGCCCATAGAAGATTGATGGTAACTCCCCACCTTACAGCCGACAACCTTTTAGTAGCACCTACACCTACTATAGCTCCTGTAAGTGTGTGTGTGGTACTTACGGGAATCCCAAACATAACCGTAAGAAATATGGTACAGGCTCCGGCGGTTTCTGCACAGAAACCCTCCAGTGAAGTAACTTTTGTGATGCGTGTGCCCATTGTTTTTACAATACGCCATCCGCCCGACATGGTTCCTAAAGCAATAGCAGTATAGCACGAAAGAGGCAGCCACGCAGGCATTGGATGATCAGCGATCGTAGCAGTTGAACCATGCACCGTTTTCTCATAAAACCACATAGCGGTCAAAATCAATCCCATTGTTTTTTGAGAGTCACCACCACCATGAGCAAGGCTGAGGGCAGCTGAAGAAAGCAATTGAAGCCTGTGAAACCACTTCTCCGCCTTTGCGGGACGCGATTTTTTGGCAACATTCATCGTTATCACAGTAATGATAAAGGCAAATAATAAACCGATCACCGGAGACAATACCATAAATAGCAATGCGATAAGTACTGGGTAGGTATTCACTCCTGCAAGGCCGCCGGCAGCAATGGCTGCACCGGCAAGACCGCCGATGAGAGTGTGTGATGAGCTGGAAGGGATCCCATAATACCAGGTGAGCAGGTTCCATCCAATAGCGGCAATGGTGGCAGAAATAATTACTTTGAAATTGATAATGTTTTCCGACATAATGTTGGCAATCGTACCTGCCACTTTATGTTCCCTGAAAACAAAAAAAGCGATGAAATTAAAGGAAGCCGCCCACAATACAGCCTGGAAAGGAGTAAGTACTTTGGTGGAAACGATGGTCGCTATTGAGTTGGCCGCATCATGAAATCCATTTATATAGTCAAATAAAAGCGCAAATACAATGATGGTGATCAGAAAAAAAAGCATGTTGATCTTTTAAAATAAAAAACTCCCTAAAAGAGAGTCATTATGCATATTTTATAATAATGGATTCGATAACGTTGGCAGCATCCTCACATTTGTCGGTTACTATCTCCATTACCTGATATATTTCCCGTTTCTTAATTACTTCCTTGGCATCGGGTTCATTTTCAAAAAGTTTTTCGATACTCATGTCAAACACATCATCGGCCTGGTTCTCTATACTATTAATGGCCACCATGGCATCGGTAATCTTTCGTAGATTTTTCATATCCCTCAATTCTGCCACCGCTTTGCGTACTTCCGTACAGCCACTCAGGATCAAATCGGCCAGCTTATGAAAGGAACTATCGTCAGGATTTACTTTGTAGAAATTTATTTTTTTGGCCGATGAATAAATATAGTCACATATATCATCAAGGGCTGTAGCGAGGTAATGAATATCTTCTCTGTCAAAAGGCGTAATGAAATTTCTGCCAAGTTCCGTAAAGAGACGATGGGTATGATCATCATTTATATGCTCGAGATCTTCAATCTCTTTTATGAGAAGTTCTCTACGATCAAAATCTTTTTCATGCACTACTTCTTTCAACTTGGCCGCCATCTGTACTACCGTTTCAGCCACACTTTCAAATAAATGAAAGAAGACTTTGTCTTTAGGTAAGAAGAATTTTAATATAGAGTTTACAGCCATAATCGGTATTTAGGCAAAAATAGAATACTATCTTCTTCAAAATTACCTTTCGCAGCTTGGTAATAATTTCTTAACATAGGAAATAAAGGATATGGGGCTCTGCTTACCAAAGAAATTATTCTCATAAATTGATAACAATATGATAAGCAATGTATTAAGATCCATACTGAAGGAATATAGGAAATAATTACCCTACATATTCACCCGTATATGACACCCGCCTACCCTTTCGTAGCTGGCAGCATAAAGCCAAAGGTAGTACCCACATCTGTTTTACTTCTCACATGAATCGTGTCTTCATGTGCTTCGATAATGTGCTTTACTATAGATAGTCCAAGTCCGCTGCCACCAACTTTACGTGCCCGCGCCAGATCAGTCCTGTAAAATCTCTCAAAGATTCTTGGCAAATGTTCTTCGGCAATCCCATATCCATCATCGCTTATTTCTATCAATATTTTTTTCCCATCAATCTTATACGCGCTCCCTTCAATATTGCCATTGTGTTTACCATACTTGATAGCATTGTCCACTATATTAATAATCACCATTCTTATCTTTTCTTTATCGGCAAAAACAGTGAGAGGCAATTCGCAGCCGTCTTTGATAAAACATTTTATCTTTTTCTCATCAGCTTTAATGGAAAGGGTTTCAAAAACTTCTTTGATAAGATCCTGGATGACAAAATTTTCTTTCAGCAATAACAGCTCACCGCTTTCCAATTTAGTGATCTCATCGAGGTCGTCCAATAAGTTCACCAGCCTGTCCACATTTCTTGAAGCGTTTCCGAGAAACTTTTTATTGACATCCGAATTATCCAGGGCGCCGCCCAGCAACGTATCTACATATCCCTGGATGGCAAAGATGGGGGTTTTCAATTCGTGCGAGAGATTGAGCAAAAACTCTTTTCTATAAACTTCATTTTTCCTGAGCACTTCCATTTCTTCCTTATGCTGTACAGCCCATTGTTCCACATCTTCACTTACTTCGTCAATACTTTTTTGAGGAAGAATATTTTTGAAATAAAATTCTTCTTTCTTACTTGCCTTGGTTTGATAGATGAGTTTATAGATGAGTTTTATTTTACGATAAATGAATCTTTTTACCGTATAAAAAATCATGAGATAAGCCGTTAAAGTGAGAAGGCAAAAGAAAATAACAGAAGGCAACCACAGCTCACTATAGCCATAAACGGCTATACTCGCCAGAATGGCGATTGGTATTGATGATACAAGCGCTGCCTGCTGCGGAGAGAAATTTTTTTTTGCAAACATATTAATTAGCCGTTAGCTAATTAGCCAATCAGCTAATTAGAGTCCTAAAACCCACGCAAATATTAATGGCGCCACAATGGTCGCATCACTTTCCACAATGAATTTTGGCGTATGAATATCCAATTTACCCCACGTAATCTTCTCATTGGGAACCGCACCTGAATAAGAACCATACGAAGTGGTGGAATCAGATATCTGACAGAAATAACTCCAAAAAGGCACATCATGCCATTCCAGATCCTGGTACATCATCGGTACCACGCAAATGGGAAAATCGCCTGAAATACCTCCGGCGATTTGAAAAAATCCAAGTCCCTTTCCGGTAGAAAGTTCACGGTACCATTCCGTTAACCTGGCCATATATTCAATACCGCTTTTCACGGTACTTGCTTTTAATTCTCCTTTGATCACATACGATGTGAAAATATTCCCCATCGTACTGTCTTCCCAACCGGGTACTACGATCGGCAGATTCTTCTGCGCAGCAGCAAGCATCCAACTATTTTTGGGATCTATTTCATAATACTGTTCCAATACCCCGCTGAGCAACATTTTGTACATGTATTCATGAGGGAAATATCTTTCTCCTGCAGCTTCTGCATCTTTCCATATTTTATGAATGTGTTGCTGTAACCTTCTGAAAGCTTCCTCCTCGGGAATACAAGTATCGGTGACACGATTGTAATGGTTTTCCAACAGGTCCCATTCTTCCTGCGGGCTCAAATCGCGATAATGAGGTACTCTTTTATAATGGCTATGAGCTACCAGATTCATAATATCCTCTTCCAGGTTAGCACCTGTACAACTGATGATAGATACTTTATCCTGACGAATCATTTCTGCCAAAGAAAGTCCCATTTCAGCCGTACTCATAGCGCCTCCCAGTGAAATAAGCATTTTACCGCCGCCATCAATATGCGCAACGTATCCTTTGGCTGCATCCATCAATGCGGCTGCATTAAAATGGCGATAATGATGTTCTATAAATTGAGAAACAGGCCCTTTATTCATGATATATTTTTTGAGCAAAAATACAGTTTTAAAAAATAATTTTCTGCTTTCGATACTTTGCCACCTGTTTTCTTATCCCATTTTAAATTCACATCAATCCCAAAATCATACTATTCTCTTTTCAATTATCTTTAAATCCAAAAACATTCCTTCCCGTTCACGGTTAATTTTTTTGTATGCCTTTATTGCTTTGTCTCACAGGGATCCTGCTGCTAATATTGCTGGTAGTATATTTTAAACTGGATACTTTTATTTCCTTTCTGCTCGTAAGCATCGGACTGGGAATCGCTACCGGCATGGATGTTCATCAACTTTCTTCTTCCATTACCAAAGGGATCGGGAATACATTGGGGCCGCTGGTAATCATTCTCGGATTTGGTGCCATGCTCGGAAAGCTGGTTGCCGACAGTGGCGCAGCACAACAGATCACCGCTTCGCTTACAAAAATCTTTGGCACTAAAAATATTCAGTGGGGAATGGCCCTGGCCGGATTGATCATTGGAATCCCTTTGTTCTACACAGCAGGATTTATTGTGGTGGTCCCTCTGATCTTTGCCATTGCAGCAACTACCCGGTTGCCTTTGCTTTACGTTGGAGTCCCCATGTTGGCAGCGCTTTCAGTGGCACACGGTTTTTTACCACCACATCCTTCACCTACCGCTATTGCCGAACAACTTCACGCCGGGCTGAGTAAAACGCTCATCTATGGGATCATCATTGCCATTCCCGTAATATCGCTTGCAGGACCGCTCTTCGCAAAGACTTTGAAAAAATACAATCCTTCACCCTCCAATAATATTTTACAAATTAAATCTTTACCCGATAACGAATTACCTGGCATTGGGATTAGCCTGATGACAGCATTAATGCCTGTGATCTTACTGGCTGTTACCGCCATCATTTTATATTGGGTACCGGCAACGACTTTTGTAGGAAAGATAATGGAGTTTTTGGGCGATCCTAATATTGCAATGTTATTATCAGTTCTTTCTGCAGTTTATTTTTTGGGAATGAGAAGAGGAAATAAAATTCCTGTGATCATGAAGCAACTGGAAGAAGCCTTCAAAAGTATTTCTGTGATTTTACTGATCATAGCGGGATCGGGAATATTCATGCAGGTAATGAGTGATGGTGGCGTGAATGTTTACATCGGGCATTTATTAAAAGATATGCAATTATCACCCCTGATTTTAGGCTGGCTCATAGCTGCCATCATCCGTGTATGCATTGGTTCTGCGACTGTTGCAGGATTAACAACTGTAGGGATCATGCTGCCGATACTCGGAGTGAATGAGCACATCCATCCTGAATTAATGGTATTGTCTATCGGTGCCGGAAGCCTCATGTTTTCTCATGTAAATGATGGCGGGTTCTGGCTGTTCAAAGAATATTTTAATCTGACGATTAAAGAAACATTCCTTACCTGGACTATGATGGAAACCATTGTGTCCGTATCAGGATTGATAGGCGTTTTGATTTTGAATCATTTTGTGTAAGCCGTCAGCAAATAAATGTAATTATCTTTGAGTTAAAAAAGTCAAAACAAACTCTATCATCAATCAAAATATTTCTTATGCCACAAACTCCAGAAGAAAATCTTCTTCAATCAGGATCAACTTTACCACCTCAACCCAAACCCGGAGGGATTTATAAGCCTTGCATTCAGGTGGAAAACCTGATCTATGTTTCAGGACATGGACCAGTGAAAGAAGATGGGTCATTGATAAAAGGGAAAGTAGGAAAAGAGATCAATACGGATACTGCAAAACTCGCAGCGCGGCAAACAGGCCTCGCAATATTGACTACTCTGAAATCAAATCTTGGTAGCCTCAATAAAATAAAGCGTGTGGTAAAAATATTCGGTATGGTAAACTGCACGGCCGATTTTGAAAAACAACCTTACGTGATTAATGGTTGCAGTGAATTATTTGCACAGATATGGGGTGATGATAATGGGGTAGGTGTGCGAAGCGCCGTTGGCATGGGATCTTTACCGGGGAATATTTCAGTAGAAATTGAAGCGATATTTGAGCTTATTTAATCAATACAAAAAAATTCAAAAGATGAAAGAAAAGGAATGGTATGAATTGAATGATCCGGAAGAAATAGATTCCCCTGCATTACTGATATTCAAAGATCATGTTGCAGCAAATATTCAAACAATGATCAAAATCGCAGGTGATGCCGGAAGACTGGTTCCACATGTAAAAACACATAAGATGACAGAGATTGTAAAGATGCAATTAGATGCTGGCATTTCCCAATTCAAGTGTGCAACCATCGCCGAGGCAGAAATGCTTTCGGATGCAGGAGCAAAAAAAATCTTACTGGCTTATCAGCTCAACTCTGCCAAAGCGAAACGATTTATTACACTCATAAAAAAATATACCGGGATTGAATTTGCTTCACTGATTGATAATTTCCAATCAGCAACGATGTTGAACGATCTTTTTCAAAAAGAAAATCTGAAAGCGAAAGTTTTCATTGATGTGGATGCGGGAATGCACCGCACGGGAATTCTACCTGATGACAGTTTATTTGACCTGTTTCTTCAATTGAAAAAATTGAACAATATACAATTACAAGGATTGCATGTTTATGACGGACACATCCGCGCACAAGATTTTGCAACACGAAAGGCACAATGTGAAAAAGAATTTGAAAATGTAAATGCCGTAAAACAAAAAATACTGGATTCGGGATTCCCGGAATTGAAAATAGTTGCAGGAGGCACTCCCTCTTTTACGGTTCATGCGTTACACAAAGAAGAATTCTGCAGTCCGGGGACCTGCTTACTCTGGGATTATGGATATGATGCCTTACTGGCAGAACAACCCTTCGAATTTGCGGCGGTTTTATTAACAAGGGTTATTTCGAAACCCGCACCAGGATTGATTACCACTGATCTCGGACATAAATCAGTGGCAGCAGAAAATCCGATCTTTAAAAGGATCTTCTTTCTCAATCTTAAAGATTATGAAGTTCGCTCACAGAGCGAAGAACATCTGGTTGTAAGTGTAAAAGACTGGGATTCTATTCAGGTGGGTGATGTGCTGTATGGTATTCCTTATCATATATGCCCTACGGTAGCTTTGTATGATGAAGCGAATATAATTAAGAACGGAAATCTGGTTGATAAATGGAATGTTGTAGCACGTAATAGAAAAATCACTATTTAAAAAAAATAAAAAAATGTCTCATTTGATTTTTGATGCACATCTTGATCTGAGTATGAATGCAATGGAATGGAACCGCGATCTTACCCAAAGTGTATATGATATCCGCGAAAGAGAAAAAGGAATGAATGATCTTGCCGGTAGAAATAACGGTACGGTTTCATTGCCCGAAATGAAGAAAGGAAATATCGGTATTTGTGTAGGCACACTCATTGCGAGATTTGTAAAGCCCGGAAGCAAATTGCATGGATGGAATTCACCGGAACAGGCATGGGCGCAAACTCAGGGACAACTGGCATGGTACCGGGCAATGGAAAGCCGCGGCGAAATGACAGCAATCAATAACAATGAAACTTTAAGGAACCACCTTGAAAAGTGGGAGAAAGAAAATAATAATAATTTACCGATTGGATATATGCTGAGTCTTGAGGGTGCAGATTCCATCGTAAATATGAACTATCTCGAGAAAGCCTATCAAAACGGATTACGTGCCATCGGACTGGCGCATTATGGCCCGGGCGTATATGCTTATGGAACTAATTCTGAAGGAGGAATAGGCAATAAAGGCCGTGAGTTATTAAAGGAAATGGAAAGGCTGAATATCATTTTAGATACTACTCATCTTTGCGATCAAAGTTTTTGGGAAGCATTAGAAAATTACAATGGCCCTGTATGGGCGAGCCACAATAATTGCCGTTCACTGGTTCCTCATAACCGTCAGTTCAGTGATGATCAAATAAAAGCTTTAATAGAACGAGGCGCGGTAATAGGTGCTGCTTTTGACACCTGGATGTTGAAGCCCGGCTGGGTGCTGGGTAAATCAAATCCAAAAGAATACGGAGTCTTTTTAACCACCGTGGTTGATCATATTGACCATATATGTCAACTCGCCGGCAACTCACTCCATTCAGGATTGGGTACTGATCTGGATGGCGGCTATGGTAAAGAGCAATCCCCTGCCGATATAGATACCATCGCCGATCTGCAAAAAATACCCGACATCCTTATCCAACGGGGATACTCACAGAATGACATTGACAACATCATGTATAAGAACTGGATACGATTCTTAGAGAATGCATGGGAAT
Source organism: Ginsengibacter sp. (assembly GCA_039937655.1). Classification (GTDB taxonomy): domain Bacteria; phylum Bacteroidota; class Bacteroidia; order Chitinophagales; family Chitinophagaceae; genus Ginsengibacter. The sequence goes on from JBDTGA010000008.1 coordinate 54,304, forward strand.
AGGAATTTCCTTCCAAATCAACCGGTAATTTCATAAACCTTATGCATGGCTGCTTTCAGCGGCTCATAAAGGGTTTCAAAAACGGAGTAATATTTTTCATAAGCAGACCGGTTTTTAAAATTCGGGGTAATAAGAATATTTTTTTTAGGTCTTAATGAAGAATAATTTTTGATCATCTTCAATACTTTCATGTTTAATATCGCGGCCCCTATCGCTGATGAATCTTCCCTTTCAATGATGCAAAGTTTTTTTCCTGTAATATCAGCAAGTATCTGCAACCAGGTCTTGGAATGAATGAAGCCTCCGCCCACATTGAGCTGCAGAATTTTCTGCGCAGACGGCTCCACCTTTTCCAAAACCTGATTCATGGAATAGCAAATACCCTCCACTGCAGCCCGAAGAAAAAATGCATTCGTATGATACGGTTTGATTCCAAAAAATAAACCACTCGATCTTTCGTCCCAAACAGGCGCTCTTTCACCATACAGATAAGGCAAGAAAATCAATCCTTTACTTCCTGAAGGGACAGATTCAATTGTTTTAAAAAGATCGCTATACTCTTTTTCAGATGGATTTGAAATTCTTAAAAATGATTCAAATAGCCATTTAATAATATTTCCGCCATTATTTACCGGGCCTCCACAAATAAAAGTCTTCTGATCGAGCACATAATTAAATGTCATTTCATGAAAATTAAAAACCGGCTTTTCACTCGCAACCCTTACTGCACCACTCGTTCCTATAGTTAAGGCTGCTATTCCTTTTTCAAGTGCATAACTTCCCACGTTGGCGAGACAACCATCGCTCGCACCTATACAAAAAGGAGTCTCCGTAGGTATCTTCAATAAAGCTGCCATGGAAGGATTCATACTTTTTCTTATAAAATTGGTGGAGACCAGTTCAGAAAGCTGATCGGAACTAATTTGGCACAATCGCAGGGAGCGCCGGTTCCATTTAAAAGTTCCTATGTCAAATAATCCCGTAGCCGAAGCAATAGAATGATCTGTTTCATATACATTAAACAGCCTGTACCAGATAAATTCCTTGATAGAAATAAATTTGAAAGCTGATTTAAATATCCGGGGTTTATTTTCTTTCAGCCATATAATCTTGCACAGTGGCGTCATAGAATGAATCGGAGTTCCGGTGGTTTTATAAATAATCTCCGCTGCAGATGAACTTCTTAATCTCTCCGCAATCTTCTCACTCCGTGTATCCATCCATGTTATAACTGGGGTAAGCGGTTTGTTCTTTTTATCCATTACCATCAAACTGTGCATCGCGCTGCTGATACTGATGGAGACAGGCGGATATTCCAGAATGGCTATAATTTTCTCTATGCAAGAAACAAAAGCTCTCCATATCACTTCCGGATCCTGTTCTGAAAATCCCGTATAAGGATTTTGTGTGGAATAGAAAAATTGAGAATCGGCGATAGTGATTCCCGTACTATTCATTGCAATGGCTTTCGTGCTACCGGTGCCAATGTCTATTCCGATGACGTATTGTTGATTCTTTTCTCTATCCATTCTGGAAATAAAGATATTAATTTATTGGCACAAGCCGAGGCTTACCTAAGCAGCAATGGGTCAGGAGGGGTGGCTCGCAGGAAGTATTACATTTTCTAAACCAGAGCCATCGTCCTCGCTGTTTTTAATAGCTGCTGGGTAGAGTTTACATTAAGTTTTTGCATCAGATTTTTCCGATGTGTTTCTACAGTATATGGACTAAGGAAAAGCCTTTCGGCAATTTGCGGGCCATTCAAACCCTCTTCCAACAACAGTAAAATTTCTTTTTCTCTTCTTGTGATAGCAGGCATTTCATTGATGGCGGAGGATATGGAAGAAAACTGTTCCAGCACTTTTTCATTGGCTGCTTTGCTGAGAAATATTTTACCATCCATTACTTTATCAATTGCTTCCAGCAGCTCGTTGCGTTCCATATTTTTTAATAAATAACCATTGGCTCCCCGATGCAATAACTGCGTAATAATAGAGGCATCATTAGCGGATGTAAGTCCAATTATTTTACTGTATTTATTATTCTTCCTGATACTATCGCATAACTGCAGGCCATCCGTGTCAGGCAAACTAATATCCAATAAAATAATTTCCGGTTGATGGTTGTTTAAAAATTCCAAAGCATCAGCGCCATTGATTGCTGTGCCCTGGATGTTTACATATTCAACATCTTTCAGCATCATGGCTATGCCACCGGCCACTAAAGGATGGTCATCTATAATAAATATATTTATCATTTTGTAGATAACAATTTAGAGATTACGAAATTCCTGAATCTTCATTTATCAAAAACTCCATTAATATAGTAGTGCCCACGTTGGGTTCAGAATCTATCGATATATTGCCATTTAAATAATTAATCCGGCTTTTAATAGTTTCTAACCCTTTATGTTTTTTATCGTCCGTTTCTTTCAAATTAAAACCACGGCCGTTGTCTTCCACAGTTACCGTAAGGTTGTCTGCTTCCCGGTTAAATTGTACAATTACATTTGTAGCCTGCGCATGTTTAATGATGTTGTTTAGCAACTCCTGAACAATCCGGTACAGCATAATTTCTGTTGATGAATTCATTCTTTTTTCCATGCCATAAGATTGCAACTTTACCTGCAATTGTTTTCCGGCACTAATATTAGTACACATATCCTGAACGGCAGGAATCAGTCCCAGTTTCATCAATCCTTCCGGCATCATGTTGTGTGCGATGCGGCGGATTTCTTCGCTTGCCGTATCAATCAACTCATAACTTTTTTCAAAGAGTTCATTGTCCTCCAAAGATGGCTGTTCATGTTGCAATGTGCTGAAATACATTTTGATAGTGCTGAACAAGCCGCCCAGCCCGTCATGCAGGTCTTTTGCAATCCTGGACCGTTCTGTTTCCTGGCCGTTAACCATCCCTTGCAACGATAACACCTGCTGCTGCCTTTCTAAAAATTTAATTTGTTCCTGGTGAAGGATATTTTCTTTTGCGGCCAGTAACTGCTTTTGCTTACTGTTACGAAATAATAATGTCAATATTACCACCAGCAACAATGCTGCAACGCCCCCTCCTATTAAAAGCCTGTTACGTTTTAAAACTGCCAGTTCCTGGGCTGTATTGGCTATCGTTAAATCAGCAATCTCTTTTTCTTTTTTTTCGGTTTGATATTTTCTGTCCAGGCTTAACGTTACCTTTTGTGTCGCTTCATTGGTGGCGCTATCAGCATATCGTTTCTTTTGCTCCGCATAATTCAAGGCAAGTTTATAATCTTTATTGGCAATCGCAATATTTTTTAATGAATTAAAAGTGCTGGCAGCCACTTTAAAATGTTTTAGACGAATACTTACTTCATTCCCTTCTTCAGCAAACGGCAGGGCTTCATCATATTTTTTTTGTTTAATCAAAACGTCAGCCACCTGGTTTGCGGCTTCCGCTTTTAAATAATCATTATTAACAATGCCGCAATATTGATACGATTGCCGGTAAGCAGCCAGGGCGGCGGGAAAGTCGCCCATATTATCATAATAAAATCCTTGTGTATTAAATGTAAGTATGTCAAGAATCACGTTGTCGAATAAATCATTTTCCACAACAGCATTTGAAATATAAACCTTTGCTGAATCAACGTTCCCAAGCTTGGTATAAGCATCTGCAATATCTAATTGCAACAGGATGCGGTAGCGTTTTTCATCCATATAATGGGTATATAGGAGCGCTTTCTTTTCATATTCAATCGCTTTTAAAAGTTGATTTTCTTCAATCAGGTTATTGCCAATATTTGAATACAACTTAGGAATCAATTTAATAATAGCAGAGTCAGTGGAACGCTCCGCAATCGTTGCTCCTTTTATGGCATAATCAAGTGACGTAGTATAGTCTGACTGATAACGATATTGGATGGCAAATGTATTATAACAGTTAACCAACAACAGAGAATCTCCCACTTGCAAGGCTGCCTTCTCGGCGAGCTCAGTGTAATACCTGGCACTGTCATACATGGTGAGGTTTGTGCAAACGGTACCCAAATTAAAATAGGCCTTCGCCAATTCTTTTTTGTCGTTCATTTTCTGTGCGATCGCTATCAATTCATGAGCATAAAAAAAAGCCGAATCATACGCCCCGCTATTAAAGAAAAGACGATGAATTGCCTGAAACGCTTTAATAGAATTAGCGTCGGGATTTTTTTTATAAGCAACTGCTAAAAGGCTGTCATGCGTTTCTTTTTTTTGGGCAACAGACGTTGGCCCATATAGAACGGAAATACATAAGAAAAGAAGATATAGAAATATTTTACTCAATGAATAGATTTTGATAAATATAAACTATTTGTTCGTTTACTGTTCTACCTGAAAGCAGGTAATTTTCAGGCTAATAAATGGTGCCTTTCAGGTATTGTAAATCACCTGTTAATCCGGCAACTTTACCCCATCAACAACACTAAAACAATTATCGTGAAAAAAATTATTTTTTATTTAGTTATCGGATTCTTAATGTGTAACACGAATGTGTATTCGCAGAAATTATCAGGAAGGATTTCCGTAACCGGCTTTAGTAACGGCGGTACTATAAAGGAACAAACACCCGTTCAGCTTTTTAAGAGTTTTAAAGAAAATAAATACAAAATAGGATTTTCCTTTAAGGGCAGTGGGCTGGGGAAAGATGATATTGTTTTGTTTGACATGAAAACAACCGTGAAAAAGAACGGGAAAGTAATTGGTACATCAACACGGCCAGGCTGGCCATGGATACCCGGTGACATGTTTATGCCTGCAGAAGCCTTTGATTTTATTCCGATGCTTCAGAAAGACGCGTCAAGAACGACAGGCTCAAAAATGAATAAGATGACAGGCAGCTATGAAATCATTCTGGAAATGAAAGTTTCAGCAGGACAGGATATATCCGGCTCTATAAGCCCGGTAATCGTATCATCTAAATTTTAATAAAACAATTATGAAAAAAGCACCTATTCTTTTACTGTTATTATTTACAATACCATTTATTGCGCAAGCTCAAATTCTTAAAAAAATGAAGGAGGCTACAGAGCAAACTGCAGAAAACAAGGTAGCACAGAAAACCGGAGAAACAGTGGGTGACGGAATGGATAAATCAATTGACGCCGTTAAAGGCTTATTCAAAAAAAAGAATAAAGAAAAGAATACGCCAAAAGAATCCGATAATGAGATTGCCGATATTGCGGAAGCCAACATTGAAGCTGATGCAATCGTCAGTTTGGATACTACCGATACCCAATTTGGCGTATTCAGTAAATTCACTTTTATTCCCGGCAACAAAGTTATTTTTTATGATGATTTCGCTAAAGATGCTACAGGTGATTTTCCTGTAAACTGGGAAACGGGCGGCAGTGGTGAAGTGGTTTCATTATCTAATGAAGAAGGTAAGTGGCTTTCTTTACAGCGCCGTTCGGGTTATTTTCCCGCCATGCCAACGGAGCTTCCCGAAAACTATACGATTGAATTTGACCTGGTAACCAACGGCTACGGCACCGGAAAACCTTCGAGTAAATTATTCCTTGCCTTTCTACCAAAAAAGGCATACAGCATGGGCCAGGCGGGCAGTGTATCGGATATAGAGCTGCTGCTGTATAGTTATTTTTCCGTTGCCAGGGTGGAAAATTTTGGAAGTGAAGCCAAGATAAAAGTGGGCAGCGTTATTGACAGGCACCTTCCTGAATTATTAAATGCAAAAATGCACATATCTATTGCTGTAAATAAACAGCGGTTAAGGTTTTGGATAAATGAAGAAAAGTATGTGGATGCTCCCTCCATTTTGCAAGGAAAAATGGGAAGGTATTTTATACTTGAGTCTATGGACATACTTCCTGAAAAAGGGCAGTTTGCAGGCATCACCAATTTTCGTATTTCAGAAGCGGGCGAAGACCTTCGCAGTAAACTAATGAAAGATGGTAAATTTTCTACCACCGGTATTTATTTTAATACCAATTCTGCTGTGGTAAAAAAAGAATCTTTCGGCATTCTTAAATCCATTGCCGACATGTTGAAATCTGATGAAAATCTCAAAGTGAATATTGTAGGCCACACAGATGCTGTAGGCGATGAAGCCTTTAACGAGGAGCTCTCACTTAGAAGAGCGGAGGCCGTAAAAAATATTTTGGTAAATGAGTTTTCAATAAATGGAGACCGCTTACAATTTTCAGGAAAAGGAGAAACGCAGCCTGTAGATGAAAATGATACCGAGAAAGGAAGATCGAATAACCGCAGGGTTGAATTCATTAAAATATAAATACACTATTGTGCGGCAAAAATATAAACAATCACTTGCAACTCTATACTGGTAGTGGTTTTAGCCCCCTCTCCTTTGGAGAGGGGTTGCGGTGAGGTTATAGTTGAACAATAGTATAAAAGTAAAATAAGCATGATGAAACATTTCCTAACTCTTATTGTGTTGCTTGTCTCTAACACCTTGATTGCACAACAGTATTCAGGAAATATCAGTGGTTTTAAGCTGGATGCTTTGGATGTGGTTGCCTTTCCTTTTGGGATGGAATACCCTTTGAAAATTGGTAGCATAGATAAAGAAGGCCATGTAGAAATTAACCTTGATGCTGTTGATATAACCAAGATACCTGATGATTTAAAATCGGATTATTTCGGGAGGCTTACGGAAAGTTTTTTTTCAGCCTGCAACAATCCCGATGTACTGGGAATATCCAATGAAATAAAAGCAGCAAAATGCGGAGCACTATTCCTTTGGAACAATAAAGAGCAGGCTGGTGCATTGTTGCTTATTTCTGACGAAAAGCTGAAACCCTGGTTGGAAGACCGGTATTATAAGGAACCGGTAAATGCCTCATTTTTTGAAATTCTGTATGTTGACCAGGATATAAATATTGATAACACATGCAAGACAACCTACAACCTGGAAAGTGGAGACGTAGTAGCAGAAAATAATTTTAAAATCGGTTTGAAGAAAGGGTTCAACATGGTTCAATACAAAATTGATAGTATCCATAAAACTAATCCGGAGGAAACTTCATCTATACCGGTGAAGATGCACATTTTGAATCCGGAAGATGCGACAGAAATTCATTGGATAGTAAAATATTTTTAAAGGTTTTGTGGCAGGTTTAATTAGATGATTTTAGGGCCAACATTTTTATACTATTTCTAACGCTGATTTTATATCAAACTATTATTTACGTTCAATTTAAAAAAATTAATATGAGACTACGACTTCCTTTATTAACCATTATTTTTTTGCTAACGTTATCAACTAACGTACACGGGCAGGTACAACCAAAGAATATAAATGTAAAGCCTGCAACCGATATGCAAAAGGTAGATATAAATAAAGTTAATGCTAATGCAGTGCAGCCTAATTTGCCGGATTTGAAAATAAAACACTTTACCGGCGTTAAGTTTGGTTCTCCATCTCAACCGTCTGGTGCAAATGAATTAGTGCTGGTTGACCGGCTTTTTCCTGTTATCAATACAACAACAATTACCATTAAAGGAAAAGCAAAGACACCGACAGTTGTCACTGTAACAGAGGATTTATCCATTAATGTAAATACCCGTGACTTTAACCATTTTTCAGCGGGTGCTGAATCGTGGCTTAAAGCAGGGAATGTTTTAAATGTATTATCATTTCTTGCTACGCAACCTAACGGCGTTACAAATCCAAGAAATCCGATAAAACTATCTATCAACTTACCCGGTGTTGCTAATAGCACTTACCTGGTTCAAAATCCGGAACAAAATTCCAAATTGCTTCGGGCAGAAGAATATTTAATAGCACAAAACGCCAGGCCGGCAACCCCTAAACTTTCATTTTCTTTTCACAAAATTCACTCTGTAGAAGAAATGGAATTTAAGTTAACAGGAAAGTACAGAGGGCTTTTAAGTTCATTCTCAACAGAGGTTGGTTTAAAACCTGGAAATCAACAGATGTACCACTATTATGTGCTGGAATTTCGACAGAATATGTTTAGCATTCAAACAGAAGATATAATTCCCTTAACTATATTTAAACAGTTCACCACAGATATGGCCGGCTATATTTATATTGACAAAGTTGATTATGGAAGAAGTGGAGTTGTTATTTTTAAGAGTACACAAACGTTAGAGGATTTAGGAATAACCGCCGCGGCAAATTACAATTTTGGACTGTCAGAAGATAAAATGAGGACAGTTTATAATCAGCTAAAAGGAAAAAAGGAAGTTGAAATGTTTGCACATTTTTATGGAGCAACTTCACTTGCAGGGATTCAATCTATGGAGAATAATGTGAAAAACGGAAGTACAGATATTTTTAGTTTAATAAGAACAACAGCGTTTGATTACCGGTTGGCATTGCCTATAGGTTACACGATAAAGAATATGAACAATCAGCAGGTTGGCTTAAAAAGCAATAAGACACAAACGGTTACTACCAAGACTCCTGCGCCTCCTGCCTCAACCTATACATTAAAAGTTACACTTACAGATATTCAGTGCATCAAGGGCCGGGATGGAGGTGGCTCTAACCCTGATGATTATGCAATTCAGCAGCATATTGTCTATAAAGCCCTTGGAAAAGATAAAAAATTTGTAACCCGGGATATCCGTAAATTTCCCGGGCTAATAGATAAACCCGGGCAAGTTCCCGGTATTATCAACCCGCTAATTTATAGCGATATCTCCAACCAGATTCATGTAAAAGAAAATACTGTTGTACAGCAGCGTAACCGGACGATGATCAATAACTCACTTGTGTTTGATATTACGTTGGATGAATTAAATGATCCTAAAGCATCCTTTGAAATTTTTACCTGGGTCAAGGAATATACCACAGACGATTATGGGCTCCGTTGGGATTTTCTACTTATAAAAGAATCGATTAAGGTGAAAATTAAGGATGTTGTCGAAATTTTGCAGGGTAGGAGAAATTTGGTAGAAAAGGCTACTTTCCCTGATGCAGAGATTGGTAAAGGCATTAAGTTTCACAATTTTGGATCTGGCTTTATGCATCTTGCAAATATTCAAAAAACAACGCCTTTGGTTTTAGAAGGCCCAATTATTGGCAACTATCCTAAGAATAGTGGAGCGGCTGTTTGGGTTCAATTTGAGTTGATAAAATAAGATATTAAGTTTAGATGAGCACAACAACCTACAATATAGCGTGTGGCAAGGTGGTAGCAGAAAATAATTTGAAAATCAGTTTGAAAAAAGGATTTAACCTGGTAGAATATAAAATTGATAGCATTCATAAAACAAACCCCGAGGAGACTTCATCTATACCGGTGAAGATGAAGATTATGAATCCGGAAGATGCGGCAGAAATTCATTGGATAGTCAAATATTTTTAAATAGAGCGGAATACGTTAAAGAAAAATGTGCCTAAAATACACAATTGATATTCTTCTATTCACACCTGATTAATAAATTCTCAATACTTGGCGGGCATGGGTGATTAAATCCCTTTCCCACCCTCTTGTGTAAGCGGCTAAAATATTGCCAAATGTTACACCATTCATTAGTTTATTATTCAACTCATTAGTATAGTGAACTTGATAAGCAATGTTGGAATTTATATAATTACTAAATGGTAAGAGCGGCACGCGGTCATGAAAGGGTGCATCCCTCTGGTCATGAATAATTGCATCCCTCTGTTGAGTAAGGATTGTATTCAATCGGTTACGGAGAAATGAATTGTATTTAAACAATCTGTCACCTCTCCTCCTATCATTAGTTTGAAAGCCAAAATCACTGCAAATCATTTCTAAATGGCTTAGCTTAAATATTGGGAAAAAAATAATCTTGATGAAAATAAGAAGCTAACCTAATAGGCATTACTTCAACGTAGTTTGGAATAGTAAAATTAAAAATCCTATTACAAAATCTTGAAAGGTTATTATCATCCTCAAAATCCCAACCTGGCTCACCAATCATTTGAGGATAGATATAACTAATCACCTGTTCGGATTGAGGAAATACAGTTTGAAAATGTGATTCCCAAAGCCCGGCTCCTGCTAATTTTGACTCCGGACCATAAACAAGTTGATAAAACAGACTAGCCTCACGCGCGGGGTCATCTAAAGGTGCATAAAAAATCACTGGATCAAATCCATTAAGCAATCTTTCTTTAGTCAATTCCCTAATTCTATTCGATTCTACAGCTAACACTTCAATCTCATTAATCTTAGGGTAATCTATGTTTGCAATTAATATTGCTTTTATCAAACGATTGATGTCCAACATTTAGTTATGATTTTAAAAATAGTATTGAACGATAATCATAAAACTTGTGAAAGGTACATATCTTAAAATACTAAATAAATTACCGATCAGATATCTAAACCGTATTAATCATAACAACCCCTAAACTATCACATTTCATTGTTTGATGATCACTTGTGTCCCAATTAATTTTCCTTTTTCATCAGCAACTTTAATATAATACAAACCCAGAATCAAAGAGTGGATGTTCACTGGATTGGAGTATGTCTGCATAACTTCTTTACCTGATGCTGAACAGAAACTGAACAAACCTCTTAGAAGTGTTTTGTCTTTGTTAGCAATATAGATCACCCGATTGGGAGGAATAGGATACATAATAATTTCTGATGACACACTGAAGTTTAGAAAACCCTGCAATCGCACAATCTTATTCATTTGAAGATATACTTATCAAAAGTATCCCAATGAATGCCGCCCAATTATTTTACCGGATTCAGCAAGTTGATATGGATGGTAATAATACATGGTCGCCCGTTATTACTATTAAAGTATCCGAGCAAAAAGGTATCTCAGTATATCCCAATCCTGTAAAAAAAGTTACATCGCCGGTGGTATATATTCTTAATAACGAAAAGGTATGGTCGCAACTTTATAGTACGTCAGGTCAGTTAATAATGCAACAACAATTAAAGGCCGGAAACAACATTCTAAAGATGAGACCAGGCACTTCAGGATGGTTTGTCCTTAGATTATTATTTTCTGATGGTACCATTCAGCGCACAAAAATATTAATTGAATAAAAAATATTTCACAATGGTCTCCCGAAAATCAGGATTATTTGAAAATATAACATCCTGATAAAGATTCATCATGAAATAGGCATATTGATAAAAAGGACAAGGGAATAATTAATACCCTCTCACATTTTTTCCTTCCATATAATTTAAAAAGGCTTTGTTCACCACGCGGTTGCCGCCGGGAGTAGGATAATTGCCTGTAAAATACCAGTCGCCCAAATTGGTAGGGCAGCTTTCGTGCAGGTCTTCTATCGTTTGATAAATAACATCTACCGGAATATGAACTTCAGGCGGGGTGATTAATTGAGCAATCTTACGATCAATTTCCTCCAAAGAAAAAGGTTTATATATTTCTCTCACCAGGTTCTGGGTGTGTAGTTGATTATTTCTTTTCAAGTCATTACATTTATCAACCACACAACTCAACAGTGATTCCATCTTCCTCTCCTTTATCAGCGCCATTGCGGCTTTGAACGCTACAAATTCACCGAGTTTACTCATATCAATTCCGTAACAATCGGGATATCTGATCTGCGGGGCAGAAGAAACCACCAGGATACTTTTAGGTTTGAGGCGGGCAAGCATTCTGATAATACTTTCGCGCAACGTAGTACCACGCACAATAGAATCATCTATCACCACGAGGGTATCAATTCCTTTTCTCACCGTACCATACGTGATGTCATACACGTGTTGTACCATTTCATTACGGCTGTCATCTTCAGTGATAAACGTGCGGAGCTTCACATCTTTGATGGCAATTTTTTCCATCCTTATTTTTCGGTTAACCATCTCCGTCAGTTTCTCTTCATCAAAGTTCTTCCCCCAACTCAATATCCTTTCAATCTTTATTTTATTCAGATAATCTTCGGCACCTTTTATCAAACCGTAGAAGGCCGTTTCAGCGGTGTTGGGAATAAAAGAGAAGATGGTATTTTTAAGATCGTAATTGATAGTTTTAAGTACACGCTCACTGAGATGGTATCCCAAAGCAATCCTCTCACGATAAATCTTTTCATCACTTCCCCGGGAAAAATAAATACGTTCAAAGCTGCATGCCCTTCTCTCCTTCGGTTCCAATATTTGCTGAGTGGAATATTGTCCATCAGGCTCTACAATCAAGGCATTACCCGGCATTAATTCTTTTACTTCATGCTCGGCCACATTAAATACAGTACGTATTGCAGGACGCTCACTCGCAGCCACAATCACTTCATCGTCCACATAATAATAGCAGGGCCTTATTCCGTGGGCATCCCTTACCACGAAGCCGGTGCCGTTTCCGGTGAGGCCGCCAAAAGTAAACCCGCCGTCAAAAAAAGGAACTGATTTCTTTAAAACACCAGCTATATCCACACCTTCGGGCGAAGCCTCGTCGGCTCTTATCAAAAAATGCTGGATTACATCCATCATCGCGCCGAGGTCGCTCTGGCGATCCTGTTCACTCCTCGGGCTATTGATAAGGGCAAATAATTCATCTTTATTGATCAGGTTAAAATTTCCTGCCAAAGCAAGATTACGCGCGGGGATAGTATCCCGTTTAATATAAGGATGGCAAAACTCTACATTATTTCTTCCCTGGGTGCCATAACGCAAATGCCCAAGTAGCAACTCACCCAAAAAATCAATATGCCCCTTCATCAATCCGGGGTGTTGCTCAATATCTGGATGGTATTTCTTTATTTCATCAAGCTGACCGCCTATCTGCGAAAAGAGTTCAGCGATGGCCTGGTTGGCATTGCTTCTTATTCTATGTAAAAAAGGATAGCCCGGTTCGGTATTCAATTTTACGGCAGCAATTCCGGCTCCGTCCTGGCCACGGTTATGCTGTTTTTCCATCAGTAGGTATAGCTTGTTGAGGCCATACATAACGGTACCATACTTTTGCTTGTAATAGGAAAAAGGCTTTCTCAGCCTTATAAATGCAAGGCCACACTCATGTTTTATTTCGTCGCTCATACTTTAGAAAGAGGCTGCAAATTTACGACTAATACAGCGGCTTTCGTTTTAAGGAATTATTTTTATTTTTTTTAACCATTTCCTTCGCATTCTACAAAATATTTTAGATCATAAGCTACGATGGACAGGGCTTTCGATATATATATACCGCAGGAAAGGATATAATTCTTCCGTGCGAGAAACAGTTAAAAAAAAATTTTTATGGCTAAATCACTTTTTTGATGTTAATTTCATACTTTGGAAAAAAAATTAACTATGGCAAGACCCGTCAGAAATAACGAAGTTGAAGGTAAACTCAAAACCCTTAAAGAGCAATTGGCCGAATACAAAGAAGAATTGAAAACAGTGCACCCTACTTTTAAAATATCTAAAAATGGTAAACGGTTGGTCAATATCAATGGCACCATCGCCAAATTAGAAAGGGAGATTGATGAATTGAAAAAAAGAAAACCTGCTCTGTAGCAGATTCACAGAGCGATTTCCCAGTATTTCATTCATTGATTGAGAATACATCAGCATCTCTCCAAAAGGGATAACGTTTCCTTGTTTCGGTTACTTTTTCTTTTTGTAAAGTATAAGTTGCAACATCTTCATCAGTATTTTTGTAGTATATGATTTCTCCCAGAGGGTCAATGATAGTGCTATGCCCCTCATAATAAATTTTATTCCCATCTTCCCCTATTCTGTTTACTCCCACAACAAAACATTGATTTTCTATCGCTCGCGCGCGCAATAAAGTTTCCCAGGCAACCCTTCTTTTCTCAGGCCAGTTGGCTACATTGATCAGGAGGTCATATTGTGGCTCCGGTATCTCTCCCCCAATAGTCATCGGCATGGAGATTCGAGATTGTCTTGTCCACACAGGGAACCTCAGATCGTAACAAACCTGCAGATTAATTTTCCATCCTTTCACAGAAGCGATCAGTTTTTTATTACCTGCACAGTAATGCTCGTGTTCATCTGCATAGGCAAATAAATGCCTTTTATCATACACTCCGTATTCACCATTAGGCAACATCCATATCAGGCGGTTAAAATATTTCCCTTTACCCTGAGCATTGGCCGAAGGATCTTCAATAATCACGCTTCCGGTAAGAATTATTTTTTTTGAGGCTGCCATCTTTTTCATCCATTGCACGGTTTCGCCATCCATTTTTTCTGCAAAGATTTCAGGCTTCATACTAAATCCCGTGGTAAACATTTCCGGAAGAACGACGACCTCAGTTTTCTCTTGAATGCTTTCAATTTTTTGCTGAAGCATGTCAAGGTTTGCTTTTTTATTTTCCCAATAAAGATTGGTCTGGATGAGTGTGATAGTAAGTGAGGACATGATTATTTATATAAGTAACAAAGTTATTGATTTGTTATATCTTATTGACTACCGCTCGTATCATCTCATTTTCAAATCCTCTCTGTAGTAGAAAATCCTGCAACTTTCTTTTTTTGATAAAAATATTCCTTTCACTTTTCAACGTTCTCATTTTTTGCTCTGTCAGTTTCTGAAAAGCTTTCTCATATTCCGTATCATCAATTTCTTTCAAAGCTTTCCTGATGCAATACTCACTTACCTGTTTAAATTTTAATGACTGTTTTATTTTGTTCTTTCCCCATTGTTTCATTCTGAATTTTCCACCTGCGTAATGAATGGCGAAGCGTTCTTCATTCAGATAATTCTCAACGATTAATGTAGAAATAATTTCCTCTACTTCTGTTTTATTCAGCCCGAAAGAATACAATTTACTCCGCGTTTCCGAATGGCACCTCTCCTGGTAGGCACAATATTGCTTTATTTTTTGCAAAGACTGGTCAGGAGTAAAATGTTGAAATGCCATGATCCAAATGTATCAATAAGAAAATACAGTTTTACAAAAAAGCCATCCGGGTGAATGGATGGCTTTTTTAAAGAATCTCTTTTTGTTTAACGTACTAATTTCAATTCGTTTATAATATTCGTTGCTCCCCCCATCTTGTCAATACACCAAAGCACATAGCGTACATCCACACATATTGTGCGGTTCAGGTCTTTGTCAAATTGTATTTTATGGCTGAGCGCTTCATAGTTCCCATCAAAAGCTAACCCGATCAGGTTGCCATAAGCATCCATTACCGGTGATCCGGAATTGCCTCCCGTAATGTCGTTAGTGGTTATAAAATTAATGATTAAGTCATTATGGGTTTTATCAATGTACTGACCAAAATCCCTTTTCTTCAGGAGTTCAATTTCTTTGGCAGGGAGATCAAACTCATAGTCGCCCGAAATATATTTTTCTAAGATTCCCTTGCTGGTAGTAAAATAATTATAATGCACGCCATCACGTGGATTGTAGCTTTTTACATTGCCATAGCTTACCCTCATACTAAAATTAGCATCGGGGTACATTTTTTTTGCTGCAGTGGGATTCATTTCCATGATGCCCTTTAAATACAACCGTCCCAGGTCATCATCTTTCGCCGTGAAGTCGCTGTACATCTTGCTGTATTTAAGCCCATAATTATTTACAAAAGCAGAAGAATAAGCAAAGGCCGGATCATTCTGTAACAAGGTAGCATCAGGATTCTTTATAAATGAAGCCCATTTTACAGGATCTAGTATCATGGTATTATTAAAAACATACTCGACCCATTTTTTATACGTAGCCGCATCTTCTAATGAACCGAACTTTTCTTTTACCCCCTGATAAAAATCAGCAGGATGCTGGTTCTTATCAACATCGGTATAAAACATCATCGCTGTTTTGGCCATGATAATTTTATCGCTTGGAATATCCTCACCTGCTAAGAATTTTTTTCTTGCATTATCTGCAGCACCTAAAGCCTTATCTAAATCTGCCTGCGTTTTTCCTGTGTTCACAAGAACCCTTTCTACCTGCATGAGTGATGATGCAAATGCCGTTAAAGGCGAACCCAAAATTCCCTCTATAGTGTAAACTCTTACTTTGGCATACGGTGTCCACGAGGCATAATTCTTTTCATAGTCGCTGATTACATTTTGATATTCAGGCTTGTCTTTTGCCCATGCGGCAAATTTATTTTCATCTTTTTGCTTATTTTCATATACGTGGTATTTCTCAAGTTGTTTGGTTTCTCCATCATAAAATTTATAATAGTTCGCTATGCCGGAGTAGCTTTCAGCAAGTTTTAATTTTATTGCAGGGTCTTTAATCATTTGCGCATGCATCGCTTTCAATCTTACATCACGCAGATTTACCAATGAAGGGTTATTAATTTCATTCTTCAGTTTTATTCCATAAGAGGTTTCATAACGGTTAGTTCCGCCAGGATATCCATAGATCATTGCATAGTCGCCATCTTTATAACCTTTTAAAGAAACAGGCAAAAACCATTTGGGTTTTAAAGGCACATTGTCGGCACTATACGAAACAGGCTTTCCGCTTTTGGAAGTATATACCCTGAAGATGGAGAAGTCTCCTGTATGCCTTGGCCACTCCCAGTTGTCGGTATCACCACCAAATTTTCCAATACTTTCCGGTGGTGCTCCTACCAGTCGGATATCTTTATAAATTTTATAAACGTACATGAGAAACTGGTTCCCCTTGAACATGCTATATACTCTTCCTGAAATGCCATTGGCAGTATCCAAAACCTTATCGGTGATTTCTCTGTATATCTGAGAAAGTTTTCTTGCGCGTTCTTCGTAATTTAATCCTCTCAATTCTTTTTCTACCTGTGTAGTTACATCTTCTATACGTTCCAGGAAAGTTACTGTTAAATCACTTTTTATCTCCTGATCTTTGGAGTAGGCATAAAAACCATCTTTCAAATAATTATGTTCCACGGTACTCGCACCTGCTATAGCTCCATAGCCACAATGGTGATTGGTAAAAATCAAACCCTGGCTGCTTACAATTTCTCCGGTACAACCGCCACCAAAAATGATGATGGCATCTTTGATGGAAGAATGATTAACACTGTACAATTGATCCTTTGTTAGTTTAAGGCCGTGTTTTACCATGTCATTATACACTTGTTGCCCCAGCAACATTGGTAGCCACATTCCTTCATCGGCGCTGGCTTTAAATAGCGTAAAGCATAAAACAATTACTGTGAAAATTTTCTTCATAGTGTAAAATTTTATAAGAGAATGTTTAGGTAAAAAGTCTAATTCCAAATGTATGGAAATTAAAATGGGAAGTGGCGCTTATTTGTAGGATTATCCGCCAAGTAACGCAGGCCTCTCGGCCTTTGATTGCACGTTATTATAATTCCTACCAATAAAATATTTTATGATACAACCCGCAGACTGACCTTTTGTACTGGATGCTAATAATCAATTACCTGCTCTTCCATCAGCGCAGGCATTTCCCTGAACTCATATTGCTGATTTCTCAATTGCGGTTCAAAACCTGCTTCCCTTATGGCATCCTGTATTCCCTTGCTTGTAAACCGGTACGGAGCGCCTGCGGCGCTCACCACATTTTCTTCTATCATGATACTTCCAAAATCATTGGCACCAGCGTGTAAACAAAGCTGGGCTACCTGCTTACCTACAGTAAGCCAACTCGCCTGTATGTTTTTCACATTAGGTAACATAATACGGCTCATAGCGATCATCCTGATATACTCTTCGGGAGTAGTAAGGTTATGAACGCCCCTGATTCTCGCAAGCAAAGTATCCACATCCTGAAAAGTCCACGGAATAAAATTCAAAAATCCTTTGGCGCCTTCAGGTTTTCTTGCCTGCACTTCCCGCAGTTTAACAAGATGTATAAATCTTTCTTCAATCGTTTCCACATGGCCAAACATCATGGTAGCCGAAGTAGTGAGGTTCAATTTGTGCGCTTCCACCATTATATCCAGCCATTCCTGTGAACCACATTTTCCTTTACTAATTAAACGTCTGACCCTATCTGTTAGTATCTCTGCTCCGGGGCCAGGCATAGAATCAAGGCCAGCCTGTTTTAAAGCCATCAGTACTTCACGGTGGGTAGATTTTGAAATTTTAGTGATGTGTGCTACTTCCGGTGGCCCAAGCGCATGAAGTTTAAGTTTAGGAAACAATTTTTTCAGTTCCCTGAAGAGATTGGTATAATAATTCAAATCCAATTCGGGATGGTGGCCGCCCTGCAGAAGCAATTGTTCACCACCGTATCGGAAGGTTTCTTCAATTTTTCTTTTATAGGTCTCAATATCGGTTACATACGCATCTTTATGTCCCGGGATTCTGTAAAAATTGCAAAACTTACAATTGGCAATGCACACATTGGTAGTATTCACATTTCTGTCAATGATCCACGTTACTTTTCCATGAGGTACCTGTATCTTCCTCAGTTCATCGGCTACAGCCATCACTTCCGCCAAAGCAGCATTTTTAAATAAATAAGTGCCTTCTTCTACAGAGAGAAATTCAAACCGAAGAGCCTTTTGTAATAATTGAGATATATCCATAATCATTTTCTGAATAAGTACTTAGAGTCTGTTATAAAAACTTGAACAAAAATACAGTCATAATTCCTAAATTTAAGTTTTATCAATTATGCGACTTTTATTTTATTTACTTTTTACTCTTTTCGCCTTTACCTCTTACGGGCAGGAAATGTATTGGGGGCAACCTTCAAAATTCATGACAGAGTTTCCTTTTAAACAATTGAATGGTGGAGTGATATTGATAAAAGCAAAATTTAATAACCTTTCCGATTCTCTCAATTTCATTTTAGATACTGGTAGTGGCGGTATTTCTCTGGATTCTACTACTGCCGATGAAAACAAGATTCCTCACACACCGTCGGGAAGGTATATCTATGGTATTGCCGGTGTTAAGAAAGTGGATTTTTCACAGCATAACAGTCTTTCCTTCCCCGGTCTTACAGTGGACAGCCTCGACTTTTATATCAACGATTATAACCTGCTGACCAGTGTTTATGGTACTAAAATAGATGGGATAATTGGCTACAGTTTTTTAAGCAGGTACATTGTAAAAATCAATTTCGACTGCCTAATGATCAGTGTTTATATGCCTGGATTTATACGATACCCCCCTCATGGGGTTGTGCTCCATCCTCATTTCAAAGGATTGCCCATAATCCCGCTGAGTATAAAAGAAGCAAAGACAATAACTTCTAATTATTATTTTGATACCGGAGCCGGATTATGCTTCTTATTAAGCAAACAATTCAGGAAAGATAGTTCTGTATTACTAAAAAAGAGAAGACCTGTCTCTGTCGAGGTGCAGGGCTTAGGTGGCAAAAGGCAAATGCACCTTACAATAGTGAAAGGAGTGCAAATAGGATCTTTCAAGTTTAAAAGAGTCCCTACCTATATTCTTGATGATGAATTTAATATACTTGCTTATCCATCGCAAATGGGATTGATAGGAAATGATATTCTGCGACGTTTTAATATTATCCTCAATTATCCGCAGCGGGAAATATCTCTGACACCCAACAATCATTTCCGCGACCTTTTTGATTATTCTTATACTGGTATGACAATGTATTCCCAAGACAGTATCGTCTATGTAGATGACATTGTCGAAGGATCACCCGCAGACAAAGCCGGATTGAAAAATGGTGATATCCTTATGGGTATTGATAACAATTTTAATAAGGATATCGAAAAATACAAAGATCTCTTACAAAGAACCGGGCAAAAAATTTCGATACTGGTAACCCGCGACAAAAAGCTTCTTATACTGAGGATGCGTGTAGGAAGAATCCGATAGAAAGTCTTTTTTCTCCACGGTAAATCCAGATATCGCTATGCTATTTTTAAAAGCAACAGCCTTAACAAATACATTCTATATTTTCGTATAATCATTACTGTTATACATAATCAAGTGATTAGTATATTGGTGACCTCATGCACAGTTACTATTCAAATGAGTAAATCTTCTCATTTCTTAATTATACCCTCATTTTTCAATTCTTTTGGGAAATTGAATCCGTTTACCGCAATTTTGCAGCTATGATCAATTTTGAAAGGTTCGTTTTAGACAATGGCATTCGTGTGATCGTTCATGAAGACAAAAGCACGCCTATGGCTGTTCTCGATGTGATGTATGACGTAGGCGCACGGGATGAAAATCCGCAACATACGGGTTTTGCACATTTGTTTGAACACCTTATGTTCGGTGGCAGCGTTCATATAGAATCTTATGATGAGCCATTACAAATGGCAGGTGGCGAAAGCAATGCTTATACTACCAATGACCTTACCAATTATTACAGTCAGTTGCCTGCCGAAAATATTGAGACTGCTTTCTGGCTCGAAAGCGACCGTATGCTTTCACTCGCCTTCAATGAAAACTCTCTTGAAGTCCAGAGAAAAGTGGTTTGCGAAGAATTCAAAGAGCATTACATCAACAAGCCTTACGGCGATGTATGGCACAAACTGCGAAACCTTGCTTACAAAGAACATCCTTATAAATGGATGACCATAGGTCAGGAATTAAGCCATATTGAAAATGCAACATTGCAGGAAGTAAAGGATTTTTTCTTCGAACATTACACTCCAGCAAACGCAATTCTTACCGTAGCCGGGAATATTTCCGTAGAAAAAGTAAAACAACTTACGGAGAAATGGTTCGGGGATATTCCTGTAAGAAAAAAGTACGAACGTATCATACCACAAGAATCCGTTCAGCAGGAACCGCGTTTTCTCGAGGTAAAAGCTCCAGTACCACTTGATGCACTTTATAAATGCTGGCACATTTCCTCACGGCTCGACAAGAGGTATTATGTTGCTGAAGAGATCACTGAAATCCTTGGTGGAGGTACGTCCTCAAGGTTATTTCAACGGCTGGTAAAAGAAAAGCAACTGTTCAGCGGTATCGAATGTGGAAGTTTCGGGAGTATAGATCCGGGACTCATCTACATTTCGGGTGAGTTATCAAAAGGAGTGAGTATTGAAGAAGGTGAAAAAGCCGTTTTAGCCGAACTCGAAAAAATTAAAAATGAATTAGTAAGTGAGAATGAATTGCAGAAAGTAAAAAATAAGACCGAGAGTATGCTCGCTTTTGAAGATATCAGCTTAATGAACAGGGCCGACAGCCTCGCCAATTATGAATTGCTGGGTGATGCCAACCTGATGAATACAGAATTACAAAGTTATCAGGCCGTGACAAGAGAAGAAATTCTCGAAGAATGCAGAATAGTTTTTACAGATAATAACTGCAGTACCCTTTACTATCGTTCTGCGATAAACGAGTAAATTCGAAAAACCCTTGCAAAATGCCAATTCAAAAAATAAAAGAAGAAATTATAAAAATTACAAAGCCTCTATCGCTTGAATACATTAAAGGGAAGGCCAATCCCTGAAAAAATTCCTGGAGGATACAGGCTTTACACAAAAGTTACCGGATTATTTAAAAGTAGGGAATGAGGAAATCTATATTCCCTCAATTTATCATCAGAAAAGATTATTATTTAAAATTAACGATTATTAAATGCCCGACAGAACGATTACCCCATCTATAAAAGATGCCACAGAATTTGATATAAAACTAAAACCTTGTACCCGGTTTTCGCTCTCCAATGGTGCACCGGTTTATTACATCAATGATGGTGCCGAGGAAGTAGCCATGGTAGAATTTGTTTTTAGCTCAGGAAATAATCTTGAAGATAAAAATATGGTTGCTTCTGCCACCAATTATCTTATTAAGAACGGAACCTCCCGAAATAATGCCTTTCAAATTACGGATTACTTTGAGTACTACGGTGCTTACCTTAGTCGTAGTTGTTATAACGAAACCGCAACGATCACACTTCATTGCCTTTCCAAGCATCTAAAAGCCTTGTTGCAGGTGATTAGAGAGTTAATTACAATCTCTATCTTCCCACAAAGCGAAATAGAAATCTTTCAGCAAAATACTATTCAAAAACTTTCAGTCAATTTACTCAAATGTGATTTTGTGGCTAACCAATTGATAGATAAATATCTTTATGGAGCCAACAATCCTTACGGAAGAGTAAGTAGCAAAGAAGACATTGAGGCCCTTACAAGAGAAGACCTCACTGATTTTTTCCAGCATTATTATTTAAAAGGGAAGTGCAGTATTTTTTCCGCAGGTAAATTACCTGCAGACTTTGAGCAATTACTAGAAACCTTCTTTGGCGACCTGAGATTAAATGAGAACGTACAAACAGTTACCCATAAACGAAATCCTGCTTCCCAAAAAAAATACAACATCTCTAATGATAAAGATGGCGTACAGGGAGCTATTCGCATAGCACGCCCTTTCCCAAATAGACAACACCCCGACTTCAAAAAAACCATTGTTTTAAACACTTTATTCGGTGGCTACTTTGGATCGAGATTAATGGCTAATATCCGGGAAGAGAAAGGATACACGTATAGCATATACAGCTATTTACAAAACCACATTGAAGACACCGCCTGGGTCATAAGCACCGAAGCAGGGAAAGAAGTATGCGAAGCCACCATAGGAGAAGTATATAAAGAAATGAAATTGCTCAGGGAAACCCTCGTGGATGAAGAGGACCTGTCATTGGTGAAGAATTATATTATGGGGTTGAATCTCAGCTATATTGACGGTCCTTTTAATATTATCGCACGATGGAAAAGCCTGATCCTGCATGGGCTTGATGAAAATTATTTTTATGATTCCATCCATACAATCAAAACAGTTTCGGCAGAAGAACTGCGCGAACTCGCCAACAAATATTTAATACCTGAAGATTTTTTTGAATTAGTGGTAATATAATTTAGCTTTAAAAAAATTATCGGCATGAAATTCATTATAAGACTTCTGGTAACGGCAGTGGTGGCTTACGGGTTATCCATGATTTTGAAGCCACATATCTTGATAGATTCCTACTGGACCGCATTGGTATTCGTACTTGTTCTCGGAATCCTGAATGCCATCATTCGTCCGCTTTTGGTAATTCTTACGTTGCCCATAACCATTGTTACTCTCGGAATATTTCTACTCGTCATCAACGTCCTGATGGTAATGCTCGCTGATAAATTCGTTTCGGGTATTCACATAGATGGATTTTTATGGGCTTTTATTTTCGGAATATTATTGTCTTTCCTGTCATCCACTCTCACCAGTTTTCAAAAGAGATAAACAAGAGATTTGGCTCCCAGCCTGGTGCTTTCAGCCTATTCTTTTTATTTACATCCGAAATGCTGAAATTTGCATTATGCAATTCCATAGAAATAATTTATCCGACGAGACACTCATAGAACTTTATAAAGATTTATTGCTCCCCCGAATGATAGAAGAAAAAATGCTTCTGTTGTTGCGGCAGGGGAAAGTATCCAAATGGTTTAGCGGTATCGGGCAGGAAGCCATTTCGGTAGGAGCCACTTTCGCACTCAGTCCCGATGAATGGATCATGCCCCTGCACAGAAACCTCGGAGTATTTACCACGAGAAAAATGCCTTTACCCGATTTAATGAAACAATGGCAGGGAGCTTTAGATGGTTATACCAAAGGAAGAGAACGTAGTTTTCATTTTGGAAATAAAGAACACTTTATTTGCGGAATGATTTCCCATCTTGGGCCACAGCTTTCAGTGGCGGATGGCGCAGCACTCGCGTATAAATTAAAAAAAGAAGAGAAGGTTTCTCTCGCTTTCACCGGCGATGGTGGCACCAGTGAGGGAGAATTTCATGAAGCACTGAATGTAGCAGCAGTATGGGACCTACCCGTAATTTTTATTATTGAGAATAACGGTTACGGTTTGAGCACTCCCGTAAGTGAGCAATACCGTTGCGAAAGCCTGGTGGACCGCGCCAAAGGGTACGGAATGGGAGGCGTTCAAATTGACGGGAACAATGTGTTAACTGTGTATGAAACAGTAAAAGGTGTACGTGAATTCTGTATCCGTAATCAAAAACCGTATCTGATAGAATGTATGACCTTTCGCATGCGTGGCCACGAGGAAGCGAGTGGAGTAAAATATGTTCCCAAAGAGATGTTTGAAGAGTGGATCAAAAAAGATCCGATAAAAAATTATGAACATTTTCTTGTTGAAGAGAAAGTGCTTTCCAATTCTGAAATTGCAGACATAAAAAATGACATAAAACACTACATAGAAAATAGTCCTCTAATGCCTGAAGGTGGAATAGGCAATCACCCAGCCGAAATTTCACGAATCTCTAAAAGAGAACTGGACGATGTGTATGCAAAAAGAACGATTTCCTTTGAATCCTCTAAACTAAATTATTCACAAAAGAAGACCTCTGATATCCCTTTAGGGCATGGAGGCTCCCGGGGTGTACGTTTTATTGATGCCATCAAAGAAGCCCTTTATCAATCCATGATAGCGCATCCCAATCTTATTTTGATGGGGCAGGATATTGCAGAATATGGTGGCGCTTTTAAAATTACAGAAGGGTTATTAAATGAATTCGGAAAAGAAAGAGTGCGCAATACTCCTCTATGCGAAAGCGCTATTGTAGGTACAGGGCTTGGGCTGTCTCTCGAAGGATACAAAAGTGTAATGGAAATGCAATTTGCAGATTTTGTTACTGTCGGGTTTAACCAGATCATTAACAACCTTGCAAAGATCCATTATCGCTGGGGACAACATGCGGATGTAGTGATCCGTATGCCGACCGGTGCAGGCGTGGGGGCAGGGCCGTTTCACAGCCAGAGTAATGAAGCCTGGTTTGTTCATACACCGGGATTAAAAGTAGTGTATCCTTCCACACCTCAAGACGCAAAAGGATTATTGATCGCTGCCATCAACGATCCCAATCCTGTCTTATTTTTTGAACACAAAGCTCTGTACAGAAGTATCAGTGCCGATTTCCCCGAAGAGTATTATGAAACAGAAATAGGAAAAGCCAGACAAGTGCGTACAGGCACAGAGGTTAGTATCATCACCTATGGTATGGGAGTGATCTGGGCAACGGAATATGCAAACGATCACCCTGAGATCTCCATAGACATCCTTGACCTGAGAACCTTGCTACCGTTGGATTATAAAGCGATCAGAATTTCTGTGAATAATACAGGAAAAATTCTGGTACTTCATGAAGATACGCTCACCGGAGGAATTGGAGGCGAAGTGGCTGCCTGGATCGCACAAAATTGTTTTGAATTTTTAGATGCGCCTGTCATGCGCTGTGCTTCAATGGATACGCCCATTCCGTTTAACCCAGAATTGGAAAAGAACTTCCTGGCAAAATCGAGACTGGATGAGATGGTGCAGAAGCTGATTCACTATTGATAAAATCACGTGGATTATGGATTCTGTTAAAAAAGTAACGTTTTAAGTGACAAAATCGAAATTACTTTGGATAAGGCAACTAAAAAGAAAATTGCTCAAAAAAGTCCGCAACGATTATCTTGTAATCACAGAAAAAGAGGGGGTATTAAAAAAGTAGGCGTAAATGATTTTGCAAATAAAAATAAACCGCTCCTATAATTTTTTTCTTCAAATACTACATTTATCTGACCTTCATTTGCAATCATTATTTTCTTTCATCCCAAATCTCTTATAATGAATCTTAAAAGTATTGGACTTTTAATAAGTTTTTGCTGGTTTACCAACTCGATATCTGCGCAAAAAAAGACCGAATCTATTTTTAATCCTCATGAACTATTTGCA
Organism: Ginsengibacter sp.; assembly: GCA_039937655.1. Lineage (GTDB taxonomy): Bacteria > Bacteroidota > Bacteroidia > Chitinophagales > Chitinophagaceae > Ginsengibacter. The sequence continues at coordinate 79,792 of JBDTGA010000008.1, forward strand.
CAAAATTTCTATACCAAAAACGGAAATGAATTCCGCTCCGCAAACGGAGCACCTGGCGCAAAATACTGGCAAAACCGCGCTGATTATACACTTCAAGCCACGATTGATACCGTTCAGAATATTCTGAAAGGAGTTGAAACGATTTCTTATACCAACAATAGTCCAGATGCATTATCATCGCTTTGGTTACAATTAGACCAAAATACTTACCGAAAAGATTCCCGTTCCAATTTTTATACCTCCACACTTCAGCAACTTAAATGGACAGATAAAGGACATACTGATGGCTATCAGTTTGAAACGGTAACCATTGAATACAAAGGCAAAACGATAAACGCCGATTATATCATCAATGATACAAGAATGCAAATCCGTTTGCCCAATGCTCTCCCATCAAAAGAAAAAATAAGTATCCATATAAAATATCATTACACGATCCCGGGAATTTTTGGTAACAGAACTGATTTTTTTTCTACCAAAAATGGAAAAATTTATGAGATAGCACAATGGTATCCGCGTATGTGTGTGTATGACGATCTCGAAGGATGGAGCACGTTACCATTTTTAGGAAGTGGTGAATTTTATTGTGAATATGGTGATTTCGATTACACAGTTACTGTGCCTGCAGGTATGATAGTAGCGGGAAGTGGCGAATTACAAAATGAAAAAGAAGTACTTACTCCCACTCAAATTGAAAGACTAACTGCTGCAAGAAAGAGTGATAAAACTATCATGATCCGGTCAGAAAAAGAAGTGAATGATGAGTCACAAAGAAACCTCAATAATAAATTGGCAAGCTGGCATTTTAAAATGAATAACACCCGTGACGTGGCTTTTGGAGCTTCCGCAGCTTATATGTGGGATGCAGCGAGGGTCAATTTACCCAAAGGGAAAAAGTCGTTGGCCATGTCAATCTATCCAGTAGAAAGTGCCGGGCAAGATGCCTGGGGAAGAGCTACAGAATATTTGAAAAAATCTATTGAATATTTTTCTGCGAAATGGTTCGTGTATCCATACCCGGTAGCTATTAATGAAGCCGGCCGTGCAGGAGGAATGGAATACCCCGGAATTGTTTTTGATGGTATTAATGACAAAGCGGGAGAATTGTATTGGGTAACAGCCCATGAAATAGGGCACAATTGGTTTCCGATGGTGGTAGGCAGCGATGAAAGGCGTTATGCCTGGATGGATGAAGGCTTCAATACTTTCATTGATGTATATGCTGCCGATGAATTTAATCATGGAGAATATGCGCCCAAGCGCGATGGCGAATACGCACCCGGCAAAGGGAATCCTGCTGATGAGATTATCCCTTTACTCAAAGATGCTGCGGCACCATCCATGCTGGCAAGGGCCGATATGCTTACTGAAAAATACCGCCATCCACTGGTTTATTTCAAACCCGCTTTTGGTTTGGTGTTGCTTCGCGAAGTGGTTTTAGGGCACGACCGTTTTGATTATGCCTTTAAAAAATATATCGAACGCTGGGCTTACAAACATCCTTCGCCCGATGATTTTTTCAGAACCATGGACAATGAAGCCGGTGAAGATCTTTCCTGGTTCTGGAAAGAATGGTTTGTACACAACTGGCAACTGGACCTTTCCATTCAATCAGTTTCTTACTTTGATAACGATCCAAAGAACGGAGTGGATATTACGATCGCCAATCTACAAAAAATGGCCATGCCGTTTACCCTTGAAGTAATTTTGAAAGATGGAAGCAAACAGGATCTACAATTACCTGTTGAAACATGGATGCAGGGCGATACACACACCATTCACCTACAAACCACCCAGCCCATTGTATCTGCCTCGATTGACCCGCAACATAAGTTGCCCGACAGCAATCGCGATAATAATGTATGGAAAAATGACGGCAACAGTTAATAGCAGTAGAATAAATAAAAGAAAATAAATATGTTTGTAGTATATTTAAAATAAAGCAGACACATGAAATACCTATCTACCCTCATCGCTTCTTTACTCATCACGGGATTTGTTTTTGCGCAGGCACCTATGAAAACAACCGTAGAATATAATGGGCAAAAATATCCTTGTTATATTATCGAGTACAATTTACCTCCTGATGAAACAGAGGATGTGATCAAAAATAAGTTAAAGGCTGAAGGCTATAATGCAGATAAGTCGAAAGGTTTTCTGGTGTATAGAAATGTGAGGCTGAAAGAACTGAATGCCGATGAACCGCAGGATGTATTATTTAAGATCGAAAGAAAAAGTAGGAAAGAAAAAGACAAATCAATGGTAACTGTGATTACCGCAAAAGCAGGTGAAATACCGGAAGACAAAGTAAAAGGCGCCAAGATTGTTGCCGACATTACCTCTCCTGAAAACAGTACAGACTTTCTAAACAGTTTTCAGGGTGATGTGGACCTTCAGGCTTACAACCTGGCAGTAGCTGCACAAACCGATGAAGTAGCCAAAGCTGAAAAAAAATTAAAGGGCCTTCAGGATGCAGAGGTAAAACTGGAAAAGAAAATAAAGGATTTGCAGGATGATCTTACTGGCAATAAAAAAGATCAGGAAAAGCAAGTAGATGAAGTAGCGAAACAAAAATCATTGCTCGACGAAAAAGTAAGTCAGAAGCCGGCTCAACATTAGAAAGTATAAAATCATTAAATAGGCTTTTCTCGACCAATCGCCATTTTTTTGAATCGAAGACTCAGAAATAGTGCAGAGAAACTAAGTCCTGCAATAAATCCTGTCCAGATCCCTGCGGCACCCATTTTATAATGAAAGGCAAGAATATATCCTACCGGAATCCCGATGCCCCAGTAAGCAACTGCAATAAAAACGGTAGGAATTTTAACGTCTTTTATTCCACGCAATAACCCCGCAGAAACAGCTTGTGTGCTGTCTGATACCTGAAAAATAGCGGCAAATAGAATGAGATAGGAAGTCAGCGATACTACCTCTGCATTATTATTAAAAAGGAATGGCAAAGAATTACGGAATACAATAAACCCCACTGCACAAAGAGATCCATAAATCAAAGCCATCACAATTGTACTTTTCCCAATAAGTGAAATTGCATTGTGGTCTCCGCGCCCATGCGCATTGCTTGCAAGAATAGAGCCTGCCTGCGATAATCCCATTGAGACCATGAAAGTCAATGAAGCGAGGCTCAACGCTATCTGATGGGCTGCCTGCTCTACAGCACCTATGGTACCAATCAGAATTCCTGAAACAGCAAAAGCCCCTGCTTCCATCGTGATCTGAAAGCTGCTGGGGATACCTATGGCAAGTAATTCTTTCATCGTTGTCCATTTCAGTTTCCATTCTTTACTTCTTACCGCGATATACCTTCTAAAAATAGGATGGTAAAGAATGGTAAATCCTAAAACAGTAAAAATAACCATCCTCGTTATAAACGTTCCCCAACCTGCCCCTACCAATTCCAACCTTGGAAATCCCCAGTGTCCATAAATCAATAACCAGTTTAAAAAAACATTTAATGGTATAGCGCAGAGTGAGAGCACCATAGCTGTTTTCGTATATTCAAGCCCGTCTGTAAATTGTTTCAATGCCAGAAACAATAGCATAGGAATCACCGACCATCCCATTATTTGTAAATAAGGAACTGCCAGTACAGCCACTTCAGGATCCTGGTTCAAATGAAATAAAATACCCTTTCCCAATTCCAGGCACAATGCAATTAATACTGCCGAAATAGCACAAAGCCAGAATCCATTGTACAGAAAATGACTTACCTGGCGTCCATCCCTTCTTCCGTGCGACATAGACACCATTTGCGAAACTGAAATAGTAATACCGATACCGAATACATAAGGAATATTAATAACGCTCATCACCAAAGCCGCTGCCGCCAACTGTTGGTAGCTCACTGATCCCACCATTGCAGTATCTACAATACCCAGCGATATCTGAGCCACTTCGCCGAGTATGATCGGGAAGGCAAGCTTCATTGTTCTTTTTGCCTGACCAAGCAGCATGGATAAAGTTTAAAAAATAAAAATGAGAGCGAAGGTAAGGAAGAATCCTGCGGGAGGCCGGCAACAGGAAACACTTCTTTTCAAAAAAATTGTTCACAGAATTAATCCAGACCTTTAAGGCCGGATCCTTTGTTTTAAATATGAAAACCATACCAACACACTATTCTATCCGCTCCACAAATTTTTTGATTGATACGAAAAAATGGGCAGCTTACACGCCAACCACCCAAACGCCTGATTCTATATTTTAATCTCTTTTGATCACGGGTAGCTCAGGTAAACTTTCGTTCCCGCTTTCACTTACAGATTGAACCGCGAAAAAATAATTATCCTTTGAATAAGGAATCGTCATCTCATTTTGAGCAGTAAAAATTTTCTTTTGCCATACAGGGCTGGTAGTTTCGCGCATTAAAATATAATACCCCTTTACCTTTCCTGTTTTAGGTGACTGCCATGAAAGAGAAGTACTGTTGGATAAATTTTTTACTTCAATCCTTACATTTTCCGGAACAGATGGCGCTTTGGCAAGGTTCGAAAGATTTGCTAAATTAAGAGCAGTATTTTTTCGCAGGTATTCATAATCTATGTGCTGTGGAAGATCCCCATAATGAATTCCGTTTTCAACACGTATATCCTGGTGCTGACGTGTAAAGTTTTCATTCATCTCCGTAATCCTAACTGCGGTAAATCCGTTTTTCAAATACGGCAGATGGTCACCGGCTCTTAAAAAGCGATCTGTTCTATAGACCATTACTACTTCCAGATTGTCCACATATCGTTCACCAATCTCTTTTACATAACGTGCAAGCTGCCTCGATTTGCTGTCATTTTCCAGACCCAAAGCCCTTATCCGGGCTATATCCCTCTCTGTTGCCGTTATCGGAATTCCCTCACTGAAGACACGCACTTGTGTGTTGTTAATAATATTTGTTTCATTACTGTTATTGCTGCCTACAATATCATTATTGAAAACACTTTCAATTTTCCAATTTCCTTTTTTGGCCTTATTGGCCATAAAAGTGGAACCAAGCAACCCTTGCTCTTCGCCACTCACTGCTACAAAAATGACCGTGGCCGGAAAAGCATGCCGGTTCATAATCCTCGCACACTCAATCACAGCCGCTGTTCCGCTGCCGTCATCATCAGCTCCCGGTGCATCGCCGGTTCTATCCATCACATTAGTACGCCTTGTGTCCAGGTGGCCACTGATGATAAAAATTCTCTTATCGTTGGGATCAGTTCCTTTTAACGTGGCGACTACATTTCCGAGAAGTACCGGCACATCTACTCGTTTTCCATCAGAGGGAATGGTAGTGGTATCAATTATAGCGGTTAATCTTCCTGATGATTTTTTTGCGAACTCGTTAAATTTTTTCAATACCCAGTTCCTTGCTGCGCCTATCCCTTTGGTTTTATCTGTTTGTGTACTTAAAGTATTTCTGGTACCAAATGCAACCAACGTATTTATATAAGATTGCAAAGAATCCGAAGATACCTCAGAAACCATTGAAGAGATTTCGGGATCACGGTTAATAATAGTTTGGGCAAAAATGGAATGACAACAAAAAACAGAAGCACATAAGAATAATAGTTTCATCAGAATTAAATTTGTTTTAAAAGTAAACAAATTTTTAGAGGCCGTGTTTTCTCCACGTTTAAATAAAAAATCTGGCCCAAAGATTTAGAAGGCTAAAAAACTAAATGTATTTCACATCTATTATTTGTTACATTTGATTCATTATTTTTTATTGAGGCATTTCATAGTCCCAGAATTTAATAGCAGCTTTTGTACATCATAATAATCTTGCTAATTATTTCATCACCTATATTTCATAAATCATCCTTCTAAAAAAGAATACAGGCAATTATTAAAGTAGGAAATCATAAAAGAAAAAATCAAAACACTGTAATAAAAATTTAAAAAAATAGCATGAAAATCTTAGTAGTAGATGACGAATTAGATATCAAAACATTGTTCGAATAGCGATTTAGAAAAGAGATCAGAGGTGGTGAAATGGATTTTGTTTTTGCCAATTCAGGAAAAGAAGCCCTTGAATACCTCAATCTCCAGGATCATGAAGTAGTTTTAATACTTTCAGACATCAATATGCCTGGAATGAGTGGTTTGGAACTGTTGCAAAAAATTAAGAAAAAATACTTCGCACCTCCCCCTACTGTAATGATGATCACAGCTTATGGAGATTCTGATAATTATAACCAGGCGATGAGCCTTGGTGCCGATGACTTTCTCACCAAGCCACTTGATTTTACTTCATTAAAGGAAAAATTAAGAGCCAAGGAATAATGGCAACATATTAGTTGTTGATAAAGCAATTTCCGAAGCTCCTATACCATAAGATTCATTGGGCTAAATTAAAAATACAACTGGTATTATTACACAGAAGTTCCCTGTAAGGTTCTGAATAGCAGAACCTCTCTCTTAATAGTAAAGAATGACTCTGGTAGAAACATGATTTGGACAAAGAATAAATTCGTAAAAGTCAATTCGCTACTATTGGCATATCAATATAACTGTCTGAATAAATCTTCTGCTCTGCTTTTATATAATCATTGTCTTTTGCTTCAAAAATATTAGGAACATATTTTTGCGGATTGCGGTCTATCAGTGGGAACCAGGTACTTTGTACCTGTAACATCATGCGATGCCCTTTCAGAAATACATGATTAATATCGTGAAGGTCTATTACAAATTCTTCACGTTTGCCTGGTGTAAGTGGTGAAGGATTGGAAAAACTTTTCCTGAATCTACCCCGGAAAACTTCCATTGCTACGGGTAATTGAAAGCCACTCATACTCAGGCTTTCTTTATCAAATGCCGGGTAAACATCAATCAGTTTAACCACCCAATCTGCATCGGTTCCCGAAGTGCTGGCAAATAAATGTGCCATAATCTTCCCGGTAACTGTAATATCCTGCGCCAGCGAATCCGAAGTAAAACTAACTACATCAGGTCGTGTATAAACAAATCGTTGATCCTCTACCTGCCATGGTTTCCATCGGCTACCAGGCCCATAAGTGGCTTCTATAGGAAGCGTACGATATGGAACAGGATGTGCAGGATCGCTCATATATGAAACAAATCCTGTTGAAGTAGGTTTGTCAAAACTGCATTTATGATCAGCTCCGGCATACAATCTTTTTACTTGTGCTTCTTTTGGAGGCCATGTGCTATAGGTTTTCCAAACATTAGATCCTGTCTGGAAGCAAGTTGCCTCTGCAAATTTGCCTTCGCCAGTCCCCTTCAACCAATAGTCGAACCATCTTTTTTGAAGGTCGCGAAAATCATTACCGGTATTTTTTACAAAAGAGATCCTACCAAGACTATCTCCTTTCATTCTTCCCCAACCTCCATGGTTCCATGGCCCAAGTACAATATAATTCCTGTTGAAACTATCTTTCTTTTCCATGTGATCATACATTAATTGCGGACCGTTAATATCTTCCTGGTCGTAATAGCCGCCCACATGTAGCATAGGAATATATGGTTGTGCAACATAATTCAATGGAGAATTTTTCTGCCAGTAAGCATCATAATTGGGATGTTGCACAAAAGAGTTCCAGGTAGGAATTTTGCCATGAAAATATTTTTCATTCACATTTTTTAGTGAGCCCAGTTTCAAATACCAATCATAAAGATCATATTGTGGAAATGGGAAATCGGAGTCAGTTGTTTTATCATACTCCACTTCATAACTGTATTCCATTCCATAACTCAGGCGAAAGGCACCGTTGTGATGAAAATCATCTCCCAGGAAGAGATCTCCCATACAGGCCTGTTCTGACGCGGCTTTCAATGATGGATGTGGGTCAATAGCACCAACCAGTGCAAGCCAGCCGGGATAAGAAACACCCACAATTCCTGCTCTGTTATTATTATTGGGTACATTTTTTACCAACCAGTCCACCGCATCCCAGGTGTCAGTACTTTCATCAATAGTTCCTTTTTGTTTAAGATGAGTAATGGGTTGATGAATTTGCATAGTTCCTTCACTTTTATATTTTCCTCTTATATCCTGGAACACAAAAATGTAACCCTCTTTTGCCATATTAGCGTAAAAAGGAACCTTCAGTATATTATATCCTTCACTTACAGATGCCCCGTAAGGAGTACGCTGAATCAAAATCGGCAAAGGTTCTGTATGTTCTTTGGGAGTGAATATTACAGTATGCAACCGTACCCCATCACGCATAGGAATCATTACTTCGTTTTTATTGTATCCTGTAATCGTTTGTGCAAAAGTGGAAGTGAATACAATGGTTAAGAAGATCAGGAACTTTATTTTTTTCATGATAAATAAAATTGAAATTAAAAATAAAAATAATCCTTTGCATAGAATAAATGCTAAAAAAATGGGGTTTTTTAAATATGGCATTGATGAGTCAAAAGCGTGTGGTGAGGGCATCTTGAAAGGTACCCCATAAGATTATCAGGTTGCTATGATAAAATCCGGTATATTTATTTTTTCAAAAATAATCTTATCCTATTCCCTACATGTGAAAAATCGCAGACAGCTAATATTTATGATTTACAACTAACTTTAATAAAACAACCAACTCCTTACCGGGTAGCCCGAAAAGAAGAAGTAAAATGGAGAATTCAATAAAAATATTGGTAGTAGAAGATGAAATGATTATTGCCGCGAAAACGTCTATGCTGCTCTCGAATCTTGGTTATGAAGTAACCGGAATTTTACCGGGTGGTGAAGAAGCTATAACGCATGTAAAGGAGCACAAGCCTAACATCGTATTAATGGACATCCATCTTAAAGGAAAAACAGATGGTATCGAAACCGCGAAACTAATACAATATCAATGCCCGGGTATATCTATCATTTACCTTACTGCCAATGCAGATGAGGCCACCTTTAACCGTGCAAAAGAAACCAGGCCTTCTGCATTTATATCCAAACCTTTCAAACAACTGGATCTGCAAAGAGCCATAGAACTCACTATCAGCCGTATTTCCGATGACAGATCAGAGATTTCTAAAGTTAACCCCCTCATTAATGAAGAGCCTCTAATATTAAGTGACCGCATCTTTGTGCGCTGCAAAGATAAAATGTTGAAAATAATGGTAGCCGATATTTTATACATCGAAGCCGACAGAAATTATAGCCGCATATTTACGGGTATTAAAGAATATCTTCTATCCACCACTTTAAAAACAATTGAGGAAAAACTCTCCAGTTATCTTTTCTTAAGAATCCACCGTTCTTATATCATCAACCTGGCACATGTAGATGAAGTGGCTGAAGATCATGTGATCATTTTTCAAAAAGCAATTCCACTCAGTTCAGGGCTGAGAGAGCATTTACTGGAGCGTATTCAAACACTATAAAATTAAAAATAAATTATAACATCAATGTATATTCGCAAATAGGAATAACGTGAAAAAAGTTTGCTTTCTAATCCTCTTGTCGGTTCAGTTTGTTTATGGGCAGAAAAGCCAGTATGACATCCCGGAGCTGAAACTATCTGTAGCAAAAGCAGATACACTAAAACTGGAAATCATAAAACAATTAGTGGATAAATCCTTTGGATCTAATATGGAAAAAGCCTTGGAATATGCCAAACAAGGAGTAGCATTATCAGATAAGATCAATGATAAAAACTGGCAGCCAAAGTTTTATGAAATGGAAGGAAGAATGCATGCCAATCTACTTCATTTAGATTCTGCATTATATTATTTTGATAAGGCCCTGAAGGGGTACACGGCTGTTAAAAATAAAAGAGGTGAAGCAACCACTTTGTATAAATTTGGATGGGTATATAAGAAAAGGGGTGAAATAGATAAAGCACTTCAGGTTCATCTTGCTGCTTTAAAAATAATGGAAGAGTTAAAGGACCCTATTGGAATAGCTGCCGGATTTGAAAGAGTTTCAGATGATCTTGAGGTACAAGGACAGTTGGATGAATCAATGGATTATGCGAAACAAGCTATTGATGTGTGCAAGAAAAATAAGCTCGACCATGAATTGGTGTATGCATTGACAGCGGCAGGAACAGTAGCGATTTCAGCGGGACACAACGAGGAGTCCTTTAAGTTTTTCGACGAAGCTTTAAGCCTGGCCCATATTCAAAAGTTCGATACCGTCTCTTTTTCAGATTTCTACAATAACCGGGGAAATGCGCTAAAACGCCTGGGACGATATAGTGAAGCATTGAAAGATTATGAAACGGCTCATAGCATTGCCGTGCAGGTAAATTACAGCAATGGAATCACAGCTACGTTCGCAAACCTGGCAGAAATAAATCTTCTTTTAAAAAATTATAAAGGAGCATTACCTTTTCAATTAGAAACGGTGCGCCGACAGGAAAATGACAGTGATTTTTCGAATATCACAGAAGCCTATTTGCACCTGAGTGATATCTATGAGCATCTTGGAGATTTTAAATCCGCTCTTACTTATCAGAAAAAAGCACTTTTAATCAGGGACAGTATTGGGAGTGTGAAAAGTGACACCGCAATGTCTAAGATGCTTACATTATACGAGACAAAAAAGAAGGAAGCTACCATAGTAACTCAGCAAAATGAACTTAAAGCGCAAAGAAAAGTGCAGTGGATGGGTGCAGGTATTCTTGTTTTACTGGCAGGACTCCTTACTTTTAGTTTTATTAGTTACCGCAATCGCAGCAGGAGCAATCGTTTGCTGGCGGCTAAAAATGCTGAGAATGAATTGTTGCTGAAAGAAATTCATCACCGTGTAAAAAACAACCTGGAAGTAGTAAGTAGTTTATTGGCACTGCAGTCGGCACAAATTGATGATCCTAATACAAAAGAAGCAATGTTGGAAGGACAAAACCGGGTACATTCTATCGGTATAGTTCATCAGAAATTATACCAGGGGAAAAATCTTGGCGCAATAGAAATGAAAGATTATTTTCTCAATCTCAGCGAAAGCATTTTGGATTCTTTCGGTGCTGATGAAAGAATAAAGATTGAACTGGCTATGGAGAAATTAGATGTAGATATTGATACCGCCGTTCCGCTGGGCCTCATCGTAAACGAACTGCTAACCAATACACTTAAATATGCTTTTCCGGAAGGCCAGAATGGAAATGTGCGCATAAAGTTAGAGAAACAAACCAGCGGCATCCTACACCTCGAAGTTTCTGATAATGGCGTTGGAAAATCTGGCATTACACACGGAACGGGATTTGGCAGCCAGTTGATCTCTCTTCTCACACAACAGTTGAATGGCAAAATGAAGGAAGAAATAAAAAACGGAACGAGTGTCTTTTTTGATTTTAAACTGGCAAAGGCGATCTGATGATATTTGGGCTGCTGCTAACGCAACAAATAATCAGAGTTTCATGTTCAAAGAAAAATAAAACAGCTTTTAGTAATAAAACAATGGTTTTAACTAAAGGATGTGAAGAGATAACAAAATAAAATATGATATAATATCATAATACAGTATTTAAGATGGCACTTTTGTATTATACTGCGAAAGGGGTGAAACCGTGAGTCTTCAATTTGAAAAATTCACGGTTTTATTATGAAAACGCGAAGCATTTTTCCTTCGTGCTCTTTGTGCCTTTGTGTTTACCCCGTTGGATTAAATGGATTAGAATTTAGTTATTAGCAGTGAACGTTTTAATCCTACGGGGTAAAAAACT
>JBDTGA010000009.1:0-67858 GCA_039937655.1 Ginsengibacter sp.
TTTTATATGCACTAAGCATCGCTGTATGACTGCATTTGGATAAACTTTTGCTACTGCTTTTAATATTGCTGAATGGCCATCACAGGTAACGCTGTAAACATCAACACCCAGACGTTTTAAATTTTGCAGATCTTCTTTGATTTCTTTCAGTTTCTCCTTATTGGTTTCCCGGTACAATTGTACATATTGAATGTCATAATCATAGTATAAAATCAAGCAAAGTCCATTGGTAAAATAGCTGCCATCGATAAGTAAATGAACATGGGTTTTGCTACGAATAGGAACCAAAGGCGCTTTCTTCAAATATTGCTTGAACAGACGCTGTATTTTACTTTGGGACATACCACTATCGCGGCTCAGATACTGGTAAACCTGGCGCTCCATAATCCACTTACGAAACCATATAAATTGATTGCTTTGTTGAACACCTCTGTTATGAAAACAAAAGTTGTGAAAGCATTCTGAACAACGATAGCGTTGTTTACCTTTTCTCTTCCCTTTTTTGTGGACATTTTTTGATGCGCAAATTGGACATTTTCTCATGCAGTTTTACGCACAAAAAAAACGGATAGTATTGAAACCGTTTTCATTACTATCCTCACAAATCAAATACTATCAAGAATTACAGCCGAATTTTCGCACCATTTTTGACCACATTGTCTGAAATTAAAATGCCTGGTAACCGGATACTTCGTACTCAGAACTTGTGGCACCGTTATCAGAGCTGAAATAGATCTCTCCGCTATTCTTGGCAAACCATCGTTGTTGAGTAAGAATGGGAGTAGGAATGCCATTGATAAAATATTCATACTGTACTTTTATCACATCCGGAAAAGTAAATTGGGGGATAGAAGTGACAGGAACACCCTTAGCCAGTATGGTCATTTTTATATATCCTGAGATAGGAATACCACTAATTGAACCGTTGATCGTAGGGGAATTCCATGTTGCTGAAACACCTACATTGTCTTTTAAGAAAATAAATTCACTTCCCACATATTGGTCGAATCCAAAGTAGTTTGAAAAATTGGCGTATTGGTAATAATCGCCGCCCGGTTTGCGGTAGTAAAATGAATCTGTAACTGAGTGATCGGAGATAGTTTCTTGAAAAGCTTGATAGACTTTACCTCCTTTAGTAGGTGAATAATTGATAGAGGTGTAGGTGATCGAATCTGAAGGATCGCCATTTATTAAATTATAACTCCAGTTGGAGTTGAGGGAAATAGGGAAATAGTCATCAGAAGCCGCTACTGCTGATATGAAAGTTACAGGGAAACTGCAGGTGCTGCTTCCATAAGTGACTAAAAAATTCTGCAGTCCTGAATTCGTCGGAGTTCCTTTCCCGGTAAGGAGTACATTGTGCACACCCACAGTTCCTAAAATTCCGGATCCTGAAAAACTTACTCCATTTACCGTATCACTACTGATATGATACGAACCTGGCGTGGCAGCATTCACCTGTATTTGCACTGTATTGCCTGTATTGAAATCAATCCCCTGCTGATAAGTGCCTGCAAGAATGAACGATGTGCAATTACCTCCGCCTACTCCCAGTGTACCTGTACCTGCGCCTAAAATGTTTACAGTAAATGCGCATTGGCTATTACCATAGTATAAAATAAAATTATTGTTTCCTACGGTAGTAGGAGTGCCGCTTGCAGTAAGAAGCACATTTTGCGGGCCGATAACTTCAAAGGTTCCTGATTTTGAAAACGAAAGTCCATTTACGGTATTGGTAGTAATGGTGTAGGCACCCGGAATGGTTACTGTAACCTGTACCTGAACTGCATTTGAATTGTTAACTGGAATTCCGGCAGCATAATCTCCGAAAAAGGTTACAGGTTTGCAATTGCCCGAACTATCACCCAATACCCCGGCAGATGAAGGGTTGACACTACCGCTTGCAAAGGTGGATTTGAATTTTCCATTATCAATTTGAGTTATGTTTCCTGAAGAGTCTTTTGCACTTCCTGAAAAATTTCCTTCAATATTACCATGACTGATGGCAGTGATGTTTACGGTAAACTCGCCGATCAACTGACTTGCCAGATAAATTGTTTTTCCGGCAGAGGAAGTATAAATAAAGGAGGACTGAAATGCGGAAGCTTTGTAAGTACCCACTTTAAAGGAGTCGGCATATAAATGCATTTGAAAGGATTGTGTGCCGTCTTTGGTGTTTCCAATTAAAAAGAGTTCGTTGATACCTCCTGCAGAAACCTGGAAGATCGTATCCATATTGCCGGAATATTTTGAACTCCCATTGGCAAATTCCCAAGTGCCCACCGTGATTTGCTTGTTGCCTTGTTCAACGCTGTATTCCTTTTGGCAGGCATTTAGTGTGGTCGCAACAACTATAAAAGATAAGATGATTCTGAAGAGTTTCATTGTACGAATTTAAGTGATGAGTTGTTATATTTTTAAGAAACCTGCATTTCATCGTTTACCAGGGCTTTGGTTTCTATACTTTGAGAATTAACTTTTTTTGTATCGTTTTGAAAGAATTTTTTCTGGAAAATAAAAATAGTAATAATCCCGGTAGAGATAGAGGTGTCAGCAAGATTGAATATCGGGCTGAAAAAATCAAAGTCATTTCCTCCCCACACAGGTACCCAGGATGGGAATTGCGTGTGGATAATCGGGAAATAGAGCATGTCAACTACGTTACCGTGCAGGAAGCCCGCATACCCATGTGCCGGAAATATTTTTGCAATATTCAGAGCATCTATGCTGCTGCTTTCGAATATCATTCCGTAGAACATGCTGTCTATTAGGTTGCCCAGTGCACCTGCAAATATGAGCGCTACGCAAACAATGAAGCCTGGATGGTATTTTTTTTCGACAATTTTTTTTATGTAAAAAATGCCGAAAATTACGGCTGCCAATCGAAATAGAGTGAGTGCCATTTTTCCCCACTCGCCACCAAACTTCCATCCGTAGGCCATTCCTTCATTTTCGATAAAATACAATTGAAACCAGTTTCCTAATACAGGATGTGATTCCCCCACGTAGAAATGAGTTTTCACATAAATTTTGAGAACCTGATCCGCAATCACAATGAGACAGATGATAAAAAAAACACTTCTTTTTTTCACTTAAAAATTTTACGGGCAAAGATAATAAAATTGAACAAGGCCTTATGACGGAGAGTCATTATTCACATCTGTTAGTGGAAGTACTTCTGAATCTTCAGAATCGGGATATTGAGGCATATCTTTAAAATATCTTTTTTTGAAAAGAAGAATCGTAATGACTCCTATGGATACGGACGCATCGGCTATGTTGAAGATATAATTGAAGAAAGAGAATTCTTCTCCTCCGATAAAAGGAATCCATGAAGGATATTGGGAATGAACAAGTGGAAAGTAAAGCATGTCCACCACTCTTCCATGCAGGAAGGCTGCATACCCGTGGGCCGGGAACATTTTAGCAATATTTAAGGTGTCTATACTGCTGTCTTCGAATATCATTCCGTAAAACATACTGTCAATCAAATTGCCCAGAGCGCCGGCAAAGACCAATGCCACACAGATAATAAAACCGGGACGATATTTTTTTTTAAGAATTTCTTTAATGTAAAAAATACCGAAGATCACCGCTGCCAGCCGAAATAGTGTGAGTGCTATTTTACCCCAGCTTGCTGCCAGTTTCCATCCGTAAGCCATTCCTTCATTTTCTATAAAATACAATTGAAACCAATTTCCCAATACATTATGAAATTCCCCCAAATGGTAATGAGTTTTTATATAAATCTTGAGTGTCTGATCGGCAATTACAATAAGAGCGATTAATAAAACAACTGTTCTTTTCTTCATTTGTCTAATTCATGTTTTTTAGTTCATAATTTGAAACTTCGGTCTACTCTTCATAATAAATTCTTTTCACCCGTTGAGAAACACCGGTCATAATTTCATAAGGAATGGTTTGTGCCCACTGGGCGACTGTTTGTAAAGGAAGGCTTTCTCCAAATACCATTACTTCGTCTCCTTCTTTTAAATCTTTTATGCCGGTAACATTCAGCATGGTCATATCCATGCACACATTCCCAATCACCGGAACAAGTTTATTTTTTACAAGCATTTTACCGGTACCGTTTCCTAATTTTCTTGAATATCCGTCGGCATAACCAATACGCACGACTGCGATCACACTGTCTTTTTCAATCTTTCCCATTCTGTTATAGCCAACCGTTTCGCCTGCTTTTAGTTTTCTGATCTGTGAAATAGTAGTGGTAAGTGTTGAAACATTTTTCAGTTCTTTCTGCATTTTTTTATTGCTGTCAATCCCGTAAAGCCCTATTCCAAGCCGTACCATATCCATCTGTAATGCCGGATGGCGGCTAATTCCGGAAGTATTGTCAATATGCTTATCGAAAGGATAATTCAAAGAGCGTTCAATTTTTGAACAACACCTTTTGAAAATTGAAAATTGTAAAAGCGTGAAATCATCCTGGGCAGGATCTTCACTTGCGGCAAGGTGAGAGAACACACTTTTTATTTTTATAAAATGATTGCCGGATATTTTTTTGCAAAGCGCTTTCATTTTGTCTTCAGTGAATCCGAGCCGGTGCATTCCTGTATCAATTTTTAAATGAACAGGATAATTCCTGGTATCCGATCTTTTTAGATAATCAGTAAAATCATCCAGCAATGAGAACGAGAATATTTCGGGTTCGAGGTTATAATTCACGATAGAATCAAAAACGCTGTTATCAATATTCATTACCATGATCGGTAGGGTGATTCCGGCTTTTCGTAGTTCAATCCCTTCATCAGCATAGGCTACAGCGAGATAATCTACTTTATTAAATTCCAGTACTGAAGCAATTTCATAACTGCCGCTTCCATAGCTGAACGCTTTTACCATGGCCATGATCCTGGTAGTGGGTTTCACTTTCTCTTTGTATTTCTTGAGATTATGAACGATGGCGTTCAGGTTGATAGAAAGAACCGTTTGATGAACTTTTTGTTCCAGTACGTGGCTTATTTTTTCAAATTCAAATTGCCGCGCTCCTTTTATTAGAATAGCTTCCTCATGAAAATCAGAAAGGGAAAGCTTGTTTAAAAATTCATCAGTGGTTTTGAAAAAGGCTTTATTTTTTACAGAGGCAAATTCATTTTGTTGTGAAGAAATATCTTGCCCGATACCTCGTATTTTGTCAACATTTTTTTGCTGTAATAAGGTTGCTACGGCTGCATATAATTTTTCAGGCGCTACTCCCGATTGCAGAATATCTGAAAGAATGAGCGTATGTGTTTTATGTTGTCTTTGCTGATTTAAAAAATCAAGGGCCATTTCCAGAGAATACAGATCATTGCTGTAACTGTCATTGATAATGTTGCATTGATTGATACCTTGTTTCAGTTCCAGCCGCATCGCTATCGCGTACAGCGAATGAAAATGATTGATGATCTCCTTCTTGTTTTTTTGCAAAATGAGTAACACACTCAGGCAATGCAAAGCGTTTTGGATGGAAGCCTCATCAGTAAAAGGAATGCGGATACTGATATTTTTGTTTTGATGTAACGCCTCTATTACAGAATAGGATTGTTTTGTTTTGATGGTTTTGATTTGTAACGCGTTCCCTTTTTTCTTTCCCCAGGGAAATAGCCGGAGTTGAGAGTGTTTTTGTCCAAATGTTTTTATTTCTCTTCCCAGTTCTTCATCATCCGCACAAAAAATCAGGCAATCTGATTTTTGAAACAACCATAGTTTTTCATGTATCTTTTGTTTCCTGTTTTTAAAACCTTCATCATGTGCATTGCCTATGTTGGTGAAAATGCCGATAGTCGGACTTATAACCTTTTCCAGATTTTTCATTTCTCCGGGCAGTGAAATTCCTGCTTCAAAAATACCAAGATCATTCTCTTTACGAATATTCAAGACGCTTAACGGAACTCCTATTTGTGAATTATAGCTTTTAGGGCTTCTCACGATAGAATATTCTTTTTCTAAAAGTTGGTTGAGCCATTCTTTTACAATGGTTTTTCCATTGCTTCCGGTGACTCCTATTACAGGTAAATCGTTTTTTATAAATTGCCTGCGATGATGAGCTGCTAATTTTTGCAAAGCGAAAACAGTATCTTCTACCAGGATAATATTAGCTAAAGGCAAAAGGTCAATCTCAATACTTTTATCGTCTGTTACAAAACTTCTTACTCCTTTTTGATAAAGAGATACTATAAATGAATTGGCATTCCGGTGTTTATTTTTTAGGGCAAAAAACACAGTGGCCTCAGGAGAGATAATTTTACGGCTGTCCAAAGAGAGATAGGCAGGCTGCTGAGCCGATGGATTGCGTTGTATCCATTCCCCTTTGCAGATGGCTGCTATTTCACCAGTAGTATAATGAATGTTGACGTTCAATTAGGGGCATTTAATTTTTTTTGATCCTGATTATTTTTATAAATTGAAAATAAAACAGAGCCTCCAAGACAAAGTACAATTACCGACAAAGAAACGATGATATGCAGATGAATCCCAAAAAAAGATATCAGCATTTTTAAACCGATAAATATCAGGATGATCGCGATCCCTTCCTTCAGGTATTTGAATTTTTGTACCGCGCTTCTTAATAAAAAGAAGAGAGAACGCAATCCCAGTACGGCAAAAGTATTGGAAGTATAAACTACCATTTTATCCTGGGTGATTGAAAACACGGCAGGGATAGAGTCCAGTGCGAAAACGATATCCGTAGCAGCGAGCATAATCATCACTACGAAGAGCATGGTATAATGCTTTTTACCGTCAATTCTAATGGTGAATTTGCCACTGCTGTTATCATGGGAAAGGGGTAATATTTTTTTCAGGAATCTGTAAACCGGGTTGTCCTGGGGGCTGAAGTCTGCATCTGTTTTTACAAACATCATTTTGAATCCTGTGTAAACGAGAAAGCCCCCAAATATGTAGAGTATCCAGTAAAATCTGTCAATAAGAGCGAGGCCTACGGTTATGAATATGGCCCTTAAAACCACGGCGAGTAAGATACCGAGCAACAAAACACGATTGGCATGCCTATCGGGGATGTTGAAATAAGAAAATATGAGGATAAACACAAAAATATTGTCAACGCTCA
This sequence comes from Ginsengibacter sp., assembly GCA_039937655.1. GTDB lineage: Bacteria > Bacteroidota > Bacteroidia > Chitinophagales > Chitinophagaceae > Ginsengibacter. The sequence continues at coordinate 7,073 of JBDTGA010000009.1, forward strand.
ATCCCCACTCCATCAGATAGGCGCTTACATATTCGAGCGCGGGTGTTTGGCCGTCTTCAAACCATACAAAGACAAAATAACCCAATCCCAGCCCCACCCAGAACAGGGTTTGAATAAGTGCCTGTTTCATAGAAATAGAGTGCGATTTTCTACTCAGCAAACCGAGATCAAAAATAATCGCAACTATCAATACGATTCCAAATATAAGGTAGCTCCATTCTGTTGGTGTCATTGAAGTATAAATGAGAAATGAAAAATAAGAAATAAAAAATAAACGAGATGTGAAACTCTTTGTTCCGCCGGTAATGCCCTTGTGTTAACTGCTTCGGTTATTCTATTACGTGTTTATCGGTGGTCTTTGTATATTTTCTTTTTCTTAACCATTGGTAGATGAATCCAAAAAGTAAAATGAGCAATACAGGAAATACAAGGTTGAAAATTTCCCAATATAATCTTTGCTCATTGGTCTTTTTAGGGTCTAGCAGCCGCAGTTTGTAATCTTTTGATTTGGCCTGTATCAGACCGGCGTTGTCAATCAGGTATTCTATACAATTTTCCACGAACTGTCGGTTGGCAAATTGATATTCATATTGTGTTCCCACCGTGTAAGCATTTACGCCCATTGGCAAAGGCTGTCCTTTATATATGCTGTTTAAAACAATATCCCCGTCGGAGATGATGATCATTTTATTGTTGTTGATATTCTCACTGAGAAAAGGAGTTCCGTAGAAATTCAGGGTATCCATCGCATTGCGACTTATACGGTTTTTGTAAAGTGAGGTGAATTTCCCTTCGAGTAATACACCGGCGATGATATTGCTTTTATTGAATTCAGCATCTTCTGGAGCATTCCTGTTTTCGATCCCACTGATTAGTGCGGGAGTTTCAATAGTTCTTGAATTGGGTGAGGAACTTAATAAAATGGTTTTCTTAATTCCCGGCGCACTCACTGTGTCCATGGAGTTTACAAATCTTCCTGCTACCAGGCCTACATTTTTATTGATTACGTTATTTTGTTTTGATTCAAATAAGGGGAAATAATTCCAGTGTAAAAAATCAAACTGATCTTTTCCATTTACGCTGAAGGGAAGAAAATCGCATTGCAGGTCCATCAGCAGGTCGGGATTGATCCTTATGCCAAATTTAAAGAAAAGGTCTTCCAGGTTGAGATTGCGGTCATAAGCGATCACTTGATTTTTTAGTTGCAGGCTGTCTGTTTCTGCATTCAGCCGGTCTATGAAGCAAAGCAATTTGCCTCCATGCATTACATACTGATCAATTTTTAATTTCTCTTCATCGGTAAAAGTGAGTGTGGGCTTTACTATCACCATCAATTTGAAGGTATCTGGTATTACAGGTTCTTTTGAAAGATCCATTATAAAAAGGCTGTAATCTTTTTTCAAAATATTTTCTACAAGGTCATATACTTCAGGACCGGTAGGCTCGCCGTTACCGGTAGCAAAAGCGATCATTGGTTTTTTTGTTTCGATGATTTTTTCTACAGCATCGGCAAATTTGAATTCGAGCAGAGCCTCTGCGCTATTGAGTTCGGGTGCAGTAATAAATGTGCTGGAACCGGAATATAAATTTACCGGCTGCATTTTATTATGATAATTTACAATCGCCGCCGGATAAATGTATTGCGACTGCTCGCCCTCTTTCAACTGAACTTTCAGATTGATAGGAACGATTCCCAGTGAAGTAAGTGTATCGGAGAAAGTTCTTTCGGTACCTGGCATCTTTTCATCAGCAGCAATAATCCGGTAATGAATATTGCCGTTTGAATATTCTTTAAATTCCTGTAAAAGCTCTTGTGTAGAAATTGATAATTTTTTGAATCCTGCGGGAAGATCGCCTCTTAAAAAAATATCCACCTCCATTTTTTCATTTACATTCTTCAGTATTTTTTTTACCGGAGTAGATATGGTAAATCTTTTTTCATTGGTAAGGTCAATCCTTTTGTGGAATACGGAAGCGAGATAGTTGACCAATACAACTATTATGATAATAACAAGCCACCACCATTTTTTAAGTAAAGAAGATTTCATGTTGATGGCTCTTATTTTTTATGGAGGTTTTTTTGTGTTGCAAAAAGGAAAAGGAATATGATGCTGAAAAAATAAACCACATCACGGGTATCTACCACGCCACGGCTGATACTTTGGTAATGAAAATTGATTCCAAGCATTTCTATATAATAATCCGCATTGCCTGTAAATACCGGGAGTTGACTAATAGCGCTGAATCCGAAATATAAAATGAGGCAGGCGAAAGCACTGAGCAAAAAAGCGATCACTGCATTGGAAGTAAGGCTTGAGCACCATATACTGATGGCTGCAAATACGGATGCCAGCAGAAATAACCCAATATAGGAACCGGTAATGGCCCCTGTATCTATATCTCCTGAGGCCGACAAGGAATGAATGGTAATAACATATAATAAAGTAGGTATCAGGGCTATGATGATTACCGTAATGACCGCAATGTACTTTCCCCACACAATCTGCCACCGTGTAAGGGGCCGTGTCTGCAAGGTTTCGAAAGTGCCTGATTTGTATTCATCAGAAAAACTGCGCATGGTCAATGCAGGAATTAAAAAAATGAAGATCCAGGGAGCCAGTTCAAAAAATGAAAGGAGGGTAGCATATCCGAAATCAAAAATATTACTGTCTTTCAGCACAAAAAGGTACAGCGCATTTACTATCAAAAATAAAATGATGGTAATATAACCGGTAAGGCTACTGAAAAACTGATGTAATTCTTTCTTGGCAATAGATATCATGAGTTGTAAAAAGGTGCAATTTAAGTGAAGAAAAATAATTAAAGGTCTTTCGAAAAGTGAAAATATGGATTGGAGGGTAATTTGTCTGCTGAAAGAACCAGCCTGTCTGAGGCTACTATGATTTTTGTAATATATAGCTATTGAGTTGAAAATAAATAAATTTTAGTCGTGGCGATGCAGCGTTTTAAAGTGAATGTTTGTCTCTATTTATCTATTGGATACGCTAAGTCTTAACGGCTTTTGGGAATTCATTGAAAAATCCGGAAACATTTTTTGAAAAGTAATCTTTCATGGGTTTTTTTACAACTGTATTAGTTTACCTAAACAAACTGCCATACCCCTTTTTTTTAAAGGGGTTTTTTTTGTACTGATGTATCCCTTTTTTGTCATTATAGTGTTAACTTTTTCTGAATATGCCATGACAAACCTCTCTTCCTGCCTGCCTTTCGGTTATTTTTAAAGGTAAAAGAATAACCAATAAAACTATAAAAAATTATAAGTTGAATTCTTGATTCTTTGATTGTATATCTCTTTATATATAAATAAGTTATATATTATTTACGACAATTTTATCAAATCGCTAGCTCTCTTCTTTTCGGGATCATTTTCTGTTCCTTTTTTTATTTTCAAAATGCTTCGCAAAAAAAAATGGGGATAAAATTGGTTTGTCATTTCAGCGTAAAACAAAAAAAATGATGCAGCATCTGAATGGAAATGTGTGCCTCGAATCCGGATTTCAGAAGAAGCTATATACAAAAATTATAAAAAAGAACCTAATGAAACGATCATCTGCAATTTTTACTTTATTTACTGTGCTGATGTTTTTTGGAATGTCAGCGTACGCACAAAATCATGAAATTTCAGGAACTGTAAAAGATGATTCCGGAACTCCTGTAAGTGGTGCGTCGGTAATTATAAAAGGGACCCCATTAGGAGTTGCTGCTAATGCAAGAGGGGAGTTTACTATTATGGCCAAAATGGGGCAGATACTTGAAATTTCCGCAACCAATTTTACAACAATGGATGTAAAATTGGATGCTTTAACCAATTTGAACATTGTCCTTAAAGCTGGTACCAATGTAATGGAAACTGTGGTGGTTACAGCTTTGGGAATAAAAAGAGAAGTGAGGTCGTTATCTTCTGCCTCACAGTCTATTAGTAGTGATGAATTAAATAAATCAGGTACAGGTAATCCGCTTAGTGAATTGAGCGGAAAGGCTTCCGGCCTTACTGTGATTAATAGTACTGGTGATCCGGGTGGTGGAACTTATATACGTTTAAGGGGTGTAACTTCCATTACAGGAAATAATCAGCCCCTGATGGTCGTAGATGGTGTTCCGATTGATAACTCAATTAATAATTTTGACCCCACCAATGCGGGGGCTCAGGCTTCAGGCGCTGGCGGACAACTTACTGGTGGCGCTCAGCCAACCAATAGGGGGGTAGATATTAATCCTGATGATATACAATCTATTAATGTTTTGAAAGGTCCTGCTGCTACAGCTTTGTATGGTATTCAGGCTGCCAGTGGCGCAATAATCATTACGACTAAAAATGGAACAGGAAGAAAAGGGACCCGTATTCAACTTAATTCCTCTTTTACTCTTGATAAAGTAAGTAATTTACCTCCTTTGCAAAATATGTATTCACAGGGAAGTAATGGTTCATACTCTCCGCCAGAAGATGGAAGTTCCACTTCGTGGGGAGCCAGGATTGATACTCTTTCCTGGGACGGGACTTCTGATTATTTATTCGATAAGCACGGCAACATTGTTGGCAAATCTGATCCCAGCGCTAAAATCCCTGTTACTCCTTATGATAGATATTCATTTTTCCAGAATGGCTATACTTATGATAACAGTATCGCATTATCAGGTGCATCAGCTGCGGATAAATCAAGCTATCGGTTATCATTAGGTAATTTAAATCAAACAGGTATTATTCCATTAAGCAAATACAATAAAACTAATTTAGGTTTAAATGGTCAGTCAAAAATTACTGACAAGCTTACAGCGAGCGCAGGCTTTTTCTATACGCATTCCGATAATAGCAAGATTCAACAGGGATCTCAGCTTTCTGGGGCAATGTTAGGATTGTTTCGTACTCCTCCAACTTTTGATAATTCAAATGGATTTTCGGATGCAGCAAACCATCCAGATGCATATACTTTACCTGATGGAACCCAGAGGAATTACCGCGGAGGTGGAGGTTATGATAACCCTTACTGGTCGGTAAATAATAATCCGTTTCTCTCGAATCTTGACCGTGTGTTTGGATATGCACAGGCAACTTACAAGGTTTTAGACTGGATTTCCTTGAACTACCGGGTTGGAGGTGATGTATATTCACAAAATGATAAACAGGTTGTTGATATAGGATCCAATCAGGCACCCGCAGGGGCAGTGTATTTAATTGACTATACAAATCGTCAATATAATTCTGATTTTACAATCAACATGCACAAATCTTTGTCTGATAATTGGGAAGGATCTTTGATATTAGGCCATAATTATTTTGTTCTAAATCAATTTAATCGATTTTCTCAGGGAACAAGTCTTGTAGTACCCGGATTCTTTGATTTGTCTAATGCCACCTCTTTTCTTGCGAACGAAACTGAGGTAAGAAAACGCTCTATGGCATTTTATGGACAGGCGGAATTAAATTATAAGAAGGAATTATATCTTACATTAACCGGGCGGCGTGAAACTTCTTCAACTTTGCCTGCTGCTAATAACACTTTTTTCTACCCTTCTGTAGGTTTAGGATGGGTATTTACCGAGTTGAAAAGTTTGAAAAATAGTAATTGGCTTTCATTTGGTAAGCTGAGAGCCTCTTTTGCTCAGGTAGGTAAGGATGCTCCTGCATATAGTTTAACTACCCCTTATACAAGTGCAAGCTTCAAAGATGGATTTACCAATGGTATTACTTTTCCTGTTAATGGAATAGGTGGATATCAGATTAGCTCCGCAATAGTCACCATTGGTAATCTGGATCTAAAGCCTGAAAATACTTATTCTTATGAATTAGGTACGGATCTTCAATTTCTGCACAACCGCATTGGTTTAAATGCAACTGCATATTATAGTAGATCCTCTGATGTTATTTTTCCTATATCAGTACCTTATTCTTCAGGTTTCGCCGGTAAATTATTGAATGCCGCGACTATTGATAATAAAGGTCTTGAATTAACTTTAACCACCACTCCTGTTAAGCTTGATAATGGCTTACGCTGGGATGTAAATTTCAACTGGTCGCGCAATATTAATAAAGTAATTTCTCTTGCACCGGGATTTGACAGATTTTTTATAGGTGGATTTGGTGGGGGCGAAGCTGAAATAGATGCCGTGGCTGGACAACCTTATGGGATGATTTACGGAAGTACAACGCCACATGCTGTTACCGGTGATTTAAAAAGCCCTCTTTTAATAAGTGATATAAAAGATGACCCCGGATATGCAATGCCTTTAGCAGGTGGTGCTGGGCCTTTAGAAGTTATTGGAAACCCTAACCCTAACTGGTTTGGTTCCGTCATCAGTAACTTATCTTATAAAGGAATCACATTCGGCTTTCAAATAGATGTCAAAGATGGAGGAGATTTATGGAACGGTACCAGAGGCGCACTGGCAAATAAAGGAACTGCAGGCGAAACATCCAATCGTGGTAACCCCGTAACTTTTAATGGGTTGTTGGGGCACCTGAACGACAACGGAGATGTAGTTCACTATGATAAAGATGGAGTTACAGAACTTCCAGGGCCTGGCGCACCTAATACTACAGCAGCTACCTATAGTCAATACTATTGGCAGCAAATCGGAAATAGCTTTGGCGCAGGACAGGAAACAGATGTAGAAAATGGTGGATATACAAGGATAAGGCAGGTGAGCTTTAGTTATAAATTTAACAATAACGTTTTTGGGAAAAATCATTTTACCAATTTATCAATAACCATTTTTGCCAATAACCTAAAAATATGGACAAAATATGATGGTGTAGATCCTGAAACAAGTTTAGGTGGACCCTCAAACTTGCAAGGCCTGGATTATTTTAATAATCCCGGAACCAAAAGTTATGGCGTTCGGTTAAGTTTGGGCCTCTAATTTAAAAATCAATTTCAAAAATATTATATGAAACGCAGAAGCTTTCAGTTATTAATCGCAATCATCGCATTGATGTTTTTTACAACATCCTGCAAAAAGACATTCTTTACAGATGTAAATGTGAATCCCAACGCAACACCAACGGTTAAGCCACCCTTACTCCTTTCCACAGTAGAGGCAGCTTTGGCTTATACACAGGGCGGGGATATGTCTCGCTATTCTTCCTTACTGATGCAACAGGTGTTTGGTGCAAATAGCCAATCTCAGAGCTATTATTCCTACGCCTTAAATCCGGGAACCTTTGATAATGTATGGCCTGATCTGTACACCTCTACTATGGAGAATGATTATTCTTTGATCCAGATATCCGATGCAGGAAATTACAATGAGTACAGCGGGGTTGCACGGATATTGATGGCTTATACTCTTCAGATTACAGTTGATACTTGGGGAAAAATCCCGTATTCTCAGGCATTTCAAGGAAATCAGGCAAGTCAGAACCTTCATCCTATGTTTGATGATGATAAAGCATTGTATGATACTATTGCAAGCCTGGTTGATAAAGGTATCACCTTTTTAAATAGCCCATCAGGAGGCGATTTAACACCTACTAGCGATGATGTTATTTATGGCGGAGATGCACCAAGCTGGATCAGGTTTGGACATGCTATAAAAGCCCGTTTATATTTGCATCAAAGTAAAGGGAATGCCGCAATGGCAACGCAGGCATTGGCGGAAATTGCCCAGTCATTTACAAGTACTTCTCAAAATGCACAATACCTTTTCAATGTTGCAGAAACAGCCGCTAATCCATGGTATCAGTTTAACCGTGACAGGCCCGGAGATGAAACTTTTTCAAATTCTACGCTGGGGCAAAGTATGCTTGCGAATAATGACCCCCGATACAGTATATTTTTTGATTCTACAAATGAAACAAAAGGAAAAAAAGGAAATCATTTCGGCGGATTGAATGATTATTATGGTTCTGCAACTTCTCCGGTAGAATTTATTACTTATGGTGAATTGCAATTTGCAAGTGCGGAAGCTACATTGAGAGCAACGGGTGATTATGCGACGGCTCAGGCGTTTTATCAGGCTGGAATTAGGAGTAACCTGCAAAAATTGGGGGTGCCTTCTGAGACAATTATAAATTATGTGACTGCTAATGGTACCTTACCTACCACAAGTGTAAATGCGGCAATTGCTAAAGTAGCTTCCGAGGAATATATTTCTTTATTTTTAAACCCTGAAGTATGGACCTTATGGCGGCGTACTAATACCCCTACACTTATTCCAACAGCGGGCAGTGCAATACCGCGTCGTTTAAATTATCCACAAAGCGAATACTCTTATAATACGGCTAATGTGCCTATACCCGCGACTTCTGGCATATTGACACCTTATATATTTTGGGATAAATAATTTGGCTTTTGATTCTTTTAAAACCGTTTCAGTAGTAGGAACGGTTTTTTGTGTTTAATATACAGATAGGTTTCTTTTTTGTATATCAACAAATTGTAAAAAAACTATACAGCAAAACTTTCGCCACAGGCACAACTACGGCTTGCATTGGGATTATTAAAATAAAATCCTTTTCCGTTAAACCCGTCACTGAACTCAAGTGTGGTATTTACCAGGTACAGAAAGCTTTTGAGGTCGGTAACCACTTTGATTCCCTTATCTTCAAACTCCTGATCCATTGGTTTTTTTTCTTTGTCAAAATCCATTTTATAACTAAGCCCTGAACATCCGCCACTTTCTACACTAACCCTCAAAAAGTATTCTTCAGGAGAAAATTGTTTTTCTTCCATCAGTTTAATAACCCTCTCTTTTGCTTTTTCACTTACGTAGATCATATCTTAAATTAATAATTGGTTAATGAGATCATTTGCCGGGGCAAAAATATATCATTCTTTAGTTTGATAGTTAATGATGTACTTGCCAGTTAACTAATGTAAAAATACATCTGATTCCGGTATTATAGGTAATTGGGCAGGTGTGCATGTGACATTTAACAATCAGAATTTCTTAATTCCCGGATTATAGAACTATTACATTATTGAAATTAGCCGGTTACCAGATTCTTCAATTGACCAATCGTATAATCTATTTCTTCTTGTGTATTGAACCTTCCCAGTCCGAAACGCAAAGACGAGAGTGCCATTTCATCACTTAATCCCATTGCCGTTAAAACGAATGAAGGAGCAAGTATAGCAGAAGTACACGCCGATCCGGAACTTAATGCTATATTTTTACTGAGAGCTGCCATCATCTCTGCACTATCTATATTCTCAAAGCTCAGGTTGCTCACATTGGGCAACCGATGTTCTGTATTCCCATTAATGGAAACTCCTTTTATTTTCGTCAGTTCTGATTCTAAGCGATCGCGAAGCTTACTTAGTTTTTCGTATTCTTTTTGCATTTCAATCATGCACAACTCGCATGCTTTTCCAAAGCCAACGATTCCTGGAACATTTAAAGTGCCGCTGCGCATTCCTCTTTCGTGGCCGCCTCCATCCATTTGTGCTGCTATGCGTACTCTTGGATTTTTTCTTCTCACATACAAAGCGCCTACGCCTTTGGGCCCATATATTTTGTGTGCTGAAAAGGACATGATATCAATGCCGTCTTTTATGACATCTACCGGTATTTTTCCAACAGATTGAGTTGCATCGCTAAAAAAAAATATTCTATATTTTTTTGCGATGGCACTTATTTCTTTGGTAGGTTGTATCACGCCAATTTCATTATTGGCATACATTACAGCGATCAGGATCGTGTCCGGCCTAACGGCGTTTTCCAGTTCTGTAAGATCAATTAATCCATCTTCTTTTACATCAAGATAAGTGATATCAGCTCCTGATTTTTCGAGGTGCCCACAACTGTCTAATACTGCTTTATGTTCTGTTTTTACGGTAATGATATGATTCCCTTTTGTAGCATACATTTCAAAAATTCCTTTCAATGCAAGATTGTCTGATTCGGTAGCGCCGGAAGTAAAAACAATTTCTGTTGGCTCGGCATGAATCAATTGTGCTACCTGTTTACGAGCGTGTCCCACTGCCGCTTCAGCTTCCCAGCCAAATGAGTGGCTGCGGCTTGCAGCATTGCCGAAATATTTGAGAAAAAAAGGTGTCATAGCTTCCAATACTCTTGGATCCATGGGAGTGGTAGCATTATTATCCAGGTATATAGGTAAATGAAGCATTGATTTTTATTGACAAATTTACTTTAAAGAGGCGATAGGGTTACGTGGGGAGAGACAGGTTGGCTTTCTGAAAAAGAGTTGGTAGAGAATTCGGTTGAGTTTGTTTTGTATAAGTTTTGTTTAGATTTGTTAGGATGATTAAGAACTTGATTCGGACGAACTCACAACTCAACATTTTATGAAAAAGATTGAACACATTGGTATAGCGGTAAAAAAACTATCCGTTTCCATTCCTCTTTTTGAAAAACTATTAAACACCCCCTGCTATAAAACAGAAACAGTGGAAAGTGAAAATGTGATAACAGCTTTTTTTAAAACAGGAGAAAATAAAATTGAATTATTGGAAGCCCGTTCTCCTGAAAGTGTGATCAATAAATTTATAGAAAGAAAAGGAGAGGGAATGCACCACATAGCTTTTGAGGTAGAAAACATTGAGGAGGAAATGAAGCGGATGGTAAGGGAGGGCTTCACTTTATTAAATGAGAAGCCAAAGCCCGGCGCCGATAACAAGATGGTTTGTTTCCTGCATCCCAGAGATACCAATGGAGTATTGATAGAGTTGGTGATGGAAAGAAAAGACAAAGAGTGAGGTATAGCCAATAGCCATAAGTTTTAGCAGCCAGCGATAAACCGTTACCCTGCATTTGTCGAAGACGATGCTATTTGAAAAATGGACGGTTTATAAAAATGGATTGTTTCTCATTTCTTCTCCAATGGTGGTTATGGGGCCATGTCCCGGATATACTTTTACCTCTTCAGGCAATTTGAATAATTTTTCTTTTATGTTTCTTACAAGATCCTCATGGCTTCCGTAAGGAAGGTCTGTACGACCAATACTGCGCTGAAACAGTACATCACCTCCGATGATGAAATGTTGTTTTTCACAATAAAAACAGATGCTTCCTGGCGAATGTCCGGGTGCGTGGATCACTTTTAATTCATCATCTCTCAAAGAAACGATATCACCTTCTTCAAGATAGGATACTTCGCCCTGATAGTTATCAAAAGGCAGATTGAACATTAATCCCGATGTGGGCGCCATTTCCAGGATTGGTTTTTCGAGTGGGTGAGTATTTAACGTTACCTTATATTCTTCTGATATAAATTTATTGCCAAATACGTGATCGAGATGGCAATGAGTATTCAGTAGGAGTTTCGGCTGAAATTTGTTAAGGTTTATAAAAGATTTTAGCTCTTCTTTTTCAGCATCGGAGTAACATCCGGGGTCTATCACGATACATTCATTGTGTTCATTATAGAGCAGGTACGTGTTTTCCTGAACCGGGTTGAATGTAAAAACTTTGATTTGAAACATATTCGATATTTGTAGCTGTTTAAATTCATTTCACTGATTAAAATGAAACGATTAATTTTAGGGCGATTAATATAATGTAAAGCACATGCAAGATCTCAAGAAACCAATGTATAAAAAAATATTTCTCTTTTCATTTCTTTTATTTGCTATGGGAGGTTTTGCTGTAGCCCAGGTGAGTTCAGTAGAATTTGGTAAGAACCGTTTGCAGTTTAAAAAGTTCGAATGGCAATATTACCAAAGCCGTGACTTCAATTCCTATTTTAGTCAAAACGGCCAGGAACTTGCCAAATATGTAGCCCAGGTTGCTGAAGAAGAACTTCCGGGAATAGAAAAATTTGTGGAATTTAGTTTGCAACGGCGTGCTAATATTGTTATTTATAACAGCTTTGGCGATATGAAACAAAGCAATATAGGCCTGGGGTCCGACTGGCAAAATACAGGCGGTGTGACCAAGCTGGTAAATAATAAAATGATTGTTTATTATAATGGCAATCATGCCGATCTCCGTCGCCAGATAAGAGAAGGCATTGCCGGAATACTGGTACAGAATCTTTTATTTGGAGAAGATCTTGGAGAAGTGGCCGGTAATGCAGCTTTACTCGATCTTCCGCAGTGGCTTATTGATGGCTATATTGCTTATGCCGGGCAAAATTGGAGCACAGAACTTGATAATGATTTGAAGAGTGAGATACTAAGTGGAAAGTACAAGAATTTTTATCAGTTAGCTTTTGAAAGGCCTTTGCTGGCCGGCCATGCATTCTGGTATTATATTGAAGAGAAGTATAAAAGAGAAAACACTACGTACTTGTTGTACCTCGCCAGAGTATATAAAAGCCTAAAGCGGGCCTCTCAGCAGATCACCAAAGAAAGGAAATTCAAAGATGTGCTGGCAAATTTCATGCAGTATCAGGAAGATAAATATGATAATGATATTTCGCGTCGTAAAAATTATCCCAAAGGAAGTGAGATCATGGATTATACGATAGGCAAGAGGGTTAATTATTTTCATTTTAATGTAAATCCCAATAAACGGAATGGATCATTTGCGGTGGTTCAGTATAAAAGAGGGCAATACAGATTACTATTAAATGAAGATGGAACTGATAAAACATTATTAAAATTCGGTGCCAAATCGAAACAGGATGAAATGAACCCTAATTATCCCATGATGGCATGGGATCCAAAGGGGACAAGGCTTTCAGTGCTATATGAGGAAGAAGGAAGGATCAAACTCTTTGTATATGATGTGATTACAAAGGTGAAACCTTATAAACGCGATCTTTCTCAATACTTCGACCAGGTACTGGATATGAAGTATATGATCAATAGCCAGACATTGCTTTTCAGTGCCGTAAAAAACGGCCATTCGGATATTTACACGTATAATATGGAGAATGAAAAATTGAAACAGATCACCGATGATGTGTATGATGATCTGGATCCTTCTTTTGTTTCTTTTCCCGGTAAAACAGGGATTTTATTTTCGAGCAACCGCCCTTCTGCCGGTGCGAGAGGAGGCGATACTTCTTTGCTTCATAACCGGTTCAATGTGTTTTTGATCACTGATTTTGAAACCAACAAAGCCGCTCTGAATCAGATAACACAACTTACCAATTTAAAGTTTGGAGATGCACGGTTTCCTACACAGTATAATAACAATCATTTTACATTTGTAAGTGATGAAAACGGTATAGGCAACCGCTATGCAGGGTTCTTTACTACTACCAAAGAGGGATTGGATACACTGGTGATAGTAGGTGATGAGATACTGAGGAATCCTACAGAGCATGAAGTGGATTCAGTGTTGCGTGTGCTAAAAAAATCAGATGTGGATTCTATTGCGGTTGTATCCGTTTCTAAAGATTCTGCATACGTATTTCCTCTTACTAATTATGCAAGCAGCCTTCTCGAAACACGGGAGGCCGGCGATAATCATCAGGTGAGTGAAGTAACGCGTGAGAGTGATGATAAAATTTTGTATAAACTAAAAATTGATGAGAATACATTACGACGTAGGAATGTGACTGCAAAGTCAACAGCGTACATGAAGAGGCTGATGGAGAAAGACAGGATATCGGGTGGTGAAGAAATTACCCAACCGGTAGTTTCTCCTGAAGATGATATTTTTCAGCACGAATTTAAACCGGAGGAGAAAGATACTACTACCCAATCCGCGGTTAAAAAACAGAATGCCGCAAATGCTCAACAATCCAATGTGCTGGAAACTATAAGACAGTATCCATATAAACCGAAAAAATTTGCAGCAGATTATGTTGTGGCGGGATTTAATAACAATGTGCTGGGAACAAGGTATCAACCGTATCAGGGAGGTTCTGGCCCTATTACTCTTACTTCCAATAATGGCCTGGATGGAATCCTTCGTATGGGAACAGCTGATATTATGGAAGACATTAAAATATCCGGAGGTGTCCGTATCTCTACTAATTTGAAAGATAATGACTGGCTTTTTCAATTTTCCAACTTGAGAAACAGAGTAGATTGGGGATTGATGTATTACAGGAGCACGTTGGAGGTTGCCGATACCTCTACGGATTATTATCCTGGAAAATTGATTTCTAATTTGTATCAAGGCAGCATTTCTTATCCTTTTGATGAAACGAAGAGTGTGCGTATCAGTCTCGGAGTAAGAAGAGATAATACCGCTATCGGATCATTTGATCCTACCTCTCTTACAAAAGGAGACAACTCAAAATCGTATGGCCTTTTCCATCTGGAATATGTGTATGACAATACACTGAATCCTGTGCAGAATATATGGGATGGTATTCGTTATAAAGCCTATGTAGATTGGAATTCACAGATCAGTAAGCTCAATGCCGGAGACGGACGCAATACGTTTAATGTTGGTTTTGATGCAAGAGCCTATTATCCTATTTACCGCAATTTCATCTGGGCGGGAAGGGTTGCCGGTGATTTCAGTTGGGGCAATCAAAAATTGATTTATTATCTGGGCGGTATTGACAACTGGTTTATGTTTGGCGGCAATCAAAAAAATAATGGTACTTACCGTTATTTTAATCCCGGCAATCAACCAGCACCGGATCAGGCTTATGCTTTTCAATCACTTGCTGTAAATCTGCGTGGATTTATTCAGAATGCCGCTAATGGAAATAATGCTACGGTAATCAACAGTGAATTCCGGTTGCCGGTGTTTACTACTTTTTTCAGTAAGCCCATTAATAATGCGTTTGTGAGAAATTTTCAATTGATACAATTTATTGATTTAGGCTCTGCATGGAACGGCGCTTATAATAAAATAGGAAGGCCTTCTATTACCTATACAAATTCTCAGGATCCTACGGTACAAGTGAAAATTAAAGCGCCTGGTATTGGGCCATTCCTTGGTGGTTATGGTTTCGGAGCCAGAAGTACTTTATTGGGTTATTTTTTAAAGTTCGATGCAGGCTGGCCCATGAGTGGTTTCTTTAGCGGGAAACCGGTTCTGTATGTTAGTATGGGATTGGATTTTTAATTTCGAGTAATAGGAATTAGTGATCAGTTAAAAGTTATTAGTGAACTAATAATTTAGATGGATAATGCATGTTTTTTTATATTTCTTGTGCAATAACAGTAGTGGCTAGACGTAAAAGTAAATTTGTGTTAACACAATGATTGTAAAGTAAGAATATTAAGCATGGTAGCTTTTCAGTCTTCGCGTATATGTTCCAATACTTTTCTTATTAATTCTCTTTGGTTTTTTGATATTGGTAACTGAGTCTGGTCGCTTAACAATAAATATCCTCCATCTTGTTTTACCAGGCTTCTGATAAATTTCTTATTGATAAGATGTGATTGGTGACAGCGAATAAAACCGTAATCGCTCAGGATTTCTTCATATTCATAAATGGGTTTTGAAACGAGAAGTTTTTCCCCATTTTCTAAATAGAATGTGGTATAATTATTACTTGATTCGCAACGGATAATTGATTGTGTATTAACAAATCTTGTTTCTTTTTGTGTTGATATAGCGATACGATGATCTTCTTTATGGTGTTCTTTTTGTAAAACACTGATAAGATTCTCTAATTTTAGATTTTGTTTCTTGTTAAGAATTCTATCGGTAGCTTTTTTTACTGCGAGTTTTAATTCGTCAATAACAACCGGTTTTAGCAGGTAATCTACTGCAGAAAATTTCACCGCCTGAATTCCATATTGATCATAGGCAGTTACAAAAATCACTTCAAAATTGTGCGTAGGTAAACTTTTCAATAAATCAAATCCATTTTGACCAGGCATCTGTATGTCAAGGAAAATGATTTCCGGTTGATGTAAAGCGATGATTTTTTCGCCTTCAGTTGCATTGAGCGCCGTTGCACAGATAATAATACCCTGACAGTATTCTTGTAATAAAATACGGAGATTATCTATATTATTTTGTTCGTCATCTATAATTACTGAACGTATCACATTGAATGTTTTATTTAAAATAATTTTATAACCAGTTTTCAAAGGTGAGCAAAAAATGGGTACCACTGTTTTTATTGCTTTTAATTGATAAATAAATTTGCTGATTGGTTAATTTATTGTTGAGTAATTCAATTCGCTCTCTTGTTAATTTTAGCCCATACCCTTTGGTTTCTTCGGCGGTGTCGAATCCACGTCCATTGTCAGAAAGATTTGCATATAGATTTTTCTCCTTACTGTAAAATTCAATTTTGATTTCTCCCTGCTCCTGCATTGCGCTGATGCCATGTTTTACAGCATTTTCGATCAATGGTTGTAAAAGCAGTGTGGGAATTTCAATAGGTATTATATTCAATTCTTTTGAAACAGTTATAGTGTATTTAAAATGAAACCGCAATTGCTCTAACCTGGTATAAGTTTCCAGGATTTTTATTTCAATATTTAATGGTACCATCTCTCTCTCGTTATATTTTAAATTTTCTCTCAATAAGCTGCTGAAAGAAGTTAAATATTCATTCGCTGTTGAGGTTTCTTTCTTGTTAATTAAAGCCTGGATAGAGCTTAATGCATTGAAAATAAAATGTGGATTAAGTTGCGAGCGAAGCGATTGCAGGTTTAGTTTTAACCTGTCTTTATTGGCTTGCGTTTCCTGTAGTTTTTGTTTTTGCTTTCTTACCTTGAATAATAATATTATAAAACCAAGAAGGGCAGCTATCAGGCTACCCATAATTATTTTAAATAAAGTTGTTTGTTGCCATTGCGGTTCTATTTCAAAATTGTAATCAGAAATATTTTGTTTTTGAATTCTGTACCTGATTTCCAACATATATTTTCCAGGAGGTAACTCTTTTAGTAAGATAAAGTTATTATCGAAATCATTGGGAGCCCATTCACGATATACTTTTTGATCCTTGATTAATTGATATTCGACTGCTTCTTTCTTGTAAACATCTGCTGTAAGATAAAAAATGATACTGTTTTCGGAGAGAGGGAAAGTTAACTTTTTGGGAATAGAAGATTGTTCTACTGATTTATCCCTTGGACTTTTTAATAATGTAATAAAATCATTTAGATTTTTTAAGGTATATATAGAAGCAACGACTGGTTTTATTTCCTTCCAGTAAATGGTGGAAGATGAGATAACTGAATCCTTGTCTTTCTCTCTCAGATCAACAGTGATAAAGTTTCCCCAACTCGTTTTATATCCTCCCAGGAATCCGGAACCTTGTAAGTTTGAAAACTTATCAATACTACTCCATGGGGTAATAATTGTTTTAGCATTTAAAGTAACTCTATATTGATATTTATTTGAATTACTTTTATCAACATTACGGCTTAAAAAATATACGTAAGAAGAATCATAGGTGGGAATGGGGAATAAGTATTTTGTATCTGCAGAATCAAAATTTAGTAAGGAACCTTTTAATGAAATATTTGATGGTACCTCTCTGGTATTTAGATGTATTTCGGCACTGACCTTAGCTGTTATAATGGTTGGGGTTGTGTCCTCCTGATCACCGAAATATGTTTGAGTGTACTTATTCCAATTCACAAGATTAATTGCCGAATCGCTGCTCCATTTTACCTGCGCAAAACAATGCATTGTAATTAACAAAGAGAACATTGAGAGAAATTGTTTTTTCATGATGTCTTTAATTTTGCATCAAATTTCAATACATTTTAATAAAGAATATTTAGCGAATGTGAATGTATTAGATTGGAATGTGAATTAAATGCCTTTGCTAATGATTCAAAATTATGATTGGAGATAATACTGGAATATTTTATTGCTACAAACTAAGCAGACAAATAATAAGGTTTCCTTCTTTCTTTAAACCTCACCCAATTTCGTTCAGGATGGAATTCAGTAGGCTGGTTAATAAACAAAAATGGTTGATTTCTACTTTCTTTTTTTAGGTTAATTTATTTTAAATAATCCTTGTAAATCCCGGGTAGAAGGCCTTATGCAGGCGTATAATTCCTGTCTGAATGGCTTCAGTCAGGGAGGCGTGGCTACTTGAAAATCATCCATTTTATTTTTGGTAAAAAAATGATACAACCGATAATAAAAGAGATGATGGCAGAAAGCAGAACCGCTGAAGCAGACATGTCTTTTACTTTCTTTATGGTCAGATTAAAATCGGGGCAAACCAGATCGCATAATTTTTCAATGGCAGAATTGATAATTTCAAAACTCAGTACAACCGCAAAACAGATCAGAATAATCATCCATTCTGTGGTGCTTAAAGAGAAAAAGATACCGGCTCCTATTATAAGCAATGCCGTTACATATTGGACCTGAAAATTTTTTTCATGGGAGAGACAGTCTTTTAAGCCATGAAATGCATTTATAAATGATTTTAAAACTCTCATGATGGGTTGGTTTTTAAAAATTATAGATCAGAAAGCACTTCGTTAATAATGGCGCAGGCTTTTAATATTTCATCATTTGAGATCGTAAGTGGTGGTACAATCCGTAAACATTGTGATGCAAATAAAAACCAATCAGTGAAAACACCTTTTTCTAAAAGAATGTCTATGACTTTTTTATTTTGATCAAAGTTCTCAAACTCAAGTGCAAACATCAGTCCGCGGCTTCTGATACTTTTTATTTTGGGATGATGTAAATGTGTGTGAAATAGCTTTTCTTTTTCGAAAACATTTTCAATTATATTTTCTCCTAACAAAAATTCCATCGCAGCATGGCCTGCAGCACAACAAACCGGATGCCCGCCGAATGTATTGATGTGGCCAAGTACCGGATTATTGGTAAAGGAATCCATGACCTTTTTATCAGCAATGAAAGCTCCCAATGGCATTCCGCCTCCGAGCGCTTTGCCCAATAATAGTATATCGGGGATTATACCCATTTGTTCAAATGCCCACAGTGTTCCATTACGCCCGAAGCCACATTGGATTTCATCGAGCACTAATAAAGTTCCCGTGTCGGTACATTTTTTTCTCAGTGCCTGCATCCATTTTTTATCCGGCACTATTACGCCGGCTTCTGCCTGAATGGTTTCTGCGATCACACCGGCGGTTTGAGTAGTGATGGATCCAAGGCTTTCAAAATGGTTATAATCCAAATGTAAAATATCCGGTAATAAAGGCCTGAAAGCATTGCGCCAATATTCATCCCCGATAATGCTGAGGGAGCCTTGTGTACTTCCGTGGTATGAATTCTTGAATGCTGCGATCTGGGTTCTTCCTGTAAACCGTTTTACAAGTTTCATGGCACCTTCGGTAGCCTCCGTTCCCGATGCAGTGAAAAAAATGGAATTAAGAGAAGAGGGCAAATGATCGGTAAGCAATTTTGCATAAGACGTCTGTGGCGATAAAACCAATTCACCGTTTACCATTACATGCATGAAATCTTCTGCCTGTTTTTTGATAGCATCAATCACTTTCTTATTTCCATGCCCGATATTACAAACACTCACTCCTCCGATGAGGTCAATGTATTCTTTGTTATGGATGTCGTATAATTTGCTGCCACTGGCTCTTACAATCTCTAAGGTGAGCGGGTCGGGTGATGTTTGCCCTATGTGGTTCAAAAATATCTGGCGATTAGTCATTCTCTTTTTGTGATTTTTATGGCACTGATTCTTCATTTATTTTATCTCTTCTGCTGACAGGGCTTATCTTTCTTCAAGCACTTTTTTATACAATGCCTCGTACTGGGGAACAATAATACTAATATCAAATTTCATTGCCTGTGCCAATGCGTTCTTTTTCATTTTGGCAAAAGCTTTTTCGTCAGAAAGTATTTTAATTGCATTGTTACTCATGTCTTCCACATCTCCCAGATTACTTAAAAAGCCGGTAACTCCTTCAATATTTATCTCTGGCAGGCCACCAACATTGGTAGAGATTACGGGAACCCCTGCCGACATGGCTTCCAGGGCTACAAGGCCAAAACTTTCATATTCGCTGGGCAATACAAAAAGATCGGAAATGGCAAGAATCTCTTCCATTTCTTCCTGCCTGCCGAGAAACCTGATATCGTCGTGTGCGCAGGTTTTTCTACAAAGGTCTTCGATGGCCGAGCGCTCGGGGCCATCGCCCACCAGCAATAATTTGGAAGGGATCGCTTTATTTACTCTGGTAAAGACGTGCACTACATCTTCCACTCTTTTTATTTTCCTGAAGTTGGAAGCGTGTAATAGGATCTTTTCATTATTGGGAGCGATTACTTGTTTGAAAGGAGTGACCGGTTTTTTATTGAACCGTTTAGTATCCACAAAATTATAGATCACCTCTATTTCTTTTTCCATTTTAAAATTCTTGTACGTTTCATCCCGCAGATTTTTGGAAACCGCTGTGATGGCGGCACTTTCGTTCATAGAAAATGTTACGACCGGCGAATACGTTTTATCTCTTCCCACCAGTGTAATGTCTGTACCGTGGAGCGTGGTTATTACCGGAATATTAAGGCCTTCTTTTAGAAGTATTTGCCGCGCCATATAAGCAGCAGATGCATGTGGAATGGCGTAATGCACATGCAACAGGTCTATCTTTTGATTGATGATCACATCTACCATAGTGCTGGACAGGGCCGTTTCATAAGGTGGGTAATCAAAGAGCGGATACGTAGGAACGCTTACTTCGTGGTAGAAGATATTTGCATGAAAACCGCCGAGCCTTACCGGCTGGTCGTAGGTGATAAAATGGATGTTGTGGCCTTTCTCTGCAAGCGCTTTCCCCAATTCGGTTGCCAATACGCCGCTCCCGCCAAAGGTGGGATAGCAGACTATACCTATATTCATATATTTTTTTTTAAATGAAAACCTTCGCAATTTACGACTTCTTTCAGGTAGCTTTTTACCATTGATGTAATGATTTTTTTGTATGGAATGTTGCCACTCAGTATGGCAACCTTTTTATATTAAGGGCGAGACCATGTTATTATCCGACCCAATAGCTATGGGATTAAAATGCATCTATTACTATTGATGTAATGATTTTTTTAGATGGAATGTTTATGTTTGCGAAAATATTTACAATGAAAAAATATGTATTGCCAATAATTGGTATTCTGGTTGTTTTCCTGGCTATTTTTTTTGTAGCCCGGTACAGCTATACCTACAGTGAAGGCAACCGTGCCGGGAGATTGATCAAATTTTCCAGGCAGGGATTCATGTTCAAAACTTATGAAGGGGAAATGAACCTCGGAGGTGTTTCCAATGCTACCAATGGCAATCTGATGATGAATTACATGTGGGATTTTTCTGTAGTTGATAAATCGGTGGCCGACAGTTTGCTAAAGCTTGAAGGCAAGGATATCAGGGTTCATTATAAAGAAAAGATGGCTACGCTTCCGTGGCGCGGGGAAACCAAGTACATTGTGGATCAGGTATTGGAAGTAAGATAACCTGCCGTAAAAAGCCGGAATTTTTCGTAAAAATTAAATTATTGAATGAGTCATTTATTAACTACTGATAGCATTATCAGTTTTTTTGTTCTTGTAATTCTCGAAATTATACTGGGAGTTGATAATGTAATTTTCGTAAGTATTATTATCAATCGTCTTCCTAAGGAAAAACATAAAAAGGCGAGATTGGCATGGGTGATCCTGGGGTCTATTGTGAGAAGTCTTTTATTACTTGCGCTGGGATGGCTGCTGGCACAGAAAGGGAAACCTTTGTTCACTGTTTTTGACAAAGGGTTCGATCTGGCAAGTATCGTAATGCTTGCGGGCGGCATATTTCTTATTTATAAATCGGTACACGAGATTCATCAGAAATTGGAAGGCGAAGATCCGGACAGTACCAAGCCTAAAAGCAAACAACTGAGCTTTTCGCAGGCGATTTTCCAAATTGTATTGATTGATATGGTGTTTTCTTTTGACAGTGTGATTACTGCCGGAGGTACGGCAAAGCATGTGGAAATAATGATAGCCGCCGTGGTCATTGCGATGATTATTATGTTTATATTCAGCCCTGTGATTGCAGATTTTATTCAGAAACATCCTACATTCAAAATGCTGGCACTTTCTTTTCTGGTGATGATAGGATTAAGCCTCGTAATGGAAGGATGGGCTGCGGAAAAAGCAGAAGAACTTCATTTGAAGAATTATATTTATTTCGGAATGGCATTTTCATTTATTGTGGAAGTGCTGAATATGGTAATGATAAAAAGGCAGAACAGAAAAGTGGTCGAACTTGACGAGCCAAAATATCAGCGGGATGAAATTAATATGGACGATCAGGCTAAATAAAGTTGATCTATTTTAATAATTCTTTTTTCAATTCAATGGCCAGCTCCTTGTCATCTTCAGGTACCCTGGCAACTTCTCCTTTTCTGTTTATGATCATTTGGGTAGGGAACATGTTTATATTGAGCGTATCTATTACATAGTGCCCTTTGTCAGCAACCGCTGCATAAGTGAAAGGGGTTTTTTCTAAGAATTTTTTCAATTTGTCCTTGTTATCTGGTGCAATGCTCAGGAAAACGATGTCCTTCCTGTCTTTATACGAATCAACTATTTTATTGAGTGCTGGCATTTCTCTTTGGCAGGCAGTACAGCCGATAAACCAGAAATTAAGTACTACTATTTTCCCTTTGCAGTTTTCTCTGTTATAGAGGTTTCCATTGATATCAACGAAATTAAATCTAGGAAGTGGCTTCTCTTCCATTTGGAAGAATTGATAATATAATTCCCCGAACCGTTTCAAATTGTAGGTGATGTCACTATCAACATCTTCATGTATTTTATAAAGCCGATAATAGCTTGAGGTGTCATTCGATTTTAATTTTAGAGGAAGATAATCACCTGATAAAACCTTTTTCAAGAATAAATCTTTGCTCACAACGGAATCATTTTCATCATAAGGAACAAAATCTTCTGATAATCTTACCACACTATACCAGTAATTCCAAAAACTCCCGAAATTGCTTAGAATATATTTTGGTTCCTGTACAGGGTCTTCATGCGCAGGAACCGGAGCTTTGCAGGAAGAAAAAACTAAAGTGAACAGAATGATACTATAAATTAGAAAATATTTCATAGATATTCATATTCGATGATGATGAATGGTTCATTAAAAGTAAATCGGAATGAGTTATCAAATTATTTTTTATTCAGAATTCTAAAATGAACCTTTCTGGTTTGACTATAAACGATTGGTTAGAATTTTCTTCACAATTCCGGGGCCTTCATAAATAAATCCTGTCCATACCTGGATAAGGCTGGCGCCGTTTTCTATTTTTTCTTTTGTATCATTGGCAGAAAAGATTCCACCGCTGCTTATAATAGGGATACTCCCTTTTGTGCGTTGATGAATGTGGCTGGTAATTCTATTGGCTCCTTCTTTGAGTGGTTTTCCACTCAGTCCACCAGCACCGATGCTTTTTATTTCATTTTCCGGTGTTATTAAATGGTCGCGACTAATTGTTGTGTTGGCCGCCACCAATCCATCCAGTTTAATTTCAATTGCCAGATCAATAATGTCATCCAGATCATTCTGATTAAGATCGGGAGATATTTTTAAGAGTAAAGGCTTTTGACTGTTTTTTGTTTTATTGATTGTTTGAAGATTAGTTAGAATTTTTCGTAAAGAATCTTTTTGTTGTAAATCCCTTAATCCCGGCGTGTTGGGCGAACTTACATTTACTACAAAATAATCAACTACATCATGTAATTCATTAAAGCATATCTCATAATCTTTCCATGCATCTTCATTGAGTGTGATCTTATTTTTGCCGATGTTGCCGCCAATGATTAGTTGATTTTTGTTTTTTAATTTGTACTCTCTAACCCTTTCTGCTGCTGCTTTTGCGCCCTCATTATTAAATCCCATCCGGTTGATTAATGCTTTGTCTTTCGGCAAACGGAATAAACGGGGTTTAGGATTTCCATCCTGCGGCAAAGGAGTTACAGTCCCTATTTCTACGAAGCCGAAACCCAAAATTTCCAGTTCATTCAGGTATTTTGCGTTCTTATCGAATCCCGCTGCAAGGCCTACAGGATTTGGAAAAATAATTCCAAAAACTTCTCTTGGAAGATTGATATTATCAGGAGTAAATTTCTTTTTTAAATAATTTTTGATGAAAGAAGATTTGCAAAAGAAGGAAAGCATATTCATTGAGAAGTAATGAACACTTTCTGCATCGAACCAAAATAATATGTTGCGTAGTAATGGATACATTTTGGTTGCGAAGATAAATGATTGAATTTTTTTATTGATTGATGAAGAAAGATAAATTAATCGTCTGAAAAGAATATTGGTTAACATTTGAGTATTTGTGAAAGCAGGAAATCCATGGATTGTCCGGATTGGCATAAATACCATTTGAAAAACCAAAGATGAAGGTAACAGTCAAAAATAAAGTTTATAACTCCCTATCGGAACTACTATTAATAATGACAAGCCGTGACCGATCTTGCAAAACCTATATGAAGAGTTCCAAATTGTTGGCATTTCTTGAATTCAAAATTATTTTGCTGTAAACTCATCCAGCAGCCACATCACGGTTGCTCCATCCTCTGCGCTGCATGGATTGGGGCCTTTATCTAAAAAATAATCCACCACTTTTTGTATTAAGGGCTGTTGTACATGTTCAAGTGGTTCAAAAGGAATGATCTCAGTTATCCCGTTTTTTATAATTTCTATTTTCTTATGTTCAAAAATGGGGAACCGCATTTTGCCTTCAGATCCCTGGATTTCGCAATAATCTTTTACATTTTCTTTAGCCACATTAAAACACCATAAGCCATTGAAAATGACACCGGACTTGAAGAGGATATTCCCCGATACAATATCATCTGCGTTGTAGAATCCGGATTGATTGGTGGAATAGCCGGTAGCTTTCTGAATATCTCCGAAAAACCAATACATAAGGTCGAGCGGATGGGGGGCAATATCATGAAAGAGGCCGCCACCGGCTATCTCTGGTTTGATCCGCCACGCCACTTTGGGGATAGTAAGTGCTTCTTCCGTTAACTGCTTTTTATAAAATTCTAATCTTACGAAACGCACATCGCCGATAATCTTTTCACTCAAAAATTGTTTTACTTTATTGAAAAGGGGTTGACCGCGACGGTAATGTGCTATGGATACTTTTATGTTTTTCTCTTTTGCAATCTTTGCAATCCTGCTCGCCGATTTAAAATCTAATGCCATTGGTTTCTCAATATATACAGGCTTTCCTGCGTTAATGGCTGCTATCGCATATTCCTCATGAAAAGCTGGCGGAGTGGCAATATAGATAGCGTTTACTTCAGTATCATTGATCAGGCTGCTCGCATCACTATACCATTTGGGTACGTTGTGTCGGGCTGCATAATCTTTTGCTTTTTCCGCATCTCTGCGCATTACCGCAACGAGTGAAGAATTGTTCACTTTATTGAATGCCGGCCCACTTTTCAATTCGGTTACATCTCCACATCCAATCATTCCCCAACGTATTATTTTCATTCAGTTATTATTTTATTATGTAAGAGGGTATTAACAATATTTTGATAATTTAAAATATAAAATTAAAAGAAAATTTTATGAGCAGAGTGTATTAATTCAGTTTGTAGCAGATATTTTTAAACCTGGCAATAATAAGCAAAGAGGTATAATGATAATATTTGTTGTAAAGAACTTACCTTTTTTTTGTTGTAAAGCTACCTGTAATACAGATTCCTGTTCGATTAGATATTATTTCCAAATACTTTTTGAGAGAAAACAGATGATTGCGTCTATATATTAATGTTGTATTTATTTTACTTTAATAATTCAAAGGTGATTTTATCCTTAATACACCAAACAGAAAAGGGATAAAAGATGTCATCAGATGCACTAATAGTAGTAGCAAAATTTTTTTTGGTGAATTTTTAATAATATCTTCCCTAAAATTTTAAATATAGATTTTAAAAATAATTGCCATTGATGTATAATGATCCTCATACAGAGAAAGAACTGTTGGCGCAGATAGCTGAAGGCGATGAAAAGGCTTTCAGGGTGCTATTTGGGGGTTATTATGAACAATTATTCAATTATGTTTTTTCCTTCCTTAAATCCAGACAAATAACTGAAGAACTGGTGATGGATGTGTTTTTAAAAATCTGGCTGGGCAGAGATATAATTCCTCGAATAGAAAAATTTGATGCATTCCTTTTTCGCGTAGCGCATAATAAATCAATAGATTTTTTACGCTCTGTAGCGAGAGATCCAAAATTCCAGGACCTTTTGTGGGATCAGATTCAGTTTACGAATGGTGTGCAGGCTGACTCTTCTATCATTATCCGTGAATATGAGATTAAATTACGAGAAGCCGTTTCCCTTTTGTCTCCTCAACGTAAAAAAGTATATCAGTTAAGCAGGGAGCAGGATATGACACATGACCAGATAGCTGCTCAATTAAATCTTTCAAAGAATACCATCAATAATCATATTGTAGAAGCACAGAGGTTCATACGTACCTATCTCTCTAAAAATTGCGATTTAGCATACCTCATTCTCCTTTTGCCCACCGGCTTAATAAAATAATTTAAAAAGAATCTTTCCGGCATTAGTTGTTCCTTTCAATTTTATCGTCTTTACTGTATTACACCATTTGTAATGAAACAAATTTGACTATGCCGAATATAGATGATCTCACTGCTGCACGAAAAAATCTGATTGAAAAATATATTTCCAATAGCTGTACCAAAGAGGAGTTTAGCAGGATGTTGCAGATAATAGAAAAGGAAAATGATTCGGAGGGGCTTACTCAAATATTAAAAGAATATTGGGAAAAATCAAAACTGGAGAATAATGAGCAGAAAGTTGATTTGGATGCGAAGTTCTCTTTCCTGATGCAGGAGGCAAGACAGAAAGCTCCCGTTTTTTCAATGGAATCTTACCGGCAAAAGAGTAAATGGAAAATACGGTATGCAGCAGCGGCCATTATTATTTGTATGCTTTCGATAGGTGCTTACTTCCTGCTTAAACCGGAGTTTCAAAGTCAGATTAGCAAGGCCGAAAATATAAGGATGGATAAGAATGATGTGACTCCGGGTGGCAATAAAGCGGTACTTACTTTGGCTGACGGATCTACTATTATTCTTGATAGTGCGCAGAACGGAACAATTACAACACAGGGGAATATTAAAATCTTAAAATTGAATGGAATGCTAACTTATAATAATTTGAGCAAAAAGGCCTCGCCGCTTTTGTACAATACTATTTCCACGCCGAGAGGAGGACAGTATCAACTGATCCTTGCCGATGGATCTAAAGTTTGGCTCAATGCTGCTTCTTCACTCAGATTTCCGGCAAGTTTTGAGGGGAAAGAGAGAAAAGTGGAACTTTTGGGAGAAGCTTATTTTGAAGTTGCAAAAAATGCGTCCATGCCTTTTAAAGTAAAGACAAATGGAATGGAAGTAGAAGTGCTTGGTACTCATTTTAATATAAACTCTTACGATGACGAATCTTCAATTCGTACTACCTTATTGGAAGGGCGTGTAAAAATAAATAAGAATAATACTTCCAGCTTTTTAAAACCGGGTCAACAGGCACAGGTGAACAAGGCAGGCGAAATCAGGATAGTTAATGACGCAGATATGGAAGAGGCAGTAGCATGGAAAGAAGGGAAGTTCCAATTTGACCGGGCAGATATTCATGCTGTGATGCGGCAGGTAGCAAGATGGTATGATGTGGATGTAGAATATAAAGGACCTGTTGTAAGTCATTTTGGAGGAACCATTTCACGCAATGTAAATTTATCACAGGTATTGAATATGCTTCATCTTACAGGGGAAGTGAAATTTGAAGTTAAGGATAAAAAAGTAATGGTGATGCCATGAGAGGCCGAAGGCACAATGCTTACAGCAAGTGTAGTAAAACGACAAATGATTATTAAAATGATTTAATAAAAAATAATAAAATTGGTTGTCTTAAAACCCTCTCGCGATAGCTATCGTGATGGAGGGCAGTGAGGCGGAAATCTAAAAAGAAACCGGAAGTGGTTGCAACACTCCCGGCAGATATTTTAGTTTGCCAATAACCAATCATATCGGGACTGTTCATTGTTTAACTAAAAAAGACAAAGTTATGTTTTTAAAGACTCTCTGCATTCGATCAAAGCAAAATTTAACCCAAACGCTTTTGATTATGAAATTCACATCCATTTTAATGCTGGCGGCCTGTTTACAGGTAAGTGCCGAAAGTTACTCTCAGAAGGTAACGCTCTCTATGCGCGATGTGCCTTTGCAAAAAGTATTTAAGGAAATTCAAAAACAAACCGGATACAATTTTTTGTATCCTTATGAAACGGTGCAAAAAGCGGGCAATATTGATGTAAATGTGAATGGCGTATCTCTTCAGTCGGCATTACAGCAATGCCTGCAAAATACCGGCCTTACCTACTCTATGGTAGAAAAGACGATTGTAATAAAAGAAAAAGAGGTGGTAAGATCGCTAAGCATGGCTGTGAAGGATATACCGGTTGTGAAAAAAATATTTGGAAAAGTAATTGATGAAAATGGAAAACCACTTGAGGGAGTTTCGGTTTTGATACGAGGAAGCTCAATGGGCACCAATACCAATTCGGAGGGAGGGTTTAGCATTGATGTGCCGGAGAATTCTTCAATGGTATTGGTGTTTTCGTATGTTGGGATGACGACGCAGGAAGTTCCCATAAAAGGGAAGGCTGAAATAAATGTAGTACTCCATAATGCTTTACAACAACAGAAGGAAATAGTGATAGTTGGGTATAGTGAGAAAAGCAAGAGTGAACTAACAAGTGCAGTGAGTGTAGTTTCGGGAGATAAGTTGAGAGATGTTACCTCAGATAATATTGGGGCAATGCTGCAGGGGAAAGTTGCGGGTTTGCAGGTAGTGAATAGTTCAGGAGTCCCGGGTACGGTTCCTGAAATAAGGTTACGCGGGATTTCATCTGTAAATGCTTCCCAAAGCCCGCTATTCGTGGTAGATGGAATTATTGGCGGTAATTATGATCCTAATGATGTAGAAAGTATTACAGTCTTAAAAGATGCTGGAGCTACTGCTATGTATGGCTCACAGGCTAATGCAGGGGTTATAATAGTCACTACAAAAAAAGGTAAAGCAGGAAAGACAAGATATGAGGCAAAGATTAGTACAGGTTTCCGTACACCTGATTTTGGTAAAATGAAAATGATGAATGGAAATGAATTGTATAATTATCAAAAGCAATTATACCGCGATTATATTCCTACAGATTCAGGCAATTCGTATAAAGTGGATATTCTTAAATTTTACAATGAACGCCCGCTTACTTTGAAAAATAAAAATTATAACTGGCCTACTACTATTTTTAAACCTGCCTTTATGCAGAATTATTATTTTTCCCTTTCAGGGAAAACTGAGAAAAATGAGTACTACATGGGATTGACTTATTACAATGAAAAAGGAACATTTTTAAATACCAATTTCCAGAGATTGAATATGCGTGTAAATTCTACCTATCGTTTTAATAGTAAAATAAGTCTTACCAATAATATTAACCTGAATGTTTCTAATGGCAAAACGTATGATTATAATGATGTTTTTTATGCTTACCTCAATTTGCCCTGGGATAATCCATTCGATAGTAGTGGCAAACCACTTTATGTAGATGGGAATTCTCCATTCAGATGGTGGTCCAGAGATAAAATAAATCCGTTGCATACCATAGATAATTCCAATCATCCGTATAAAGGGGCTGATGCCAATTATGATCTTAACCTGAATATCAATATTACGAATTGGTTAACCTTTTCCAGCACTAACAGGATCTCAGCAGCATACAATAAAACCACCAATTATTATTCTCCTGTAGTAGCAGGGCAATATCATGGAAGTGGATTCCTTGAAGAACAAAGTATTTTAAATTATGGCGTTATTTCTAATGACCTCCTGAGATTTAATGTAAGATCGGGGAAGAGTAGTATAAGTGGGTTAGCGGGGGTTGCGGTGCAGGCAAGCAATACAGAAACATTAGGAGCTTCGGGGAGAGGGCTTCCACAGGGATTGAATGTATTGAATGTGGTTTCCAATAATATTTTAGTAAATGGGAATAATGGCAGATCTACTATCCAGTCGCTTATTTCGCAGGTTAGTTACGGTTATGATAGTAAATATTTTTTAACCGGATCTTACCGTATGGATGGATCATCTGCTTTCCCTTCTTCTAAGCGGTACGCCTCATTCCCTTCAATATCAGCAGCATGGCTTGCGAGCAACGAACCCTTCTTTAAAAGCAACTCAATTGATTTATTAAAATTGCGTCTAAGTTATGGTGTTACAGGAACACAGGATATAGGCGCATCACGTTATCTTGGGTTGTATTCTCTTACAAGCCAGTATAATGGGCAAGGAGCGGCTACTCCATTACAGTTGCCAAGTCCTGATCTTACATGGGAAAGTAAATATCAGGTAAATGCCGGCATTGATTTAGGGTTATTTAAAAGAGTCAACTTAACGGTTGATGTGTATAATAATGTTACAAAAAATCTTTTGCTGCAGGTTTCACAGCCATTGTCTGTCGGCTTTGAACAAAGATGGGAAAATGTAGGCCAGGTAGTTAACAACGGATTGGAAATCGGTTTGAATACAATTAATATTCAGAACCGGAATTTTGAATGGAGCACCGATTTTAATATTAATTTTAATTCAAACAAACTACAGCAACTTCCCGGAAACATTATCAAAACCGGGTCATGGGCTATTTCGCAGATATACAGAAATGGGGGTAATTTGTATGAGTTTTATATGCCGGTATGGGCAGGCGTAAATCCCAAAACCGGAGCGCCGCTTTGGGAGATGGATACCAAAGATGGTCAGGGGAATGTTACCGGAAAAACAACTACTTCTAATTATACAGATGCGAGCTATCATGAAGTTGGATCGGCACTTCCTAAATTCCAGGGTGGTTTGACCAACTATTTCCGGTATAAGAACCTTTCTTTAAGTGTAAATGCTTATTTCCTTTCAGGGAATAAAGTATTTAGTAATAATCTTCGTTTTGTAATGAATGATGGCAGTGAACCTTACATGAACCAGGCGGTACTCCCCGATGGGTATAGTATATGGACTAAGCCGGGAGATATTGCCACTAATCCCAGCCCGCAAAATTCTGCTAATTCTACAGAAACATCTACGCGATATTTAAAGAGTGGGGATTTTATATCTATAAGAAACATAACCATGTCTTATCAATTACCTATGGGATTTGTTCAAAAGTTGAAGATGAATGGAATTACAGTTTCTGTATCTGCAGATAACGTTTATACATTTTCAAAGTTCTTCGGCCAGGATCCGCAGACAACTATTACGCCCGCAGCATTCATTACTCCCGGTGTATCGGATTTTAAATATCCCAACAACAGGCAATTTTTATTAAACCTCGATTTTAAATTCTAAAATTTTTGCAAAATGAAACATACAATAACTATCATAACTCTTTCTCTGTGTTTGGTATTTTCAGGTTGCATTAAGGATGTGCTGCCGAGTGATGCTACCAGTACAGCAACGCTCACCCAAACGGCGGATGGCCTTACTAAAGCAGTAAATGGAGCCTATTCTTTATTTAAAGATCATATTGAATTCAACGGTACAACCGACCTCAATTTAATGTACCTGAGGCAGTACTTTCAACTGTCCGATTTTGCCAGCGATGATATTGTTTGTGGGCAGGTAACAACCGATCCTTTCTTTTTAAGTTTCACACTGGATCATACGCCAACCCAAACCAATACCCGTTACTTCTGGTATATTTCTTATAAAATAATTAATGATGTAAATACCGTAATTGAAGCAGGAGAAAAAGTCTCTGACCCGGATGTGGCAACACAGCAGTTGATTGGTGAGTGTTATTTTCTTCGTGCATTTTGCAACTTTAACCTGGTACGGTTATTTGCAGAGCCCTACACACAACAACCATCAGCGCCTGGTATTATCCTGCGCACCTCTACCAGCGATCCTGCACAAAAGGCAAGAGCTACAGTAGAAGAAGTGTATCAATCCATTATTGCCGATGCAGAAAAAGGCGCTTCGCTCATGAACCAATCCAGAGGAGTGCAGTATGCTACCAAAGAAGCTGCGTGGGCTCTATTGTCAAGAGCCTTTTTGTACAAAGAGGATAATGACAGTACTATTATTTATTCGGATAAAGTAATTAACTCAGGAAAATTTTCCTTAGAAACTGCAGCTACTTATCCTGCTTTGTTTGCTAACTCTGCTGCCAGCCAGGAGACTATTTTCAACATCGCTTTTACCAGCGTGGATGATTATGGTAAAGCCTCTATTTCTTCCATGCTTTATTCTGATGGAAATTCAGGATGGGGAGAAGAATATGCTTCCAAATCAATAAGAGATGTCATGTCGGCGCATCCCGAGGATATTCGCTGGTCATACATTGTTCCATTAAAAGATGGAAGTGGAAATCTTCAGCAAAAAAACGGGATTGATATTTATTACATTTCAAAATTTTCATTCCAGGGTGGAAGCCCTTCGCTCAGTTCGCCGGTGATGTTTCGCCTTGCAGAAATGTACCTCAACAAAGCAGAGGCGGAAGCCAAAAAAGGGATAACTACCGCGGCGCTTGATGATGTGGATATGATTCGCAAAAATCGTGGCCTGGAAAATTCTTTATACAATGGCGTGGTTTCGGGAGGAAATTCTGCTTTGGATATTGTATTAAAAGAAAGGCGTATAGAGCTTGCTTTTGAGGGGCACAGAGCTTATGATGTTTATCGCAATAAACAGAATATGAACCGCACTTATTGGGGATATCATTTGCCGGGATTAAAAGAAACAGATATTATCCCGTCGCAAAACCCTTCTGGTTATGCAAATATGATTGTGGACTGGAATAGCCCCAAAATCATTTACTATATACCTATTGATGAAACTCAGGCTAATCCGCTCTGCACTCAAAACCCATGATAAAATAAAAAGATCGAGTGAAAAATTTGTTTTAAAAAATTAAACTGAACAGATATGAAATCATTAAAGCCGTTGTTAATTTATTCGCTGATCGCGATAATCACCTGTTGCTTTTATTCCTGTAAAAAAGATAAAGCACAATCTTCTATAGATGTCATTTACACCGTGAATGTAGATGGTTTGGTAGCTACATTTACCAATCAAACCAAAGGAGTTACTACTTACAAATGGGACTTTGGCGATGGAGAATCTTCCACCGAACAAAATCCTGTACATACCTATGCTTCAAAAGGAAAATTTGTTCCTACGTTATATGTAAGCACAGCCTCCGGACAAACGTTTGAAGGATCAACTGTACTCAGGCTTTCAAAGGGATCTCCCGTGAAACTGGATGACAATACCCTGGCCGATTGGGATACTTTAAATGCCAATGTTATTGTATCCGGTCCAAAAGGTGGAATTTTTAGAAAAGTGAAATTCGATTATAACGGAGAGTATATTTTTTTTAATATAGAGATGATGTCGAAGAAGTCTAATGGGGATATTTTTGATTTTTATATTGATCCTGATAATAATGAAGGCACAGGTTTGATTACTTCTTTGTTTACTGGCGCCGGAATGGATGTATTGATGGAAGGAGCGATGCTTGATAATTGGTTCGATGTTTTTTATCATACTGGTGCGCAAAACAGTTTTTCATTTAACCAGCAATCTATTAGTGATTTTTACCAGATAGGAACTGTTGTAGAAACGGGAGGTCTTCTAAAGTTTGAAGGAAGAATCAGCCGTTCGAAAATACAAGGGTTAACCGGAAAAGGCTTTAAGATTGGAATGGTTGCTACTAAAAATGACTGGAGCGCTACATTAGGTACTGCACCCGACGATGGTTCACCTGCTTTCTTCCTTGATACATCCGACTAAATAATCTCTTTGATTTTTATAATGATTTCGTTGTTTAGAATTAAATATTATTACACCTTTATTAATAGCCACTTCGTTGGATAAATTTAAACCGGATCATCTTTCAGAAAATGTTGCCAATGTATCTGTTGGGCAAGATGGATTGAAAAATATTATTGCGGGAGGTAACAGGCTTGCATCGCTCGATTTTTACAGAGGGCTTGTAATGGTGCTTTTAATGTTTGAAGCATCCGGGCTGTACGAGTATGTAATAAGCATGTCGAAACCGGATTCTTTTATACATTCATTGGCGATTGAGTTTACTCATGCTTCCTGGCACGGATTACATTTCTGGGATTTGATACAACCGGCTTTTATGTTCATAGCCGGAACTGCAATGGCATTTTCTCTTACCAAACAGACGGCTAAGGGAAGCACCTGGAAACAGCAGGCTAAGTTTGCTTTCAGGCGAAGCTGGTGGCTGTTTTTCTGGGGTGTACTTGATTATGCTGTGAGAGGAGATCATTTATCATTTGAACTTTGGGATGTATTGACGCAAATGTCTTTTACGATGATTGTGGCATTTCTTATCTTTCGCTGGAAGCCCGGATACCAGTTGCTTTTTAGTATTGGATTATTAGTATTGACTGAGTGTTTATACCGTTTTATGAATGTCCCCGGCTTTGATCAACCATTTACAGATCAGCATAATTTTGGTAATTACATAGACCTGTTATTGATGGATAAGATAAATCCCGGTGGCTGGGTTGCTATCAATTGCATTCCGACGGCTGCACATACGATATGGGGTGCAGTGGCAGGCAAATGGCTGCTTTCTCAATCCGGTATTAAAAGAATCAGACCTATCATTATTCTTGCAATACTTGTTTTAATAGCAGGGTATGGATTGGATATTTCCGGTATCACTCCTATTATAAAAAGGATTGCCACTTCTTCTTTTACTCTTGTAAGTGGTGGCTGGTGCTTGCTTGCATTGGTATTTCTTTATTTATGGATTGATGTTTTGAGTCATAAAAGGTTTCTTCACTTTTTCACAATTGTAGGTATGAACTCTATTTTCATTTATATTTTCTTTGAGATCGTGGTAAGTAGATGGCTTTTTGAATATGTTAATACGATTGTGGTTGGTGTGGTATCACCAACCGGCTTACCCCATGACGTAGTTATGATCATCGCAGCGCTTACACTGTTTATGTTTCAATGGTATTTATGTTACTGGTTGTATAAGAAGAAAATATTTTTTAAAGTTTGATAATTAGTTGGGAAATCATTGGGAACTTCTAAATAGATTTTATGAGAGTAGCTAATTTTTTTATTTTCCTTTTTGTTTATTCGGCGTATCCTGTATATACGTATGGACAGTCGAATTATCCGGGCATGGCACCAGGAAAGGCCATAGGTATGAATGTTGATAATATTGTTTCGTTAGAGAACAATGCAGTAAAAATGGTCTTTCAAATCAAAGGGGGGCAGATGCATCCTAAAAGTTTTATTGATAAGGCAAATGGTGATGTAATGGATCTTCTTTCGGTTAACTGGTTTTCTTTAGGGATGAATGATGAAAGAATAATTTTGGATCAGGATTTTCAACTTGCAGGCACTCCGGTGATAAAGCCGGTTTCTTTAAAACCCAATTCAGCCAGATATTCAGATGGTATAAGCGGAAAAATAATTTCAGCCACATTCGTTAATAGATCTTTGGGACTTACTATTGATTGGGAAGCACGATTAAGTGATGGAGCAAATTATATACAACAACGATGGGCTTTTCATTGTAAGGATTCGCTGCCAATTATAAAATATTCTATGCTCGAAATACCTGCGACATTTGCGAAACAAACGGGTACAGTAGATGGTACTCCGTTAGTTTCAAAAGAAATGTTTTTTGCATTGGAACATCCGATGAGCCGAAATGAGATTAATGAAAAGAATGCAACCACCTATTTACCCTGGCAGGAAACTTTACAGCCATCCGGCAATATGGTAATAACCACTGTTTTTGGCGTAACGCCTAAAGGGCAATTAAGAAGAGGATTTTTATATTATGTAGAAAGAGAAAGAGCGCATCCTTACAGGCCCTTTCTGCATTATAATTCATGGTATGACCTTTCATGGGTTGATAGGAAAATGGAGGAGTCTTCCTGTTTAGATCGTATAAAAATGTTTGGCGACAGTCTGATAAAAAAACGGGATGTGAGGATGAAAGCATTTTTGTTTGATGATGGCTGGGATAATAATGCATCGCTCTGGCAGGTAAGTAAAGAATTTCCTGATGGATTTGCAAACATGAAGCGTTTGGCAGAAAGTTATGGTGCAGAATTAGGGTTATGGCTTTCACCGTGGGGCGGCTATGATTCAGCAAAATTAGAGAGATTAAAATATGGCCGTTTACAAAACCCTCCCTTTGAAATAAATGAAAATGGATTTTCATTAGCGGGACCGATATATTTTAAACGCTTTGAAAAAGTAACTACCGATTTTATTTTAAAAGATAAAATTTCTATATTCAAATTTGATGGAGTAGGAGCTGGTAATGGAGCAAGTGGAGCAGGGCTGAATTATCAAAAAGATATAGAGGCTTTGCTATTACTTATTCAAAAGCTCAGAACTGTAAATCCTGATTTATATTTAAGCCTTACGGTGGGCACATGGCCATCAGTTTATTGGTTAGATTATGGCGATGCAATTTGGCGGGCCGGAGGAGATATGGGACTTGCCGGCAGTGGAGACAAGCGGCAACAATGGATTACCTACCGCGATGCGGAATCCTATAAGAATATTGTTAAAAGAGCACCATTATTCCCTCTTAATTCTGTAATGCTGCATGGTATCTGTATCACGGATGTTGGATATCCTGCATCATTGGAAATGGATATGAAAAATGTTGCTGATGGTATCTGGTCTTTCTTTGCAAGTGGTACCAGCCTTCAGGAATTATATGTAAATCCCCATTTGCTTACACCGCCTATGTGGGATTGCCTGGCTGCCGCAGCAAAGTGGTCTGATGATAATAAGGATGTATTGAAAGACGTGCATTGGATTGGTGGCGATCCGGCAGAAGGAGAAATATATGGCTATGCTTCGTGGGCTTCTCGGAAAGGGATCTTCTCTTTGAGAAATCCATCACCGGTGCAGAAAACATTTAAGGTCAGCCTTAAGCGTGTATTTGAATTGCCGGCTACTCCATCCTCTTCATTTAAGTTGCACAATGCAATAAATCCAAAAGATATTTTTTCTGAAAAGACAGTACAGTCTGAAAAGGAGTTCGTCGTTACATTAGCTCCTTATGAGTTGAGAATTTGGGAGGCTGTTCCTGTAAAATAAAAAAATAGGATTGTGTGTATAGAGTGCAATGTCAATCCAATATTTATTGGATCCAATGTTTTTGCGGGAGTTTCTTTATTCTGCTGTTAGATACGGGAACGTTTAGTATTTGGGAATATGATTTCTACCCGTGAGGAGTCCATAGAAGACTCATAAAATGATTGCTTATTTCCCGTTACGGCGTAAGCGCTTAATTCTATTTATTTTTTCTTGATAATGCTTTTAAGCAATTCCTCTTTTTCTATTAACTTCTTTAGCAGCGCAATTTGATTACCTGCTCTCACAAAATTATGCCCCTCGTATTTTGCACCGTAATAAGTGTCGTTATTCAAGTGATCGGTGAGGAAGCGAATAGCCTGCATATAGATCATATATTTTCCTGCATAAATAAAATGTCTTCTTTCTTCTCTGTTTAAAACATCTTTCATCTCACTCATGTATCCTTTCCAGATAGATTCAAAATATTCCTCTCTGATTTCGATTTTTGAAAAATCTTTTTCCTCTTCATTTACCGGCGACAGATAAGTTCTCATCATATCACCTACATCGCTTATGAAATATCCCGGCATTACCGTATCAAGGTCTATCACACAGAAACCTTTATCTTTTTCATCAAATAGTACATTACTTATTTTGGTATCATGGTGGGTTACACGCAATTTAAAAGAAGGGTTGTGTAAAATATCCTCATAGGTATCTACAATATCTTTGTGATCTTTTATGAATTGGATCTGTTCTTCAGATTGCTTCATGCGGCTTTTATTTCCAGTTTCCAACACTTCTGAAAATTGCCGGTATCTCAGTGTGAGATTATGAAAATCCGGAAGAGTAATTTGTAGTTTTTCAACCGGGAAGTCCGATAGTAATTTCGTGAATTCCCCGAATTTTTTTGCCGCCTCGAAAGCTTCCTGTGGCTTTTGAACCGTAGTGATAGTATGTGATTTCTCTACGAAAGGTGTGAGCCGGAAGTAGCCGTCGCCGGGGATGTACATCATTTCTTTGTCGTCCTTTGTTTTTACAGGCGATACAAACAGATACTCCGGATTGTTTTTTAATAAATAGTTTGCAATGAATCTTATGTTATCAGCAATAGCATTCGGATTTTTAAAAATAGTATGATTTACCTTTTGTAGAATAAAAGATTCATGCGAATTTTTTATGAACCATGTTGAGTTGATAAGTCCGGTGTTTATAGATTCAATCTCTATTTTATCTATTTCCAGATCGTAAGCGGCAAGAACTTTCTCATTAGGTTTCATTGTATAATCATTGTGTAACAAACTTAATCAACTGAGGTTGAAAAAGGTAGCGCAAACGATTGTCTTAAATATTGAGAGACTTTTTTATTGTAGGGAAATAGAACTGAGTATTGGAGAACATTCTTTTGAAATGCGGGGTGCTTTATGAAAATGGCTTATTTTTTATTAACCACTAATTTTCCTTCGATGATAATATTTTTAAAATCAGTTTCCGGAGATGAACCTTTTAAAAGATCGAATAATATCTCTGTAGCCTTTTTAGCCTGCTGATACGGAAATTGTTCTACTGAGGCCAGGGGAGGAAATTCCAGATAATTGGTGATGGGCAGGTTGGCATAACTCACAAAACAAATGTCTTTATTGATCTTCAATTTTGCCTTTCTCGCAAATTGAATGGCATCCAATGCCACGTAATCGTTGATGGTTACAATGGCGGTGGGGCGTTGTTTTAATTGAAGCAATTGATCCATCGCTTCGTAGGTTTTTTCCTGTGTCAGGTCTGTTGTTACTATTAACGAAAGGTCAATTTTGATCTTTTTCTTTTTTAATGCATCCAGATAAGCGCTGGTTCTTTCTGCACAGGATTTCATTTCTTCGGGCCCGTTGATGACACCGATTCTTCTGTGGCCATTTTTAATTAAAAACTCTATCGCCTGTCTGGTGCCTGAACAAATATCGGAAGAAACTTTATGTACTGTGGGCAGGTTGGGTACGCGGTCAAAAAAAACGATTGGGATATTGTATGTTTTCATCCTGGTCAGATGATCATAATTTTTCGTGTATTTTGAAATAGAAACGATCAGCCCATCTACCCGCTGATTTTTCATAGCAGTAATGATTTGTTTTTCCTGCTCTACATTATCATGCGACTGGCCAATGAGTACACTGTATTTATGTTCTTTGGCTACGTCTTCTATTCCATTGATTGCTTGTGAAAAAAACTCTTCTTTAAGGTTGGGAAGGATAACACCGATCGTATTTGTTTTTTGCTGTTTAAAGAGTAAGGCGGTTTGGTTGGGTTCATAATTGAGCTCCCTGGCAAGTTTCTGCACCTGGGCGGTAGTGCGTAATCCGATGCTTGGGTGATTATGCAATGCCCTTGATACCGTTGAAATAGAAAAATTCAACCGCCGGGCAATTTCTTTAAGAGTGGCTATTTTATTTTCCATAAAGCGCTATTGGTGCAAAATACGATAAAATGTTTTCAAAAAAGCAAACGATTGCACGAGACGTACCACCAATACTTAGGTAAATTTTGAAATGTGTATAATTGGAAAACTGAGTTATGTTAAAAAGGGAAAGGACATTCAAAACTGGTTGTTTTTCAATAATATGGAGGTAGTATCCTAAGAAGTCATGTTGTTAGTGGTAGTGAAAACGTCATTCGAAGAAATGCTACAGTCATAGAATCGGAACCCTGTAAGCTGCTATAGATCATCATAAGGGAAGGATGCCGGGGCATAAGGCATTAGCTACCTGAAAAAATATCAGAGGGTTGTCTCAGTAATTTACTCAAAACGAAATTATAGTACCAATGATTCCATATACATGTTTGTGAACCTTTAGGGATGTGATGGATAAATAAAATGGAGAATGTAGAATATAATATAATATACTGAATGAGTTATTATCTTTATTTTGCTAGTCTCTTGCTGAATCAATCCATTAACCGGTATAACTCGAAATCATGCAGTATCAATTTATAAAGTTATTATTCATAATTTTTGCTTCCTTTTATTTGGATAATGTGATGGCACAGCCGAAAGCTGAATATAATTTGCAATTCGATTCTCTTGCCACACGATGGGATGAAGGTATGCCTCTGGGTAATGGATGGCTGGGCGAATTGATATGGAAGAAAGATAATAAGCTACGCATTTCACTTGATCGTGTTGATCTTTGGGATGACAGGCCAATGCCTAAAATTGATCAACTTAAATTCAAATGGGTGGTAGCCCAGTTAAATAAAGGACAATATGATACTGTGCATAAAATGGGCGATGAACCTTATGACAGAAATCCCGCTCCAACAAAAATACCAGGTGCAGCCCTTGAATTTAATTATAACCCTTTCGGAAAAGTGGTTTCAAATATGCTGGATATTAAAACAGCATTGAGTACAATTAAATTTGAAAATGGTGTAGTGCTTCATAATTATGTTCATGCGGTGGATGAAATTGGTTATTTCGCATTTGAGAATTTACCCGAATCCCAGTCAGGTATAAACGAAAAGAGTTGTATTCCTGAATTGATAATTCCCAATTATAATTCTTTAAATAAAAATAATGACGATAACAGCCATTCAGGCGGAGGCTTGCAAACGCTTGGTTATGCAAAAGGAACTATTACAAAAACTGCCAACAGTATCCGCTATCATCAACCCACCTGGAATGGAAATTATTATGAAGTGTTGGTTCAGTGGAATAAAATTTCACCAACCGAAATTATAGGTTCCTGGACCATTTCAAATAATAAAAAAGCTTCTTTACCCGGATTAAAAGGAGTAGGAGATAGATTACCCGGCTGGCAATCACACGTTAGCTGGTGGAATCATTTCTGGAATCAATCTTCTGTTTCTATTCCTGATTTAATCATTGAGAAGCAATACTTTCTTGAGTTATATAAGATGGGCTGCGTAGCAAGAAGCCATACATCGCCGATCTCTCTACAAGCCATCTGGACGGCTGACAATGGAAACCTGCCTCCATGGAAGGGTGACATCCATAATGATTTGAATACTGAATTAAGCTATTGGCCCTTTTACACAAGTAACCATCTTGCTGAATCTGCATCTTTTACTAACTGGCTATGGAAAACCAAAGAGCAAAATAAAAGATGGACAAAAAGTTATTTTGATATTAATGGATTAAACGTGCCGGGAGTAACGACCATCACCGGAAAGGAAATGGGTGGGTGGATCCAATATTCCATGAGTCCCACAACCGTGGCCTGGCTTTCCCAACATTTTTATTGGCAATGGAAGTATAGCATGGACAAAGAGTTTTTATTGAAAAAATGCAAACCTTATTTTGATGAAGCACATGAATATTTTAAGAAAATTCTTACTATAGATCCTGTTACAAAGAAATATAAGCTACCCTTAAGCTCAAGCCCTGAGATTTTTGATAATAGTACCAAAGCATGGTTTCATCAATGGACCAATTATGATTTGGCATTGGTAAAAGCTTTTTATAATGATTACATCGAAGTTTGCAAAGCTGCTACGGGAAAGGTTGTTAACGACATTGAAAAAGAGAGAAATTTATTGCCATATCTTAATGTAGATGAAACCGGACTTACCATTGCACCGGGTCTCGATCTTTTTGAGTCACATCGGCACATGTCACCCTACATGGCTATTTATCCTTTGAATCTGCTCGATATTGAGAATAAAGGGGATAAGGTAGTTATAAAGAATTCATTACGACAAATTGAAAAAAAAGGAACCCGTGCCTGGTGTGGTTATTCATTTAGCTGGATGGCCAATCTATATGCCAGAGCCAAAGAAGGCGATAGCGCTGCAAGGATGTTGCAGATATTTTCCACTAATTTTTGTTCAATAAACAGTTTTCATTTGAATGGGGATCAAAGAGGCGGGCAGTATTCCGACTTTACTTATCGGCCATTTACTTTAGAAGGAAATTTTGCATTTGCAAAAGGAGTACAGGAGATGCTTATACAAAGTCATAAAGAGTATGTGGAAATTTTTCCGGCAATACCAGCGTCATGGAAAGATGTTTCTTTCAGTAAGCTCCGGACACAGGGAGCCTTTCTTTTTTCAGCAAAGAAAGAAAATGGTGTGGTGGATGAAGTGAAGATATTTTCAGAAGAGGGAGGTTTGATGAGGTTGAAATTGCCTTTTAAAACTTTTTATGTTACCGAAAAATCTGTGAAATATTCTTTCAATAAAAATATATTGGAAATGAGAACGAAGCCCGGAGAAGAAATAATCGTGAGGAATGGATACGAATAGAATAAGTGGACCGATTCTTTATAAGAGTTGGTGGTAATCATTTTTCTATAAATGTGGTTTCAAATTCTTCCACAGCAATTGTTTTTGAAGTTAATTAAAGTTTTTATGAATCCCGTATGTATCCATATCAGATTACCTAAGAGTACTTTACTTCTATTAATTAGAATAGTAAGTTCTCAGATTTTATTTGCTCAAAACTCTTCCAGGGAAGTTATCAATTTTGATCATGGATGGGAAATGTATTGTACGAATGATACAATATTACATCAGCATAAAAATATTTCGCAAAGAGACGTGTCTTTTAAATCTCAGTTCAATGATGAGCATGTCGGAAAACATAATACATCTGTTGACTCAATAATAAACCGGGAAATAACAGAGGCTCAACAAGGGTTCTCGCTCGAATATCCAAAAATAAAA
This sequence comes from Ginsengibacter sp., assembly GCA_039937655.1. GTDB lineage: Bacteria > Bacteroidota > Bacteroidia > Chitinophagales > Chitinophagaceae > Ginsengibacter. The sequence continues at coordinate 49,671 of JBDTGA010000009.1, forward strand.
TCATTGGAATGGGAAACTATTTCTTTACCTCATCCTGCACGATATGAGCAGGCTTTAAATCCCGGCGCTCATCAGTTTAGTGGTATTTGTTATTATAGAAAAGAATTCATGATACCGGCAGATTGTAAGGACAAACGCTTGTCTGTCTTGTTTGAAGGAGCCATGCAGGTAGCTACGGTATGGATCAATGGAAAGTTTGTGATGCAACACCAGGGAGGGTATTTGCCTTTTACGGTTTCTTTGGATAAATATGTAAACCTTCATTCAGTAAATGAGATCATAGTTCGTCTCGATAACAGAGATAATCGCAATACACCGCCAGGAAAGTCATTGGCCACATTGGGGTTTCTTTATTGGAGCGGGATTTATAGAGATGCCTGGCTAATAGCCACTGGTCCAATCCATATCACTGATCCTGTACAGGCAAATACAATTGCAGGCGGTGGAGTTTTTGTGCGCTACGAAAATGTTTCTGATTGCAAGGCAGACATACTGATAAAAACAGAGGTTGAAAATAGTTTGGACCAAAATAATAATGCCGTTGTAAAACAAATCATTTCTGATAATAAAGGAAAACAAATAAAAGTAGTAACGAGTGATGTTTTAAATATCAATGCAAATACATCCGGTGAAGTACAACAAAAAATATCGCTTTCTAATCCTCATTTGTGGTCAACTGACGATCCTTATCTTTATAAGCTAACTACCAGGGTTTTAGAAAATGGTAAATTACTGGATGAAATTTCGCAACATATTGGAATCCGCTCTTTGTCATACACACGCTGGGAAGGTTTTAAATTAAATGGAAAACCATTACGCATTGTTGGTACAAACCGGCATCAGGATTACCCATACATAGGGAATGCTTTATCAAATACTACTCAGTATCGCGACCTGAAGAGAATAAAAGAATCAGGGATGAATTTTGTGCGCCTGGCGCATTACCCAAATGATCCTTCAGTATATGATGTTTGCGATTCACTCGGGTTAATGGTGGTTGATCCAATTCCAGGCTGGCAGTTTTTTAATGCCAATGATATATTTAAAGAAAGAGTGTACAGAGATATCAGGGAGATGATACGACGCGACAGAAATCATCCTTGCGTAATAATGTGGGAAGTGAGTTTGAATGAAAGTTATCCGCCGGATAGTTTCAGAATAAAATCTGCATTGTTAGCACATGAAGAATATCCGGGCGATCAATTTTTTACGTCCGGCGATTCGTATGGAGCAAAAAAAACGGCATGGGATGTTCCCTATAATAGCTGGATAGATCCATTTGGCAGGCCACAGAATGTGCAGCCGGAACGGCCCGGTTTTGCAAGAGAATACGGAGACTATGAATTTGGCGGTTCCCAAAGTACTACTCGTGTTAATCGAAGTAACGGCGAAAAGGCTTTATTAGGAAACGCCTGGAATCTTCAATGGGAACATAATTTATTACAAGGCCCTGAATATTATCCGTGGACGGTTGGAGATGCCAACTGGGCATTCTTTGATAGTTTTGAAGCTACATCTACTACCACATCAGATTGGGGTATTGTAGATGTTTTTCGTATTCCTAAATTCAGTTATTATTTTTTCCAAAGCCAGATGGACCCTTATGCGAAAATACATGGAGCTGATAACAAACCTTTGGTACATGTTGCAAACTGGTGGGCACAAAAAGGTACTTCGAGAAAAATAGTAGTTTATTCCAATTGCGATGAAATTGGATTATATGTAAATGGAAAGTTGGTAAAAAAACAAAAGCCTGATAATGGCCCTGATAGTAATTATGGAGATTGGGAAAAGAGTGGTAATCCATTCGATGGAGGAAATTGTAGAAACCTTGCACATTCTCCATTTACTTTTGAGAACATTCAATGGAAGCCGGGAGAAATAAAAGCGATTGGATATATTAAAGACAGGCCTGTTGCTTACGATATAGTTCATACTCCTGAAAAACCTTATGGCTTACATATCAACGTAAATTCTGAAGGAAAACCATTAGTTGCTGATGATGCAGATGTTGTTTTTGTAAATGTGAACCTCATTGATAAAAATGGCACGGTAGAGGTTCTGGACAATGGCACGCAAATTAAACTGGATATTTCAGGTAATGCAGTCATGGTAAGTCCGGCAATAAGCAAAGTAAGAGGAGGTATCGCATCTTTTCTTATTAGATCAACGGAAATTCCGGGATTAATCCGACTTAAGGCCTCTGTTGTTAACAGTAAACAAAGTTTTACAACTAACTTTCAATTTCATTCTGTAGAGGATTCAATAAATGATACTAAGAACTACCGGAATTGATTTTTTAAATTTATTCAACTGAAAAATAAGAACATGCAAAAATACTTTTCTATCTTTTTTATTTTTATTGGTTTCAATTGCTTTGCTCAATCTGATGCTACTTTTCGTGAATACAACAAATCATTCACCACATACCCTTTCTCCAATCCGAATCCGGTACCGGATCCCGCTTCCATCTCCTATCCTTATTTCCGTTATGATGGGTTTACCGACCATTCAATTCAGAAAGAATGGAAGGTGGTGGAACTTGAAAATGATTTTATTAAATTAATCATCCTGCCACAGGTAGGCGGCAAAATATGGACAGCAATTGATAAAAAAAATGGTAAGCCTTTTATCTATGATAATGATGCCATAAAGTTCAGAGATATTGCTATGCGTGGGCCATGGACGAGTGGCGGGCTGGAAGCCAATTTCGGAATTATGGGGCATACACCCGGTGTGGCTACTCCCGTAAATTATCTTACCCGGAAAAATGCTGATGGTAGTGTAAGTTGTGTCATCAGTCTTCTTGACCTGCTAACACAAACACGGTGGAATATGGAAATTAATTTGCCAAAAGATAAAGCGTATTTTATTACACGGTTTTTCTGGCACAATGGTACCCCATTGCCTCAGCCATATTATAGCTGGATGAATCTCGGAGAAAAAGTTTCTGATAGTCTTGAATATATTTTCCCCGGCAATCATTATATATTTCATGATGGCAAACTTTATGACTTCCCTATAAACCCCGAGAATCATAAAAATATTTCGATTTATAATCAAAATAATTTTGGCAGTTATAAGTCATATCATGTTACCGGCGCGTACAGTAAATATTACGGAGTGTTATGGCAAAAAGAGAATTATGGAATGATACACTATGCCGAACGACAGGCAAAGATTGGAAAGAAAATATGGATATGGGGTTTATCAAGACAAGGAATGATTTGGGAAAGATTATTGACTGATCACAGCGGCCAATATACCGAGATACAAAGTGGAAGATTATACAATCAAAATGCACCTGAAAGTGTATTCAGCCCTTTCAAGCAATTTGATTTTGCTCCATATAACACGGATACCTGGAGCGAGTATTGGTATCCTTTTCAAAATACAGATGGAGTAGCCAAAGCCGATCTGAATGGAGTGATTAATATTAAAAATGTTGATGGGAAAAAAGTAATTTTTATTTCTCCTGTTAGCTATATCAATGACACGTTGAAAGTGTGGAACAATGAAGAAAAGCTTATTCTGAACATGCCGGTGAGTTTAAAACCTCTGCAATCTTTTCAACAAAGTATTTCTCTTAATGATAACGAAGCTATCGCAAAGATTACCCTCGCAGGAACAGAAGTGAAAATGAATGACAGCGCCGCAAAAATATTAGACAGGCCATTAGAACCCTATAAAAATTTTGACTGGAACACTGCCTATGGATTTTATTTGAAAGGGAAATATGAATCTGATACACGGCATTATGCGCTGGCCGAAAATAATATCCATGCATCTTTATTAAAAGATGCTGCATTTATTCCTGCACTTGCTGAAATGTCTTTTTTACAATACCGAAAAATGAATTATGATTCTGCCTATTATTTTGCACGCACGGCTTTAAGTGTTAATACGTATGATCCTGCAGCCAATTATTATTATGGTTTGGCCTCGTTGAAGCTCAATAGAATGTATGATGCTGAAGATGGTTTTGAAGTAGCGGCTATCACTCCTCAATTTCGCTCTGCCGCCTACACAGAACTGAGTAAAATAAAGCTGCAACAAAAAAAATACAAACTATCTTTTGAATATGCCGGTAAAAGCCTGGTGAATAATTCACAAAATATTTCTGCATGGCAATTACAATATGTTTGTGCCCGGTTCATGCGGGATACGACTGAGCAGAGAAAAATAAAAACAACAACTCTTCATTTGGATCCGATGAATCATTTTATTCGTTTTGAAGAATATTGGCAAAATAAAAGTGAGGCTACCAAAGCCAACTTTATAAGTCTTATCCGTGACGAATTACCTCAACAAACCTATCTTGATCTGGCGATATGGTATCATGAATTAAACTTAGACGATGAATGCAAGGCTGTTTTAGAGGCATGCCCGCAGAGGGATAATGAAATTGAGTATTGGCTTGCGTGGCTACACAGAAATGATAATAAAGGTGCAGCTTATTTGAAAGAAGCAAATAATGGAAATGCATACCTTGTTTTCCCTTTTCGGTCAGCAAGTGCTCCCGTGATGCAATGGGTAATTAATCATCCGGTCGCTATAGGAACGTCAGACTGGAAGAGCCGTTATTATCTGGCATTAATTGATGCTTTTTATGAGAAGAAATCAGAAGCATTGCATTTACTGGAAGATGGAAAAGCACCGGACAACTTTGCTCCTTTTTATGTGTTACGATCCCATTTGCGTGATTCTGCAGATGTTCCCAATATTCAGTCTGATCTATTCAAGGCACAACAGATTGATAAAAATGATTGGAGGTATGGAAAATATTTGACTGACTTTTTGTTGTCTCAAAAACAATTCAGTCAGGCATTGCAGGTTATTGAACCTTATTATAAAAAAGATAAAGGAAATTATATGGCAGCATTACTCTATGCCCGTTGCCTTATGTTGAATAATAATTATGATGCTGCAGAAAGAATATTTGATCACATCAATATTCTTCCTTACGAAGGAGCACAGGAAGCGCATAAATATTATGAGCAAACCAAATTGAATATTGCTCTGCAATTTTTAGAGAAACATAATTATAAACAGGCGTCTCAGAAAGTAAAGGAAGCACAGGAATGGCCTGAAAGGCTTGGCGCAGGCGCACCTTATCCGGATATGATTGATAATACTCTTGAAGATGAAATTCAAAAGCTAATTAATCAAACTGAACAAGGACAAAGATTATCGGAAAATGTTATTGAAGCATTTCGAAAAAGGATAAGTCTTCCGGATACTATGAGTGTTAATTAGTCAAGGTTCTGGTATTACATTTACTTTTTAATTGTATAGTCAAAAACATATCTCAAGTGAAATTTAAAACCTTTCTTATTTTACTGATGTCCCTTGTAGCAAGGACTTCAGTATCTGCACAGAATAAACATCAGACAAAAAACGTAGTAGTTATTTTAATAGACGGATACCGTTGGCAGGAACTTTTCAAAGGAGCAGACTTTGATTTGCTCAGTAATAAAAAATACAATGCAGGTGATTCCTTACATCGGATAAAAAAATATTGGGCAGACGACATGAGCGAGCGACGCAAGAAACTAATGCCTTTTACGTGGAATTATATTGCCCTTCATGGGCAGTTATACGGCAATCGCGAACTGGGTAATGAAGTCAATGTAGAGAATTCGTATTGGATTTCTTATCCGGGACGTGCAGAAATATTAAGTGGTTTTGTAGATACCGCGATTAATTCAAATGGCTTTCCCGGCAATCCCAATACGAATGTGCTTGAATACATCAATAGCCAGAAAGGTTACCATGGGAAGGTAGCTACTTTCGCCTGCTGGCGGGCTACCGGCAGGTGTCTTCATAAAGATAAAAGTGATATGCTTATTAATGTACCGTGGGAAGATATTAAAAATGACAATTTAACCGAAGCTGAAATTCTTGCCAACGAAATGCAGCATTATATTCCTAAAATATTTGGAGATGATGAAAGGCTTGATGCACTTGTGTATGGCCTTGCTAAATCTTATATACTGGCAAGCCACCCAAAAGTTACTTACCTAGATTTTGGTGATACTGATGAATATGCTCACGAAGGGAAATATGAAAACTACCTAGATGATATTCATAACCTGGATGCAATGATCGAAAAACTTTGGAACAGGATGCAGCATGATAAATTTTATAAAAATAGTACCACCTTTTTTATAGTACCCGATCATGGGAGAGGAGTGGGTGATGATTGGACTGATCATGGTTCGGGTACTGCTCATTCCAATGAAACCTGGTTTATGGTAATGGGCCCTGATACCAAACCTTTGGGTGAAATAAGAACTAAAGAACAAATTTTTCAAACTCAATATGCAACAACCATTGCGAGGTTACTTGGATTCGATTATAGCGTCTTCGGACATACTGTTGGTGAGCCGGTTAAGAGTGTAATGAGCAGGTAAAAAGATGGTTGGTATGATGATCGTAATTCATTATCAGATGATTGAAGAAGAATAAGAAGAATAAAGTACAATGATGATTTCTTTTGTCTCATTTTTTTAATGATTCAGAATATTCACAGGTAAAATAATTTCCCAGCGATTGTATCCCTTACCTCCATAAAGATCTTTATCCAGCAACCGGCTGTAACGTATGCCGAAAGAAACATTTACTTCATTCCACCATTTGGTATCGAAATTGATTTCTGTACCGGTAGAACGGAAATTGGCTGAGAAAATATTTTTATTGGGATAAAAATCTTTTACGTGTGTGTCATCATAAAATAAATTGGCCCTTACTCTTAAAAGATAGAGAATGTTTCCGAAGCCTGCATCAGGATAGGCTAAAGGCAAATGATAATTAATACCCCATTTGTACATTTTATAGAAGTTTATGGATTGATAACCTCTCGAAAATGGGAATCCGCTGGAAAAGTTGATTTTATTCAAACTGTCTTTACGCAAGTAAGCTCCATTCAATACAATGCTATGTGTTGTTAAAAATCCCGGGAAATACAAGTTGCTGTTTGCTACAAATTGATATCCGTGTAGTGTGGTTAAAGGAGTTTTATAAGCGAATGATACTGACTGTGCAAAGCCGGGAAATATTTGTTGTTGTGCTTGTTGAATCTGATGGCTGAGTGATACAAAACTACTACTGTAACTATAAGAAGGGGTTCCTAAAGTATCTCTGTATTTGCCTTGAAAGGCTCCTCTGCTATACACATACTGCGACCCGAAATTGAGATAAGTAAACGAACGGCCTTTACTGAAATTTAGCGGAATATTAAATCCGGCATACGGTTCCAATTGGTTAAAGCGGATCAGGTTTCCATGAAATAAAGTGCTCCGGTCAAAGAAATAATTTACTCCGGCTGAGAGGTAAGGAAACCATGCGGCATAAGTAGCACTCAAACTGATTTGCTTAAATCTTTCTGAGCGGTCGTAGGTGAATGATACATTCGATTGGAGTGTGTTCAAAATGTTCTCACCCACCAGGCTTAGGGTATATTGGGGGTCATTGATAGCGGGTTCAATACTGTGAAAATTAAATATCTGAAATAATTTCCTGTATTTGGTAATTGCGAATGTGTCATTAGGAACGGATGATAATAAGTTGGCATTGATGCCATTGACGGAGGCGATCCCAAAACTTGAGGTGATTTTTTGAAGTTGATTGGTATTTATTTCTGTGAATCGTAAAGACTCTTTTGAGTATGGTTGCAAACGATATCCTTCGGCTGTAAATGATGCCCATACTATGTCCGAATCATTTACGGTGGCGTGGTATTTCCCGATCCCTTGTTCATTTTCTGGCTGCACTTTCCATAATTTTTTATCCGAAAAAGTATATGCGAAGAGTTCATCTTCTTTTTTGTACGAATAAGAAAAATAAAGTGTGTCGTGCAGGAAAAATGGGAATCCGATCACATTATAAGTGAAGGGCAATAGGTATTCTGTTTGATTATTGTTCATGTTGATTTCCTGCAACGACATTTTTCCCTCATCATTCCTTACCGCGGTAATAATTTTTTCTTCGTTATAGAATTTGGGATAAGTATAAAAAAGATGATCAGGATTAGGGAACTCATAAGTTACTACTCCTGTTTTTGAATTTAATAATTGCAAGTTGCACCCCCCTTTGGAAGGCTCATGTACCACTATTACTTTTTGTCCGTCATTACTGATGTCGGGTGAAAAATATTTTCCCTTTTTAGTCAGCGTATATTGATGCCCGTTAATAATGTCCAGAATTTGTACATTGCTGAAGTTTCGATATCCCCATCTGATGTCAGGACGATAAGAAGTATAAACTATTTTTCCGTTTCGGTAGCTGAAGTAATCGTCCAGCGTGTAGTCCAGTGTTCTTATTTTGTGTTCCTCATTCTCCTTACGAATAGTGAATTCAGAAGTTTGCTTATAAGTGCTTTTTACATAGATGATAGAACCATCTTCTGTAAAGGAAGGAAATTGTTCATCCCTGAATGTTTCTGTCTTTTCTAATCCTTTAAGAGGAGAGGAATTGAATTCTTTTTTAAAATAATCAATTGCGTCATTTCTGAAAGTAACATAACTAACCCCCGCATACCTTTTTATAGCGTGTTGAAATGGGTAAAATAAATTTTTGTAGGAGGCGGCATCATGGGTAACGTTTTTCCAAAAAGCATCTCCGTACTTTTCGCGTCCATAAGAAACCAATAAAAATCCGAGTGCATAATGATCAGGTACAAAATCTTTCAGCGATCCGTTTCTCAACTTCATCCAGCTATATTTTTTCCCGGCCTGCCAGAGAGAGCGGTAATCTTTGTAAAAAAAAGGTAAGCTCCCTCGTCCCTGCTTACTAAGGTTGGTTTCATTAAATACTGCATCTCCTTCATAAAACCAATTGGGTATGGCGGCGCTGTTGGCGAGTGCCTGACCTTCTTCGCCGAAGAGAGTATGCATTACTTTTGAAAGCCCTACATTAAAATTATTATACTGCTCTACGTGTCTGTATTCGTGAATGGTAAGTTGATCGGGCCACGGAAGGCTTCCCATTTCAAAACTATTTTGATTATCGGTCAGGTAAAATTCACTTCTGAAAGGCCCCAGAGAAACATACGCGTTGGAGACTGTAGTTTGATTTTGGAGAACGATATTAATCTTTTTTGACTTGTCACCGATAGTTCTTTCAGTAGGCTTTTTTATATATGAAATAATATTAGTGACCCTCATGGCAACGGAATCGAGCCCAGCCGGGAAAATGACTCGGGATGTGGGCGTATTTATTTGTTTCCATTTTACGGAAGGCGGATCGCCACCGAATACTTGAGCGTTTCCTTTATAATAAGAAAAGAGGATTAAATAAAGTAGAAAAGTTTTTCTTAGAAAAATCATAATGGTTATACCAAGTGTATTTTTAATTTAGTCCAATGAATCTTATGGTATATTGCCGGTATAACAGATTCATAGTACAATGTAGCGTGAGGGGAATTGGACTATAGAATATGTGTAATCGGTATTATTCATGATGAAGATAAGAATAGTATATGGATACGTATTGAAATAAATTTACCTTTTTGAGTAGAGGACGGGAACATTTTTTGTGTGTAACGTTATACTTTTATTGGTCTAATTTCGTTGTCCGTTAGTATTTTGTTTGCACATTCTTGACCCAATAAGAAAATATGTCCAGGTACCTTTCATCTATTTTACTCGCTTTTACTATTTTCTTTTGTGCTTCTTGTGGTAAGCCCAATCCAGAGAATAGCCTGCCTTTACAACAATTTTTTGAGACCAATATCCTCAACAGGAATTATGTGGTTTCCCTTGCTAAGGACAGTTCCGGAGATATTACTTCAGCGTATAACGGTTATATTTTTGTACTTCAAAAAACAGATTTTTATCACGGATCTTTAAAAGTTACCATAGGTTCCACCGGGTATAATGGCACATGGAGTTGTGATAATGATTATGGCAGGTTGACCATTACTCTTCCGGATGTACCATCGGAATTCAAATTTTTAACCCGTGACTGGCGCTTTGTAAAAAAAGGTATTCCTACCCTTCAATTTGCTCCATGGGGTACCTCGCAGCCGTATTTGCTTAATATGACCAGAAAATAAGAAATTGGATCTTAAGAAAAACTCTTTTTGCGATTAAAAATGAGCAATCATCTAAAAGCACCTTCGGTTATGTTGTGCTTGCCGAAACATAGATAGAAAACTGTCAGTCTAAGACTCCTGAAGGCATTCCACTCTTATTCTCCTACCATGAATACTGCATTGCACAGTATCAATTTACCGTTTTCCCAGAAATTACGAAACATTACATCATCGGTTAAATAAGTAACGCTGCCTCTACCCAAATCCTGAACGCCAAACAGTAAACCATCCTTTAATTTGGGGTATAATTTATAACCGACAAAACCGGACATAAGATTCTCCTTTTTGATAACTCCCACATTCCATCCATCTTTTTTTATGAACTGATACTCTGTGCTATCCATTTTTAAAGTGTAATAATATTTTGGGTAGCCAAACATCAGAGGATGTGTGTTATCAATATCTACTTTATAAATAGCCCCGGGTGTATTATCAGAAATTTCATCTCTCTCCCTATTCCCAAAAATTTTCAATGCGGCATAAGGGTCTTTCTTTTTGGCGGTATCAATTGATGCAGAATCGTTCTTCGTATGTATGATACTCCATTTTTGTTTGGATAGCTGGGCTACGGCGCTTTCCAAAGCAATTACTTTTCCTCCTTTTTCTATCCATTGCTGAAAGTTATCTTCGGATTCTTTATCTTTTAAAAAGCTATATTTTCCATCAGGAAGAATCAGAACATCAATGTCCTCCCATTTGATTCGGTTAAAATCGGTGGCATTAATCAGTGATAGGTTATAATTGATTTCGTGATCGAAAAAATTCCATATCTCTCCGGCAGCATAAGCGTTTACTCCTTCGCCCGTGAGCATGGCCACTTTGGCTGCTTTGATAAGATGTACCTGGCCACTCCCAAAGTCAGCCCCTTTCTCAACCATCCCCGTATTCACCGGGTACATTTTAATTTGATTCAAATTGCAAATATCACTAACAGTTTTCCATAATTCATTTCCCAATTGGGTATTTCCTTTTTTGGTAATTATTACAGAACCACTTGCAAAAGATTGACCGTTCACTTCAAAAGGAATTTCTGAAAAGCGCATTTTTATTCCTTTTTTAAGCAACCGGGCAACTGTTTTTACCGATGTAATTCCCTGCCAGCGTATAACGTAACCGTAAGTATCTTCCGGATTATTTTTTACAAACTCAGGAATTATATTTCCGGGTAACATACTGATACTTTGTTTGGATGCATAAGCTTCCAATCCATAAACATAAGGCATTGACCAGGCAGTAATATCGTAGGTTACTGAATCGGCTAATTTACTATGAGGTTCAAATAGAACTTTTACCAGGGCAGCTTTTGGTTGCGTGGTATTGATTACTAAATCACCGGTTGAAATGGTAAATGCTTCTTCTTTTTTATTTTGGTAATTATATCCCCTGGCACTTCCTGAAGCGGTACCATACCGGATACCGTTGTTGTCCAATAATTTCATTAATGATGCAATCCTTTCAACATCGTTTGGGTTGTTTTTAATAATGTAAGTTTTGTATTCACCTATCTTTCCACTCACTGCATCATTAAAATAACTATGAAATTCCTTTACCAGCTTTGATGCATTAAGGGATGATGTTTCAATAGTGCTGATGCCTGAAGTGTAATGATGAAGTACACGGGCAACTAACGTAAGTGTATCTTCTTCATCTGTAAATATACCCAGTCCTCCTGAAATACCACCCTGCTCGTACGTCATTCCGATAGAACCGTTATAAAGCGGGTACGTATCACCGTAAGAAGGATAAAATAAATCGAATCGCTCATTGGTAAAATAAAGCCACCCGTTTTTATCAAAATATTTAGCATTGTTTTTGCCAATGGCTTTTTGGAAATCTCTTTGCCATTGGGTGAGTACTTCATGATAAGGTTCTGCTGCCGGTGCAAAGTAGTAAGGAGAATTTACGCTTTGCTCATGAAAATCTACATGAACCTGCGGTAGCCATTTATTATATTGTGCTACCCGCTGCCGGCTCTCTACTTGTGTTTGCCAGGCCCAGTCGCGATTAAGGTCAAAATTGTAATGGTTACTCCTTCCCCCCGGCCATGGTTCCCTGTGTTCCCGTGAGATGACTTGCGGATTGTATTGATTGCCAACCATACTATTATACCAATTTGTATAACGTTCCCTGCCATCGGGATTGAGACAAGGGTCAATAACTACAACCGTATTTTTTAGCCACCCTTTGGTTTGGGAATTAGAAGGATCTACCAACGCAAAGAGGGTTAGCATGGAAGCCTCAGAAGAGGACGGTTCATTGCCATGTACATTGTAACTGAGCCACACGATTGCCGGTGTTTCTTCAGTAGGCATCATTTTATCTTTGGCAATATGAGCGAGGCGCAGATTGTTCATTCTTATATTCTCCAGGTTGCTCATGTTTTCCTTGGAAGAAATAAAAGTAAGGAGCAATGGCCTGTGCTCATTGGTTTCACCGTATTGTTGCACTTTTACCAGCTCAGGAGCTGTCTCTGCCACATATTGAAAGTAACTTACTATTTTATAGTGAGGAGTATAACGGGTACCAATTTTATAACCCAAAAATTCTTCAGGAGATTGTATTTGTGCAAAGGCCGATACTACCATTAAGAACAAAGCCGCAAGAAAAAAAATCTTTTTCACTTTAAAATATTTATAGATTTAGATAAAAACGGTAAATTATAAAAGAAATAAATCTGCAATAATTTTCTGTCATTAACCCGTTTATATGTTTAGTAACCAGGATTCTGTTTAAGTCTCCGGCACGTGTATTCACTTCTCTTTCAGGAATTGGTAGTATCAGTTTATTATTATCATAAATAACCCCATCTACTGACTCCCGGAACCTCTTATAAAGCCACTATTACTTCTCTTACTTTATCTCCCCCGGCTGCTACAAAAATATCTGTAAGCCTGCCTTGCGAGTAGCTTTGGCTTATTCATAAAGATTTTGTTTTGTTTTGCAATAGTTTATAAAGGAACACAATCTAAATTAATTATTTGACAAAATTGTGACTTTGGAAATATTCAATTAATACTCCCTGCCTGGTAAAAATTTATGTAATCGGTGGCCGAAAGAAAGATTTTTTAAACTACCAAATCCGATAAATCGGATCAGTGGTTTATCTGTCTGAAATAGCTGACCAGGCGGGTTAATACAACAATCTATTCGCAATACAGGAATTTTTTGCTTGTCTATAGATGGCATCTCTGCAGGGTTTTTATTGCTGAAGGGGTATCAAATATATCACCGCTAAATCTTCTTTATCTTTAGCTTTCTTTATGCCTTATTGAATAAATAGATATGAAAATAAAAGAGATTACAGATTACCTCGAGAGTATTGCCCCGCTTAGCCTGCAGGAAGATTATGATAATGCAGGATTGCTCATTGGAAATGAAAGTGAGGATTGTAAAGGAATCCTCGTTTCGCTAGATGTTACGGAATCCGTTATTGAAGAAGCATTGAAGAAAAATTGCAATCTGGTGGTAGCCCATCATCCGATTATTTTTAGGGGAATAAAAAGACTCAATGGGAAAAATTATGTAGAGAGGACAGTGATTTCTGCGATAAAGAACAATATTGCTGTGTATGCCATTCATACCAATCTTGATAATGTATTAGAAGGAGTAAACAGAAAGATTGCTGAAAAACTGGGATTAAAAAACTGCCAGGTGCTTTTGCCCAGACAGGGAGCTCTGCAAAAACTGATTACTTTTTCACCCGTAAAAAGTGCTGATGAGGTGAGGAACGCTTTATTTAAAGCCGGTGCCGGAGCCATAGGGAAATATGATGAATGTAGTTTCAATATAGAAGGAGAAGGAACATTCAGGGCGGGAGAGGGGAGCCACCCTTTTGTAGGTGACATTGGAAAAAAACATCTGGAGAAGGAAGTCAGGATAGAGGTTATTTATCCCTCCTATCTTCAGAAAGGTATTCTTCGGTCGCTTAAAGAAGCGCACCCTTATGAAGAAGTGGCCTACTATATTCATAGCCTCGAAAATAGGCATGATCAGGTAGGGAGTGGACTGATAGGTGAACTTTCGGAAAGTATTACTGAGTATGAATTACTGAAGGAATTGAAGTCAGCTTTCGGCCTTTCCGTAATAAAGCATACCAAACTCACGCGGCAGCCCATCAACCGGATTGCAGTTTGTGGGGGAGCAGGCGTATTCCTGCTTCCGCGGGCAATAGCTTCAGGGGCGCAGGTTTACATCACCTCTGATATAAAATACCATGAATTTTTTGATGCCGATGACAGCATTCTCCTGGTAGATATAGGCCATTATGAAAGTGAACAATTTACGATAGAGCTGCTTACTGAGTTTTTACAGCAAAAATTCCCTAACTTTGCGCTCCTAAAAACAGAAACGAATACCAATCCTGTTAATTATTATACTTAGCCGGATAAATGGAAATCTGATAAAACAGCAAAATCATCATATAAAATATGGCACAGGTTAAAGATTATTCTGTAGAAGAAAAATTAACATCTCTTGTAAAGCTCCAGAAGGTAGATATCAAGCTAGATGGTATTAAGATATTAAAAGGCGAATTACCGATAGAGGTAAGTGACCTTGAAGACGAAATAGCCGGGCTGAATGCACGCCAGAACCGTATAGAAGAAGAAATGAACGGGATGCAACAGTTCATTGAAGAAAAGAAAACTCTCATCAAAGACTCACAGGAACTCATAAAAAAATACGAGAAACAAAGTGACAATGTGAAGAATAATCGTGAGTTTGAAGCCATCGGTAAAGAAGTGGAGATGCAGACACTTGAAGTGAAGCTGGCCGAAAAGCATATTAAAGATGCTACGGAAGACCTCTCTGAAAAAGCGAGACAACTTGAGGTAGCTAAAAAAGGGGTTGCCGTAAAAGAAACCAATCTGAAAGGAAAAAAAGGTGAGCTGGAAAAAATAATCGCGGAGACTGATAAAGAAGAAAAGCATTATAAAAAACTGGAGGATGCTGCCAGGACATCAGTTGATGAGAGGTTATTAGTAAGCTATGACAGAATCCGAAATAATTACCGTAACGGGCTTGCTGTGGTGCCGGTAGAAAGAGATTCCTGCGGTGGATGTTATAATGCGATTCCTCCACAGAAGCAAAGTGAGATCAAACAAAGGAAAAAGATCATCATTTGCGAAAACTGCGGACGTATTCTTGTAGATGATGATCTGGAGAATTCAATAGACGTGAAATAAACATCTGACTTATCTATTTGATTTAAATATGGGGGTACAAAATGTACCCTTTTTTAATGCGCGCAACTATTTGAAAAAATATACAGGATCCCAAATTAAAAACCACAGAATATTGTAATTTGCCCCTTTTATGCTTCAGCAATTACACATACATAATTACGCAATCATTGATTCTATTGAAATTCATTTTTCTGACCATCTCAATGTCATAACCGGAGAAACCGGTGCGGGTAAAAGTATTTTGATGGGAGCACTCAACCTGATACTTGGTGAGAGGGCTGATACCTCCGCGTTGCTTGATAAACAAAAAAAATGTTTTGTTGAGGGAATTTTCAAAACCGGTCATCCTGCCGTAAAAGAGTTTTTACAGAATAATGATCTGGATTGTGAACAGGAGATACTGATTCGCCGCGAAATAGCTGCCAGTGGAAAGTCAAGAGCTTTTATTAACGATACCCCTGTTACACTTTCTCAGTTGAAACAATTGTCTTCATTGCTGGTTGATCTTCATCAACAGTTTGATACTATGGAATTGAATAGCAATGATTTTCAGCGTGAAGTGATTGATGTGCTTGCCGGAAATGGAAAACTCCTGGAGCAATATCAGAAGCTCTTTAAGAAATACAGGGTTGCATTACAGGAATTGGAAAAACTGAGGGCAGAGCAATCTGCCGCTAATAAAGAACTTGATTATAATCAGTTTTTATTTGAAGAACTGGAGAGCGCAGATTTTAAGGAAAATGAGATTGAGGATATAGATGCGGAAATAAAATTGATGAGCAATGCTGAAAATATAAAATCAGTACTCTCTGATATTTACTTTCAAATGGAGGAGGGCGAGCAGCCCATAGTACAGCAGATAAAATCAATCGGCAATAAATTACAAACCCTCCGGGATGTATATCCGGAAATAAGTGCCTTGAATGAGAGATTGCTTTCTTTGCAAATTGAACTGAAGGATATTGCTTCGGAAATAGATACCATCAATCAAAAAGTGCATTATGATGAAGAGAAAATTAATGTGCTGAATGAACGTATGGCTTTGGGTTACGGCCTATTGAAGAAACACAATGTTCAGACCACGGTGCAGCTAATGGAAATCAAAAATGATCTGGAGGGCAGGTTGCGAAAAATAACTGACCTTAGCCGTACAATAGAAGAAACGGAAAAAGTATCCCGTGAATATTATTATGATTCTTTGGAGATCGCACAAGCAGTTTCAGAAAAAAGGCAGAAAGAATTAAAACCTTTTGAAGAAAAAGTTAACCAGCTCTTGTCGCAGGTAGGCATGCCCAATGCGAAAATAAAAGTAGAGATAAAGGAAACAGAAACGTTGAATTCCTTTGGAATCAATACGATGGATTTTTTATTCAATGCCAATCTGTCATCAGGGCACAAGCAATACGAGCTTTTACGCAAAGTGGTGAGTGGTGGTGAATTGAGCCGTTTGATGCTGAGCATAAAATCGCTGGTAGCAAAGAGTGTGCAATTGCCTACTTTGATTTTTGATGAAATAGATTCCGGAATCAGCGGTGAAGCTGCAAGACAGGTGGGGATTATTTTAAAGGAACTTTCTATGGCGCATCAGGTGATCTCTATAACCCATCAACCACAGATTGCAGCGAAAGCTAATACCCATTTTTTTGTATATAAGGAGATAAAAGACGATAAAATCATAACTGCTATAAAAGTATTGGACCGTGATGAAAGGATTACAGCCATTGCCACAATGCTGAGCGGTAAGAAGCCTACAGCGGCAGCTTTTGAAAATGCTAGGGAGATGATGGAAAATTAGGTTAATGTGATAATTAGCTGGTTAGCCAAGTGGTTAAATTAGATTTCTAATGATTCATTCATTTACTGTGTAAGAGAACATTTTAACAAGGAAACAATTTAGCATATAATAATTATTAATTCTTAATTTGTAAAAAAAAATAAAGTCTATGTCATACAACTTACTGAAAGGGAAAAAGGGAATTATTTTCGGAGCACTTGATGAAAGGTCTATCGGGTGGAAAGTAGCATTACAATGTCATGAAGAAGGTGCTGAAATATTACTTACCAATGCGCCAATCGCCATGCGCATGGGAGAGATCAATAAACTTTCTGAAAAAATAAATGCACCGATAGTTCCGTGCGATGTTACCAGCAACGATGATATGTTGAATCTGATTACCAAAGCCAAAGAGCATTTCGGCGGTAGTTTCGACTTTATTTTACATTCCGTGGGTATGAGTATGAATATGCGAAAAGGAAAACCCTACACCGAAATTGATTACGGGTTCAATCAAAAAACCCTGGATATTTCGGCTACAAGCTTGCATCGTTTATTGGCAACAGCCTATAAATTAGATGCACTCAATGAGTGGGGAAGTGTGGTAGCACTTACCTATATCGCTGCCCAGCGTGTGTTTCCTGATTATAGCGAAATGGCCGATGCAAAAGCATTATTGGAAAGTATTGCCCGCAGTTTTGGTTATCATTATGCCTTGAAAAATAAAGTGAGGGTCAATACAGTTTCCCAATCACCTACCAGAACCACTGCAGGTAGTGGCGTAAAAGGCTTTGATGGATTCATGAATTATGCTGAAAAAATGAGCCCATTGGGAAATGCAACCGGAGAAGATTGTGCTAATTATGTAGTTACCTTATTTAGTGACCTTACCAGGTATGTTACCATGCAGAATCTTTTTCATGACGGAGGATTTTCATCAACAGGCGTTACCCACGATGTAATAGAGCAAATGGAGAAATAAAACTTCTTTGAGCCTCCCAGGGAGGAATACCTAAAAGATAGTTCCAACAGAAAAACCGTCCAGCGCTGGACGGTTTTTACTGTTTTACGGTGTATTATTTTTTAGACAATGTGGTCAAAAATGGTGCAAAAATTTGGCTGTAATCCATGATAGTAC
>JBDTGA010000010.1:0-17462 GCA_039937655.1 Ginsengibacter sp.
TTCAGCCCTTAAAAAAGATACCCCCGACTACCCCCATTTTTGAAACAAGTCATTTTTTGGCTCAAAGTATTGAAAACAGTGAATCGTGGGAATTTTTGTGCTATTTTTAGTCGGACAACAATGATAAGGAATATTAATTTTTACAGTTTTAAGATCGCCCTTTGTACCAGTAAAATAATATTTGTTTAGACATAAGAAATCTTATAAAATCATTTTTAGAACTAATCCGGAAACGGGAAAAAACGATTGATGATTTGACTAAAAAAAATACAGATTTAGAAACTAAGTTTTTGATTTACAAAACCAAAAAGAACAGCAATAACTCCAGTATTGCACGGTCTAAAGATCAAAATCGTCCAAAGAAAAATCAAAGCCTTCGTGAAAAGAGTGGTAAAAACCAGGAGGACAACAAGGGCATGAAGGCAAAACTTTACTGTGTTCAGAAACCATTGATAAAATCGTAGAAAATCGGGCAGACCAGTGCAATTGCTGCGGAAACGATTAAAGGAACTTTTCGGAAACACTGATAGAAAGTCGCCATATTATAGATATTCCGATAATAAAGCCTGTTTGTATTGAGCATCATATTTATCGTAAAATCTGTAATTGCGGCCACGTTGTGGAGAGTGCATTTTCAGGATATGTAGTTGTGAGAGTGCAGTATGGCCCCAATGTAGAATCACTGACAATATACCTGCATGCAAGGCAATTGCTGCCTTTTGAAAGAATGAAAGAATTTTTTAGAGATGTAATGGATTTGCCTGAAAGTGTGGATGGCATTCATAATATTTTAAACCGCTTTATCAAAAAGGTGTAAAGCCTTATGGAAAAATAAAAAACCCTTGTGGTCAAGGCTACATTTATAGGAACGGATGAACCATCTTCAAAAGTCAATGGCCAAAATGATTGGATGTGGACATGGCAAAATGATGACCTTACTTTTATTGTACATTCTGATAATCGTGGGTTTAAAACTATTGAAGACACCTTTAGTAATGGATTCCCAATGCTGTTTTACAACATGACAGCTATTTTTGCCACTTCAATCCAAAGGCTATCGGATGCAATGCCAAACATCATCAAACTTGTACAGCTCATTTACTTCGTGATTTAAAATATTTAGAGCGACTTTACAAGGAAAGCTATTGGGCTACAGAGGTGAAGGCACTAATTATAGAAGCACTTCAACTAAAAAAAATACCGGAAAATAAAGATAATGAGGAAAATAAAGAACAGGAAAAATTGATGTAAAAGCTTGACGAGGTACTCCTTTTCCAACTTGATGAAAATCATAAAA
The DNA here is from genome assembly GCA_039937655.1 of Ginsengibacter sp. GTDB lineage: Bacteria > Bacteroidota > Bacteroidia > Chitinophagales > Chitinophagaceae > Ginsengibacter. The sequence goes on from JBDTGA010000010.1 coordinate 1,298, forward strand.
AGTAGAGAACTCTGCAAAAGTAGTTTACTCAAATACCGATAGTATGTTTTCTATTTTTTATATAATCCCGAAGTGCCGCCAGATAACAATGGTTCTGAAAGGGCCATAAGAAATGTCAGAGTAAAACAAAAGATATCCGGTCAATTTAAATCATTTGCCGGCGCAGACGGATTTGCTGTCTTGAGATCGGTTATTGCCACCACCATTAAGTCAGGACAAAATGTATTAAGCGCCTTATCACTCATTGCTAAACTGATTACTGAATAGTTACCTTATAAGAGTGATTTGTATTTATTCAGTAACCACTTTCTAAGAAAGTGGAATATGATTTCTTAACTGAAAGCCGATAAATAATTTTTCCTTGTATTACTTTTTATACCCTCAATAAACGCGCAGGTTTTGCATACATTAGGTTACTTTCGCAAAATTGAAAAATAATTATTTTTATTAGCATCACGTGAGTCGTGCAACAGATCATCCGTTTAATCAAGAAGTGGAGATGTATCGGATAATTACTGGGGCGATTATTTTGAAAAGCGAATAATATGTTTTTATATTTTGGATATGGTTCCAATATCAACTTGGTTTCTCTCAGAGCAAAGGGTGTGAATCCGGTTGCTTCAGAGCGCGCTATTCTTCGTGGTTGGCGACTGCTTTTCAATGTGCAGCATTGGTTTCGCCACGAAGGAGGAGTAGGCAACATTGAACCGTCTCCCAATCCGGATGATTTTGTAGAAGGTATCGTGCACACCTGCAATGACGTGGATCTTGCCCCACTTGATGCTGTTGAGTCTTATGGTTTGGGGTACGATAGAATAATGGTAGAGGTTGAAACTGGCAAAGGCCTCGTAAGGGCGGCAACTTACGTAGGTCTTCCTGGCTTCCTGGATGAAACCTGCCTGCCGACCCGTCGTTATCTGAATATTATTATAAATGGAGCAGAAGATAGCAACCTAAGCCGGGAGTATATAGAAAGACTTCGAAGGCATCCAATTCAGCTAGATAAAGATTATCCGGATTTTACCCCCCCTTCCGGAGATTGGCCACAATTTAATAAAAAGACACTGGCATTAAATCCCCAGTTCACAGCATTAGGAGGGGCAGTGTTTGACATGCAGCATGCCCGAAAAAAACTTCAAGGGATCATCAGCCTTCTTGGTGGAAAAGACATGACACTTTTCTTTGTAAAGCGACATGACGCGAGTAACGGGAAAGAAACGCTTGATGACATTAAGAATGGGAGAATTTTGGAAGGTGTGAAAAGGTATATAAATGCCTACTTGAATGAATATTCCAAAGAATACAAGTACGTTGGCAGATACGATCATAGTGAGGACTAAAAAAAAATGACTTTGAGATGAAATGAAATAGTGAAGTATTATCTATTTGTTTTGTAATTTTAAAAAAATATTTATGTCGAAATTTCCCGAAGCAATGCCGCATGGAGAAATCCGTGAGGTGCTTAAAGATGTCTTTTTCGTTGCCGGTACTATGAAAAACGAGTTCTTTGGCTCCATGTGGCAGTTCAGTAGAAATATGATTATCGTAAGGGAGGGTGAAAAATTGACCATACTGAATTCTGTTCGGTTAAATGATGAAGGATTAGCCGCGCTTGACAAGTTAGGGAAGGTTGTAAACGTAGTTCGTTTAGGTGACATGCATGGCATGGATGATCCATTTTACCTGGATCGCTACAAAGCTACTTTCTGGGCACTGCCGGGCATGAAAATTCAGGAAGGATTGAAAGTAGATAAAGAATTAAAAGTGGGAGGTGAAATGCCTTTTGGGGATTGCACATTGTTTGAATTTAAAACTGTAAAGCGCCCTGAGTGTATATTACGTCTTGACCGTGAGGGTGGAATTATGATAGCCTGCGATTCTTTACAAAATTGGATTGAACCCGATCAATTCTTTGACGAAGAAACTATTTCCACCATGCAAAGAATGAACTTCTTTAAAAATGCCAACCTTGGCCCGGCCTGGATATACGAGAGCCACCCGGGAGCCAGTGACTTTGTACTACTAAAACAAATACCTTTCGAACATGCATTATGCGGGCATGGCTATCCTATTCTGAAAAACGCTCAAAAAGAATTTCACAAAACGTTTAATGAAATATTTAATATCTGATGCGTGGAAATCAACTACGATGTTAGAATAGCAAAAATTATTCCCGGATATACAGTTCTGAAAAAAATATCAGAATCCAATCAGCGTATAGTTTATTATGCAATAAGGGAAACAGATAACCAGGAAGTAGCTATCAAAACTCTAATTGATAAATATCCTAAAAAAGAAGACCTGGCGAGCATCAGGCGGGAATACCATATCCTACATAAACTTCAATTCGAGGGGATGATACGGGCCTATTCGCTAGTTTCATACGGACAGGACAATTTGGGAATTGTGATGGAAAAATTTGGGATTTCATTAGGTGCCTATCTGGCTAATTATGAAAACCGGATTCTGCCCTTAAAGGAGTTCTTTTCAATTGCTATTCGTCTTGTAGAAATCTTAGGAAATCTTCATGAAAAAAAAATTATTCATAAGGACATTTCACCGGCAAATATCCTTATAGAACCTGGTACCGGGGAATTGCGCCTTATAGATTTTGGTTCTTCAACGGAACTTTCAAGAGAACACCACGATATTGCATTAGCAAATCCTAACGAGGGATCTCTACCTTATATATCACCTGAGCAAACCGGTAGGATGAATCGTGATATAGATTATAGAACTGATTATTATTCCCTTGGAATTTGCTTCTATAAAATGCTTACCGGCCAGCTACCATTTACTGCGAATGACGCTCTGGAGTGGGTTCATTGCCATATTAGCCGCCAACCGTTGCCTGCCGATAACGTAAACAGGTCAATACCAAAAGTATTATCCGATATTATAGCGAAACTCATTTCAAAAAATGCAGAAGATCGTTATCAGAGTAGCTATGGCCTTAAAGTAGATCTCGAAAAATGCAGAGATGAAGTTAAAAACGGATTCCACTATTTCACATTTGAATTGGCAAAGTCAGATGTGTCCCACCTTTTTCAAATCCCGCAAAGATTATATGGCCGCAAAGAAGAACTTGAAAAGTTGGAACAATATTTTGACAATGCATCCCGCGGATCGGTAGAATTTTGTCTTGTATCAGGTTACTCAGGGGTAGGTAAGTCTGTTTTGGTTCATGAGCTGGGCCGATCCATTGTAAAAAAAAGAGGCTACCTGGTTTATGGAAAGTTTGAACAATTCAAACAAAATATATCATACGTCGGATTTGCTCATGCTTTTCGTAACCTTGTTTACGAACTGCTTGGCGAGCCGAAAAACAGTCTCGATCGTTGGAGTGAAGAATTAAGTAAGGCATTAGGCAACAATGGCCAACTCGTTATTGATTTAATACCCGAGTTGGAATTAATAATTGGAAAACAACCTCCCGTACAAGAACTAAGCCCGGCTGAAGCTCAAAACCGGTTTTTAATGCTCCTTCTTAATTTTGTCAACGTTTTTGCAAAGCAAAATCATCCCCTGGTTATTTTCCTGGATGACCTTCAGTGGAGCGATATTCCAACGTTAAACCTCATTTATCGCCTGGTCACCTCACGGGAGTTAGGAAACCTGCTGATAATTTGTGCTTATCGGGATAATGCAGTGGATGCCACACATCCCCTGACCTTAAAACTTGGAGAAATTCAAAGTCATCGATTCGTAGAAAATTTACACCTGAAACCTTTGAGCCTGGATGCAGTTAATCAAATAACCAGCGACTCTTTGCAATGCGACGAGCAAGATTCAAAACAATTAAGCAAGGTTATTTTCGAAAAAACCGGCGGAAATCCGTTTTTTACAATTGAGTTACTAAAAACCTTAAATGAGAGAGAAATAATTTATTTCAATCCTTCTGAGGGTAAATGGAACTGGGATACCGAGTTAGTAAAAAGTATTGAAAACAGCGATAATGTAATAGACTTTTTGGTAGCAAGTCAATATCGGCTTCCTAAATCCACTCAACAGGTACTTCAACTTGCTGCGTGCATTGGTGCTACATTTGATCTCAAAACTTTGTCGATTATTCGGGAAAGTAATATGGAAGAAACTGCTGAAGCATTGAATGACGCACTCAGGTCTAATATGATAATTCCTTTAAGAGACAGTTATAAATTCGTTGGGTTATCAATCAATGATAAAATTGATCATTCGCCAGGAATCAATGGAGAAAATTCAAATGAATTAAATCCAACTTACAGATTCCAACATGATAGAGTGCAACAAGCAGCCTATTCGATGATTGCTCCTGGCAAAACGCAGGCTTTACATCTTTCCATAGGTCGTCTGATTCTTAATCATACCAGCGCAGAAAAGTTAGATGAAGTGCTGATGGATGTGGTGGGCCATCTCAACGAAGGAAGGGCATTAGTTACGGATAAGACAGAACTAAAAGAATTAGCCCGGTTAAATTTAAAGGCCGGAATAAAAGCAAAGCTTTCATCAGCATACGAATCCGCATTAAACTATCTGAAAATTGGGTATGAAATGCTGGACAAAGATGCTAGGGAAAATGACTATGACCTTACCTGGAGACTAAGTGAAGAGATTCAACATTGCTCTTATTTAACGGGCGACTGGAATGAAGCTGATTATTGGACTGAAATCATGTTGGAACATGCAAAAACACCAATCGAAAAGGGTTTGGTTTTATCAGCAAGAACCCGCCAATACGCTACTATTGGAAAAATGCAGGAATCAATCCAGGCAGCCCGCGAGGGGCTTTCCGTTCTTGGATTTGAGTTTTTACGAACACCCGACAAAAAAAACGTAGCTGATGAAGTTAAACTGGTTTCCGAAAATCTGAACGGACGTGCAATTGCCGACCTTATTAATATGCCCAACCTGGAGGATCCCAAGGCTAAAATTGCCAGCCAGTTGCTTATGGAAGCATTTCCGGCAGCATTCCTGTCCGGAAGCGGTGAGATGTTCCCTTATCTTGTTTTAAAGTCCGTAAATCTTGCTCTTCGATATGGCAACAGTCCTGAAACGGCATTTGCCTATGCTGCTCACGGAATGCTGCTTTGCGGTCTTTTTGACGACGCACCAAGAGGATACGAATATGGTAAATTAGGCGTGAATATCATAGAAAAATTCGAGGATATTGCTCTTAAGTCGAGGATCATTTATGTATATACAATGTTTGTCCATCATTGGTCCAATCATTGGTCAACCATGACACCCTGGTTTCGTAAAGCAATCGAAGCAGGATATCAATCCGGCGACCTCCTTTACCTTGCATATAGTGCTCAGGACTGTATCATATGGGATCCTAAGCTTGATCTTGAGACTGCATCCAAAGAACAACACAAACTCTTAAAAATTGTAAAAGAATGCGAGTACCAGGATTCTTACGATTCAGGCACTTTATTCTTACAAATGCAACTGAACTTCCAGGGATTAACCAAAAGCAAATATTCCCTTACTGACGACAACTTCGATGAAACTAAATGTGTGCAAGGGATGTCTCAACGTCATTTTATGACGGGAATAGCGAACTACCATATTTATAAAGCAGAGATTCACTTTCTGTACAACGATGGAAAAGGCGCATTATACCACGTTCAGGAACAGGAAAAACTGGTGCCATCAGTAATGTCATTGCCTCAGTTGGTTCGCTTTTATTTTATATCTTTCCTTGTATACTCATCGTTGCTTCGTGAAGCGGCAAAGGAAGAACAGAATCTGATGTTTGACAAAATGCATCAAAGTCTGGCAAAAATCACTAAATGGGCAAAGCAGTGTCCTGAGAATTTTGAACATCTGCGCTTGCTAATGGAAGCAGAACTAACTAGTTTTTCGGGTAATATTACCGTTGCAATGCCTCTTTATGAGCAGTCAGTGAATACAGCCAAAAAAAATGTGTTTATCCGTGATGAAGCAATGGTAAATGAAATGGCAGCAAAATGCCTGTTGCGTTTAGGGCTGGCCAAAGCCGCTGAAGGATACTTGCAGGCTTCTCGCTATTTGTACTACCGTTGGGGAGCACACAGAAAAGTGGAAGAGATGGACAATAATTACCCGTCCCTTTCAGGATCAATAGCCTATCGGAGTAATCCGCCCCAGCACATGAAAAATTCAACCTCCTCTTCCGACGAGAGCATGACCAGTAAAATTAATTCGGAATTACTTGATATGAACTCTGTTTTCAAAGCTTCTCAAATTATTTCTGGGGAACTTGTGTTAGAAAAGCTTCTGAAGGCCACTTTAGAAATTTTGCTGGAAAATGCAGGAGCTCAAAAAGGATACCTGGTCGAAGATAAGGATGGGCAGATTGTTGTTCTGGCTCAGAATGAAGAAACCGGGCAAGATCCAAATGAAATTCAACCGGATAAAGGTAATTCCGGATCTCCCATGTTCCCTGTTTCTCTTATAAATACTGCTTTACGGACAAGCGAGGCAATCGTTATGGATAATGCTTCAATAATAAATCCCTTCTCATCTGATCCTTATATAATCAGGGCAAAGCCGCTATCAGTGATGTGTGTACCTCTTCTTCTCCATGATCAGTGGAAAGTTGCGGTGTATATGGAAAACAATTTAACCCATAGTGCATTTACGGAAAATCGGGTTAAGATCATAAAACTACTGGCGGGACAGGCGGCTATCTCAATTGCTAACGCAAGAATATATGAAGATCAGAAAAGGCTCCTGGAGGCGCAACAACGTTTTGTACCAAGCCAGTTTCTTAAGAACCTTGGGCATAATGATATCGCCAAAGTTGAATTAGGCGAATCAGTTTCCATGGAAATGAGTGTATTATTTTCTGATATACGCGCGTTTACTTCCCTGGTGGAATTACTGTCTCCTCATGATGTGATTGAATTGCTAAATGAATATTATAGTTCACTGGGTATCCCCATTACAGAATCGGGAGGCTTTATTGATTCCTACGCAGGAGATGAGATCATGGTTTTATTTCCCGTTCCAGCTCAACAGTCAGTCGAGGCTGCAATTAAAATGACTGATGCTCTGCGACATTTTAATCGAAATCTAATATCAAGGGGGCGCCCGGCTTTAAAGATGGGGCTTGGAATGAACACAGGACCATTAGTCCTCGGGACCATGGGAGGATTAGACCGCATGCAATGTTCCGTGCTGGGAGATACAGTAAATCTTGCTTCAAGGATAGAGAAACTCACTAGGGTATATGATTCCCAGCTCCTTATTGGAGAAAACACCTATCTATCATTATTAAATCCCGGTGCATTTTCTATCCGTATGGTTGATTATGTGGCAGTCAAGGGTAAAGACGTGACTGTTAAGCTATACGAAGTACTTGACGCGGAAGATGAAGATCGCCGTGTTGCCAAAGAAACCACAAGGCAGGAGTTAATCACGGGGATGGATGCCTACTTCCTTCGCAATTTCTCGTCGGCGTACAAAATTTTCACCGAGGCATCAAGCCGCGATCTCAAAGACCCTGTACTATCTATGTTCGCTTCAAGATGTGAGCGATATATTGAAAATGCTCCTCCCGAAGACTGGCAGGGTTACGAAAAATTAGTTCATAAATAGAAACTAACCAGCAGTTGGTAATTAGATTTTGAGTAATTTTCCTTTTTATTACTTTTGTTTCCGGGTTCGAAATATCCATTCAAAAAGGATGTCATCGTACAAAATTCATGCAACCAATTTTATGAGTACCATACGAATCGGAATTGTGATGGATCCTATTGGTTCCATCAATCCAAAAAAGGATACAACTTTAGCATTTATGCTGGAAGCTCATTTGCGGGGCTGGCAGATAGAATACATGGAAATGGCAGATCTTTTTTTGCATAACGGCCGTTCTGAAGCACGTATGCGCCACTTGAATGTATTCGACGATACAGAGAAATGGTTTGAATTTTCCGGGGAAGAGTATGGTGCACTTGGCGATCTTGATGTGATCCTGATGAGAAAAGATCCTCCTTTTGATATTGAATATATAATGGCCACCTACATCCTGGAAAAAGCAGAGGCTGAAGGTGCGTTGGTGGTAAACAGACCTCAATCGCTGCGGGATGTAAATGAAAAAGTTTTTACTTCATGGTTCCCCCAATGCTGCCCGCCATCTATTCTCACACGTTCCAAAAATGCCATCAAAATATTCCTGGATTTACATGAAAAGATCGTTGTAAAACCAACGTATAAAATGGGCGGTCAATCTGTTTTTGTGATAACAAAAGGTGACCCAAACACAAACGTAATTATTGAGGAGATAACGAAGTTAGGAAGTTGTTACATCCAGGCGCAGGCTTATGTACCTGAAATTCAAACTTTAGGAGACAAGAGGATTCTTTTAATTGATGGTATTGCAGTGGACCATGGTATTGCGAGGATACCAGGTAGCGGAGATCATCGCGGAAACCTGGCAGTTGGCGCGAGCGCAAAAGGTTTTACATTAACTGAAAGAGACCATTGGATATGCAACCAAATTGGGCCCACATTGAAAGAACGGGGACTAATTTTTGTGGGTATTGACGTTATTGGCGACTACCTCACCGAAATTAACGTAACCAGCCCAACGTGCGTTCGGGAGATAGACAAACTTTTTCATACCAATATTGCATCTTCTTTCTTTGATACATTGAGTACTCTCATTAACCAAAGGCATATTGCCAAAATGAAAATTGACTGATGCATAAGTCACCTACATTACTTACCAGGGAACTCTGCCGAGATTATATTGAAAACCATTTATTTAGTCCCGGTACCCCCAATACAGGGAGACCGCCCGGGGAAGTTGGATTCATCGGCCTGGAGCTGGAATCATTTCCTTATTGCATTAATTCTCAAAAAAAAACACACACAGTAAACTTTAACGGTGGGAACGATTCCCTGTTAAATGTGCTGAGGGATTCATCTGAGGCTTTTGGTGGAGTTGCGAGGTACTTGGATAAGGGCGCTGCGGATGACCAACAAAGGCCTTTGACTGGTGCTATTGAATTTCCCGACGGCAGTAGTTTTCAGTTTGAGCCGGGAGGACAGACAGAGATATCTACTGCCCCGTGCGATTCTATCGAAAAAGTAAATGCCCAACTCAAATCCCGCCAGGAAATTTTGCGCATGTTGAAACAAAAAAACGGTATCCATTTCGCACAATTTGGAACCAATCCCTGGTTCAATGCTGAGGATATCGGTTTCCAAATGAACAAAATAAGATATCGGGCGATGGCACATTATTTTGATGGTGTCAACTCTTTCGGTAAAAAGATGATGCTTCAAACATGTTCGCTGCAGGTGAATTTAGATTTAGGAATAGACTGGGCTACGCGTATAAAGCGAATAATTGCTGCGAATCTTTTAGCACCTTTTGTAACCGCATTATTTGCCAATTCGCCTGTGATCGCTGGGAAAGTAAATGGCTACAAGTCGTATAGAAGTCTAATATGGCAGCATCTTGATCCTTGCAGAACGGGAGTATTGCCACTAAACCAGCTATCCAAGACTTTTAGTAAGGAAGACCTCATTGATGCGTACCTCGAGTTTGCATTAAAAGCTCCAATTATTTATATAGAAGAATTCGGTAACCAGGTATTCCCACGAAACTTTACATTGGAATACTGGATTACAAATCCTATTCAAGGTTTATTGCCTGGAATAAACCATCTGAAAAATCATCTTTCTCTCCTGTTCCCGGAAGTTAGGCTTAAAGGTTACCTGGAGCTAAGATCAGCGGATGTTCCACCTCCGGAATGGCAAATGATCCCCGCTTACTTTTACTCGGGATTGCTTTATTCAAACCGGCACCTGGACAAAACAATAGATATGCTTTTGCCATTCGCATCTCAGTTGCCCACCCTAATGGAAAAAGCAACCTGTGGCCTGGAAACCGAAGACATATTTAACACCTCTAAAAATCTCATGCATCTTGCCATCGAAGGATTCTCAGGCTTGCCAGATTTTTTTAAAAATGAAAATGATATTCGTCAATTCGTTTCTTTTTTCGAAAGATTTACAATGGAACGCAAAACTTTCGCGGATGAATGCCTGGAAAGATTTCATAATGACAAATTTTTATTTCCGTGGTAAATAGTTGTATTTTTAATCAATTTTTAGCCTGGTTGTGGCTGGTAATCATTTCAACGAACCAATATACCAGGGCTTTCCCCATGATATACAATTCTAATCAATCGTCAAACGCCAACACGTATTGGAAACATTTTTTCGAAGCAATGAATTCCCGGTGAATACTATCCGGGGCGCTAAAGACAATGCTTCTACAGAAAGGGCTTTACGATTTTTTTTAGATTAAATACATTACTAAATAACAAATAAAAATTAATTATGGCTACTTATAAGTATCAACTCGGCGCTGCAAAGAAAATCGAAAAGCTTTTCCCGCCGCCACAAGACGCTAACCCGAGTCTTGGTTTTCACGATTATACCGATGTAATTAAGCATTATACTGAAAACTCTCTAATAGCCGACGGCGTGGTAGATATCCAGGAAATCAAAGTGGCCCTTCAGCATAATAAGTATCATGTTAGCATTAAAAGTTCAGCGCCTAAAGAGACCTTAAAGAAATTTGGAGAACGTCACGCCAAAATATTCAGTAAACATTACGCTCAAAAGGCCATCAAGGGAATGGAACTCCTAAAAGAATTGGGCGTGTGGAACCCCATGAAGCATTATAAAGTAAATAGTAGTACAACTGATGGTACCTCCAAGTGGCATTTATTCCCATCCCTGGGGTTGAACGTTATGGGACAGAAGAGTATTTTGCTTTTGCATTATCCCCCATGGGCTGTTGTTCAATTAGGAACTTTTGAGAATGCTATAACCTTCAGACGATGGGAACAACTGCTCAAGTGTGCAGGTATTTCAAAGGAAGACGCATCGTTCTTCAAAACATTTATGGAAGTTAGCCCTATTGCAGCACCAGGATCCGGAGAAAGTGAATACGCTAATGATTATTTCCCCGTTATGATGGCTTCGGGTTTTTTTGACGGAGGACCGGATCGGGATTATATACGTTCCATGCTCGACCTTTTCCTTAACCCTCCCGGTTGGCCTGAGGATAGAAAATATACGCTACCGTTATTAATTTGCGGTTCTCCACTGTACGATCCTCAGGCTCCGGCCTGGTTCCGGGTTTCTTATACAGACATCCTTCCACAGGATGCGAATGGCGTTCCCCAGGTTAATGTCATGCAAACGGGTAAATTTCGTATCCTCCCTGACTCCCCGAGAGAGACACCTTATCTTATCGCCAATCACATGATTGCGGCGGGTGTAACGGGAAAATGCACGGATGACCCTACAAAAATCCCCGACATCAGGCAATATGAAGCCCAGGATCTTGTAGCTGCTACATTTCTCAAGTTGTATTCTGATAACCCAGATATTAGCCCTGAAGAAGCTAAAGCTACCGCATGCGAGCGATGGTTTGGAAATGTGAATGGCACCGGCGCTCCTCTGCCAAAAGATGAAAATGACAAGCTCACGATTTGCGCATTAGCACAAATGGATCTGTTTTTTGAACCCGATCCACCTCGTCCGGAATACACGTTTGACCAAGCCTTCCAGCGTTGCAAGAGTGCCTCCCAGCCTGGCAATCCTTGTTTTGGAAACATTAAACCACCTGCCAACTAATTCATCTTTGCATGATGTATTCGAAAATGAATTGTGGGCATGACAACAAAATAATCAGGCAAACAATTAAAACGGAATCACAGGAAGAAGACACTTCCACCATCAACTTTGAAGGTACCCGTGTCAGAAAAAAATAACCATTATTTTCTAATTTTATTTAACAACTAAAGGGCAATTATTATGAGTGATACAAATTACCAATATTTTATTAGCCAGGATAACAATAGCGATAATTACCTGGTTTGGTCAATTGACCTTGAAAGTCCGTCATTGCTCAAAAAGATGGATATTGATAGTCTGAATAGTATTCCCAAAGGTTGTCACATTGTGCAGGTTGGTGATTATATTCTGCAGTGGAGTCCTCTGAATACGGATAATCAATATACCTATCGGCTTTTGCAATTCAATCCGGAGGCTAACAACCCTCTGGGAAGTTATGTTCCTGATCCATCGGATAAAAGTCATTCTTTATGGTCCACTGTTGCCGTACAAAGCGGCACATGGGACAAACGCAAGTTCTTTAGCTCCCGCCAGGATTTTTCTAATCCGGAGGGCGGCAAAAAAGGTTTTGAAAAAGGAACTGACCTGATACTCGTATCCATGCATAATTTTGTACTCAACTGGATACCAACTGAGGGGAGGGGAACTTATCAACTTTTCAATTTTGACACAGGCAGCAAAGACCCCTTACCTTCTGCATACACCCCCCAGGGTGCCTGGCTCACCATTGAACAAGGGCACGAGCTTTTGTATGTAAATGGTTATGTATTAGATTGGAAGCCCGATTCGGGAGATTACGTGATCTGGCAATTCGATCCACAAGCTGAAGATCCGTTAAGTTATCCTGCAATTAGCAGGGGAAGCTGGGGAAAGCTCGGCATCAACAACGAACACCAACTTTGTGTAATAGGGAGTTATGTTCTGGATTGGGAGCCTGCCAACAATAACTATCTGCTCTGGAAATTTGATCAAGCCAGTGAAAACGGACTCACCGGGCCTGTAAAACAAGGAGTGCTGCCTGCCCAAATTACTAATGTAACTACTCTCACCGCTATCGAAACGATTATCCCAAAGGATAGTAAGCTTTCAGCCACGCCTGGAACGATGGACTATATGCGCGATAAAATTGAGCATGTAATCTATTACATGATTGAAAATCGTTCTTTCGATCATATATGCGGTTGGCTTTATTCCAAAAATGAACCCTTTAATTTGATTGGGCCGGCTGGTACTTACCGCGGAGTGGACGAGAACTTCAAAAATAAATATAATGGAAAGGAATATGCCATCACATTATACAACGATGGAAAACTTAGCGAAGACATTAACCTTGATCTTGACCAGCAAGATCCTTATCACGATAATTCTGATGTTCTGCGCCAGATGTTTTCTGCTAATATTAATGAGTACCTAAATAAAAAGCAACCGACACCAGATATGGGTGGTTTTGCCCTGAATAACGGGACGCCTGATGTTATGCTTGGGTATTCCCCGGACCAGATACCCGTGCTAAATGGTCTTGCCAAAAATTTCGCTATTTCAGATGATTGGTTCTGTTCCATGCCAAGTGGTACCACGGTAAACCGGGCGTTTTCATTGACAGGATCGTCCCTCGGCAAACCAAATAACTTTCAGAACGGAGCTGAGTATGGCGAATGGTCTCAGTTTCCACACCGTCCTTCCATCTGGAAAGTGCTATGGGCAAATGGGATCAGGGATTTTAAGATCTATAACGCTGTGGAATGGATCGAGTGCCAATATACCTACAATCTTTTCCTGAAGGGCCAGATTCCATCGATAGATGATCCATTTGTGGTAGGGAATTATGCACCTCAACTCAACCAATTCTTCGATGACCTAAAATATGGAACCTTACCTAAATTTTCTTTCATTGAACCAAAGTGGGTAACCAGCACAGGGTCCACTTCATACCATCCCGGCAATGACCTTATCCCCGGAGAACGTGAACTAAATGATATTTTCACTGCTTTACAGGATAGCCCGCTTTGGGATAAAACATTGCTGGTTATAACTTTCGATGAGCATGGCGGACTGCCTGATCACGTACCGCCTCCTTATGCAGCAAAGCCCTGGGCCAATGATTCATTAGATGGTTTTACGGGTGATATTATGGGTCCCAGGGTACCTACCGTACTTGTATCTCCTCTTATTACCGAAAAAACCGTATTCCGCTCAAATACCGGTACCGCTTATGACTCCACATCAATTCTCAATACACTCCTTCAATGGATGGGGGTTCCCAAATCTAAATGGGGGCTGGGAGAACGTACCAATCATGCACCTTCTTTTGAGGCCGTGTTCCGGGAGAAGGAGCCACGGCCAGGTAAGGTTACTCTCAACTTACCGTACGATAAAATTTTCCCACAGCTTAAAGGAGATCCCACACATCGCATAGCAAGTACGACGGCCTTACCAATTCACGGTTTACACCACCTGGTAGTGCCTAACATGATAACGGATATGACACCTCAATTAAGCTCGGCAGAACGGGCAAAAATCACGGATGAAGTACTCAGTAGTGCAAAAAGCCTGCAGGAACTTCACAACAGATTAGAAAAGATACACCAAAAATATAGTAATCAAACTTAAAAGAGGAGAGCAGGAATTGCATACGGAAGTCGGCAAATTTTTATTTAAAATAATCTTGAAAAGTAGGTTCTCCGGAAGCAAACCAGGGTAGCCTTTTCCTTTTTGGTGTATAGCTACCGTTAGATGATCATTTCTTTGTCCCTCCGGGGAGTGTTCTTATTTCAAAATTAAAACAAGACTAAACTCAAGATAAAACATTCGTTCATGAAATTATTTCAAACATCAAATAGTAAGAAACTTTGTTTTTCTAAGAAAATAACTTTGCGCCTACCCTTTTATATTTTATTAGTATTATTTACTGCTTGTACTTCAACCAATAAACAGTCTGATTGTGACAATTTTAAAAACGGTAAATTCAAGCTTGCTTCGCATACCGACAATTCATACTCCATTATTGAAAGACATGATAGCATTCAGACAGAAACGAACAGCAAGACAGACCAAATGGTAACTGCAAAAATCCGATGGATTAATCCATGTGAATATGAATTGGAATACCAGGAGCAGACAAGAAATACGCCTGACACAATTACTTCATTTTTACAAAACAAACCTTTAAAAGTGAAAATTACGAAGGCAACAAAAGAATATTGCGTATTTGAAACTTATTTTGGAAGTGTTAATCGCAAATATGTTGACACATTGTGGCGTTTAAAAAATTGAACCTTCCACCTGATTCACGTCCTCACGAACAACTTCTCAAGTTAACACGTGGATTGAGTAAAATTTGTGCTCATTTCAGCATTCTCTATTATTATAATTTACTTTTGCTTTCTCCTTAACGGAATAACTAAACCAATAAAATAGTATAAAGAAATTGCATGAATCATATTGACATTCATCCTTCTTCTATAGCAATAAGAGCAACTTTATATGGAATTGCAGTAAGCGTTGTGTTGATTTTTGTAAAAGGGATCTCTGGTCACCTGGGCCATTCTTATGCATTAATTGCTGATGCTACCGAATCTGGTGCCGATATTTTGAGCTCCGGGTTATTATGGCTCGGTTTACGGATCGCTATAAAAAAGCCTGATAAAGAACATCCCTACGGGCATGGGAAGGCAGAACCTTTAGCAGCAGTAGCCGTTGCTCTTTTTTTAATTGCAGCAGCTATTTGGATAGGCTACCATTCTATAATGTTCATTAATACACCTCATACTTTACCGAAAAGTTTTACTTTATTTGTTTTATTGATTGTAATTGCAATTAAAGAAACTATGTTTCGATACGTTATGAACATTAGTAATAAAATAAACAGCGGGGCAGTAAAAGCAGACGCGCATCATCACCGAAGTGATGCCATTACATCAATAGCAGCATTCATCGGTATCTCGATTGCCTTAATCGGTGGCAAAGGTTACGAATGTGCCGATGATTGGGCGGCACTGGTCGCTTCCGCACTCATTTTTTATAATGCTATCGTTATATTAAGGCCGGCATTATCAGAAATTATGGATGCCGCTCCATCTAATGAAATTGTTGAGAAAGTAAAAGCTTTATCGGCTTCAGTGCCCGAAGTAAAAGGTATAGAGAAATGTTATGTAAGAAAGATGGGTTTTGATTATCAGGTGGATATTCATATTGAGGTTGATGGAAAGTTAAGCGTTACAGAGGGCCACCGTATTTCTCACCTGGTAAAAGATGCGCTTCTTGAGAGTAGTTTAAGAGTAACAAACGTTTTGGTTCATGTGGAGCCTTTCAAGGAAATTGCCCTGATTAATTTTCCAGTCAAAAAATAGAAAGCCTTTGAAATATATCACACGGACAATTTGGATTTTATCATTTGTAAGTTTGTTTACTGATACCGCAAGCGAAATGCTTTATCCTATTATGCCGATTTATTTAAAATCAATCGGGTTTTCGATTGTGCTTATCGGAATTTTAGAAGGAGTTGCCGAGGCTACCGCAGGGCTTAGCAAGGGATATTTTGGAA
>JBDTGA010000011.1:0-66402 GCA_039937655.1 Ginsengibacter sp.
TTATTGTTTATGCACCAAATTATTGCTCGCAAGTTGCTCTCCAGCAGAGCTTGTTACTCTTCGTTTGGCAAGTCAAAAATCCTATTATTTTATCAGAAAAAAAGCACCATTTTTGACCACATTACCATTTTTTATAAACCTCTGAAATGGTTCCTCTGAATTTTTGAACTAATATTCGTCTTCATTAAAAAAGAAATCTTCCTGGCTTGGGTAATCGGGCCATATATCTTCAAGGCTTTCATAAATATCACCACCCTCATCTTCCAGCTCCTGCAGGTTCTCTACCACTTCTATGGGGGCACCGCTACGTATAGCATAATCAATCAATTCATCTTTGGTAGCAGGCCATGGGGCTTCTTCAAGGTGTGAGGCAAGTTCTAGTGTCCAAAACATATTTACTTTCGTTTATTTTTTTATATAAAATCAGGAAACAAGGCTTCCTAATTTTCCGCAAATGTAAAAGTTATATTTATAAAACCCAATATTGTTTTGCGAGTGGTTATTTTAGTTTACATGACGCGCTTTTTAGAATTATATTGCGGAGGAAGCGCATTTATTTTTATCTTTCAATTTCAATTTTACCCTTACATTTAAACATGTTAAAAGCTACTGGTATTTATAAAAGTTATGGTGCTTTGCCGGTTTTAAAAGGTGTGGACATAGAAGTCTCAAAAGGAGAGATCGTGAGTATTGCCGGTTCTTCCGGTGCCGGGAAAAGTACATTGCTCCATATTCTGGGTACACTCGATAGTGCCGACAAAGGAGATATTTCTTTGGATGACATTAAAGTAAACCAGCTAAAAGGGAAAAAACTGGCTGCTTTCAGAAATGAGCATATCGGCTTTGTTTTTCAGTTTCATCATCTTCTCCCAGAGTTTACGGCGTTAGAGAATATTTGCATTCCCGCCTGGATCGCCGGAAAGAAAAACCGGGACATTGAAAAGAGAGCGGAGGAATTACTGGATTTGCTCAACCTCCATGACAGGGGCGAACATAAACCGGGCGAACTTTCGGGAGGCGAACAACAACGGGTTGCCGTAGCAAGGGCGCTTATCAATAATCCATCTATTGTAATGGCCGATGAACCTACCGGAAATCTTGATTCTGCCAATGCGAGAGAACTGCATAATCTTTTTATTGATCTCCGCAACCGTTTTCAGCAAACTTTTCTCATTGTAACACACAATGAAGAACTGGCGCAATTAAGCGACAGAATTTTGCACATGAAGGATGGGAAAATAACCGGATAATTTGTTTGAATGTTTTTGAAAACTGTCTAAATGAAAAAAGCTATCATCACTGTGGTCTTATTGATTTTCTCCAATACGTTCATGACACTGGCGTGGTATGGCCATTTGAAACTAAGAGAAATGAATAAGCTGTTGGGAGTTAGTATCTTCCTGGTGATCCTGATGAGCTGGGGAGTAGCTTTTTTTGAATATCTTTTTCAGGTTCCTGCCAATAGGATCGGTTTTCAGGAAAATGGAGGCCCTTTTTCATTATGGCAGTTAAAAATAATTCAGGAGGTAATTACACTTTCAGTTTTTACTGTATTCATGTTGTTTTTCTTTAAGGACCAGCCTTTGCGATGGAATCATCTGGTAGGGTTTGGATTATTGATATTGGCTGTTTTTTTTCTTTTTAAAAAGTAAATCACTTTATACCGGTCTGCTGTTTGGTAAATAAAATTGGAAGATCTTTCCTCGGGGGAGAAGTGATTTTAGGCTTCTTCAAAATGTTTGATGGTTTTACGATTTACCTTTTTTTCCGCATGCCATAACTCATAATTTTTTTGTAAGTTAATCCAGAATTGTGCAGAGTTCCCAAACGCTTCTGATAATTTTATGGCCAGCTCAGGGCTTATGCCTGCACGCTCATTTACAATAGCAGAGAGATTGGCCCTTGCGATACCTATGCCTTCTGCTACTTCAGTAATGGTCAGGTTACGTTCTTTGATGAACATCTCTCTCAATATCTCTCCAGGGTGCGATGGGGCTAAATTTCTCTTGATCATAATAATTTTTTAGTGATAATCTACATAATCGATATCATACACATCCGGCGGTTGAAAACGGAAAATAATTCGGTAATTTCCTGTAACATGCAAAGACCAAAAACCTTCATACTTTCCTTTTAACAAATGAATCCCTGATCTCAGCATTAAAATATCATCTCTAGAAGTAATGGCATCAAGTGCTGTCAATATCCGTGCAATCTTTGCTAAATGTTCTTTTGGTAATTTAGATCCATTACTTCCTGCATAATAAAGCCGTAATCCTTTATGCCGGATGCTTTTTATCATTTACAAATGTATTGTGTAATACTACACGATACAAAAGAGTTTTTTACATTGATCCCATACAAGTAGTTAAAGTTAAAAAAAACTATTGCTTCCCGGTTCCTGCCATAATAAGTATTATTTCTACTAATGTTTTGCTCTTTACTTTTTTAGATTTTACTTTGCTGTTTAATTAAAGTAAATATGATCAAAGAAAAGATACTGGTAATAGGTGCTTGTGGGCAAATAGGTGTAGAACTTACGCTTGAATTGCGTAGAATCTATGGAGGCGCTAATGTGATCGCTTCTGACTTACGGGAAGAAAACCCCTTATTAAAAGATACCGGCCCTTATGTGAGTCTGGATGTAATGAATAAAGAGATGCTTCATGTGCAGGTGATCAGGCAAAATATTACTCAGATCTATTTGCTTGCTGCAATCTTGTCGGCTACGGGCGAAAAAAATCCGAATCTTGCATGGCATTTGAATATGCAAAGCCTGCTAAATGTGCTGGAGATAGCAAAAGATGAAAATATACATAAGATTTACTGGCCCAGTAGCATAGCGGTTTTTGGGCCTACTTCACCCAAGAAGAATTGCCCGCAGCAAACGATCATAGAACCCACTACCGTATATGGTATCAGTAAATATGCCGGAGAGTTTTGGTGCAACTATTTTCATCACCGCTATGCGGTGGATGTGCGAAGCATTCGTTATCCCGGATTGATAAGTTATAAAAGCCAGCCTGGTGGGGGAACTACCGATTATGCAGTAGAAATTTTCCACGATGCCATTGAGGAAAGCAAATACACTTGTTTTTTGAAAGAAGATACTTATCTGCCTAGGATGTATATGCCCGATGCGATAAGAGCCACCATTGAAATAATGGAGGCGGATGCTTCCCGGATTTCTATTCGCACTTCCTATAATATTTCGGGAATGAGTTTCTCTCCCAAAGAGATTGCTCAAGAAATAAGAAAACATATTCCCGGGTTTACTATTTCGTATGAACCCGATTATCGGATGGAGATTGCACAAAGCTGGCCTCAAAGTATTGATGATTCGGTGGCTGCAAGGGATTGGGGATGGAAGCCCAGGTATGACCTGGCTGCCATGACCAACGATATGATTGAAAATTTAGAGGCTCCTTCAAAATAAATTGTAAGAAATACCGTTTTCCGGATTGTAAATTTAAATATTAGTCCTATTTTCATATAAGAGTAATATTAATATCAACCCCATTTAAAACAAAACTAAATTAAAATGAAAAAATTACTATTTGCAATCACAGCGATTGCTTTTTTTACGGTTTCCGCACAGGCTCAAACCTCTTTCGGCCTTAAAGCAGGTATGACGTCTGCGAACTTGAAAATTTCTGGTAACGGCCTTAGCATCTCTATGAAATCAAAAATAGGTTTTTATGCTGGTGCTTTTGCTGATTTAGGTGTGTCAGATCAGTTTAGTGTTCAACCCGAGTTAACTTATTCACTATTAGGTGCTAAATTAGATTCTGATGGTGATAAATTTAAAGAAGATCTGGGCTATATTAATTTGCCTGTTCTTTTGAAATATAACAAAGAAGGCTTTTCTGCATTCCTTGGTCCTCAGATTGGCTACCTTCTCTCTGCAAAGTCAAAAAGTGGGAGTAATTCAGAAGATGACAAAGATAGCTGGAAGAGTACTGATTTTTCCGGTGTTATAGGTGCAGGTTATACTTTAACTAATGGCTTTGGTTTTGATGCCCGCTATCAGTTAGGTTTATCCAATATTGCCAAAGAATCTGATGGTGAAGGAACTGTAAAAAACAATGCCTTTATGATTGGTATCCATTACCGTTTTAGTCACTAAAAATTTCTGAAAATTAATTAAAGAAGACTGTTTCAAAAGTATAAATACTTTTGAAACAGTCTTTTTTGTAGAACTCTTTTTTGGATTTTTAGTAATCTTTTAAAAGTGAATAAATGAAAACTATCCTTTCTCTTTTTCTTTCTTTTGCATTTTTTAACCTTACTGCACAGAAAACGAATCATTCATTTTCAGGACTGGTATCTTCCGGGGTAGGGGTACCGACCGGGATTTTCAGTTCGGTTTATAGCCTCACCGCAGGGGGAAGTATCGGAGCGATATATTCTCTATCCCAAAAATCGGTATTGACGGGTACTGCCGGGTTTCTGCAATTTTTTAGAAAGGGTGGCGGAGAAGGAATTTCTTTTATTCCTGTTCTTGGAGGCGCCCGCTATTATTTTATTCCTGAAGCTTTTATTTCTTTTGAAGCCGGTATTGCCATACCCACTTATGCCCATGGAGGCGTTCTTGCAAGCATCGTACCAGCAGCGGGTTACCGGATAAACAACCGCCTGAGTGCAGACCTTAATTATACAGGTTTTGGACAATATGGATTATTGGTGGGCGGAATGAATGCGCGGGTATCTTATTTCTTTTAAATCATTTTAAAGAGGGTTGTGAATAAAAAGCTAAATGCAGCTTTTCAAAAAAATATTTCTTTGACAATTTCGTACAAATAGGAATATTATTATATATTTGCCTGCGAAATGATTTTAGAAAACAAACAATTAACTAAACAATTTTTTAAAACAAAATCAAACCAAATGAAAAAATTAATTTTAACAATGACTGCTGTAGCGTTTACTGTGATAAGCGCACAGGCACAAGATTCAAAACCTATTTCTTTTAGTATCGCAGGTAATATTGGCCTTCCCACTACTTCGGGCTTGTCCATAGCCTATGGTGCTGATTTACAGGCAGATTTTTCCGTAGCTCCTACTACAAAAATTACGGGAAGTGTTGGATATGAAGGCTATTCTGTAAAACACGGCGGTGGCAGTTTTGGAATCGTTCCGATATTAGTCGGAGCAAAGGCTTTTTTTGGTGAAGGTGAAAAAATGTATGGCCACGCTCAGTTAGGTTATGCAGTTTCAACTTCCAAAGGCGGTGGTGGTGCTTTTGCTTATGCTCCAAGTCTTGGCTATTATGTAAGCCCAAACTTTGATATTGCACTCAAATATCTTGCATCAAGTAAAAATAGCTTTACTACAGGTTCATTGAATCTTAGACTTGCTTATAGTTTCTAATTCACGTTATTATTTTAAATAAAAAGCCTCTGGTTTCGGAGGCTTTTTTAGTACATTTAACTGTATCAAAAGTTCAATACATCTTTCATTGAAAAGATTCCTTTTTTCCCGGCTATAAACTCTGCTGCAAGCACAGCGCCCTCGGCAAATCCCTTCCGGTTGTGGGCGGTATGTATAATCTCTATGTCATCTACCGGTGAAAAATATTTTACTGAATGCGTGCCGGGTACTTCGTCAATTCTTTTACTGATGATTGAAAGTTCCTTTTCATTATCGGTTTCTTTGTTTACCCATTTATTTTTTCTCTCAGATGTCTCTATGATCTGCTCAGCAAGGGTAATGGCAGTCCCGCTGGGTGCGTCTTTTTTTTGTGTGTGATGAATTTCTTCGATTGCTACATTGTAGGAAGCATGAGGGTTTGTGAGGGCAGCTAATTTTCTATTAAGTTCAAAGAAAAGATTGACTCCTACACTGAAGTTACTTGCATATAAAAGCGCGCCGTTTACTTCTTTACATTTTTCTTCCACTTTCTTTAATTCACTTAACCAACCGGTGGTTCCGCAAACAACGGCTACCTTATGATTCATACAAAACAAAATATTCTCAACAGCGCTTTGAGGATTGGTAAATTCAATTGCGACCTCCGCCTTCTGAATATTTTCACTGGTAAGATCTTGTAAGTTGAGGTCATTGATGCGCAATACAATCTGATGGCCTCTTTGCAGGGCAATTTCTTCAATGGCGTGTCCCATTTTACCATATCCCAATAAAGCGATTTTCATAAATAAAAATAAAAGATGAAGGGTAAAAATAGTGAATAGGAGATAAGAATTCAGCAAATCATTCAATAAAAATAGGATAACTGTAAAATTATTGATCTTGAAACCTTTCTCAGAGAGTTTATAAAAACCTTTATTTAGGGAAGTGGTAATAATGGCCTGGAACTTTTTTCCTTGAAAGAGAAAACAAATGAAATTCCAGGGGCGTTGGTAATATTATCTAATCCCGGTTGTATTCTCATACTGATGTCAGGGCTTACATCAAAGGCTTTCAAATGCGCGTCCACACTCGCATCTACTATATTCAATCCCCAAATTAATAGAAAAAACATTACTGAGTAATCAATATTCTGGCGGAAGACATTCCTGTTTTCGCGAAGGAAGCCGATCGAGAAGCCATTGAATTCCGGCGCTATCAGGCGGTCATTAGAGGTGTCCTTATCGGAAAGATAAATAACTGCCTGACGTAAAAGCTTATAGGTTTTTAAATTGTAAAAGAATACGCCGCCTGTGATTCCCAATGCCCCATATACAATAGGAATTTTCCAATATTTCTTATTATAATATTGCCCCCATCCCGGTAGTATAAGAGAACGTAGGGTTGCCTTTCGGGGATTGAATCTTTTTTCAATGCTGGAATCTGAGGCAAGAAGGCCCTTGCCTGAATTGTCTGCAACCTTACTAGTTACAATGACGGTATCCTCTTTTTTTAAAACGACGGCAGTATCAGTATTTTTAGTTTCAGCGACAAGAGTGTCTTCTCTACCCTTTTTGAATAAAGTATCTTCTCTGTTTGTGTGAAGGGTGTCTTCTTTTTGCTGTGCAAAAACGGTGGTCTCCTGTAATAAAAAAAGGAAAAAGAAGAATGTAAAAAGTAGTGAACGTGCTGACATAATTTAATCTACCGAAACCTGCATCTTGTCTAATAACGAACTTAGTTCTTCTATTGAATAATAATCGAAAGTGATGCTGCCGGTTCCTTTTTTACTGTGAATCATTTTCACTTTGGTGCTGAAATGGGATGCTAAATTATCTTCAATTTTCTTCAAAGAGGGCGGTAGTGTGGTTTTTACCGAATTATTAACAGCCGTTTTCCCGGGCGTATATATCTTCCTTACGAGTTCTTCTGTCTGGCGTACAGAAAGTTCTTTACTTTTTATTTCATTAAAAATATACAATTGCTTATCTATTACATCTACATTGATCAATGCCCGGGCATGGCCCATACTAATATGTCCGTTCCTTACAGCCGCCTGGATGTCGGGTGGTAATTTTAAAAGCCTGATGTAATTAGTAACCGTGCTTCTTTCTTTGCCCATGCGCTCTGCAAGCTGATCCTGTGTATAATCCAATTCTTCCATTAATTGTTTATAGCTTAATGCAATTTCAATGGCATTCAGATCCTCACGTTGTAAATTTTCGAGTAAAGCAAGTTCGAGTATTTTAGAATCTTTGGCATCTCGTATATAAACAGGTACATCGGCAAGCCCTGCAATTTTTGCAGCCCGAAATCTTCTTTCGCCTGCAATGATGCGATATTTCCCGTTGCCGATTTTGGTGACAGTTATCGGTTGAATAATATCATGCATTTTTACAGAAGCTGCCAATTCGCTCAGCGCATTTTCATCAAAATCATGACGTGGCTGGCCAGGATTGGCTTCTATAAGGTTCAGTGCGATCCTTATGTTTGCTGCATTTGCCTTTTCAGGAGATTCTTTTATTAAACTCTTTTCTGTAACCGAAAGATCGGTGTCTATATTCTGTAACAGCGACCGGATACCTTTTCCTAATGCCTCTTTTCTATTGGGTGTACTCATTTTCATTTATTACTTCTGATGGTATTTTTTTCTAATTTTTTTATGGATGTTCCAAAACTTTTTCTTTCTGAGTCATCTTTGTCATGTTATTCTTTTGAAGGACTTCTTTGGCAAGATTCAGATAATTGATAGCTCCTTTGCTTTCGGCATCATACAGTATGGCCGGCTTTCCAAAACTTGGTGCTTCGCTCAATCTTGTATTGCGATGAATAACACTGTTGAAAACAATGTCTTCAAAATGATGCCTTACTTCATTTACAACCTGGTTGCATAAACGCAAACGTCCATCATACATGGTCATTAAAAGCCCTTCGATCTGTAATTCGGGATTGAGCCTGTTTTGAACAATTTTTATTGTATTCAATAATTTTCCCAGACCCTCCAGGGCGAAAAATTCTGCCTGTACGGGAACAATCACGCTATCGGCGGCTACGAGGGCATTCACCGTAATCAATCCTAATGATGGCGAACAATCAATAATGATAAAATTGTATTCGTCACGAATTTGATTCAAAACCTTTTTCAAAACCGATTCCCGATCAGGATAATTAATCATTTCTATTTCTGCGCCTACGAGGTCTATGTGCGATGGCATGAGATCCATATTAGGAATTTCTGTCTTCAGGATCACATCTTTTGCGGGCGTTTCATTTACCATGCAATCGTATAATCCGGTGGTTACATTGTGAAGGTCGAAACCCACGCCGGTGGTACTGTTTGCCTGCGGGTCGGCATCTACCAATAACGTTCTAAACTCAAGTACAGCAAGGCTTGCGGCAAGATTGATTGCTGTCGTTGTTTTCCCTACGCCGCCTTTTTGATTTGCAATTCCTATTATTTTCGCCATAATTTGTTTTCAGTTGTTCTTAATCTTACCTAATTTGTTTTGTCTGCCGGCGGATATCTTTTCCCCTACTGGCCTCTTCTGTCCCCTTGGAAAGGCTCAGGATGACAGATGGAAATAGTCCCAACTCTTCTTCCTGCATTTTGACAAAGAACTAATTTTTAGTTCATAAAAAACCAGCCATAATGGCAAATTTAATTATTAGGCATAATATTAACGCATAATCTCTATTAAAATGAATTTTATTAATCCCCTAACTTCTCACAATTTATTGTTTTGATAAATGAATCAGGGAAAAAGCTATTAATTTTATAAAATGTACACGATTATAAGCGGGACGAACCGCACTGGCAGCCACACTGAAAAAGTTGCGGAAGCGTATCAGAAAATATTAAAGGATAAAAGTATAGATGCAAAAATATTTACATTAGAAGGACTGGATGTGCTACACCGCACTCCGGAACTAATGAAAGCCGAAACAGAAATGCTGATCCCCACTCAGAAATTCATTTTTATCATTCCTGAATACAACGGTTCATACCCCGGCGTGATGAAGGCTATGATTGACAACAGCGATATCTATAAGGTATGGAATTATAAAAAAGCGCTATTGACCGGTGTGGCCTCAGGGAGGGCAGGAAATTTACGTGGAATGGATCATCTTGCGGATACATTGCATTATATGAAGATGAATGTTTTTTATAATAAACTCCCTATTTCGGTAATCAATAGAGTAATGGATAAGGATGGGAACCTGAATGAAGAAACTTTAAAAGCGATCAATAATCAATTGGATGAATTTATTGCTTTTTAAAATTGTAAAAAGAAAAAATTGTAAGTAATGAGAACACCGTTCGGGTCTTTTGTGGTGATATTAATTATGGTATTGCTGGATATTTATGTGTTTATGGCGATAAGATCGGTGAGCCATTCTATAACTTCCAGAATGAGAACAATCATTTTTTCTGTGTATTGGGTTGTTTCAATTATTGCGATTGTCGGATTATTGATCTTTATATTTACCGGTCCCGAATTTTTACCAAAAAGAGTAAGAACCTATCTTTTTGCCTCGATTCTCGCATTTGTTTTTGCACAATTAATCGCAACCGTTTTTTTTCTGATAGATGATGTGAGGAGATTGATACAATGGACGGCCGGGAAAGTCTTTTTCAAGGATACAGAAATATCCACCATGAGCGGCGATGGTATTAGCCGTTCTGTATTTCTTAGCTGGCTTGGCTTAGCGGCGGGTAGTACATTTTTTGGCACTTTAATTTATGGATTTTCCAATAAATATAATTATAAAGTAAAAAGGATAAAGATTGCTTTTGATAATTTGCCACCGGGTTTTAATGGAGTAAAGATTGTTCATTTCAGTGATGTACATTCAGGAAGTTTTATGAATAAAAAAGCGGTGATGGATGGTGTGGAAAAGATTATTGCCGAGAATGGTGACATTGTTATTTTTAGTGGCGATCTGGTAAATGACCGTGCTACAGAAATGAAAGATTACATGGATGTATTCAATAAGATAAAAGCACCGATGGGCGTATATTCTACTTTTGGAAATCATGACTACGGTGAATATGTAAGCTGGCCTTATGAAGGGGTAACCAAGGCTCAGAACTTAATAGATCTTGCAAAGGTTCATAAAGAGCTGGGCTGGCGATTGATGATGGATGAAAATATAGAACTTGAAAGGAATGGCGATAAAATTGCATTGATCGGGATACAAAACTGGAGTGCCAAAGCGCGTTTCCCAAAATACGGCGATCTGAAAAAAGCCTATTCAGGTGCAGAAAATTATCCATTTAAAATTTTAATAAGCCACGATCCGAGCCATTGGGATGCTCAGGTGCGTCCTGAATATGGCGATATAGACCTGATGCTAAGTGGCCATACTCACGGAATGCAATTCGGCGTAGATATTCCCGGTTTTAAATGGAGCCCTGTGCAGTACATGTATAAAGAATGGGATGGATTGTATCAGGAAGGAAAACAGAAATTATATGTAAATCCGGGCTTTGGATTTATTGGTTATCCGGGAAGGGTAGGAATCTTGGCGGAAATAACTGTGATTGAGTTGACAACAACCTGACACCTATCACCTGAAGGGGGAGTGAACCCTCTAACCCCCTAAAGAGAGAACAAGAAAGCCCCTTCAGGGAGTTAGAGGTCAGGTCGTTTTAAAACTTATTCTTCCACATCATACTTTCAATAGGCCGGTCGGGTTGGTTACTATATTTTGCATTTTTCTTTGAATCATATTTTACTTCCACCTCTCCTTCTACGGGGAAATAAATGAGTTGGCCTATGGGCATCCCTGCATAAATTCTAACAGGAATTTTGCAGGAAATTTCTAAAGTCCAATGGCCACAAAAACCAACATCTCCTTTTCCGGCAGTAGCGTGTATATCAATGCCGAGACGGCCTGTAGAAGATTTTCCTTCCAGGAAAGGGACATGTGCATGGGTTTCGGTATATTCAAAAGTAACACCGAGGTACAATTGATTGGCTTCTAACACGAAACCTTCTTCCGGTATTTCAAAGTATTCAATCTCATTGTGTTTTTTTGAGTCAAGGATTTTGTCTTTATAGGTTGCAAGGCTTTTTCCCAGGTGTACATCGTAACTATTGCTTCCCAACTGGCTGCGGTCGTAAGGTTTGATGATGATGGTTTGCTTTTCAATTTCTTCTAGAATTCTCTTATCGGATAAAATCATTTAATTGCGGTTATTTTTACAGTTGCAAAATAATTCATCAAACCGCAAATAGAAACATAATTTTTTTTGAATGCCACTGTTTTATCAACATAATATCAACGATTCTACCAAACTCGCCGTTTGGCATATTACGGAAAATGAAGATTTTTTCGCAAAAAAAGTTACGATTCAAAGAGAGGTTACGCATCCTCATAAGCGGTTGCAACACCTTGCGGGGCGCTATCTTTTGCAAATATTGTATCCTGATTTTCCTTTTAATTTAATAGAGATCGCAGCATCGAAAAAACCTGTATTGAGTAACAATAAGTTTCATTTCTCCATTTCACATTGTGCGGATTATGCGGCAGTGATCATAAGTGAAAATGAATTAGTAGGTATAGATGTGGAGTTAATAACCCCTAAAATAGAGTTGGTGAGGAATAAATTTCTGCGGGAAGATGAAATTAATCTTTTGTCGGATGTAAACTATCTGTCCTCTCAGGATAGTTATCAGGATGTCAGCCATCAATTGCTTACCCTTTTCTGGAGTACCAAAGAATGTATTTTTAAATGGTATGGAAGAGGAAAACTCAGTTTTAAAAATAATATGTCAATTGAAAAATTATTTTTTGAAAATAAACAAGGTTTTATTGATGCCCGGTTTATGAAAGAGGAGACGGTTAATTTAAAAATTGAATTCCGATTTTTTGGAAAGCTTTGTCTGGCATGGGTTGTGGAGTAGTCTTATCCCTATCCTCTGAAGAGGTGAAAAAGATCTGTAAAATTTCTCTCGGTAAATGAACAGAGAATCCATTCTCAATTTTCATATTTCTCTATTATGAAATTATTCCAACAAATTTTGTTCGTCTATTAAACTTAAATCTATCGCATCCATTCCTGAGATTCCTTCGATGGAACCCTTTACATGAGCAGCATTGAGTAATACTTTTTCTAATTGTTTTTCACGTGCTTTCCATAATTTTTCCATGGCATCTCTTTCTTTTATAATACTCATTTTCATAGCTACAAAGCCTTCGCGGATGGCTTTCCATTGCTCGCCGAATTCATTGCTGGTGAGATAATCATATAGAAGGGTCATTTTATCTCCTTTGTTTTGCTGATTCTTTGTTGAATTATATACCCGGATAATTCCATCGCGCAGAACATTGGCGAGCGCCTTTACCTCAGCAAAAGTACAGATCCATACTCCATCTTTTGGTCCGAAACAGTCCATGTCTCTGGGCATTGTTTTGGTAACGAGTACAGCGATATCTGCGCCGGTATTGCGCATATCTTTTTTAAATTTCTCTATCCATTCGCCACCAAAACTTTCTGTTCTTTTACTTTCATAAATAATCTTGCCACATTCCTGTCCAAAGTTGTTTCTTACTAGTTGAATACAATCTGCACCCCGTACTCCTTTCCCTACTTCTGTGATTACATCAAAAGGAAAACTATTCCTTAAAATCTCTTCCAAAGCCGTTTCCTGTACTTCTCCCTGCAACTGCATAGAACCCTGATCAGCTTTTCGTTTCATTTCCTCCGCCAGCTTTTTTTGATCTTCCAGTTGTTTTTCAAGCTCTTTTAATTTCAGGGAATAAGCAGTTTCTTTTATTTCATTTTTCTCTTTTTCCTGTTTTCTTATTTGTTCCGTTAAAAGCGATCTTTCAGCGGCGAGTTTCTTCTCCAGTTCGATTTCCATTTCTTCCGCTTTTGTTTTTAATTCTTTTTCCTTTTTTAGAAATTCGAGTTCTTTTTGCCGGGCTGATTTTAATTTCTCTTCGTTGTCGCTATTGGATTGTTGTAAAATTTTCAATTGATTTTCAAAATCGGTACCGATGGATTTTCTCAACTTTTCCTGAATTTCATTTTCCATTTTCAGTTTTTCTTTCTGCATTCTCTCGGCAAATAACTGATTTTCTTTTTCCTTCTTTTTCTCAAATTCTTTTTGTTGTTCTTCTAAATTCTTTTGTTGATCAGAAAATTGTTTTAATAACTTTTTCTTTTCCATATCGAATTTTAGTTCATAATCTTTTTCAAGAGATTTAGAAATAGCGTCTTCCGCTACAAATTCATTTTTACAATTTGGACAGGTTATTAAAGACATTTTCTTATTATTTTGATTTAAGGTAGGGAATTTTAGGAATAAAAAATCCTTCACCAGTATTAGGTGAAGGATTTGTGCGGAAGAGGAGATTCGAACTCCCAAGCCCTTTCGGGCACTACCACCTCAAAGTAGCGCGTCTACCAATTTCGCCACCTCCGCAACGGGTTGCAAATTTAATAAAACCAATCAATTAAAATCTATCCATTTAAAACAATTCTGAATGTAGTGCCCTTGCCTATTTCAGATGATTTTACATACAGTTGGCCTTTGTGGTATTTTTCGATAATTCGTTTGGCGAGCGACAGCCCAAGCCCCCAGCCTCTTTTCTTTGTACTGAAACCAGGCTTGAAAACCTTTGCTATATTTTGTTTGCTAATTCCCTTTCCGCTATCACTAATATCTATAATCGTACGATCAGGTGTGTTTTTTATTCTGATTTTGATAGTCCCTTTTCCGTTTATCGCATCCAATGCATTTTTTAAAAGATTTTCTATAACCCAGTCGAAGAGTGGCCCGGAAATTTTTGAGATTACCTTTCCTTCTGGCCTGTCCAGAATGAAAGTTACTTTATCGGTGGATCTTCTTTTAATATATGCAACCATTTTTTCTACCTGCTCATTGATGTCATGTTCTTCCAGTTGGGGGGTACTTCCTATTTTCCCGAAACGGTCGCTAATTAACTTCAGGCGATTGACATCCTTCTCCATTTCTTTTGGGATACTACTTTCTTTGTCTTGTTCTTTCAACATTTCCACCCAGCCCTGTAAAGAAGAAATAGGGGTGCCGAGTTGATGTGCCGTTTCCTTTGCCATGCCAGCCCACACCTGGTTTTGGGTAGATTTATTCCGTACTGAAATAGCATAAAAAGTGATAAAAATGAACAGTGCTACGATCAATAATTGTATGATAGGGAAATATCTTACCTGAATTAACAGTTTGGAATCTCCATAATAATACCTGTCTGCGATGTAAGGTTCTTTGCTTAGTATGAGAACGATAGGAGGGTGTGCCGACTTAAATTCTTTTAATTTTTTCTGAAGATAATTTTTGGAAGATCTTATTTCGAAAGAATCCAGGTTTCTGGAGTCAATGATACTATCATTTTCGTTGGTCCAGATGATAGGAATATCCGTGTTTTTTTGCTGAATCTCACTGGCCAGAGTAAGGTCAATATTGGGTGGTGCAGTGGCAATGAATTTATTGGCTTCCACCCACTGGCTTATTTTTTCTCTTTCTTCCACCTCTATTTTCTTTGACAAAAAATCGGAATAAAAAATAGTACCTGTAACAATGGCAACGGCTATGATTGCCAGCCCCGAACGGATGTTGAATAGTTGCCTGAACATAGTTCAAATCTAAATCTAATCCTGAATATTAGAGAATGAAAAATTAAAATCTTTTATGTTTGTACCTGATTAATAAAAATCCATTGACATCATCGCCATCAGTAGCCGTTGTAATTCTTAACTGGAACGGGAAACATTTTCTCGAAAAGTTTCTTCCGTCGGTGCTGGCATCCGGTTATCAAAACCTTTCTGTAATAGTGGCCGACAATGCTTCTACCGATGATTCTGTTTCTTTTGTAGAAAATAATTATCCTTCGATAGAGCTTATTTTTAATTCGGTAAATGAAGGTTTTGCGAAAGGGTATAATACCGCACTGAAGCAAGTTACAGCCGATTACTATATTTTATTGAACAGTGATGTAGAAGTTTCTCCGGGGTGGATAACTCCTGTTATTTCTTTGATGGAGCGTGATCAAAAAATTGCAGCCTGCCAGCCGAAGATTTTATCC
Organism: Ginsengibacter sp.; assembly: GCA_039937655.1. Taxonomy (GTDB): domain Bacteria; phylum Bacteroidota; class Bacteroidia; order Chitinophagales; family Chitinophagaceae; genus Ginsengibacter. The sequence goes on from JBDTGA010000011.1 coordinate 15,415, forward strand.
TTCAGTCATAAAGATCAATTTGAGTATGCGGGGGCAAGTGGTGGGTGGATTGACAAGTTGGGTTATCCCTTCAGTAGGGGCCGTGTATTTGATAGCTGTGAAAATGATACGGGACAATATGATGATACGGTGGAAGTGTTCTGGGCAACCGGAGCAGCGTTGTTTGTACGTTCATCTGTGTTTCATGAGATGGAAGGATTTGATGACTATTTTTTTGCACACCAGGAAGAAATAGATCTATGCTGGCGTATGCAGAGGGCTGGGTACAAAATTTATGCGGAACCATCTTCGGTAGTATATCATGTGGGAGGCGGTACGTTACAAAAAGGAAATAAGAGAAAAATATTTTTGAATTTTAGAAATAACCTGATCATGCTTTCAAAGAATTTGCCTCTTTCAGAAAAGTGTTGGAAAATACCTTTCCGGATTTTGCTGGATTATCTTTCCGGATTTCAGGCTATGAGAAAGGGGGATTTTAAAACTATAAGTGCCATTGTATCCGCGCATATTGATTTTTTGAAATGGATTTTTACCCGAAAAGAAAAGAAAACTCTTCCAAAAACTAATTTAAGAAAAATGGATGGAGTGTATGATGGAAGCGTGGTATGGCAGTATTTTATCAGGAAAAAGAAAACATTTTCGGAAATTATCAGCTTCAAAAAATGATATTTCAAATCATTCTGTTATTTTTGCCTTGCAAATTATAAATTATGGCACAAGAAGAAGTTATTGATAACCAGGGAAAAGATATTGCCCGTAGCTGGGTATCTACCTCCCGATTCCTGTTTTATTGTCAGGTGGCGATTTTCGTTGCGCTGGTTGCAGGCGGCTGTTATACCATGTATGTACATCGTTACAAAGGAAAACCGAATGTAGAAGTTCCGGGCAATACGCTATATAATCCTCAGTATAAATAAAATTTTGCTTCATAGGCAACAACCCCTATTTTTGCAAACCTTTTTAAGTTCTTATAATGAAACTGCGGAAATAGCTCTCCCGATAATTGTCGGGATGGTAACGCTTCAAAAGCGGAAATAGCTCATTTGGTAGAGCGCGACCTTGCCAAGGTCGAGGTGGCCGGTTCGAGCCCGGTTTTCCGCTCATAATAGTAATAAAGAAAGCAGTGGTATCTGCTTTTTTTGTTTATGGATATTTGGAAGGATATGATTTAACGAGGGTGGTAGAACCCCGAAAGAAATCGGGGCAGGCTTGGTAAACACGTCCCGATAAATATCGGGATGGACAGCAATGGAAGTTCTTTAAATATAAAAATAAATAAGATGTTTACCCGGGTGGTGGAACTGGTAGACACGCAGGACTTAAAATCCTGTGGTCAGCAATGGCCGTGTGGGTTCAACTCCCATCCCGGGTACAAAGCCTCAGCAAGAATATTGCTGAGGTTTTTCTATTTTATGTACTATATCTATATTTTATATTCAAAAGATTTTGACCGCTATTATGTCGGTCAATGTGCGAATATTGTGCAGCGACTAACGAGACACAATGGAAAGGCAGTGCTTTCCACTAAAGCTTATGTACCCTGGGAATTAGTTTATACTGAATCATTTGCTTCACGATCCGAAGCTGTTGAAAGGGAAACTGAAATTAAAAAGAAGAAAAGCAGAAAATATATCGAATATCTGGTTAGTGGTGGACTCCCAAAATAGATCGGAGGAACTTGGCAGACACGTCCCGATTTGATATCGGGATGGTCAGCAATGGCCGTGTCCCGATTATCCTACCGGGATCCCGGGTACAAAGCCTCAGCAAGAATATTGCTGAGGTTTTTCTATTTTATGTACTACGTCTATATTTTATATTCAAAAGATTTTGACCGCTATTATGTCGGTCAATGTGCGAATATTGTGCAGCGACTAACGAGGCACAATGGAAAGGGAGTACCTTCCACTAAAGCTTATGTACCATGGGAACTGGTTTATACTGAATCATTTGCTTCGCGGTCCGAGGCTGTTCAAAGAGAAACTGAAATTAAAAAGAAAAAAAGTAGAAAATATATTGAATACCTGGTTAGTAGCGGACTCCCAATATAGATCGGTGGAACTTGGCAGACACGTCCCGATTTGATATAGGTATCTTGAACAAAAATGGTTCTGTCAGGATAATACTGGTTTTGTCCCAGATATAAAAAATCTGTATAAATTTTTATTTTAATACGGACTTTTTTCATGGTTGAAATACTATTTTTAGTTCCTCTGTTCCTCTTCTGTTTTATTTGCAGATCTCCTTACACTTTGAGCTGGCCTTACCACTCTTATTTCCCTTTTTTCTTTTACAATCCGCTGATTTTTTCGTTCGATATTTTGTTCCTTCTTTTGATAAGAATTGGGCTTTGTTTCATTGCTTATATAAGCTTTGGGGGTATTGGTTGATCTTCTTACCGGCCTTGTATCCGTGTTACTATTTTCTTTTGGTGCAGGAGAGGGCGTTGTTCTTTCGGGTTGTACGGGGGTATTATTAGGTATGGTCCTTACAGGGGCATCATTTCTCTGTGGCCTCACTGCCGGAGTAGTATTCCTTTCGGGAGGAGTTGCCGGAGCATTATCTCTTTGTGGGCTAACTACCGGAGTTCTGTCTCTTTCACGAGGAACTATGGGAATAGTATTCCTTTCGGGAGGAGTTACCGGAGCATTGATTACAGGACGGTCATTCCTGTTATCATTTTGCTGAGGCATATTCCTTTCAGGCGTTGGCTGTGGGGTATTTGGCAAAACTCTTACAGGCGTATTATTCCTTTCAGGATTTATAGAAGGAACGTTGTTCCTTACAGGTGGTTCATTACGGTTAATCTGTGGAGTTTGCTCTTTAGGAATTGCTCTTACGGGTGAAGTGGAAGGATTTGTAGTATTCCTTTGCTGTATTTCCTGAAGGTCAGTAACCCTTGTAGGTCTTGCATTGGTAGAATTGGCAGGCTCTTGTTGCACTGTAGGCCTGAAAACTCTTACAGAGTTATTGCTTACTTCCGCAACACCTGGCCTTGCTGAAGTAACTACATTTACTCTTCTTATCTTGCTTCTTGTAGCGTTCTCCACATCAGTTACTGATGGTCCGGTGTTATAGGAAGGCCTGCTATTTCCATTGCCATTATTATTTACTATAGTTGTATTATTTATAATGGTAGTATTATTAATAATAGTGACATTTCTTGAGTGATCTACATAATAATTATTTATCCTTGGACTATTAATGTATTGTCGTGGAACAAATGTCCACCTGTCATGAGGAATAGAACCGTAAGAAGTATTAATGCTCATACCAGGGCCAAGAGGTGCCCATCCGTAATAATCTCCACCTCCTCTCCATGAAACCCATGCAGGAGCCCATTCATTGCCTGGGATCCACATCCATCCATAAAATCTATCTTGCGCCCATCTTCCATAATGAAAGGGTGCCCATCCCCAGTTATAACTGGATACCCATGTCCATCCATAATTGGTATAAACCCAATTTCCGTTGGTATAATAGGGCCTGAACCCGGAAATATTAGGTATCCATACATAACCATATTGTGGATAATTTACCCAATTACCGTAAGGGCTTAAATCATTGTAAAAGTCTTGGTAACCAATAGTTGCGGGCTGTTGGGAATAGCCCTGGCTGTAATCGTCCTGTGCATAATATCGGGAAGTAGTACAGGAAGAAAACCCATAAAGGATTACAGAAGCTATAAAGTAGTAAATATATTTCATGGCATTTTATTTTACTATAAGACGATTAAAAAGTAGAAAGATTAAGGAACATTTTAATTTTTAACCACCTATTAACTTAAGAAGCAATTATTAATCCAAAGTATGTATTTCAGAGAAAAGGGATTGGAAAATATTTGCCATAAAAAAAGATCCAAATGATCAAACATAATTTTATTAATAATTTTTATTATGTTAATTTTATAAATCATAGAAAAATACAGACTGTAAGGGTTTGTGCTTTTTCTAAAATTCTAATCCACTTTCCTTAGAATCCCGACTACTATCTACATATCTGTAATCCCCATTTTCTTAAAGTAAATCAAAAAAAATGAAAAAAAATCTACTCTTCATGGTACTGATGGCATCGTTTACTTTTTCTGAAGTAAATGCCCAGGTTACCCAAATTGATAACAATCACAGTCTGTCAGGATATCCGATCGGTGATAAAATTCTTTTGATCAGCGATAATGACAGTACTTTATGGATTAGTGATGGTTCAGCTCCTAACACCCGGCAATACACTACTAAAGTGAAGGTAGATGATAATGGTAGTGGGGGATTCATGAATAGCAAAGCATATTTCGCAGGAATAGATAAAACAAATGGATCAGAATTATGGGTTACAGATGGTACAGATGTCGGTACCTCTCTTGTACAGGATATAAATAGTGGGGGCGCTAGTTCGACTCCTGATGATTTTTTCCTTTTTAAAAATGATCTGTATTTTACAGCAACGAATGCCACCTACGGGAGAGAACTATATAAAATCAGTGGTATTGATGGTGCCGTATCCCTATTTAAGGATATTAACCCGAATGGAGCTAGTGGGTTTAATACTGCCAATGGAATAACCTTTTTTTCGAATAATGACCTTATGTATTTTACTGCTAATGATGGGCCTGATGGAACTGAGTTATGGGTATCTGACGGAACAAGTGTTAATACAAAGATGCTTAAAGATATAACGCCGGGTGTGGGTATAGGAACAAAATTTGGACAGTTTACGAGTCTGGGTAACAAGGTGATCTTTGGTGTAATAGCCGCTGGTAATTCTCTTGATTTGTGGCAAACAGACGGAACTACTACAAAGACTTCTCTTATAAAATCATTTAATACGCCTCTTTCCGGTCTTTTATTTACCGGGTTCCTGACTTTTAAAAATAAAGTTTATTTTAATGGAGCCGACCTTACTACCGGGTCGGAACTATGGAGCACCGATGGTAGCACTGCTGCAATGTTCAAGGATATTAATCCGGGTCAATCCGGTGGTGTGCCCAATAGTTCTACCCCTTTATTGGCAAATGCGGTTATTATTAATAATCATTTTATTTTTTCTGCTACAACAGCTACAGATGGTAATGAGCTCTGGACATCAGATGGAACTCCTGAAGGAACTGTAATATTGCAAAATATAAACACGAACGCGGGAGTCGGGTCTAACCCTTTCCTTTTCCCGGTTATTGATTATAATGGTATTTTAAATGGTGACCTCGCAGGAGGCCTTGGTGATATTTTTGACAGAACTGCTTTGTATAATGGTTTTATATTCTTTAGTGCCAATGATGGTACCAATGGGACTCAGCTATGGAAAACGGATGGAACTATTGGAGGAGCAAGTATGGTAAAAAATATCGGTGGTACTGCAGGAGGAGTAAGTAGTAGCTATTTCTATACTAAATCAGGCCTATACTTTTCTGCTGATGATGGTATTACCGGCGATGAACCGTGGCTTTCAGATGGTACGAAATCTGGTACTAACCCGGTATTTGATATAAATCCCGGAAGTGATGCTTCTTCTCCCACTTTCTTATTTGTCTTTAATAATAATTTATTTTTTACTGCCGATAATGGAGATAGCCCGGTAGATGGATTTACTGATTTGTATAAAATAAATGCTACGGTATCTACCTTACCTATTACGTTATTAAATTTTTCAGCAACTTTACAAACGCAGGCTGTAGCTCTATATTGGACTACTTCTACTGAAATAAATAGTAGTCATTTTATAATTCAGAGAAGTAATGATGGGGTACATTTTACTGAGATAGCTACTATAAATGCAGCAGGAAATAGTTCTGTTGAAAAAAAATATGGGTATAATGATTTTCAGTACGCCGATGCTCATTCGGATGTACTTTTCTATCGGTTACAAATGGTAGATAAGGATGGAAAATACAAATACTCTGGCGTACTTAGTGTAAGATTGAAAGGGGCAAATATTGAATTGAGAATATATCCCAATCCTGTTCATGATCAATTGAGTATTTTATTAAACACACCTTCCGGAAATAAGGTTGCTTTGCAAATTACGGATGTGTGTGGTAAACAGGTTTATAGAGGTACCTACAATACCGGGAGTGTTTCTAATCTGCGTAATATCAATGTTTCAGCTTTGGCCAAAGGAACCTATTTTGTTCAAATCCTTACCGCTAAAGAAAGTAAAACAGTCAAATTTGTAAAAGAATAAAAAGATAGTTAAGTTAAAAAGAAGGCGCTGAAAACTTTCGGCGCCTTCTCTCTTTAAAATACTTTTAGGGGTTTTATCATTTCAAGTATTCGTCTGGCTGCCAGTTTGATTTTGGATTAAAATATTTCCATAATAAAGCGGATAGTTTGCGTGTAAGCACCCATGCTTCATTATTAGTTTCCCAACTGGCGTCTTTATTATTCTTGGTGCAGATGCAAAAAATATAAGGGTGGCTTCCATTCACATACAATACTTCATCTCTCGTTTGATCAACAGCACCGCTTTTATCTGCAACAAATACATTGGGGGGTATTTGAGAAATGGCGTCTTCATCCCAAAACTGGCGACTCATGAGCCGCAACATTCTTTCACTAATTTGTTTATTGATAATTTTATTTTCTACGATCAGTTTCATCAGGGTGGCCATCTCTCTTGGTGTTGTTTGCCCCCATCCATATTGCTTATAATTTCCTTTTCTTCCTGGCGTGCGGCTGTTCACACGAGTGTATTTCATTCCCAGGCTATCCATGTATTTATTGATCTGGGTACCACCGCCAGAAAGTCCCTGCAGCCAAAGACTGGCACCGTTATCACTCATGCTCATCATCAACATCATCACTTCATTCAAGGCGATCTTCTGACTATCTTTAAAAGAAGCCAGTATTTCCTGCCCTTCGGCATAACGTACTGAATCGGTAAAAAGCATATCCTGATGATAAGTTAATTCGCCATTGTGAATTTTATGCATCAGGCCGATGAGTATCGGGACTTTTACCATGCTTGCAGTAGGGAAAATAGTATCGGCGTTTACAGCGGCAATTTTATTTTTTGACATGTCATAAACATACACTCCCACATCGCCGTGGAAACCTTGTAGTAAAATGGAGATCTGGTTTTGTAAACGGGTATCGGTTTTTTGTGCAGCAACAGCAAAGGAGGTAAACATTAAAACGAAAGCAAGTAATTTTTTCATTTGATATTTTTAGTTGAATGAAATTAAGGGAAAAAGATAAACCATTGGGATCAAATGGTGTAGTAAACTATGAAGTTTTAAGGAACATTGAGATTTTTATTCTTAACTCCTTAATGGTTCTAATCTTTTATAACTGCAGATACAATGTTTTAAAAGCGAATGGAGACAAGATTGCATCAGGATTGAAAAGATCCCCTTTCTCCTCATTAGCATTACTCCAGTATATTTCTAACGGTTGTAATTTACCCCATTCTATTTCAGGTTTCTGTGGTTGATAACTTGCATTGTATAGCCGGAGGGTCATTCCTTTTTTATCAACTGAAGGTTTAATGGTTGAGAGAATAATATTTTTATTTTCAATGGTAAACAAAGATTTTAATTCAGGATTATTGGGAGCAGAAGCCGAAACAATTAATGGCTGACTTCTTTCCAATCCTTTCCGGATGGCTTCTGCAACATTAAAGGTATTGTGTGGAAATATGGAATAGTGAAAAGTGACTTTTTCTTCCTGGTCTGCTTTAAAATTGGTATGCCAGTAATTATTCATCACGTAAGAATAAAATGTGTTAGATAAAGTGCTTTTCTTTTTCCATAACTTATATCCGTTATTTACCAGCTCTTCGTTGATCATTTCTCCTATTTCAATTAAAGGTGCTTCATTAGTTGTCCATGTTATTCCGTTTTTATCATTTGAAATATCAACCCAACGTTGCACACAATTAAAATCTTTGCATGAGCCTGCCAACTGATTAATTTCTGGTTCCAGAATTCCAACTCCCAGATCAATCTTCATTTTACCACCAGGAATATTAAATGGGAAGGCAAAATTAACCGCTTCCTTATCACGTACCTCTAATTTGTCAACCGTATTGATCAGGTCTATTCTGTTGAATCCTTTTATTAATTGTATTTCCTGTGTCAATTTTTTGGTTCCCGGCGCTTTGGATTCAATGAGTAAAGAAACTATTAATGGCCCATTTTCTTTGATACGGATAGAAACGTTTTTTGCGCTTTCTGCTTTTGATGGGGCCCTTCCGGGAACGTATAAATATTGATTCAGCCCATGCTGTTTATTATTCACTAATTCTTCGTTGTTGTCTTTTCTTATGATGCTTGATATGGAACCGTTTAGAGGATTGATGGTAACTTTTAAATAATCATTTTCTAATGTATTCTCACTAACCTTTAGATCGCTTTTAAAAGGCGAAGACTGGGTGGCCAGCTTGAAATTTTTTGATCCTAGAGTAGGAATATCTTTTGCGAGAAAAACTAAACTTCCATCTGATAATCTCTGAGAAGAGCATAAGCTGTTGTCTGCATCCATGACTCCATTCGTATTTGCACTTTGTTTTTGTGACAGAGAAACCAAATCTGTTCTGTTCCAGGAGCTGGTATTGTAAACATTGTAAGTCTGATTTGATAAATCAGAAGGAATAGGAATGATATCTTGTAATAATTTCCGGGAACTCTTTTCACCATCAGTTGCAAAATTCTTTTTGTAATTCCATAGTGAAATGGTAAATGGATTATCTGGATCAGAAATGCTGTTCCATGATCCCCAAGTATGTTCTTCAAACATGACTAGATCACGCCATGCTTTATAAAAATCTTCTTCGCGATAATTATCAGGAGAGTTTTTCGGTTGAATCATGGAAGTCAGAATTTCTGTTTGGTTCAATCTTTCGCTGTTATGTTTTGTAATTGCCAGTTCCTTTGCTGTAGAGGCTGCACCGTCTTCCCAATAAGGTGAATAATCTCCTGAGTAAACCGGAATTTTGTTACGATACTTTTTATCAAATCTTTCCATCATCTCACTCACATTAGCAAGAATGATTTTTGGGGAAATGTATTTTTCATTCCATCTTTTTACAAAATCTGGCAAGTCTGGGTCAGTAGTTCCGTTATCTGCAGGGATGGTATATCGAAGTTGAACGATTTCATAAGGATACTTTTCCGATTCCAGTTCTCTAAGATATTCCATCAGGTTACTTTTTGTCTTTTCTCCTGCGCGGCCCACATTAAAATTGTGAAACCAGCTATAGCCCTTTGCTGCCTGCCAGAACAAAACTTTTTCCTGCCCTGATGGAGATAACCAATAAAATGGTTGATCACCCCATGCCTTGTTCGAATACCCAACTCGGTCTCCAAGGTCCGGAATGGAAGGAACGTAATTAGGCCCGCTTGAAACATATTTTATTCCTCTCTCTGCCAATGCAGGGACCATAGCCCAACTCACTCCTGGAATATCAGAGATCATTACCGTATTAAATTGGATTCCGTACAATTGGTTTAACTGAAATGAATATTCTGTATAGTGAATCAGGTCTTCAGGACTACACAAACCTGTTAATTGATTGGCGTAAGAAGCCGGTAAACCGATACTCCCTGATTTTACATCCTGAACAAACTTTTTCTTCTCATCTTCCCCCGCTACGTTCATAAAATTTTCCACCGCCCATAAGCTTTCGATATTCCATTTATACCGGGCGGCTTCAGGGTATCGGGAAGTTTTTTTAATGAGCGACATAGCATCCCTTATGTTTCTGATCTGCTTTTGCTCTACAGTATCCTGCAAATCCGAATAACCGATGTCGTTGTGTGAATGAGATATAAAATCAAATTCACGATAAGTTACGGGTTCCAATTGGAGGGATTCATCTTTTGTGAGTAACCCAGGAACAGATACATTTACTTCTATGTTTTTTAAAGCATATACTTTTGGAACCAATACTTCAATTGTATTTACACCTAAGAACAAAGGTTGCGTGATCTTTTTCTTATTGATGTTTGTTGAAATAATAACATTCCCTGAAGGTTTGGTGTGGTCAATCTGTACATCAATTAATTGTAGTGTGTCTTTCCCTTTTTTGATCAATGCCGGTTGCGCTATAATTTTTATCTTTTCACTCATCTCATATTTGAAGGTCATGTACCAGTCCTGACTTTCTGCTTTTTCACCTGTTACCTTTAGTAAAAGTGGTTTCCCTCTTTTGTAAAAAGAAACCGGAATTTTTAAATACATATTCCCATAAATATCTTTTACATTATCTGCTGATTTTTGCTGAAAAAATAATTCCACACCATTCAAGCCTTTTACTGACCATGATTTTACTACTTCTTTTGCGATGGTAGTGAACGCAAGTACTTTTTCATTATTTATATAAAGCTCAAAATGCCTGTCTGCACTGCTGGTGCCGCTGGAATATCCTGCTATCCATGAGAAATAGGCATTATTATTTTTATAGTTCTCAGGAATGGGTTCCGTTTCCCACTCAATGGACTTATTGCCATCGGTAACTCTCGTAAGTAATGCTTCAGTAGCGTAAGGATGAAAAGAATGGTAAGAAATAGTTTCGCCTGAAATATCTTTCACATACCCTTTTAGTAATTCATAGTTAGGGATAGTAGAAGGATTGAATTGTGCACGGGAAGGTTTGAAAAAGAATAGAATGGATAATATGGTGAGGCTTCCTGTGAGAAAATATTTTTTCATTTGAAATACCTGTTTATAATGGAATAGCCTGTAAGGTAAATAATCTCAAATAATCAGAATTGGATTTTATTACGAAGGATGAATTCTACTAAGGAATAATTAACAGGTTTGTGGGCACCCTTTATGTATAGTTCCGAGATTGAAAAGTACATTGTCTCTTAAAGAAGAATAGGAAACTTCTCAGTCATGCATACACGAAAAAGCTACCGGGACTTTTACATCCGGTAGCTTTTTGATTTCAAAGGAATTGGTTGGGTATGTATCTAAAATCTAATTCATTAACTAAAAAGACCGCCTTTTCTCAGATCGCGTGTTTTTTCACCGATCAAGAATCCATTTTGATAGATCTGTATTTTGTAACTTCCCTGTAGAAAATGACTGCCTGGTGCAAATGCAAATTCAACATTTTTTGTTTGAGCCGATTGCAGGTCAACAGGTAATTTTGCGGTGTAGGTCTTGCTGCCTTCATCCCGTGTAGTAAAAGTATCTTCACTTGGACCGGAAGCGGTTGAAGTAGTTACGGCTTTTCCGTCAGGCCCTATTACAACTACATATACATCAGTAGTACCTGATTGGATAATACGGTTGTTTACATCAAAACTTACAACTAGTTTATCAACACGTTTTGCAACAGTGGAGACTTTTTCTTTTCCGTTGTTCCTTACTTTCACAGGAGTGATGGAGATGTTGGAAGCATTCAAGGTAGAAGCAATATCTACTTTTTTCTCGAGGTCCTGTTTGATTACATTAGTGGAATCAAGGTTATGGGATATGGTTGCTTTTTCAGTGGTTAGTACGGCAACGTTTTGTTTCAGACTGTCGTTTTGCTGAGAAAGCATTGCGATTTGTGTTTCCATATCAGATATCTTTCCATTCAATTGTGCGATCAGTCCGCGTGCTCTGGAAAGTTCTGAAGCAGTGGCATTTTTCTTGTTGAGAATGCTGCGAATCTCTGTTTTCATTTTGGCAATTTCACTGTTACTGGCCGTTAACTTAGCGTCCATAGCGGTGTTTACGCTTTGCATAGAATCAAGGCGTGCGAGTGAAGCGTCGAAGTTGGCCTGTATGTTACTTTTTTCGGTAGTTACCTGAGCGACTGCTGCTTGTTGAGTTTGGATGGCTTCTCCTGATTTGTTGTGATCGAAAATAAAGAACCCTCCGAGAATAACGAAGGCAGCAATTAATAATCCGATAAAAAGATTTTTAAAATCTTTCGGTTTTTTTTCAGTAGAAGACTGATCGGTATATTCGTTCATGTCTATTGGTTTTTAAATGATAAAATGATAAAAATTAAAATGATTAATCAGCGTTTTAAAATACGAACCGGATGATTCGTTTTTTGATCGCCATCTACATAAAGTCTAAAACCATGCCATTCTTGTTTTTACTGAATTTAAAAGTGAGATTGCAAATTTTTCTGTGGTGTTTTCAATTGATTTTGAATAAAGAAGAAAAGAGAAAGATTTATTTGTTAAATCATTGTTAGCAGAGGAGAGAAGAACCTTCTCTTTCTGAATAAGAGGGGATGTCTTATGCTTAAAGTGGCAGTATGATTTGTAACTATACTTTTTTTCGAGTACTTTTAGAGAACCAAAGAGTTAAAATAATGTCAACAAAATCTCATGTTTCAAGAAAGATAACAGCGGCTTTGGCTATTCTCTTTTTACTGCCAGCGCTTATATTCTTTATTATGTGGTCTTCCATAGGATTTCGTTACAGTGGTATCAATGCAAGCGAACAGATGGATACTTTCCTGGGGTATTTTCCTGAATGGCTCAGGAACATCAATGCAATACACGCTATTTCCATTATATGTTGTGTGGTAGCAGTTATACTGGCTGCAAGAAGTTTTAAGAAGCGTTTGCTGACAGTGAGGGTACTGATGCTACTTACTGTTCTTATGGCCATTTTCCTTATTCTATTTGACATTTCCCAAATGGTGTAATGGAAACTATTGGTATTCAAATTGAATAGTTCCCAATAGCTTCTTTTCTTTAGAATAACATTTTTGTATTTCAGGAAGTTTCTTGTCATCATAAGCATACCTCCATATAAAGTAGTTTCTGCCGGTCTCATCTACAGAGATCATTTGTGTGGGTTCTTTGCTATTGGTGTTGTATTCAAACATGTAATCGGGCAATAGCCTCTTGGCGATTATATTATAGTGTACTACATCGGTAAGGTGGTTGCTGTCGTCATAATAGTAATAATATTTTTTGTCGGTAGTGTTCCCCACCGGGTTTTCTTCAACGATATTTCCTTTGTCGTCAGATAAAAAAGAGATTGTGGAGATCAGAATATTATTTTTTTTACGAAGCATCTTTACAGGATTATTCTTCTCATCATAGAAGTATTCGTGCGTTTCGGTAATACCTGTGCTGTCGCCGTCTGCAATGGTTTTAGTACGTATCAAAGAAAGATTGCCCACAGTGTCATATTCAAATTCCACGGTATTGGTGGTGTTGGGAGTAGAGGTAGTCGCTCTGTTGATTTTTCCTGCGGAATTGTAATCGGTCACCAAAAGAGACTGACCTGTTATGTTGGATTTAGAAAGCATTTCCGATTGGGCAAAATTCTTATTGATTTTTTTTTCACAGAAGAACCCCTCGCTCGGCTGATCGTTTTCATCAAAACTTGTTATTTTTATGAGTTTTATATGTGCGTTTTTTAAAATAGAAAATTCATTATTCAGTTTTTGATTACTCATTATATCTTTATAATAATATTGGGCATGGGCTCCGGAGTGGTTGAAGCAGATAGCTATGAAAGAAAAGCAAACGATTCGTAAGATATATTTAATCATTTTTTGAATAAGAGATTTAGTTATAAAAACATAAAAGCAGTGTAAAATAATTCATTAATCCCTGATGAAGGGTTTGTTTGTTATTTTTAACCGGAAATTATAAAAATTAATTACTCATTTTTATGTCTCATGTTCACCAAAGAAAAGAAAAGAATTGTCTTAACTGCGGAGCTGAAGTCATTGGCAGGTATTGCCATCTTTGCGGGCAGGAAAATATTGAGCCTAAAGAATCGGTAGCTCATTTTGTGGTTCATTTCTTTAATGATATCACTCATTTTGATGGTAAATTTTTCGTTACTTTAAAAGATCTTTTGTTCAGGCCTGGCTATCTGCCGAGAGAATACATGAATGGTAGAAGGATGAGGTATTTGAACCCGGTACGGATGTATCTTTTCACTTCGTTTATCTTTTTTCTTGTTTTTTTTTCTTTATATCATTTTGATGTCTCGGAGTCGAAGAGGATAAAATTTACCTTTGATAGTGAGACGGATCAAATGATTGACTCTATGCCTGTGAAAGATTTTAATAATCTTACAAAGTCATTGAATCATGGGAAACCCATGAGCCGGGCCGAATTCAAAAATTACAGAGATAGTGTGAAGAGACTTCCTGTATTGGGTGTTTTTGATAGTAAGGGAGTGGCGAACTATAAAAGCAGGGCACAATACGATTCAGTATTGGCTACCGGTAAAGTAAAAGATGGTTGGCTCATGCGGTCTATCACTTACAGGGAGATTGATATTAATCAGAGATATGAGAATCAAAAGGAAAAGTTTGTTGGAGATTTTATCAAGAGTTTCATGCACCACTTTCCACAGATACTATTTATTTCGCTCCCTTTTGTAGCTCTTTTTTTAAAGCTACTTTATATACGCCGAAAGAAGTTTTATTATGTAAGCCATGCAATTTTTACCATTCACTTTTATATTTTTGTCTTTATAACCATGCTGATAGCAATGTTCATTTCGAAACTAAGAGATTGGCTTGTATGGGAATGGATGGGCTATATCAATGGCTTGATTTCGCTACTTATCTTTTTTTATTTATATAAAGCCTTACGCAATTTTTATCAGCAGCGCAGGGGCAAAACCATTTTAAAGTATTTTTTATTTCTATTTTCATTCTCCTTTTTGATCATATTTTTATTTATTGTTTTTGGATTCATATCCGTTTTTCAGGTTTAAATTATAACAATGACTCAACCTACCGATTTCAGCAAGCTGATAAACATCATGGACGAATTGCGTGTAAAGTGTCCGTGGGATAAAAAACAAACTATTCACACGTTGCGCCAGCAAACTATTGAAGAAACCTACGAACTTGCAGATGCGATTACCAATAAAGACTGGAACGGAATGAAAGAGGAATTGGGCGATCTCTTGTTACATATTATTTTCTATGCTAAGATAGGGCTTGAAGAAAATAAATTTACCTTACAGGGAGTGATAGATGGTATTTGTGATAAGCTGATAAAAAGGCATCCGCATATTTATGGAAATGTGAAAGTGGAAAATGAAGAAGATGTAAAGAGGAACTGGGAACAGATAAAACTGAGTGAAGGGAAAAAATCGGTTTTGAGTGGTGTTCCCAAATCATTGCCAGCCATGGTAAAAGCTATGCGCATACAGGAGAAAGCAAAGCAGGTAGGTTTTGAGTGGGCGACCAAAGAGCAGGTCTGGGAAAAAGTAGAAGAAGAAAAAGCTGAATTACTTGAAGCCGTGGATTTGGGTGGTGCGGAACACATAGAAGAGGAAGCCGGCGATCTTTTTTTCTCGGTTATCAACTATGTACGGTTTTTAAAAGTAGATGCGGAGAATGCGCTGGAGCTTACTAATAAAAAATTCATCAGGCGCTTTACGCTTATGGAAGAAGAAGTGCAAAAGAGAGGAATGAATTTAAGCAATATGACCTTAACCGAGATGGATGCCATCTGGAATGAAATAAAAAAACAAAACCGCAGCCTTTGAATCTCATTAATGACGATAATTTTTTTAAAAGGAATTCCTTCCTGCTGATAACGGCGGCGTGGCTGCTGACCTTTGCATTTATTATTAACAATTACTGGAGCGGAAGTTCTACTTCCAATACGGCGCAAAAAGTAATTCAAAAAGAAATCAATAAAAGCCAAAGAAAGATCAATGCCTTTTGCATGGATTCTGCTTTGATCAATAATATTGCAGAAGGAAAGTATAGTGAAAGCGAAATAAAGGATATGGTTGATAAGAGCTATTTTATATTTTTTTATAAAATAGCAAAAGAAGGGAATTTGACCCCTGTCTTTTGGAATACACAAGTGGTGGAGCCTGATGCATCTTTGCTGAGTGCGAATGATGGAGTTAGTTTTAACAAGTTGTCCAACGGGTGGTATGTGATCAATAAGCGGACCTTTCACAGTTCGTCCGGCACCTATTATAAAATGGTTTTCCTTATTCCTGTAAAATGGAATTACTACATAGAAAATAAATATCTGCAAAATTCTTTTATAGCGGAGAAAAATATCAGTAAAACGTATGATATCAGCGTTTCGCCTACCCGGCATGTTATAAGCAATGAACAGGGGGAACCGCTTTTCTATCTTCATCAACTCAAAAACCCGAAAGACCATGATAACCTGCTTGCCATGTGGCTGCGTATTCTGGCTTCTTTGCTGGTTTTATTTTTCATTCATAAACTTGCCAATTATTATATTGAGAAAAGGGGTTTCCTGATTGGGATAATGGTACTGCTCGTTCCGGTGGTCCTTTTAAGAATGTTGAGCTACCGTTTTCCGATACCGCTCAATTTTAAGCAACTGGAATTGTTTGACCCCTCGGTGTATGGTTCTAATTTTATACTGCGGTCTCTCGGCGATTTATTTATCAATTCATTGTTATTTATCTGGATCATCTTATTTATAAGGATCCACTTCAGCTATAATTTTTCGAAGATCCAATTCAAAAGGGAATTCTACAGGTATATGGCAATTATTTTTATTGCTGTTGTGATGGTGCTTATCACACTCATAGGCGGCTATGTTGTTCAGAGCCTTGTAGCAGATTCACAAATTTCATTTGATGTCATTAATTTTTTTACATTAAATATATATAGCGTTATCGGCTTTATCGTTTTGTGCTGTCTGGCTGCAGGCTATTTTTTCCTACTTCAAATGTTGCTTCAGCCGTTTAATGTTTTTATAAGGAATAAAAGATATTTGAAGTATCTCACGATTACCATTGCCGGCCTCTTTATATTGACTTTCAATTTGCATTCCCATCAGGTGAGTTATAGATTGGCACTACTTTTATGGCTTTTGTTATTTGTTTTTCTTCTGAATTTTAAATCCCTTTTGCTTCATGCTTATAATCTGGTATCGTCTAAATTTGTTTTTTGGATTTTCTTTTTCTCTGTTTCTATCACTGCTGTGATTGTTTTGCAAAATAGGGTGAAAGAACTGAACGAAAGAAAACATTTTGCTGAGAACCTTGCCAATAAAGCAGATCCATCGGGTCCTGTCATTGTAAATATCATTCTTAAAGATTTCGGTAATGATTACCTCTCCGGTATTTTTTATAGATTTAAAAATCAATATCAAAATAAATTTTTAAAAGATAGCCTTATTAATGAGAACTTCTCAGGCTATCTCAATAAATACGATACCAAGATATACACATTCAATGCTATGGGGTTTTCGTTGTATAACGAGGACTCTACTACTTTTAATTCTCTAAATGCGATCATTCAAACACAGGGGAAGCCTACCGATATTCCTGACCTCTATTATTACGATGTATCGTATGACCGGTTTAACTATATCAGTAAAAAAGAAATTAAGGATACAGCCGGTGATACACAAGGATATGTGTATATCATTTCAAAACCGAAAAGGTATAAAAGTGATGCTTTGTATCCTGAACTGTTTTCAAAAGGAAATAATAATTCGATTGAAAGTTCACCTGTGTATGCATTTGCCGTTTATAATAATGATAAGCTAAGCAGTAGTTATAATGATTATCCTTTTACAACCGAAATTGATAATGGAGATTTTACTTACAATGAATTCAGAACGGTTCAGAAAAATGGTTACGAGGAGTTGTGGTACAGAGCCAATGCGGATAAAGTAATTGTGATCGCCCGTCAAGACCGTTTTTTTATAGAATCCATCACTTTGTTTGCTTATTTATTTTGTTCATTTTTGTTAATTGCCATCTTTTTCAATCTGGCAAATCAGATCCTGTCAGAGCGAAAGGCCAAGACAGACTTCAGGTCTATTTTTCAGATGACCATTCGCAATCAGGTACATGGGATCATTATTCTTATTAGTATTTTTTCGTTTATCATTATCGGTGTTACGACGATCTTGTTTTTTATAAGCCGCTACCATAGTAACAATCGTGAGCAGTTGAGCCGCACCATTCATGTAATGGAAAATGAATTGCGCAATACCATTGATACACTTCCTGTGGACAATTATGGAGTGATGGATTTTGATAGCGTGCCGCATGAAAAACTGGAAGGAATCATTAACAAGGTTTCTGATATTCATGCAGCTGATATCAATCTTTATGATTTAAAGGGTAATTTAAAAGTGTCTTCCTTACCGCTTCCTTATGATGAAGGGATTGTGAGTGATAAAATGGATCCGATCGCTTTTTATCATTTGAATAAATTAAGAGATGTACAGTTTTTTCAGGAACAAAAGATTGGCAGCCTGAAATATCTGAGTAATTACCTGCCCGTTAGAAACGAGAGCGGGAGAGAATATGCGTACCTCAATATTACTTATTTTGATTCGCAGAATAAGCTGCAGGATGAGATATCCAATTTTCTTGTTACCATTATTAACCTGAATGCATTTATCTTTTTACTTGCGGGAATCATTGCGCTGTTTGTTACTAATCGTATCACCCGTTCGTTTTCACTTATCAGCGATAAGATGAAGAAGATCAATCTTGAAACGGGCAATGAAGAAATCGTATGGAAAAGGAGGGACGAGATCGGCACGCTGGTTCAAGAGTATAATAAGATGGTGAAGAAACTGGATATAAGTGCTGAAATGCTTGCTAAAAGTGAAAGAGAGGGAGCATGGAGAGAAATGGCAAGGCAAGTGGCGCATGAGATTAAGAATCCTCTTACACCTATGAAATTGAATTTGCAATACCTGCAGATGGCAATTGATAATAATTCTCCTGATGTAAAAAATATATCACTGTATGTAGCGGGGATCTTGCTGGAACAGATAGAACATCTTTCACAGATTGCCGGCGATTTTGCGCAGTTTGCGAAGATCGGTAATACCAAAAATCAGATTTTTAATATCAATCAGATGCTTGAAAATTCCATCACCCTTTATTCTACAAATGATGAGATACGCATTGATGCTGATTTACACCCCGGAGAAATATTGATTGAAGCTGATAAAACGCAGATCAACAGATTGTTTACCAATCTTCTTCAGAATGCAGTACAATCCGTTCCTGATTACAGACAGGTAGTGATCAATATAAAAAGTGAATTGAATGATCATAAAGTCCTGATCTCGGTTAAAGACAATGGGAATGGGATTCAGGCGGCTATGATCAACAAAATATTTACACCCAACTTCACCACCAAGAGCTCAGGAACTGGCCTGGGACTTGCGATGTGTAAAGGGATTGTTGAAAAGCTGAATGGCAAAATATGGTTCGAGACAAAAGAAGGGGAATGGACGATTTTTTATGTGGAGATACCAGTATTGAAACAGGCTTCTATGGATGAATAAAAAGAATAGCTTGCGATCTGTAATGTTGATACTAATGATTCGAAGAGAGGAAGTCTTCAAATTCTTTTAAACTAAAGCTGCTCAAATTATCTTTTGAAGTAGCCATTCCTTTCTGCGCTACGAGTACTCCGTACCTGGTATTTTCAAATTCAGGAATTGAGTGTGCATCCGGGTCTATAGAAAGCAATATATTTTTAGAGAGGGCATAATCAATCCATTGCCATCTCATATCAAGCCTGCGGGGATGAGCATTGATTTCTATAACTACATGATTCGCCGCACAGGCATCAATTATTTTTGTATGATTTACCGGGAATCCTTTTCTGCTTAATAGCAACCTTCCGGTCATGTGCCCGAGGATGGTGGTATAAGGATTTTCAATTGCTTTGAGTAATCGCATCATGGCTTTCTCTTCATTCATTTTTAGATTGGAATGTACAGAGGCAATCACAAGATCGAAGGTGGAAAGGATGGAGTTACTGTAATCGAGGTTGCCATCGTTGAGAATATCGCTTTCAATACTTTTGAAAATTTTGAAAGGGCTTAAAGTTTTATTGAGCTTTTCTATCAGTTCATGCTGCGCTTGTATCCGGTCTTCTGTGAGGCCGTTGGCATATGCAGCCGATTTACTGTGATCGCTGATTACCAGATATTCTTTTCCGCTTTTTATGCAGGCTGCAGCAAGTTCTTCCAAGGTGTTGATTCCGTCACTCCATTTACTGTGGCTGTGAATAATACCTTTGATGTCGCCCGGCTGTATTACTTCCGGGATTTTATTTTCTGCTGCCAGTGAAATAATAGCTTTGTTTTCCCGAAGGAAGGGCGGGATGTATTGTATCCCCGCCTGATCAAAAATACCCTGATCGTTTCCGGCTTTCTGAAAATCAATAGCTGGATAATCATTTTTAAATGCAGTTGTGAATTCGGCAGACCCGGTAGTTTCAAAAACCTTTTTAGATAGTGCTGCCTGAGGAGTGTGGTATAATTTGATTTTTATTCCGCTGTTGTGTTTGTATAAGAGGTGGTCACTATTCTTTTCCAAAAAATCGAAATCATTTAGTCCCGTCATCTTCTCTGTAATTGTTTGATCCGAAGTAGGAATGACATATTCAAGTGTATCTACCGTTTCAGCATGGCGTGAAAAATCTCCGGTAATTTTTATTTCTTCTGAAGAAAATAATTGTTGCAGAAAGGTGAGGAGGTTGACGGCGGTTCGTTCTGCCTGTGCAAATAAAAAACTTCCTTTTCTACTCAAATAAAATTCAATAGACTCTGTTACATTATCCTGTGTTTTTTTTCCAAAGCCTTTGTACAACATCAGCCGGTTTTCATTGCAGGCATATAGCAACTCGCCGATGCTTTCTATTCCCATTTCTTTCCAGATCAATGCAATTTTTTTAGGGCCGATTCCCTTAATATTTAACATTTCCAAAATGCCTTCCGGCGTTTTTAAAATCAAATCTTCAAGGATTTTCATTTTTCCGGTTGATAAAATTCCAAGAATTTTTTTTCCAATTGCTTCTCCTATTCCATTGATTTTGAAAACATTTTCTTCAGAAAGCGTATACAGGTCAACCGTTAGTTTGCTTATTTTGTAAGCTGCAATTGAGTAAGTTTTAGTGCGAAAACTATTCTCTCCGTGTATGTCCATTAAACTGGAAAGCAATGAAAATTGGTTGGCTATTTCTTTGTTGTTCATGACGGTAGCGTATGAATTTTTAGAAAAATATAAGTAGAAATGATTTTTTTTAAATTATTACGGAAACCTTTATAGTATTGAGTTATGTTGAATTGATATAAAAAAAAAGTCCCGGAACTTCCGGGACTTAAGCTTATTTCTTAAAGAAAAACAGTAATTACTTTTTCTTTGCAGCTTTCTTAGCAGCTTTTTTAGGAGCGGCTTTTTTTACAGCTTTCTTAGCGGCTTTTTTAGGAGCGGCTTTTTTTGCAGCTTTTTTAGGAGCGGCTTTTTTTGCAGCTTTTTTAGGAGCAGCTTTCTTAGCGGCTTTTTTTGCAGTTGCCATGTTTTTAGAATTTAATTGTTAGTAAATAAAAACTAAAAATAAAAACAATTTGTTAACTATCAAAACTTATTTAAAAATTTTTTTATGCAGTGGGTGCAAGAGCATTTACAGAAACGATTGTTTTATCGCCTTTACTCTTTCTAAATTCAACTACTCCATCAGAAGTTGCGAAGATGGTGAAGTCTTTTCCAAGGCCTACATTTTTACCTGGATGGTAAACTGTTCCGCGCTGGCGAAGAATAATATTTCCTGAAGTGGCAGCCTGGCCACCGAAAATTTTTACACCCAATCTTTTGCTTTGTGAATCACGTCCGTTTTTTACGGAGCCTTCACCTTTTTTATGTGCCATATTCTTTAAATTAAAAAGTGATCATTTTTTGAAATGAAGAAATGATTTTCTCATTTCATATTTTTAGCAAAGTATGCTTATGCAATACCTGTTACTTTTATATGAGTGTATTGAGTACGATGACCATGTTTTTTTCTGAAACCTTTCCTTTTTTTCATTTTAAAAGCGATTACCTTATCGCCCTTAACCAATTCATTCACGATTTCTGCTTTTACTTTTACATCGCCGCCGATAGAAACTTTTCCATCATTGTCGTGCAAAAGCACTTCAGAAAATTCTACTTCATCACCCTGCTTTCCAGCAAGATGTGGTACATATAAACTTTGACCCGGAGTAACTTTAAATTGCTGACCGGCGATTTTTACTATAGCAAACATACTTTTCCAATTTTTTTGGAGTGCAAATGTAAGGGAATTTAGAATAATTTATGATACTAAAATCATTAAAAAAACGCATTTTTGCTTTTTTTACCTAAATCATTGTGATACAATGTGTAAAACAGATGATTTTTATGGTACAGATCGCACTGTTTTACTTTTATTTACCCAATTTACCGAAATGAATATACCCCGGAAGGTCTTCAGATTTTGTTTTAGCATCTACGGATTTTTAATTTTTCTGGCACTGATGTTCTTTTTATTACCTCTTTTTATAGTGGCTTTCTGTGAAAAACCGGTCAAAGGCGGCAACCTTATTTATAAAATAGCCCGTTTTTGGGCAGATGCTTTTTTCTTTCTCACAGCCATGAGGCACTGGAACATTTATGAAGAACCTCATGATAAGAGCAAGGAATATATTTTTGTAAGTAACCATATTTCTTATCTTGATATTCCGATGATGATGAAAGTAATACGGGGGCAACACATCCGAATTCTTGGGAAAGCCGAATTCAATAAGATTCCGGTTTTTGGTTCTATATATAAAAGAGGTTCTGTGTCGGTTTATCGCGACAGCCCCGAAGCACGTGCTAAGAGTGTGGAGAAACTGATTGAATTTGTTCATCAAAGAATCTCTGTTTTTATTTGTCCTGAAGGTACTTTCAATATGACCCACCAACCGCTGAAAAGTTTTTATAGCGGCGCTTTTAAGATTGCCATTGAAACGCAAAAGCCCATTCGCCCGATTTTGTTCTTAGATACATACAGCCGTTTGAATTATGGTAGCATTTTTTCTATGAACCCTGGGAGATGCCGTAGCGTATATCTTGCGCAAACTTCCACGGAGGGGCTTACGATGGAAGATATGCCTGCGCTCAGAGAAAAGATATTTAAACAAATGGAAGAGGCGTTGATAAGATATGAGGTAAGATGGATTGAAAAAAATGAAGAATGAGAGAAAAGTGGAATCCGGTGATAAGGATGCTCTCCTTATCCATCCACTCTCAATATATTTGCATGAATGATTATAGCAAATCCCGAAGGGCAAAATTTATTTAATGAGAGAATCCCGTCTTCATCGGCGTGGGTGGAAGTTATTTTGCCTTTGGCCATTCCTAAAACTTATACTTATTCTGTTCCTGAAAAATTTATTAAAAAAGTACAGACCGGTTGCCGTGCGGAAGTGATTTTCGGAAAAAATAAGAAATATGCAGGAATTATAAAATCAATCGGTAACACAAAACCAGTATATGAGACCAAAGAAATTCTGAATGTCATAGATGATGAGCCGGTAGTTTATCCCAAACAATTACAATTGTGGAAGTGGATCAGTGAGTATTATATGTGTAGTGAAGGCGAGGTGATGGCAGCGGCTTTGCCTACTCATTTGAAATTGAGTAGTGAAACGATCATTATTTACAATGAAGAATACGGGGAAGATTTCTCCGGCCTGGATGATGAAGAATATCTGCTGGCCGAGGCATTGCTTATTAAGAAAGAATTAAAGATCACGGAAGTTCAGCAGATCGTGAGTATCGTTCATGTATATCCCCTTATAAAAAGATTAATAGAAAAGAAAGTGTGTTTTGTATGGGAATCTTTTTCTGAAAAATATAAGGAAAAGAAAGAAAATTTTCTTTTATTGAATCCCGAGTATTCGTCAGATGAGAAGATGAGTCAGTTGATGGACGGTCCGGCTGGTACAGGATTAGGAAGAGCACCGAAGCAATTGGAATTACTTCTTAGCTTTTTGCACCTTTCAAAAACGGAAGGAGAAGTTTCGCAAACGCAGCTTCTGAAAAAATCGGGAGCTACTGCCGCTCAGTTAAAAGGATTGACAGATAAGAATATTCTTTTTGTCGAGAGAAGAAGTATAGATCGTATTCGTTCCCTTCCCAAAAAGATGGAAGTGAATTTTGAATTAAATGATTCGCAAAAAACAGCACTCAAAGAGATTGAGAATGTTTTTAAGAGTAAGGAAGTCTGCCTTCTCCACGGTGTTACCGGCAGTGGTAAAACGCAATTGTATATTAAGCAAATAGAAAAGGCTGTGGCAGGAGGGAAACAGGTTTTGTATCTTCTTCCCGAGATAACACTCACAGCACAGATCATACGGAGGCTACGATTTTACTTCGGTGGAAACATTGCTATTTATCATTCAAAATTTAATGATAATGAAAGAATAGAGATATGGAATAAAATAAAAACCGGTGAATTGAAAATAATTCTCGGTGCAAGAAGCGCTTTATTCCTGCCTTTTAAGGACCTGGGATTCATTGTGATTGATGAGGAACATGATTCTTCTTTTAAGCAACAGGAACCTGCGCCCCGCTACAATGCGCGTGATGCCGCAATTTTTTATGCATCTCTTTTTGGTGCGAAAGTTTTACTGGGTACAGCTACTCCATCTCTGGAAAGCTATTCCAATGCCCGTAAAAATAAATACGGGCTGGTAACACTAACCGAGAGATATGGTGGCACACAATTGCCCGAGATAAAAATAATAGACACTAAAACAGTAGCTGCTTCAAAGAAAGGGAAAGTAATGATCTCTCCTCAGTTGAAAGCGGAGATTGAAACAGCTTTGCAGAAAAATAAGCAGGTGATCCTTTTTCAAAACCGGCGTGGTTATGCTCCCTTTTTAATTTGCGGCACCTGTGGGTTTATACCTCATTGTGAAAATTGTTCTGTTACCTTAACGCTGCATAAATATTCCAATAAATTACATTGCCATTATTGCGGAAATACGTATCCAAAGCTGGTATCATGTCCTGCCTGTGGAAGTGTGAACTGGATGGAAAAAAATTTTGGAACAGAAAAAATTGAAGAAGAGCTTACAGAAGATTTCCCCCACAACAGAATAGCACGTATGGATGTAGATGCGGTGAAAGGAAAAAATGCACATGATACTTTAATCAAATTGTTCGAGGAACACCGCATTGATATTCTGGCCGGAACACAAATGGTAGTGAAAGGGCTGGATTTTGAAAGCGTGAGTTTGGTGGGCGTTCTTGACGCTGACGGATTATTAAGTTTTGCGGATTTCAGGGTAAATGAAAGGGCTTTTCAGCTAATGGAACAAGTGAGCGGAAGAGCGGGCCGCAAGCTGGAGCGTGGGCTGGTGCTAATACAAGCGGCTAAAACCAATCATCCTGTATTGTCGTTTGTACAGGAACATGATTATTTAAAATTTTATGAAGCTGAAATGGCCATGCGGAAGCAATTCTTTTATCCACCATTCAGCAGGCTGGTACGGATCATTTTAAAACACACAAATAAAGAGGTTGTGCAGGAAGCAGCAGATACTTTGGGAGATTCCTTAAAAAAAGATTTTGAAAATCTTACAGGGCCTGCAGCGCCAATTGTGAACAGGATCAGAAACCGCTACCTGATGGAGATATTAATAAAACTGCAACAAGATGCAACCCAACTTCAGATTCAAAAAAAAGTTATTCTGAATCATATCAATCTTTTAAAATCTGAAAAAAGATTCAGAAGTGTGATGGTAATTGCAGATGTGGATCCTTATTAGATGTGGGCGAGATCCATCATTTCCTGGTATGTATAATAATGCACCCCTTTCTTTTTCATTTTACTTTCATGAACCATCGCTTTTGCTACATTATTTGCTCCTATCGCTTTGTATTTTTTTAGAGGCCCCAAAAGCAAAAATGAGAACAATTCCATGGCTATTTGTGCAATCTTTTCGCCGGTACGGCTTTCTACCCTGTTTCCGTTTAATATGGATGGCCTGAAAATGCCAATGCTTTCAAAAGGGAATAGCTTCAAAGTGTTTTCCGTTTTCCCTTTTAAACTCAAATAGAAATTAGATGCATTCTCATTGGCACCGATTGCTGATACAATTTGAAATTTTTTAAATCCTTTAACAATACCAATCCTTGCAGCGTTTACAGGGATGTCGAAATCAATCTTTGTATAAGCGTTCTTGTCTCCGTTTACTTTTTTTTGAGTAGTTCCTACACAACAGAAAATGATGTCGCCCTCGCCGAAATTTTTTGTATAATCATCTATATTATTAAAGTCCACGATTTTCTGTTGCAGTTTTGGATGAGTGGTACCCGATTTTCTCCTTACCAATGCACGTATGGTTTTAAAACTACTATCCTTTAACAACTCTTCCATTACCAAATTGCCCGTTAATCCTGTAGCTCCAATAACAACTGCCGTTAATTCATTCATATTTTGGTATTTTGCCGGTAATTTTTAATTTATGCAAGTTTATCAAAATTATTCACTCAAAAAATATAATACATTCGGAATAGCAGCGATTGCAAAATATTTTGCAACATTCTCTTCCACAAATGAGCTGGAAGAATTCCTTAAAAGTAAAAAAAATATTTATTCAAATATAATCCTTGGCGGCGGAAGTAATATCCTTTTTACGGAAAATTACAATGGTTTAATATTGAAAAATGAGATTGGTGGAATTCATATTGTACATGATGACGAAGAATTTGTGTATGTGAGAGTAGGTGCGGGAGTAATATGGCACCATTTTGTAATGGATTGTGTGAAGAATAATTACGGAGGTGTTGAGAACCTCTCATTGATTCCTGGAAATGTGGGCGCCTCACCCATGCAGAATATCGGTGCGTACGGAGTTGAGATAAAAGACGTTTTCTTTGAATTGGAAGCTTTTGATCTTTATGATAAAATAATCCGAAAGTTTTCGGCAGAAGATTGCGAGTTTGGTTATCGTGAAAGCATTTTCAAAAAAAAATATAAAGACCAGTTTGCTATTTTGAATGTTACCTATCGCCTTAGGAAGAAACCGTTATTTAATATTTCTTATGGTGCCATTGAAAGTGAATTACAGAGAATGAATACCCGGGAACTAAGTGTTAGAGCGGTATCTGATGCAGTAATTCATATTCGTACGTCTAAGTTGCCCGATCCTGAAGTGATCGGGAATGCTGGAAGCTTCTTTAAAAATCCGATTATCGAAAAACAGGGACTGGAAGAAATACGAAAGAGGGAATTAGCAGGGCTTGATTCACCTGTGTCGAACATCCCCTTTTATAAGATAGATGAAGATCATTTTAAAATTCCCGCCGGATGGCTGATCGAGCAATGTGGTTGGAAAGGGTTTAGAAAGGGAGATGTCGGTTGTTATGAAAAGCAGGCGCTTGTTTTGGTCAATTATGGAAATGCGACCGGGAAAGAAATTTATGATTTGAGCGAGGAAATAAAAATATCTGTAGAAGAAAAATTCGGAATTGAGATTGAGAGAGAAGTAAATATTGTATGATTTAATTTAAACTAATTTTTTAGTTTTCATTTTGTCATTTTTTTGTAATTTTAACCTCTAAAATAATTTATCATGTGCATAAAAAAGCTTCTATTGCCGGCACTTCTATTTTGTGTCATACAAACGTTTGGACAGAAAAATTTCACATTTTCACCCGAAAAGCCACATCCCGGAGATGCCATTATTATTAATTATACTCCGGCGGGAACGCTCACTAATACGTCAGCAAAGCTGGATGCCATTGTTTATACTCTTGGCAATAAAGGACAGACGGCCAATGATCTTACCTTAAAGAAAACAGGTAACGGCTATACCGGGATTGCGAAAACCGATACCTCCGATAACTTTGTATTCTTTAGCTTTTCTGCCGGTAAAAATTTTGATAACAATGCCAATAACGGATATTGGATTCAACTTTATGATGGTGATAACCTGAAGAAAGGTTCAGACATGAGTCTTTCGCTTTTTTATCAATACTACGGGGAAAATGCAGGATTGGAAGCCGATAATGACAAAGCATTAAAGGCAATGGAAGATGAGTTCAAATTGAATCCTGAATCGAAAAATAATAATTTGATCTCTTATATTAGGTTGTACTCGCAGGTGCATAAGGACGAAGGCCCTGCGATGATTCAAAAAGAGATTGAATCACAAATAAAATCTGGCCTGAAAGAAGAGAATGATTATACAACTCTTCAAAATTTATATTCTATGGCCAAGTTGCCACAGCAATCTAAATTGATCAACGATCTGAAAAAAGAAAAATTCCCTAATGGTAAATGGAAAATAAATGAGACCATACAAAATTATTTAAAGGAAAGCGACATCGCTAAAAAAAGTGTGATGCTGGATAATATTACGGCAAATATCAAGGATGATGCCGATTGGAAATATCTGGAACCCTCTTTATCTTATTTTCAAAGTACCCTAGTAAGCGCTTATCAGGATAAACAGGACTGGACCGGAATGCAGAGTGCCATTAAGAAATATGATATTAAAGGAATAGCACTTGCAGGGATTTATAACAATACAGCCTGGGAAATACAAAAGACGGATAAAGATTTAGAGGTAGCTGAAAAGATGTCAGCGACTGCTGTGGACATTGCAAAAAAAGAATGGAAAAAACCTACAGGAGAAAAACCTGTCTATCTTACTGAAACGCAATGGGATAAATCACGTGCTAATTCTTATGCTATGTATGCTGATACATATGCAATGATCAATTATAAATTAGGGAATTATAAGAAAGGGTTTCCTTATGCAGAAGATGCAGCTATAAAGATTGCAGGGGGCAAAAGTGCTGATGATAATAATACGTATGCTTTGCTGGCTGAAAAAACACAGTCAACAAAGAAATATGTGAAACAGTTAGAGCAGTTTGTAAGGGGCGGTAAATCCACTTCTGACATAAAGGAAATACTGAAACGTGCTTATGTGAAAAAACATAATTCCGAAACAGGTTATGATGGTTACATAGCTGCCCTTGAAAAAGACAGTTATCAGAAAATGGTAGAAGAATTGAAGAACGGGGTTCTTAGTGACGATGCGCCTGCTTTTACCCTGGTTGATCTTAAAGGCAATAAAGTAAATATTCGGGATCTGAAGAATAAAATTTTGGTGGTTGATTTTTGGGCTACCTGGTGTGGGCCGTGTAAAGCGTCTTTTCCTGCAATGCAAAAGATGGTAACAAAATATAAGGATGATCCCGCTGTGAAATTTGTGTTTATTGATACATGGGAAACCACTGATACGAAAGAAAAAAATGCAGCCGATTTTATCGCTGCCAATAAGTATGATTTCCATGTACTGATGGACAATGACAGTAAAGTGGTGGAACAATTTAAAGTAAGTGGTATCCCAACTAAATTTGTGATTGATAAAAAAGGTGTTATCCGTTTTAAATCTGTAGGATTTAGTGGCAGTGATGACAAGCTGGTAGCCGAGCTTTCTACCATGATTGATATGGCTAAAACGATGTAATTTACCTTCTTTACGGAAGAATGAAAGAAATTCCGCTCCTTTTTTAGGGGCGGTTTTTTTGTGTCATCGTGTCATAAAAGACAAATGGCACTTGTTTTGTCAACAGGATGAAAAAGTATAATTATGCAAAAAGGGACTATAAGAGTACAAACGGAGAACATTTTTCCGATTATTAAAAAATTTCTTTACAGTGATCACGAGATTTTTATTCGCGAACTCGTGAGTAATGCTGTAGATGCTACTCAAAAATTGAAAACGTTATCCTCTCTTGGAGAAGTCAAGGGCGATATCGGGAATACGGATGTTCATGTGAAGATTGATAAGGATAAGAAGACCTTGACTATCTCGGATAAAGGGGTAGGAATGACAGAAGATGAAGTGGATAAATATATCAATCAGGTAGCGTTTAGTGGTGCAGAAGAGTTTTTGGAAAAGTACAAAGGGAAAAATGAAGCCAATATCATCGGGCACTTTGGATTAGGCTTTTATTCTTCTTTTATGGTAAGTGATAAAGTAGAGATCATTTCAAAAAGTTATCAGGAAGATTCAAAAGCGGTAAAATGGGATTGTGACGGTAGCCCTGAGTATAATCTGGAAGAAACCCAAAAAGAAGACCGGGGAACTGATATAGTTCTTCATATCAATGAGGAAAGTAAAGAATTTTTAGAGCCTGAAAGGATCCGTCATATACTTGAAAAGTTCTGTAAATTTTTGCCGGTCCCTATTTTCTTTGAAGATAAGCAAATTAATAATCCTGCTCCGGCCTGGACAAAAAAACCGTCTGATCTTACTGACAAGGATTACCATGATTTTTATAAAGAATTGTATCCTTTTGGCGAAGCACCTTTATTCTGGATTCATTTGAATGTGGATTATCCTTTTAATCTTACAGGAATTCTTTATTTCCCTAAAGTAAAAAACAGCTTTGAAGTTCAGAAGGACAAAATACAATTGTACAGCAACCAGGTATTTGTTACAGATGAAGTAAAAGATATTGTGCCTGAATTTTTAATGTTGTTACATGGAGTTATTGACAGTCCGGATATTCCTTTAAATGTGAGCAGGAGCTATTTGCAGGGCGATCCAAATGTGAAAAAGATCGGTTCCTATATCACCAAAAAAGTCGCTGATAAATTAGAGGAACTTTTTAAAGAAGATAGAAAAGCTTTCGAAGAGAAATGGCAAAGCCTCGGGCTTTTTGTAAAATACGGAATGATCACCGACGATAAATTTTTAGAGAAAGCCAATAAATTTAATTTGTTCGAAGAAGCGACTTCCTCCAAAGAAGGGGAACAAAAATTTTATACCCTTGATGAATATAGAAAAGCGACTGAAAGCCTGCAAAAAAATAAAGACGGAAAATTGGTGATGCTCTACACTACTGATCCGGTTCAGCAAAATGGTTTTATCAAAGCCGCACAACAGAAAGATTATAAAGTGGTTAAACTTGAAACACTGGTGGATGCAGCGTTCATCAATAATATGGAAATGAAATGGAGTGATACTCAATTTGTGAGGGTAGATGCTGATATCGCTGAAAATCTGATTGATAAAAACGAAACAAATGAGAGTGTTTTAAGTAAGGATGAACAGGAAAAATTGAAAGAATTATTTCATGTAGAGATTCCTGATTTGCATACCACGGTTGAAGTGAAAGGCTTATCTTCCGAATCGGCTCCTGTGATTGCTACACGTCCGGAATTTATGAGAAGGATGAAAGATATGGCAATGAACGGTGGGGGTGGAATGGGAAGTTTTTATGGAAATATGCCCGAAGAAGTAACGCTAACGGTAAACGGTAATCATCCTATTTACCGGAATATTTTAAAAGAAGATAATAAGGATCAACAGGAAAAATTAGTGAGCAACCTTACCGATCTTGCTTTACTTTCGCAAGGCCTTTTGAAGGGTGATAAACTTACAACTTTCATTAGCAGGAATATTGAGATGATGGAAGGAGCGCCTAAAAGCAGAATAATTACGGAAATATAATCTTTCATTAAAATAATAATAATTAAAAGCCATCTTCATTGAGAAGATGGCTTTTGTATTTTAAGGATATCCCTTATGAGTGGGATAATTGAGCCGATTATGATGCCTGTGTTGTTGAATTATCTTTTGTGGTAATATCATTTCCTGGTCCCTTAAAAAAGTCTTCAAATTGTTTTTCTACATCAGGGAAATGTTCTTTCAATAAGGTGCCGGCTTTGGTTTTTAAATCATTGAAATAATCTTTTGCTGTATCGGCAGAACTTTCAGCTTCCTTTTTCAACTTGTGGAATTTATCTTTCAGGTTGTCAGACATTTTCTGCTTTTCTTCATCGGTCATATTACTGTACTTATATGCTCCGAAAGCAGCGGCGGCTCCTAATAAGATGGCAGCCAGGTGTTTGTTATCTACACTCATTTTTTTGATTTTTAGTTTAAAATTATTTTTATCGTTTTTTAGAGTAGCAAAAATTCTTCCAAAGAATGTATCTGTTGCAAATCGTCATGATTTTACAGAAAAGCAATCTGCAAATTAAACCGGGGCAGAGATGATGATTCTTTCCGAAGAGAATTATTTATTTTTCGAAGTTTAATCGGCTCCTGAATCTTTTGATAAGATACTGAACTCCTGGTATTCCATTTTCCTGAAAGAATATTCCTCTTCAAAGCCGGCACTTAAGAATATTTCTTTATACAAAGGATTCAGGTAAACGATCAATACTTTCCTTGGATTCTGTTTTATAGAATACAGAATATTTTTTACAACCTGCAGCATGATTATCTCGTCGAATGGATTAAAGAAAAAGAAAACGTTGTCATCATTGTCAGGAGCGTAGCTAAAGGCATCCCCGCACACTACTTTAAAATAGGTGGCAGGAAAAGATGCCTTTATTTTTTCAATATTAGCTTCTGCCTCCCTGCAAAGAGATTCCGAAAAATCAATGCCGGTGATTTTTTTGAAACCAAAGTTTGCCGCCACTACCATGATTCTCCCTTTGCCCGACCCAAAATCAATAATGTTATTGATGACGTTTTCCTTTTTAAGATATCCAAATGCCTTTTCAATCATATAATAATTACTTGCCTGGTAAATGGAAGCGTGTGCCAGATGATTACTCTGTATTTTTTCGTGCTGGAAATCGTTCATTTCGATTGTGTTGATATGATACTTCCTTTCTCCTTTTATTTCGTAGTAGATAGTAAAGATTGCCAGTTTAATATTCCAGTTTCGTGCAATGAAATAAAAATATTTTAAGTAATAAGGGGCGTTCATTTTGATAAATAAAAAATGATAAATAAAAAGTGCTTACTGCATACAAAAATGAAAAACACTGTAAAGATAATTATCAGTTTGCATTGAGTATTTGTGAGTTTCTTTTTCGTTGTGGTGATTTAAGGAAGGTCGTTCTTCGATAACCTGATGTCAATAACTTTTAGTTGGAGAGTTGTCTCTCCATTCCATTCGTTCTCATCAAGGGTATATACAATATCTATCGGCTCGTTCCTTTCAAGAAGTGGAAATTTTTCTGCGAGGTTAAAGCCGATCCCGGTTAAGGTAATGTTTTCATTTTTGACCACAAAACGGATGTGTTGCTCTTTAACCACTTTTGACCATTGTGTGTTGTGCACTTTCTTTGTAATGAATATCGGGCGCAGATTTTCGGGCCCGTAAGGTTCCATCTGCTCCATTATTTTATAGAACTTTTTAGTAATATTTTTAAAGCCGATAGCGGCATTTATGGTTAGTTCCGGCATTAGTAATTTAGGATCAATGGTTGAAGAAACTACTTCTTCAAATTTTTTGCTGAATGCATCCAGGTTTACCGGAAGCATTGACATCCCTGCTGCCGCGAAGTGGCCGCCGTATCCGAGTAGATATTCCCGACAGGCATAAATTGCTTCATATAAATTGAATCCCGGAATACTGCGGGCACTTCCACTCACTACATTCTCATTCAAGGTAAGAACGATGGTAGGACGATAATAATTTTCTATCAATCTGCTGGCTACAATGCCTACTACACCTTTATGCCAGTGGGGTTGAAATACTACTGTGGTCTTTCTCGAGAGCATTTCAAGGTTGTTGGAGATCATGGTGATGGCTTCCTGAGTAATAGTAGAATCAGCATCTTTTCTATCTGTATTATCACTATGGAGCATTTCAGCATATTCCTTTGCTTTTGCGTAATCATCCTCAATGAACATCTTCACGGCTTTGGTAGCATCATCCATGCGTCCGGCCGCATTCACGCGTGGAGCGATGATAAACACAACGTTATTGATGGAATATTTCTTTTGGATTCCGCTCAGTTCCTTTAAGGCCTTTATTCCTGCGCAGGGGGATGTGTTTAATTTCTGCAATCCGTAAAAAGCAAGAATTCTGTTTTCTCCGGTAATGGGTACAATATCTGCGCCAATGGCAGTTACTACAAGATCGAGATAGCAGAAATAATCGTCTTCGGGTATGCATAGCCGTTGTGCAAGTGCAGTGATCAGTTTAAACCCAACTCCGCAACCGCAAAGTTCTTTAAAGGGGTATTTGCAATCTTTTTGTTTCGGATTTAAAATGGCGATCGCAGGTGGAATTTCATTGTCGGGGAGATGATGGTCGCATACGATGAAGTCAAGACCTAACGTGCATGCGTACCCGATGAGCTCTACTGATTTAATACCACAATCGAGTGAAATGATCAAGTCGAAATTATTTTTTTTAGCAAAATCAATTCCCATCTTACTTACGCCGTAACCTTCTTTGTACCGGTGAGGAATATAAAAATCAATTTTTTTATCAGTATATATTTTTTTTAAGAAACGATACATGATAGCCACAGAAGTGGTACCATCTACGTCGTAGTCTCCATATACAAGAATCTTTTGTTTGTTTTTGATTGCGGACAAAATCCTTTCTACTGCTTTATTCATGTCCTTCATTAAAAAGGGGTCATGTAGTTGTGAAAGTTGCGGCCTGAAATAATCTTTTGCTTTTTCGAAAGTGTCTATCTCTCTCTGAACAAGAATGTTACAGAGTGGTACGCTGATGGATAAAGATTGATGTAGTTTGTCAACT
Organism: Ginsengibacter sp.; assembly: GCA_039937655.1. Taxonomy (GTDB): domain Bacteria; phylum Bacteroidota; class Bacteroidia; order Chitinophagales; family Chitinophagaceae; genus Ginsengibacter. Next base: position 49,650 of record JBDTGA010000011.1, read on the forward strand.
TTAGTTTTATCGGCTTCTATTATTCTCCATCTTTTTTCCATAGTAAAGTATAATTAATGGATTGGTCAATAAGCAAATGACAATATTGGCAGGTTAACTGATTAGTATTTTCTATCTGTAGTATATCGAACCAGTTCTTCCAGGCCCTTTCTTATATCACTTTCGGGAAATTCAAATAAGATTGATAAAGCTTCATCACGATACTGAACCATCTTCTTTGCTGCGTAATCAATTCCACCGGTTTCTACCACTTTCTGCAAAACGTATTTGATCTTTTCAGAATCTTTATTTTCATTTTTGATAATATAAATGATTTTTCTTCTTTCGGCAGTATTTATATTATTGAGGGTGTATATGAGAGGAAGAGTTAATTTTTTTTCTTTTAAATCGTTTCCTGTTGGTTTGCCGATATCATCATTCCCATAGTCAAACAAATCATCCTTGATCTGGAATGCGATCCCGGTTTTTTCACCGAATAATTTCATTTTTTCAGTGAGCTTCTCATCATTACTGGTGCTCCAGGCTCCTACACCACATGCTGATGAAAGCAATGAAGCTGTTTTACTCCTGATAATTTCGAAATAAATATCTTCTTTCAGGTTTAGTTTACGGGCTTTCTCTATTTGTAATAATTCTCCTTCACTCATTTGTTTTACAGCCTCGGATAAAATACGAAGATGCTTGAAATCTCCGGCATCTGTAGAGAGGAGCAATCCTTTTGAGAGAAGATAATCTCCTACGAGTACTGCAATTTTATTTTTCCAAAGTGCGTTTACTGAGAGGAACCCCCTTCTTTCCAGAGATTCGTCCACCACGTCGTCGTGTACCAGAGTTGCTGTATGTAGTAGTTCTACCAGAGCGGCAGCCCTGTAGGTAGATTCATTGACCGGGCCGAAGAGCCTGGCACTTAAAAAAACGAACATTGGCCGGAGTTGTTTACCCTTTCTCTTGATAATGTACTTCATTATCCTGTCCAGTAAAGGAGTCTGGCTCTTTACCGATTGAGTAAACTTTTGTTCAAACGTGATTAACTCACTTGCTATGAGGTTTTTTGCGAATTCCATTTTTTGTGTAAAATGGCAATATTAAGACAGAAACCTATAATTTAAAGTTTATTACTAAAATTTAGTAAGTAAGGTGGCGAATGAGACTTACTTTTTTAAGTAATCTCCTTTTTATGTAAAATATTTTTTATTTATTGTCGTTTGGTAGGTTTGTAATCGTAAGTTTACAAAATTGTGAAGATATATAAATGTCTCAGAATCTAATTAGTTGCTAAAAAATAATTTGAATTTTGGGTTTCCTTTGATATTTTTGCGCAATCATTAAGTTTATTTCGAAATCATTAATCAAAAAGTTATGTCAAGCAAAAAGTTTAAATTGTTGTTAATGGGGGTATTTTCCCTTTTATCCGTCGGGGTCTTTGCCCAGGATACCGGTGTTTATAATATTTATGACTCAAGTGTAATTTCCTCTAAGGGAAGGGCACAACAAAATGAGTTCATGAATAACACCTACGATTTTCCTGCGAAACCACGCAGTGAGACGGAAATTGGCATTTCTGCCGGAATGTTTTCAATTAGTGGTGACGTAGCTGCAAAATTGCCGACAGCAGGATTTTCTGCTCATATACGTAAGGCTCTTGGATACGTGTTTTCTTTGAGATTACAATATTTATATGGTGTAGGTAAAGGCCTTAACTGGAAACCCTCTTACGGGTATTCAAATAATCCGGCATGGTCTGGATATAATGCGGCAAATCTAGAACCCGTATATTATAATTATAAAACAACTGTTCAGGACTTGTCCTTGCAAGGAATTTTCACTTTGAATAATATTCGTTTCCATAAACAAAAAACCGGAATGGTTATTTATGGAGGTTTGGGATTAGGAGCTACTACCTATAATGCAAAAGTTCAGGTACCTGCTAATTTTAATTCAATTAACGGAGGTGTGTATGCAAATCGTAAAGATACCCGCAAACAGTTGAAGGATTTACTGAAAGATGTTCCATATACTCAGGCTGAAACTGATAATACCAAAGCAAAACTTGGTTCTCATCCTTTGAGGGCTACCGGAACTGCTTTGGCAGGTATTGCTTTTAAATTAAGTAAACGCATTAATCTGGCTCTTGAAGACAGATTCACTGTTACAAAAGATGATTTACTGGATGGACAACGTTGGCAGGAACGTCCCGTTGGTAATCCGGTACTGACCGGCGATTTTGATACTTATAACTATATATCAGTAGGTCTAAACTTCAATGTAGGTTCAAAATCTGTTGAGCCTCTTTGGTGGATTAACCCACTTGATTATGCGTATAGTGAGATCAACAATCCTAAACACATGAAATTGCCTAAACCTGTATTTGATGATGCAGATGGAGATGGCGTAGTTGATCAACTTGACAGGGAACCAAATACACCTGCAGGTTGCCCGGTTGATACTCACGGTGTATCAAGAGATACAGATGGTGATGGTGTCCCTGATTGTAAGGATAAAGAATTGATTACTCCTACAATTTGCCAGCCGGTAGATGCTGATGGTGTTGGTAAATGTCCTGAACCAGATTGTTGCAAGAACCTGAGAGATTCAATGACATTTGCAAGCGCTTGTAATATCGGTGATCTACCAAGCATTTCTTTCAGAGGAAGCAGATCAACTGCATTAAGCAGCGATGCTAAAGCAATGTTGGCCACAGTAGCTTCTAAACTTAAAAACAGCGCTTCATGTACTATCACAGTTACAGGTTACCCGGCAGCTTCTAAAGCTTCTCAGGCATTATGTAATAAGAGAGTAGATGCTATCAAAGCTTATTTGACAGAAAAAGAAGGAATTAGTGCAGACCGTATCACTGTTAATTGTGAAGTAGGCGGCGGCGATACTAATACTGTTGATATTAAGACCAACTAAAAAGACTACTTTTTGCTCAATGATAAACCCTTCCCATTTATTTGGGGAGGGTTTTTTTGTGCAATTATCAAAATATTAACGAAGCCGATTTTGTGCGCATTTATTTTAAATCCATTTTTGTTTAAATTCACTTAATTTTGCGACTCTTTATGAAGTCAGTTTTTGTTTTATTTACGTTTTGTTTGGTTGCCACGGGTTGTAACAATCAGTTTAATAAAGTGTTGAAGAGTACTGATTATGAGTACAAGCTTAAAAAAGCAGACGAATATTACGCAAAAAAGAAGTTCCGGCTGGCAGGTTCATTATATCAGGAACTTTTTCCTGTTTTTAAAGGATCAGATAAGTTTGAAGAATTGTATTATAAATACGCCTATTGTTCTTATTACCAAAAGGATTATTTGAATGCGGAAAATCTATTCAAGGGCTTTTTAGGTGTTTTCCCAAATAGTCAAAGAGCGGAGGAAATAGCGTATATGCATGCATTTACGTTTTATAAGCAATCGCCCAATGTAGAGCTTGACCAGACCAATACAACCAAGGCTATTGGAATGATGCAAGGATTCATTAATTCTTATCCAAATTCTTCACGAATGGAAGAAGCAAATGAGGTCATTGCGAAATGTAGGGCAAAACTTGAAGAGAAAGATTACCTTGCTGCTAAATTATACTACAATCTTCAAATGTATCAGGCTGCTGGAATTGCACTTACGAATCTGATGAATACATATCCCGAATCAAAAAGAGGAGAAGATTATATGTTACTCGCCGTAAAATCTTATTATGAATTCGCGAAGAAGAGTGTGTATGATAAGCAAGAAGAGCGATATACTAAAGTATCAACAGAATATTTTGATTTCGCAGACCGTTATCCAGAAAGTAAACTGCTGAAGGAAGCAGGAGATTATAAAGATTTAAGTCAGAATAATATTAAACAAATACAAAATGAGCAAGCTAAGACGTCAACAGACCGCTAATACCAGTAATGTAGTTGAAACACAAAATCTGGTAGATATCAAAGACAAGACAGGTAATTTATATGAATCAATTACCATCATTGCCAAAAGAGCAAATCAGATCAACATTTCAATAAAAGAAGAGTTACACAATAAGCTAGAGGAATTTGCCAGCCACACAGACAGTCTTGAAGAGATCCATGAGAACAAAGAACAAATAGAAATTTCAAGGGCTTATGAAAGAATGCCTAATGCGGCACTTTTAGCTACTGCTGAGTTTATGGAAGACAAGATTTATTACCGCAAAAACGAGGATACTCTTTTTGACTAAATGTTGTAAAGATATTTTCAGAAAAAATGATAATTTTAATGGCGGATAATACCGCCATTTTTAATTAATCTATTTTTAACTCTACATTTTAAAATCTCGCAATTTTAAAACAATTGCTATGCTTACAGGAAAGAAAATCTTATTGTGTGTTACGGGTAGTATAGCTGCCTATAAATCAATAATATTACTGCGATTACTGATAAAAGCGGGAGTAGAAGTGAAAGTCGTATTGACAGAAGGAGCCAAGGATTTTGTTACTCCACTTACTTTTTCTACTCTTTCAAAAAATAAAGTAATTACTAATTTATTTGATGAAGATACTTGGGCAAATCATGTACTGCTTGGCCGCTGGGCCGATATAATGGTTATCGCACCGGCTTCCTGCAATACACTCTCGAAGATGTCAAACGGGTTATGTGATAACCTTCTTCTTGCGGTTTATTTATCATCCAGGTGTCCTGTAGTAATAGCACCTGCCATGGATGAAGATATGTGGCACCATCCGGCTACACAAAGGAATGTGGATGTCTTAAAAAAGGATGGTAATCAGTTTCTGCCGGTGAACAAGGGCGAACTGGCCAGTGGCCTGTCGGGTGAAGGAAGAATGATTGAGCCGGAAGAAATTGTCCGTTATCTGGATGATTTTTTTTTAAAAAAAATGGAGCTAAAAGGATTACGGGCAATGGTTACCGCAGGACCTACTTACGAAAAATTAGACCCCGTACGGTTTATTGGAAATCATTCAAGTGGAAAAATGGGAATTTCTATTGCGGAAGAATTACTGGCGAGAGGAGCTTCCGTTACACTTGTGCTAGGCCCTTCGAAAGAAGTGGTGAAAGAAGGGATTAAAACGATAAGAGTAATTTCGGCAAAGGAGATGTATGAAGCCTGTATGAAGGATGCAGGCTCTTATGATATAATTGTCATGGCTGCAGCCGTAGCTGATTATACTCCCAAAAAAGTAAGTATTCAAAAAATTAAGAAAAAGGCCGATGAGTTTTCTGTTGAGTTACTAAAAACCAGAGATATACTTTTGGAGGTTGGAAAATTGAGAAGAAAAGATCAGACTTTAGTAGGGTTCGCATTGGAAACTACTAATGAGAAAACCAATGCTTTAAAAAAGCTTACTGAAAAGAATGCCGATTTTATTGTAATGAATTCGTTGAATGATGAAAACGCTGGTTTTGGATATGATACTAACAAAATCACTATTTTTGATAGAACCGGGAAGGAATCTGATTTTCCTGCTAAACCCAAAAAAGAAGTTGCTATAGATATTGTAAATGCAATTACTCAATTTAGAAATGAATAAGTTATTCCTGTTTTTTTTACTTTGCTTTTTTGTGACAATTGGGTCTGCTCAAGAACTTAGGGCTAGAGTTACCGTAGTAAGCAACAGAGTAGCCAACAATGTTGATAAGAAAACATTCAAAACATTAGAGACTGATTTGAATAGTTTTGTGAATAATAGAAAGTGGACCAATGATAGTTATGGAACCTCTGAGAAAATTGATTGTAACTTCTTGTTGAATCTTGAATCTACTGCCGATGCAAATGTATATAAAGCTTCCCTGACCATTCAATCTGGTAGGCCGGTTTTTAATTCATCGTATGTTTCTCCGGTAATTAATTATCAGGATGCTGATGTGATTTTTAAGTATGTCGAGTTTCAGCAATTGGAATTTAATGAAGCGAGGGTTTCCGGTACCGATCCTCTGGTATCGAATCTTACTGCTGTATTTGCTTACTGGATAGATATGGTACTTGGCTTTGATTATGATTCATTTTCATCTGGCGGAGGTAAGATCTATTTTCAGAAGGCACAAAATATTGTAAACAATGCTCCTGACGGGAGAAGTATTTCGGGATGGAAGTCTTTTGACGGAACCAGAAACAGATATTGGCTGAGTGAAAACATGCTAAACAGTAAATACAATATTATTCATGATGCCATATACAATTATTATCGTTTAGGCCTTGATCAGATGTACGATCAGGAAGTAATTGCCCGCTCTCAAATCTTAAACGTATTAAGTACATTGAATTCTTTTAATGCAGATAATGCGAATACGATGTTTCTTCAATTCTTTTTCCAGAGTAAAAGTGGGGAGTTGATTCAAATATTCAGGAAAGCTACCCCTCCGGATAAGGCCAAAGCTTTGGGTTATTTAAAACGGCTCGATGTGACATCTGCCACGAAATATCAGGATCAATTAAAATGATAAAAAAAAGTATTTATTTTGTTCTTGCGACGCTTCTTCTGGTTTCGTGTTACACAGGAGATGAAGTACCGCGTGACATAATACAGCCCACAGAAATGAAGGGAATATTATGGGACATGATGAGTGCACAGGCCTGGGCAAGCGAGGCTGCACGAAAGGATTCTTCAACGAATCTTGCCGCGGAAATGAAAGTCTTATCCAAAAAAGTATTTGAAATTCATAAGGTGGATTCACTCCGGTTTAATAAAAGTTATAACTGGTATATTAAACACCCTGTGGTTTTAAAACCTATCTTTGATAGTATGTACACTCAGAAACAAAGGGGAAGGGATTTAGAAGAAAGAAGCAAGGTCCACCCTTTGAAAAAAATATTTTAAATGAATAAGGTCTATAAAAATGCAGATGAGGCTATCCATGATATTTCAAATGGAAGCGTAATTATGTTAGGAGGGTTCGGGTTATGTGGTATTCCTGAGAATTGTATTGCTGCTTTGGTTAAGAAGGGCGTAACTGAATTGACTTGTATTTCAAATAATGCGGGCGTTGATGATTTTGGAATCGGGTTATTATTGAAGAAAAGACAGTTGAAAAAAATGATAGCCTCTTATGTGGGTGAGAATTCAGAATTTGAACGTCAATTGTTAAGTGGTGAGCTGGAAGTAGAATTAATACCTCAGGGAACTCTTGCTACACGATGCATGGCCTCGGGCTATGGGATGCCGGCAATCTTTACGCCTGCGGGTGTAGGCACCGAAGTAGCAGAAGGAAAAGAAACAAGAGTATTCAACGGTAAAACATATTTATTGGAATACGCTTTTGATGCTGACTTTGCTTTGGTAAAAGCGTGGAAAGGTGATACCTCAGGTAATTTAGTCTATAGAGAAACTGCCAGAAATTTCAATCCTCCAATGGCGATGGCAGGAAAGATCACTATTGCAGAAGTGGAAGAACTGGTGCAGCCGGGTGAGTTGCCCCCCAACGAAATTCATACCCCCGGTATTTTTGTACATCGTATTTTTAAAGGAGATATTTACGAGAAGAGAATTGAACAGAGGACTGTAAGAACATAGCATATTATTAATTACCTGGATTATTATATTTAATTATGTTAGACAAAAATCAGATAGCACGTCGCATTGCGAAAGAATTGAAAGATGGTTATTATGTAAATCTTGGGATAGGTATCCCTACACTGGTAGCTAATTATATTCCTGAGGGAATTAATGTGACTTTGCAGTCTGAGAATGGGTTGTTGGGCATGGGCCCTTTTCCGGTAGCAGGCGAGGAGGATGCAGACCTTATCAATGCGGGTAAACAAACCATTACTACATTGCCCGGGTCAGCATTTTTTGATAGCGCCATGAGTTTTGGGATGATTCGGGCGGGGAAAGTGGATCTGACTGTATTGGGTGCTATGGAGGTGAGTGAAACCGGCGATATTGCCAGTTGGAAGATTCCGGGAAAAATGGTAAAAGGGATGGGCGGTGCAATGGATCTGGTGGCGAGCGCAAGAAATATTATTGTAGCTATGATGCATACAAACCCTAAAGGAGAATCCAAATTATTGCAATCATGTAAACTTCCTTTAACAGGAATTAAATGCGTAAAAAAGATTGTTACTAATCTGGCAGTTATTGAAGTAATTGATAATGGATTTCGTTTACTGGAGAAGGCCCCCGGAGTAACTGTTGAAGAGATAAAAGATAAAACAGATGGAAAGATGATTGTGGAAGGAGAAATTCCGGATATGGTATTTTAAGGACTAATCTATCAGTGAGTTTTTCATTGCAAAAAATACAAGCCCAACTGAATTCTTTACACCAAAACGCTCCATTAATCTATCTTTAATAGCTTCAACTGTTCGTGCACTGATATCCATTTTTTGAGCAATTTCCTGTGCTGTATATTCCATACAAACTAATGATAAAACTTCTTTTTCCCGTTCACTTATTACGATCTCGCTGGTGAGGCTTGGATTAAATTTTTGTTTGGCATAATTCTTTTTTATCAGAACCCTGTTTACAAAATTGTTGAGATAAAATCCGGTATTCATTACATCCATTATCCCTTGTTTTATTTCTGAAGGTTCTGTACTTTTTAGCAAATAGCCATTGGCACCGCTGTCCATTAGATGCCCGACAAACCTTTCGTCTTCAAACATGGTGAGTATTAAAATCCTTACATCCGGGAAGTGTTTATTGAGGTATTTAGTTGTCTCTATTCCATCCTTGATAGGCATCTTTAGGTCCATCAGGACGATATCAGGTTGTTCTTTTTCAATTCCTTTTATTAGTTCCTCACCGTTTTCAGCTTCTAAAATAAATCTTATATTATGATATACTTTTAAAGAAAGAATTACTCCTTTCCGGAAAATTTTATGATCATCTGCAATAGCTACATTAATTATTTCGGGGGTCATATTTAAGATACTTAAGTCTAAAAGATAGTCGAAAGTTAAGAAAAAAACAATAATTTATGTAATCGGTTGTCTCGGCACTTCAATGGTAACCTTGTAATATGTATGGGTGTTATCAATCTCAAAAAATATTTTTGCCTTTAAGACCCTTATTCTACTCAGAATATTTTTTAAACCTAAGCCACCTGAATGTTGTTCCATTCTATCAAAGTCCGTTTGGAGGATTCCCTTTCCGTCGTGATGTATGCGGAAATAAACAATATTTTCCTGTGCATTTTGTGTGAGGTGTATAAATCCCGCGCCGCTGTGTTTAATAATATTGGTTACCAATTCTTGTGTGATACGAAACACAAGTAATTCCTGTTCATCGCTCAATCGCTCACGATTATCATGGAATCTGGCACTTGCATTAATTACGCCTGAACCATTTATTTTATCAAATAGATCCTTCACTGCTGCTTCAAGGCCAAAGTTTTTAAGGGTAGGTGGCATGAGGCTGTGTGAAATATTTCTGATTAGCTGAATAGTGTCATCAATAATTTGTTTGGCACTGAATATAGATTGGAGTTGAGCAGCCGGTTCCTGATGAATTAAATTTTCACTTAGGTAGAGCCTGGCCGTGGCCAGAAGAGGGCCTGCATCATCATGCAGATCTGCCGCTATCCGTTGACGTTCTTCTTCCTGAAATTGGATAGAAGCCCGCAATAGCATCTGCTGGCGTTCTTCTTCCATCTTTTGTATTTGCTTATTAAATCTGATTACCCTGCGCTGATGAAACACAACTACTGAAATTAAAGTAATCGCCATAAAGAACATGCCAAGAGTACCTAATATGAGTACACTTTGATTACCTAAGACTGTTTTAATTTGAACAAAGATTTGTAAAGAATACATTTAGTTCCTTTAATTATTTTTTTTATAAGTAAAAATATCATCGTCTAAGTTGGGGATTGCAGATGGTTGACTTTTAGTAACCGCACTGTTTAGTTTCATAGTCATTGCCACACATAGAAGGAGGTTTTTCAAAATATTAAATGAGATATTAATTATGAAATACTGCTGTTGAAAAGACTCACTCTCTCTCATACTTTCCGTCATGATATATAAAAAAAAGGTACCTGCAAAATAAATAAGGAAGGTAATTACCACCCAAAAATTAAAGGTGGAGTAGATCAATAAATTAGTAGAATGCATTAGCTGAGTGAAGAGGTAGTAAATGCATAGTAAGATAATAATGATGGATTCAATTCCTGACGTGAATGAATCCCATTCCTGACCTCGGCTGTAGAAAAACTTGTTAATTATAGCAAAAGCCAGAAAGGCTGCCCAAATTAATGGAACGAGCTTTCTAATTATATTTTTCGGGAGGGCAAAATAAATGAATAAGCAAAAGAATGAATATTCTACGATCGTAAAAAGGAGGAAAAGATAAATAATATTCGGCCACTCAATACTTTGTAGATAAAAACTCATCCCTTCATTAGCGATGCAATAAAGTATATAAACTAAAATTACCTTTAGAGTTCCTTGCTTGCTATTCTGTTTGAACAACAAGAAGAACACTAAAGGTAATGTAGTGAATAAAAGATGAGTATAATATAATGTTTTTAAAATAGCAGTTACATTTTGTTCCAAATATAACTACATATTTTAAGATTTATTACATACTGCAAATATTGTTTACTATTTTTTGTCACCCTTTTTACCATTAATCAAATCCCAATCAAGAACAACTTTATCAGCAACTATACCTTCATGTTTCTCAATATCACCGACGTTGGTTACCACAGAATACTGAAGAATGTCTTTCTTGTCGGCATCAACTCCTGTGTAAACTAAATGCTCTTCATTATTTTCTGAAAGGCATTTACGGAAATTGATTCCAACGCATCCTGGCTGGGATAAAATTTGTTCAAGGATGTTACGGCCAATGTAATAACCTGGGGTAGCATCGGGGTTGGCTTCTCTGAAGTTTTGAATCAATTTCATACCCTCTGCTAATCCAATGTCTTCGCCTACTTCAGCAAGGTTTTTGGTTTCAAGTGTAGTTTGTGTCATAATTGTGTGGTTTTTTTGTTAACTAAAGCTGTTTATTTCAGTAATCAGACAGCTAACTTCCTTAAATAAAATTTTATAATCAACCTGTTTTTTTTATTTAAGTCATACGATTTTTGGCTATAATATAATACACTAAAGCGTTTTATACGAAAATGAAACGTATTTTAACGTTTTAAAATAGGGTAATTATACGATCTAATATAGTAAAATTACTGCATAAAGATAGTTTTATTACGTTCGTAGTTTTACGATCATTGGCGATAAAAATGAGAAATATTCTGATTTCCCTTGAATTTAAAGGTCTGGAAAAATTGTAAGTATTGGAAGTTGTAATTCAATCAAAATGCAATTATAGAATTCATCTTAGATTGGTGAATATAAGTAGGGGTTTGTTCTCAAGCATGTCTGGTAAATAATTAATACTGATTGCGGGCATAATAGTTAGGATTGGAAATAAGGAATAAATAGGAATACCTAATTTTTTTTTGAAAAGTATCTATACTTGAATTTAGGGTATAGAGTTATTACACGTTTCTGAGTGGAAGTGCAAAAGTGAATAGTGAATATACGAAATAAAAAAACGTATTTATACGTTCGTGACTTTTCTTAAAGAAAGAACTAGTTTTGTATTAAAAATCTAAAAATCAAGTAATATCCTTTAATTATTTTCGTTATTATTCATATATTTACACTCCTTCTAAGACCAATTCAATGTCATTATCTACCATTATTAAAATTGCCATCGCCGATGATCATAAAATATTTAGAGACGGAATAAAAATGGCCCTTAATCCTAAAGAAAATTTAAAAATGATTTGGGAAGCTGAAGATGGAAAAGATCTGATGCATAAAATGACTATTAAAAAGCCAGATCTTCTTTTAATGGATATAAGAATGCCAGAGATTGATGGAATTAATGCGATAGAAATGCTTCGTAAAGAGTATGATGGCCTTAAAATTGTTGTACTTTCTATGTATGACGATCAACAGATGATTAGTAAGATGATGGAAATGGGAGCTAATGCGTATCTTACTAAAACTACCGATCCCGAAGAAATATATGAGGCAATACTTACCTGTATGAATGAAGATTTTTACTTCAATCAGTTGGTGAATAAAGCTGTGATGGGAAAGCTATTACAGAAAAAAAATGGCCGAAGACATTATGGGAATCAGGTTCCCGTGAGTTTTAGCGAAAAAGAATTAAAAATCCTGCAATTGCTGGGAGAAGATAAAACTACAGATGAAATTTCAAAAATTATTTTTTTGAGTCCCCGTACCATAGAAACCATTCGACAAAATATGAAGAATAAGGTAGGAGCCAAAACCATTGGTGGCTTAATTATGTATGGAATGAGGAATAAAATGATTGAATAAAAAGTTCTGGGAAAGTAAATGAAGGCCTTTTTTTATGTTTTATTCAACCAAGTCAAAAAAAGGTGTTGTATTCGATCAACCTTCTTCTCAATCATGAAACTGTAGGCGCAATCATAAAGATTATGATATAAGATTCGTTCTGTTATGGTAGCCCTAGAACAATTTTTCATAGATATTTTATAGTCTGAGATTTTAAAGTATCCGTTTCTAACGAAAATATTCCTATCCTTTTCCCCTTATGCTGATATGTAAGTCTGTATTTTGAGACAACCAACTCTCCTTGAAAATGAGTGTACAAAGGGGTTCTAGCCTTTGTTTAGATGAGGACGGTGTCCCCCTCGTAACTATTTTAGAAACAGGTGGATATTTTTTTTTTTATTTAGATGAATCAACCTACTTTTGCACTCCCAAAATAAATTTGGATAAAAAAAGTTCTTTAAAATGTCTCAAAGAATCAGGATAAAGCTTCAATCTTACGATCACAACCTGGTAGATAAGTCTGCCGAAAAGATTGTTAAGACAGTACGTAGTACAGGTGCAGTAGTAACAGGACCAATTCCTTTACCTACTCACAAGAAAATATTTACAGTATTGCGTTCTCCCCACGTGAACAAAAAAGCACGTGAGCAGTTCCAGTTATGTACGCATAAACGTTTGCTGGACATATATACCAGCAGTTCAAGGACCGTGGATGCATTGTCAAAACTTGATTTACCATCAGGGGTTGATGTAGAGATTAAAGCATAACCTCATCCTGTCCCTTCTACATTAATGGAGAAGGAGAGGATAAAGTTCTTATATAAAATTGTAACACTCATCTATCCCGAGATTTCTGGGAGAGCGCTGAGTATAATAAAATAGAAATGAAAAGTATTATTGGAAAAAAAGTTGGCATGACCAGCATTTTCGATAGTAATGGCAGGCAAACAGCCGTGACCATTATTGAAGCGGGTCCATGTGTGGTTACTCAGAAAAAAACTGTAGAAACCGATGGTTACAATGCAGTTCAGATTGCTTTTGGAGACAAAAAAGAAAAACACACCCTTCTCTCAGAAAAGAACCACTTTGCCAAAGCAAATACACCGGCAAAAAAATTCGTAAAAGAAATACGCGATAGCGAAACAGATAAGAATGTAGGAGACACCTTTAGTGTTGACATTTTCACCGAAGGTGATAAAATATCTGTAATAGGCACCTCTAAAGGAAAGGGTTTTCAAGGGGTAGTGAAGCGTCATGGTTTTCATGGTGTGGGAGAAAACACACATGGACAGCATGATAGATCAAGGGCTCCTGGATCCATAGGTGGTTCTTCTACTCCGGCAAGGGTATTTAAAGGAATGCGCATGGGTGGCCGTATGGGTAATGACAAAGTACAGATGCAAGGACTTAAAGTCGTTAAGATATTCCCTGAAAAAAACTATTTATTAATAAGCGGTTCGGTTCCCGGCCATAATGGTTCAATCGTTTTAATCCAGAAATAACATGCAATTAGATATAGTAAATATAGAAGGAAAAAAGACCGGCAGAACCATTGATCTTCCGGAAGAAATTTTTGGTGCAGAGCCTAATAGCCACGTAATATGGCTGGCAGTAAAACAATATCTTGCCGCTCAAAGGCAGGGTACCCACAAGGTGAAAACCCGTGCTGAAGCACAAGGCTCTTCAAGAAAACTACACAAGCAGAAAGGAACCGGTGGTGCCCGTAAAGGAAATCTCCGCAATCCATTGTATAAAGGTGGTGGTACCGTGTTTGGCCCTAAACCACATGGTTATGATATTAAATTGAACCGAAAAGTGAAAGATCTTGCTAAGATTGGTGCATTGAGTGCAAAAGCAAAAGATAATAAGATTATCGTGGTGGAAGATGCTCTGGCGCAAATTGAAAAACCGAATACCAAACAATTCAGCCGTACTTTTCTTACTATTAATGGAGGAAGCAGGAAGTCATTATTTATAGTACCGGAATATGATGAGAATTTGTATAAGAGTTTCAGAAATGTGCCGTCAATATGCGGAACCTTATTAAGTGATATTAATACGTATGATATAGTGAATGCAGATGCTGTGATTTTTACAGAAAGCGCTGCAAAAATATTTGTAGAAGAAAACGCAGAAGTTGAAGCATAATGTGAAAATGTGAAAATAACTCAATGTATAGGCTATTTTTCTATTTTTCTAATTTTTAAATTTTTCAAATAAAAAAGAATGAAATCGTCAGATGTTTTAATAAAACCTGTGTTATCGGAGAAAGTAAACCGGCTTTCGGAAAAATACAACCGATATACTTTCATTGTGAACAGAAAGGCAAACAAACTTGAGATAAAGAAGGCAGTGGAAGATTTTTATGGCGTGAGTGTGGAAGGCGTGAATACGATTACTGTACCGTCAAAAGTAAAGCAGCGTAATACAAAAGCAGGCTTGCTTATAGGACGCAAACCTGCAAAGAAGAAGGCTATTGTAACAGTGGCTAAGAACGACACGATTGATTTATACGGAAACGTATAGGAACAGAGAGGAATAAGGAATAATTAATTATAATTCCGGTTGTTACCGGGAATAAAAACGAAAATCATGGCTTTAAGAAAGTACAAACCGACTACCGCGGGAACACGCTGGAGGATAGGCAATGCCTATGCTGAGGTAACTACCAATGTTCCTGAAAAAAGCCTGGTAGAAATGGTACATCATAGTGCTGGTCGTAATAGACAAGGGCGCAGAAGTATGCGTTATTTGGGTGGCGGTCATAAAAAAATGTATCGTATAGTTGATTTTAAGAGAAATAAAAAGGATATAGTTGCTACGGTGAAGACCATTGAATACGATCCGAACAGAAGTGCATTTATTGCCTTAATATCTTTTGCTGATGGAGAAAAGAGATACATTATTGCACCTCAGGGGCTGCAGGTTGGAGCTACCATTATCAGCGGCGATTCAGTAGCGCCGGAACTTGGAAATGCATTAAAGCTAAAGAATATGCCTTTAGGAACGGTAGTTCATAACATTGAAATGCAACCTGGACAGGGTGGAAAATTGGTGAGAAGTGCCGGATCTTCAGCACAACTCGCTAATAAGGAAGAAAAGTTTGCAGTATTGAAAATGCCAAGTGGTGAATTGAGAAAAATATTGATTAATTGTTATGCAACAGTAGGCGTTGTTTCAAATAGTGATCACAGCCTTGAGAGTAAAGGTAAAGCGGGTAGAAACAGGTGGAAAGGAATCAGGCCAAGAACAAGAGGCGTTGCAATGAACCCTGTTGACCATCCAATGGGTGGAGGTGAAGGAAAGGCATCAGGTGGCCATCCACGCAGTAGAACCAATAAATATGCTAAAGGTCAAATTACCCGTACACGTGGAAAAGGTTCTGATAAGATGATTATTCAGAGAAGAAACGGTAAAAAATTACCTAATAAATAGGCCCAATGTTGAAGGCTGAAGGTCCAATGCTCAAAGCCGAAAGTTAAAGATTAAAACAAAGTTTTTACATTGTACATAGTACATCAAATATCGAACATAAATTATGGCTCGTTCAATTAAAAAAGGCCCTTATGTAGAAGCAAAGCTCGAAGATAAAGTGCTTGGCATCAATGAAGGGAAATCAAAAAAAAGTGTTATTAAAACATGGTCGCGCAGGTCAACAATTACTCCTGACTTTGTAGGTCACACTTTTGCAGTGCATAATGGCAATAAATTTATTCCTGTATATGTTACGGAGTTTATGGTAGGCCATAAATTAGGTGAATTTGCACCAACAAGAAATTTTAGAGGACACTCAAGTAAAAAGATTGTATAAAACAGTTGAAGTTAATCGTCGGCAAGGTGCCGCAATAATAACCAACTTTGAAACAAATTAATATGGAAGCAGTAGCAAAACTTAATAATTATCCCACTTCGCCACGCAAAATGCGTTTGTTGGCTGATCTGATCCGTGGGCTGGAAGTGGAAAAGGCTTTGGGTATTTTACAATTTAATCCAAAACACCCAGCCGTACCAATGTATAAATTATTAAAAAGTGCCATTAATAACTGGGAACAAAAAAATACAGAGGAGAAAGTAGAAGATGCCGGACTGGTGGTAAAGACTATTATGGTGGATGGTGGAAGAGTGATAAAAAGAATGAGACCAGCTCCGCAAGGCCGTGGCTACCGTATTCGTAAACGTAGTAATCATGTAACGATTGTTGTGGATAGTATTCACAATGGTGAAGATTTGGTTGCAAAAAAGAAAACAAAAAAAGCTGAAGTTGCTGGCCCCCATGAAGAAAAAGTTGTTGTAGAGAAAGCAAAGAAGCCTGCTGTCAAAAAAGCATCCGCTAAAACAGATGCCAAACCTGCGGTAGAAAAAACAGAAAAGAAAACAAAAGAAAAAAAATCAACAAAATAAAAACCGAATAATGGGTCAAAAAACAAATCCGATTGGAATGAGGCTGGGAATCATCCGTGGATGGGATAGCAACTGGTTTGCGCATCCAAAAGATTATGGTAAA
>JBDTGA010000012.1:0-11770 GCA_039937655.1 Ginsengibacter sp.
GTTCATAAGAATCGGACAAACAATAAAAAGCCGCAATTGTGGGATATTGAAAACGTAGATGTGAGCTATACCTACACCAAAACAGAAGCGCACAATCCGCTCATTGAATATAACAATGTCACGAAGCAGCAGGGAAGCCTGGGATATAATTTTATGCCCCAGCCAAAATTTATTTCACCATTTAAGAAATTGTTCAGTAAGACCAAATCGCATTGGTTCGACCTGGTAAAGGATTTTAATATCAATCCTTTACCCTCACAACTTACTTTTAAAGCAGACGTATTCAGGCAATTTGCGGTATTGAAACCAAGAAGTATTGGCGATGATAAATTTGTAACGCCCGAGACTTTTGATAAATATTTTACTTTCACCAGGAATTATATTTTAAGATGGGAACTCACTCATTCGCTTACGCTTGATTATTCTGCTTTGAATAATTCTGTTATTGACGAACCGGAAGGAAGGTTGGATACGAGGGCAAAAAAAGACACGGTAAGGCAGAACTTTTTCTCAGGCGGAAGAAATACGGTTTTCAACCAGGTAATAAATTTATCATACAATGTGCCTTTATCCAAATTACCTCTTACGGACTGGATCAATATGCACCTGGATTACACAGCTAATTACAATTGGATCGGCGCTTCCCGGCTTGCCGTAAACCTGGGTAATTTTTTAGAAAACGGCCAGCAGGAAAATGCTACGGTTCAGCTTGATTTTTTAAGATTGTACAGCAAATCGAAATGGTTGCGAGCTTTGGATCAGCCACTGCAGCCCAAACAGCCTGCGCAAACCGACACCTCTGCCGGGAAAAAACCACCAGTTCCCGCAGCGAAACCCTCTGCCAATGATCTTCCGCAAGTGACAGGGCCATTGAGGATTTTGGGCAAATTGCTAACCAGTATAAAATCAGTGAATGCTTCTGTTTCGCAAATCAGTAACACCCGGTTGCCGGGTTATACAGACAGCACAAAGATGCTGGGCGAAAACTTTAAAAGCATGGCGCCGGGTTTTGATTTTATCCTGGGCCGGCAACCAGATAGCAACTGGCTGAATAATGCGGCCAACCGTGGATTGATTACAAGAGATTCAAATTTTAATGATTTGTTTGTGCAGAATTTTGATCAGAAAATAACCGTGTCCGCGCAACTGGAGCCGGTGAGAGATCTTTCTATCAACCTGAACATTGGCAAAACTTTTACCAAAAATTATTCGGAGACTTTTAAAGACACTACAGGAACGGGAAATCATTTTGGTCATTTGAGCCCTTATGTGAACGGAGGTTTTAATGTGACTTATATTGCTTTTAATACGTTGTTTGGCAAATACGATCCGAACCGAATCTCCCAGACATTTTTAAAATTCCAGGATTACCGGCAAATATTATCCAAAAGATTGGGTGAACAAAATACCTACAATAAGCAGCAGGGAAATCCTACCGGCGCTGACGGGTATGCCTTGGGTTATGGAAGATATTCTGTTGATGTGTTGGTGCCCGCGTTTATTGCGGCATATACGGGGCAGGATCCCACCAAAGTATCGCTCATCAAACAGCAAAACAGTAATATTAAATCGAATCCGTTCAGGGGTATTTTGCCAAAACCCAACTGGAGTATTTCCTATAATGGTCTGAGCCGGATTCCGGGGCTGGATAAAATATTTTCAAATTTTTCATTAACGCATGCTTATAACGCGAGCCTTGGAATGAATAATTTCACCTCTGCTTTGTATTACAGGGATGTATCGCACTATGGTTATCCATCGTTTATTGATACTACCGGCGGCAGCAACAATTATATTCCTTTCTTTCTTGTTCCAAACATCACTATCCAGGAACAGTTTGCTCCCTTGTTTGGCATCGACATGACATTTACCAACCAATTGAATCTTAAATTTAATTATATGAAGCAACGCCAGTTGAGCCTTAGCCTCATAGACTATCAACTGAGTGAAGTACGTTCTTCAGAAATTACTTTTGGCGGCGGTTTCCGCAAGCGTGGATTGAAATTACCTTTTAAAGTTCCTTTCTCAAAGAAGGACACTAAAAAGCTGGATAATGAAATTAACTTCAATATTGCTATTAGTATCAGGAATAATGTAAGTTCCAACAGCATCCTTGATCAAAACAGCGCCTTTGCCACTAATGGCAGCAAAGAAATTACAATAAGCCCTACACTGGATTATTACATCAGCAACCGTATCAATGTGAAATTGTATTTTGACCAAAGAAGGGTAAATCCTTATGTTTCCTCCTCTGCTCCAACGATAGATACCAGGGCCGGTGTGCAGGTCAGGATTTCATTAGCGCCGTAATCTTACAACCAAAATAGGAAAGAGAGATATTTATTGGTTTACTGTATGTAGTGCCTGAAGTCTTTGCGACCGGATGGTTAATAGTAGCTTTTCCCAAAAGCCAAACCAGGTAAGAGATAGGAAGCCTAAATTTCATTTTTGTTGACCCTGGCTTAAGAAGTAATAATTATTTCAACAGGGATCACAAAATAAAAATCAACGATATTTCTTCGTTTACTGCCAATAAAAAAAGCAGCCATTAAAAATGACTGCCCTTTATTTATTAAGGTTTCGGATAGCTTTATTATTCTGCAACGATCTTTCCGTGCATAGTGCCGAAGTGACCAGGGAAACTGCAAATGAAATCATAAACGCCGGCATCAGGAAGAGTGAAAGTAATCTTGTCGCTTTCGCCGGGGCCTAACAACTTGGTATGTGCTATTACATCATCTTTCATTGATTCAGGAATATGAGCGGTGCTTGCTGCAGGAACAGCGGCTTCGCCAAATTTCTGTACATCAGTTCCTTGTTGCAATATCACTACGTTATGAGACATAGCGGCGGCTGGCTGTTTGCCTATGTTTTTAAAATCCAGAGTGATTGTTTGACCCGCTTTTACTTTAAAGACCGTTTGGTCATACTTTAGTTGATCATCACCGGTAAGATTGATGTGGTCTGTAACTGAAACGGTGTCAATTCCGGGAATATCTGCGCCCGGTGCTTCTACTGCTGCAGGAGCTGTAGTAGTGTCTTCTGTGGCTGTGGAATTTGCATCACTTGAACTGTTGCCACCACAAGAAGCAAGAAATAACATTGCTGCTGCTGCGGGTAAGAAAAATAATCTTTTCATGGTTTAAATTTTAAATGGTTATTTAAGTGCCGCAAAATTAAGGCATATTCATTCATAATAAAAAGTTACTTATGATAATTTACTTTATTATTAATTCAAAATGGAGTTTTTCCCGATTTCGAAAGCACGTAAAATAGTATTTGAGATTTATTTGGAATAGTTAAAAAGAATGGTTAAGGTTTAATAAAGATTTATTCCATTTCAAAAAAATGTTTACTTTTGCAATCCTTTAAATTTCGGCACGTGTACAATATAAGATAATAATCCGTTTTAAAGGCTCGCTCATTTTAAAATATTTTAACTAAAATATGCCTTCAACTAAAGTAGCTCCGATACAAAGAATCAGTTTTGGAAAAATTGAACATTTGGCGGAAACTCCAGACCTATTAGGGATCCAAATCCAGTCTTTTAAAGATTTTTTCCAGTTAGAAACCACACCCGATAAACGAAATATTGAAGGGTTATTCCGCGTATTTAAGGAAAGTTTTCCTATTAATGATACGCGTAACATTTTTATGCTGGAATTCCTGGATTATTTCGTTGACCCCCCACGATACACCATAGAAGAATGTATTGAAAGAGGATTGACTTATGCGGTTCCTTTAAAAGCTAAGCTTCGTCTTAGTTGTAATGATGAGGAACATGTGGACTTCCAAACAATCGTCCAGGATGTGTTTTTAGGAAACATTCCTTACATGACCCCACGCGGTACATTTGTAATTAATGGCGCTGAGCGTGTAGTTGTGTCTCAATTGCATCGTTCTCCCGGCGTATTCTTCGGCCAAAGCACACATCCAAACGGAACTAAAATTTATTCAGCGAGGGTAATTCCTTTTAAAGGAGCCTGGATGGAATTTGCTACAGACATTAATAATGTTATGTACGCTTACATCGACCGAAAGAAGAAATTCCCGGTTACCACTTTGCTTCGTTCTATCGGTTACGAAACTGACAAAGACATTCTCGAGCTTTTTGGAATGGCGGTAGAAGTAAAAGCCGATAAGAAAACTTTGGAAGCTAATGTAGGAAAAAGACTTGCCGCAAGAGTGCTGCGCAGTTGGGTCGAAGATTTTGTGGATGAAGATACCGGAGAGGTAGTTAGTCTTGAGAGAAACGAGATCGTGCTTGAAAGAGATACGATCCTTGATGAAGATAATATTGAGATGATAATTGAGCTGGATGTAAAAAGCGTTTTTATCCAACGTGAAGAAGTGAGTGGTGATTATGCGATCATATATAATACCTTAAATAAAGATACTTCCAACAGCGAAATTGAAGCGGTACAACACATTTACCGCCAGTTGCGCGGTGCTGATGCGCCGGATGATGAAACTGCGAGAGGTATTATCGATAAATTATTTTTTAGTGATAAGCGTTATGACCTCGGAGAAGTTGGCCGTTATAAGATTAACAGAAAGCTGGGATTGGATTATCCGATTACTAAGAAGGTTTTGACTAAGGAAGATATTATTGCGATCATTAAATACTTGGTATTATTAACTAATGCAAAAAGCGAAATTGATGATATTGATCATTTGAGCAATCGCCGTGTTCGTACAGTAGGTGAACAATTGTACGCGCAGTTTGGTGTTGGTTTGGCGCGCATGGCGCGTACCATTCGCGAGCGTATGAACGTGAGAGATAATGAAGTATTTACACCAGTTGATTTGATCAATGCAAGAACTCTTTCTTCTGTTATTAATTCTTTCTTCGGAACTTCCCAGTTGTCTCAGTTCCTGGATCAGACGAATCCATTAAGTGAGATTACACACAAACGTCGTATTTCAGCGCTCGGGCCCGGTGGTTTGAGCAGGGAGCGTGCAGGATTTGAAGTTCGTGACGTACACTATTCTCACTATGGACGTCTTTGTACCATTGAAACTCCTGAAGGACCAAACATTGGTTTGATCTCCACGCTTTGTGTGCATGCAAAGATCAACGAAATGGGTTTCATAGAAACTCCTTATCGCAAAGTGCATGATGGCCATGTGGATATGAAAAAGGTATTTTTTCTTAGTGCTGAAGAAGAAGACTCTGCCAAGATTGCACAGGCGAATGCTCCATTAGATGAAAATTCAAACTTTATATTTGATAAGGTGAAATCACGTGAAACCGGCGATTTTCCTATTCTTGATAAGGGAGAAGTAGAATACATGGATGTGGCTCCAAACCAGATTGTTGGTTTGAGTGCTTCATTAATTCCATTTCTTGAACATGATGATGCCAACCGTGCACTGATGGGATCTAACATGCAACGCCAGGCTGTCCCTTTGATCTTGCCACAGGCGCCAGTTGTTGGAACAGGCCTTGAAGGAAAAGCCGCAAGAGACGCGAGGATTCAGATTCATGCTGATGGCGATGGGGTGGTGGAGTATGTGGATGCCAATGAAATTCATGTTAGGTACAACAGGAGCCATTCTCAAAAAATTGTAAGTTTTGAAAATGACCTGATTATTTATAGACTGACTAAGTTTATTAAAACCAACCAAAGCACTTGTATCAATCTTACACCTGCTGTTAAAAAAGGCCAGGTAGTTAAAGCAGGCGATTTCTTAACAGAAGGATATGCTACCAAAGACGGAGAACTGGCATTAGGCCGTAACCTGAAAGTAGCGTTCATGCCTTGGAAAGGATACAACTTTGAAGATGCGATCGTGATCAGTGAAAAGGTAGTTAAAGAAGATTTGTTTACTTCTATTCATATTGATGAATTTGAACTGGAAGTGCGTGACACTAAACTGGGAGAAGAAGAATTAACTCCTGACATCCCAAATATTAGTGAAGAAGCTACCAAAGATCTGGATCAGAACGGTGTTATCAGGGTGGGTGCTCACGTTAAAGAAGGTGATATCATTATAGGGAAAATTACTCCGAAAGGAGAAAGTGATCCTACACCGGAAGAGAAATTGTTGCGTGCGATCTTCGGAGACAAGGCTGGTGATGCCAAAGATGCTTCTTTGAAAGCGCCAAGTGGAACTGAAGGTGTGGTAATTAACAAAAAACTATTCCAACGCGCCAAGAAGGATAAAAATGGTAAAGTAAAAGAAAAAAGTATTTTAGAAAGGATAGACCGCACTCATGAGAAGAATGATGCAGATCTGCTGGAACTGTTGATCAGCAAGCTTCTTGTATTGTCAAAAGATAAATCATCTGCAGGCGTTAGCAACAACTTTGGCGAAATGCTGATAGGAAAAGGTGCTAAGTTTACTCAGAAAAATCTTGGCAATATTGATTATCAGAATGTGAATCCGCTGGGTTGGACTGGTGATGCAAAAACAGATGACCACATCAATGTATTGTTGCACAATTACAACATAAAATACAACGAAGAGTTAGGGAGATTCAAACGGGAGAAATTTAATATTTCCATAGGTGATGAATTGCCTGCGGGTGTATTAAAACTGGCTAAAGTTTATCTTGGCGTAAAACGCAAATTGAAAGTGGGAGATAAGATGGCAGGACGCCACGGAAACAAAGGAATTGTTGCGAAAATTGTAAGGCAGGAAGATATGCCATTCCTTGAGGATGGAACTCCAGTAGATATCGTGCTAAACCCACTCGGTGTACCAAGCCGTATGAATCTTGGCCAGATCTACGAAACAGTTCTCGGATGGGCTGGTGAAAAGTTAGGCAAGACCTATGGCACTCCGATTTTTGATGGGGCTTCTGTTGAGGAAATTGCAAAAGAAATAGCTCTTGCGGACCTTCCATTATTTGGCCATACCTACTTGTATGACGGTGAGACAGGTGATCGTTTTGACCAGAAGGCTACAGTGGGAGTGATTTATATGATTAAATTACACCACATGGTTGACGACAAAATGCATGCACGTTCCATCGGGCCATACAGTTTGATCACTCAACAACCGCTTGGTGGTAAAGCCCAGTTTGGCGGACAGAGATTTGGTGAAATGGAAGTTTGGGCATTGGAGGCTTACGGTGCGTCTAATATTCTCCAGGAATTGCTCACATTAAAATCTGATGACATCATCGGAAGAGCAAAAACCTACGAGGCAATTGTAAAAGGCGACAATATTCCAAGACCAGGTGTTCCTGAATCATTCAATGTATTGGTTCACGAGTTGAGAGGATTGGGATTAGATCTACAATTTGAATAATGGTTTTGGCCATGCAATGCGCAGCCAGTAAACCAACAAATAATTAAAATTTTGCTTTTAGCTTCCTTAAAAGCTATCAGCGTAAAGCTTAAAAATATATGCAAAGAAAGGAAAATAGGCCACGTCCAACGTTTTCTCAAATAACCATTGGCCTTACTTCTCCGGATTCAATCCTGGAAAGAAGCTATGGTGAAGTTTTAAAGCCTGAAACCATTAATTATCGTACTTATAAACCTGAAAGAGACGGTTTGTTTTGCGAAAGAATATTCGGCCCGGTAAAAGATTATGAATGTGCCTGTGGTAAATACAAGCGTATTCGTTATAAAGGAATCGTTTGTGACCGTTGTGGTGTTGAAGTCACCGAAAAGAAGGTTCGCCGCGAAAGAATGGGGCACATCAAACTGGTAGTTCCGGTGGTTCACATCTGGTACTTCAAATCGCTGCCTAATAAGATTGGATACCTGCTAGGAATGAGTTCAAAGAAATTAGAGACTATTGTTTATTATGAAAGATATGTGGTAATTCAATCTGGTATCAGGGCAGACAAAGGTCAGAATTATAGTGATTTGCTGACAGAAGAAGAATATCTTGATATTTTGGATACGCTTCCAAGGGATAATCAATTATTACCTGATGAAGATCCGGATAAATTCATTGCAAAAATGGGTGCGGAAGCAGTTCATGATATGCTGCAGAGAATTGATTTGGACCAGCTTTCATTTGATCTTCGGAACAGTGCGGCCAACGAAACTTCGCAGCAGCGTAAGGCAGATGCCTTAAAACGTCTTAGCGTAGTAGAAGGATTCCGCGATGCGAATACAAGAATCAACAACCGTCCTGAATGGATGGTAATGCAATACATCCCGGTAATTCCGCCTGAACTTCGTCCGTTGGTGCCATTGGATGGTGGACGTTTTGCGTCTTCAGATCTGAACGATCTGTATCGTCGGGTGATCATTCGTAACAACCGCTTAAAAAGATTATTGGAAATTAAAGCACCTGAAGTGATTCTCAGAAATGAGAAACGTATGCTACAGGAAGCTATTGATTCTTTATTTGATAATTCACGTAAATCAAATGCGGTAAAAGCAGAAGGCGGACGTGCATTGAAGTCCTTGAGCGATGTGTTGAAAGGAAAGCAAGGTCGTTTCCGTCAAAACCTTTTGGGAAAACGTGTTGACTACTCAGGACGTTCTGTAATTGTGGTTGGACCTGAATTAAAAATGCACGAGTGTGGCTTACCAAAAGATATGGCTGCAGAATTGTTTAAGCCATTTATCATTCGCAAACTGATTGAAAGAGGAATTGTAAAAACTGTAAAAAGTGCCAGGAAATTAGTTGATAAAAAAGAGGCGATCATCTGGGATATTCTTGAAAATATTTTGAAAGGACATCCTATTATGTTGAATCGCGCTCCTACATTGCACAGGTTGTCTATCCAGGCATTTCAGCCGAAACTGATTGAAGGAAAGGCAATCCAGCTTCATCCATTGGTAACCACAGCGTTCAACGCGGATTTCGATGGTGACCAGATGGCGGTTCACGTTCCATTGAGCAGTGCTGCTATTTTGGAAGCCCAGATGCTGATGCTTTCTTCTCATAATATTTTAAATCCGCAGAACGGTACGCCTATTACACTTCCTTCACAGGACATGGTTTTGGGATTGTATTATATAACTAAGGGTAAGAAATCAACTCCGGAAGAGCCGGTGAAAGGGGAAGGGAAATCTTTTTATTCTCCTGAAGAGGTGATCATTGCCCATAATGAACGCAAAGTTGACCTTCATGCCGCAATTAAGGTAAAAACCAACGTAAGGAATTCTGATGGGACCCTTACCAATAAGCTTATTGAAACTACCGTTGGCCGGGTAATTTTTAACCAGCACGTTCCAAAAAGCGCCGGTTTTGTAAATGCTTTACTAACCAAAAAATCATTGAGGGAAATTATTGGTAACATTATTAAATGGACCAATATTCCTACTACCGCTAAATTTCTTGACGATATCAAACTATTAGGTTTCCGGATGGCATTCAAAGGAGGATTATCCTTCAACATAAACGATCTTATCATTCCTGAATCTAAGGCTTCTATGATCGAAAATGCATCAGGAGAAGTTGAAGAGGTTTGGGACAATTATAATGCAGGTTTGATCACAAATAATGAAAGATACAATGGGATCATTGATATCTGGAGTCGTGTAGATACCCGTCTTACAGAAACTCTGATACAGGAATTAGCAGCGGATAAGCAAGGGTTTAATTCCGTATATATGATGTTGGATTCCGGTGCGCGTGGTTCTAAACAACAGATTAAACAGCTCGCTGGAATCAGGGGATTGATGGCAAAACCCCGTAAGTCTGGAAGCACAGGAAGTGAGATCATTGAAAATCCTATTCTTTCCAACTTTAAAGATGGATTGAACGTGTTGGAATACTTTATTTCTACACACGGTGCGCGTAAAGGTCTTGCTGATACTGCATTAAAAACTGCTGACGCTGGTTATCTTACAAGAAGGCTGGTGGATGTGGCGCAGGATGTGGTGATCAATGAAGAAGATTGCGGTACTTTAAGAGGTATCACTGTTTCTGCACTAAAAGACAATGAAGATGTAATTGAACCTTTATATGATAGGATTCTCGGAAGAACATCCCTTCATGATGTGTACGATCCCCAGTCAGATGAGGTCCTTGTAGAAGCCGGCACGATCATTAATGAAGAGATTGCAAATAGAATTACTGAAGCAGGCGTTGAAAGCATGGAGATTCGTTCGGTTCTTACCTGTGAAAGTCACCGTGGTGTTTGTGTAAGGTGTTATGGTAAAAACCTTGCATCTGGTTACACTGCTCAGAAAGGCGATGCTGTCGGTATTATTGCTGCGCAGTCAATCGGAGAGCCGGGTACACAGCTTACACTTCGTACTTTCCATGTGGGTGGTGTTGCAGGTTCAGCTTCTGTTGAATCTACATTGACAGCCAGGTTTGATGGAACCATCCATTTTGATGGGTTGCGTGTGGTGGATGCTCTTAATAATGCGGGTGGAAAAATCAAAGTGGTTATTGGACGCACAGGTGAGGTAAGAATAATGGATGAAAAAAATGATCGTTTGCTTATTAATAACAATGTCCCTTACGGTTCCACGCTGAACGTCAAGGATGGCCAGGTGGTAAGTAAAGGAGATGTGATTTGTAATTGGGATCCGTTTAACAATGTTATCGTTTCTGAAATTGATGGTGTACTAAAATTTGAAAATATCATAGAAGGTGTGACCTACCGCGAAGAAGCGGATGAGCAAACAGGCCATAGAGAAAAAGTGGTTATCGAAACAAAAGATAAAGCACGTATTCCTTCTATGATTATTGAAGGTAAAAAAGATTCTAAAGGATACAATCTTCCTGCAGGTTCTCATATTACTATGGAAGAAGGAGAAACTGTAAAGGCAGGCCAGGTAGTTGTAAAAATACCGCGTGTGTTAGGTAAATTAAGAGATATCACCGGTGGTTTGCCACGTGTAACTGAATTGTTTGAAGCAAGAAACCCGGGTAACCCTGCAGTAGTGTCTGAGATTGATGGTGTGGTTTCATTCGGTAATATCAAGCGGGGTAACCGTGAAATAATTGTTGAAGCACGAGATGGTGTTATTAAGAAATACCTAGTTCCATTGACCCGCCAGATACTTGCCCAGGAAGGAGACTTTATAAAGGCCGGTGTCGCTTTGTCTGACGGACAAATTGCTCCTGCCGACATTCTTTCCATCAAAGGACCTTTTGCGGTGCAGGAATATGTGGTGAATGAAATCCAGGAAGTGTATCGTTTGCAAGGTGTAAAAATCAATGATAAACATATTGAAGTTATCGTTCGTCAGATGATGAGAAAAGTGACAATCGAAGATGCTGGCGATACTAAATTCCTTGAAGGAGATACCGAAGGCAGGCATGACTTTAATGCTGAAAATGATTGGATCTTTGATAAAAAAGTAGTTACAGATTCCGGCGAAAGCAGTAAAATGCGCCCTGGAAAGATTGTGACATTGAGGGAAGTGAGAGAAGAAAATTCAATCCTTCGTCGTGCGGATAAAAAGACAGTTGAATTCCGTGATGCACGACCTGCAACTTCATCACCATTGTTGTTAGGTATTACAAAAGCTTCATTGGGAACTCAAAGCTGGATATCTGCTGCATCCTTCCAGGAAACTACCAAAGTATTGTCTTCTGCCGCTATACAAGGAAAAACAGATACTATGCTTGGCCTGAAAGAAAATGTTATTACCGGGCATCCAATACCAGCCGGTACAGGATTGAGAGATTTTGAGAACATGATCGTGGGTAGCAAAGAAGAATATGAATTGCTGATGACTACCAAAGAAGCCATGGCTTTCGACGAAGAAGAATAAAAATTGAACTTTTGTTTAATAAAAAAATAAGGAAGTTGGAGAAATCTTACTTCCTTTTTTTATTCAATCGTGTGACTGAATATGAAAAATAAAATAATATTTTATCATTCCGGGATTTTAAA
>JBDTGA010000013.1:0-19041 GCA_039937655.1 Ginsengibacter sp.
TGTCGAATTCCTTGAGGATGCTGGCAATCTGATTGGGACTAAATTGACTCTTTTTCATTATATCACGTTTTTTAAAGTTAACCATTTTGTCTACTTTTAAAACGTACTATTTTTGGGGGAGCTTACACATACAAGTCATAAATCTGTTTATTTATTTGGAAGCTGAATTACTTGGTTATTACCAGCACTTGCATTGGGTGGTTTATTTGCGGAATCAATTTTTCGCTGCTGACGTTCAACTTGAAGTCGAATTTCAAGTTCCAAATTCTTTTTTAGTAATGTATCTACGTAATCTGGTGCAGAGATTTCTTTTCCATTAACGATATACCCAGTTCTAATAACTGGACGTAGTTTAAGCTCTAATCCTAAACTATCAATTGTTTTATTAGTTTTAGTAATATATTTTTCGCTGCTTGTTTTTAAATAGACAAAATCAGATGAATCAATACGATAGGTTCCTATATATTTTAGAACTGAATTGAGAGTATCTCTAGATTTTTTATCAGTTATCGTCGTATTGATCCAATCTTTAAGAAAACCAAATTGGTTTATTAGTCCTTCATTTATTCTTGTCAATTTCTTTGTTTCTAAGTCGAGACTATCATTTTTCGCAAGTAGCTGATAGTCAGGCCACCAAAGTACTTGATTGGACAAACTTAGAAAACTATTTTGTTGGACAGTTGATTCCTTATGGTTTAGTGCTGAATTATCAAAGGCGTAACTATGTGATATGGAGTTGTATCCAGAAGCATTTATAAAAATTAATCCTGCGTTTACAATAATTAAAATATAATTATAAGTCCTTCTCCAAGTTTTGTGTTTTAAAAATAATGATAAAGAAATAAGCAATGAGAAAGAAATAGCAATAATTCTAAAATAAAGAGAAGTCAAATCAGTAAAAATACTTGCAATTACCAAACAAATTATCCATACAGAAAAGCCGGCTGCTTGTAGGTTGTAAAAATTGCTTGGAGTATAAAAATCATCTGGCTGAGATTTTGCATTAGTCATTTTGTTCACATTATTATTGTGTAAAGTATTAATTAAAATTTTATTCCGAAAAAACTCTATTGAAATTTATCGGGTAATATTTATAAATCCCACTTGAGCATAAGCGTTAATGATATATTTCAAATATAAAATAAAAGATAGGAAAGTAAATTTCTAATGATTTGCAACAGAATATAAGAATCGAACGCTTACAAAATGTTTAAACCATGTTTAAACCAGTAAAAAGGAAAAGGGCTTCAGTTTTAGCTGAAACCCTTTACTGTATTGAGTGGGAGCACACGGGTTCGAACCGCGGACCCTCTGCTGGTAAGGCAGATGCTCTAAACCAACTGAGCTATGCTCCCTTTATTTTGGAGTGCAAATATAGGAGATGAAGATTATCCAAAAAAATTTAATTGAAAGATTCTTTCTGATAAGAAATTCTCTTTCTTCAACATTTCTCCAATGCCTGCACCAGGTCGGCCTTAATATCTTCTATATCCTCGAGGCCTACCGAAATTCTTATCAATCCGGGTGTAATACCAACCGCCAATTGCTCCTGCGGTGTGAGTTTGGCATGAGTAGTAGATGCGGGATGCGAAGCAATGCTGCGGGTATCTCCTAAATTGGAAGTGAGCTTCAGCATCTGCAATGCATCGAGGAATTTAATACCACTCGCCAATCCTCCTTTCAGGTCAAATGTTACCATACCACCACCCCTCTTCATCTGTTTTTTGGCGATCTTATACATAGGATGTGAAGGATGAAAAGGATATTTAATACTGTTTAATTTCGGATGTCCGTCAAGTGCTTTCACGAGAGCTTCGGCATTATCACAATGCCGCTGTATGCGCACATCAAGGGTTTCCAGGCTTTTGCTCAATACCCATGCATTAAAAGGAGACATGGCAGGGCCCGTATTCCTGCAAAATAAATACAACTCATGAATTAAATCTTTTCTCCCTACTACTACCCCACCCACTGTACGGCCTTGTCCATCGAGCCACTTGGTAGTGGAATGCAAAACAAGATCAGCACCGTATTCCGCAGGCTTTTGCAAAACAGGCGTTGCAAAACAATTATCAACCAGTAAAATCAGGTTATGTTTCTTAGCCAGTTTCCCAAGCCATTCCATATCAATAATATCAAGCCCGGGATTGGTGGGCGTTTCCACAAATATCATTTTTGTGTTGGGCTTTATCATAGATTCCCATGAATCCGTATCATTCAGGTCGCCATAAGAATATTCAATATTCCATCTCTTAAAATATTTAGTGATAATAGTGTGTGTAGAACCAAATATCGAGCGGCAACTCAACAGATGGTCGCCGGCACTCAGAAAAGTCATGAAGCAGCTAAAGATCGCACTCATGCCCGATGCAGTAGCAAAGCCCGCTTCCACTCCCTCAAGAGCACACATCTTATCAATTAATTCCTGAACATTGGGGTTCTCAAATCGTGAATAAATAAAATTATCTTTTTCGCCGGCGAAAGTGGCACGCATTTCTTCTGCATCGTCAAAGCAAAAACTGGAGGTGAGAAATAAAGGAGTACTATGCTCCATCTCATTAGTACGGGGAGTTTGAATACGTATTGCCTGCGTATTAGGGCGTTGTTTCATCTTTGTAAAATATTTTAGAAATTATTTCCGTTCCCTGATCCTGTCCAACCAAATCATCAGGAGACAAAAAATTAAATGGAACGCGAAGATAAGAAGCAATGGATTTTTTAAGGACAGATAATTATCTCTCTATAAAAATGGGAAGGTTTTTATAGTATCCCTTTGGAAATTGATCCGATAAAGAAGTCTATCCTATTATTTATTCCTATTTCGAAATCAGCCCACGATCTTCCAGCATTGGTTGAATGTTGGGATCGTGCCCACGAAAATCACGAAACATTTTACCCAAATCTTCCGTGTTGCCACGCGATAATATCATATCCCTGAAACGCTGACCATTGGCACGGGTAAGCCCTCCATTTTCCTGAAACCAGGAGTAGGCGTCATCATCAAGCATTTCAGTCCACAAGTAGGCATAATATCCCGCCGCATATCCATTGCCCCAGATATGCATAAAATAACTGGAACGATACCGTGGCGGCACTTGAGGCAAATCCAATTTTGTTCTATGCAGCGCCGCTATTTCAAACTGATCCACATTCTGTAAGGAATCACTTGCTGAAAGTTTATGCCATTCCATATCCAAATCAGCCGCTGCCAGTAATTCTGTGAGGTCATATCCCTGGTTAAAGCCTGCTGCTTTCTTTATTTTATCTACCAAAACCTGGGGCATAGGTGCGCCCGTTTTGTAGTGAACCGCATAATTTTTAAATATTTTCGGATCCATTGCCCAATGTTGATTAAACTGAGAAGGGAACTCAACAAAGTCACGTGCCACATTGGTTCCTGAAAGGCTTGGATAATTCTGCGAAGCAAAAAAACCATGCAAAGCATGTCCAAATTCATGAAACATGGTAGTCACATCATCAAAACTAATCAGGGCCGGCTGCCCCGGAGCAGGTTTGGTGAAATTGCAAACATTGTAAATTACAGGTTTGGTACCTAACAACCTGGATTGCTCCACCATATTGTTCATCCACGCTCCGCCAGACTTATTATCACGCTTAAAGTAATCTCCGTAGAATAAACCAATGGCGCTTCCATCTTTATCAAATACCTCAAATACCCGAACATCTTTCTGATATACCGGTAAATCTTTGCGCTCTTTAAAAGTGACACCATACAATTGATTGGCAGCATAAAAAACTCCGTCTTCGAGCACTTTGTTCAGCTCGAAATAAGGTTTAATTTCATTCTCATTCAGATCGTATCTTGCTTTACGTACCTGCTCTGCATAAAAATTCCAATCCCACGGTTGCAATGAAAAGCCTCCTTTTTGACTATTGATCAAAGCCTGAATATCAGCAGCCTCTTTGGTTGCCTTAGCCGTTGCAGCAGGAATTAATTTAGCCAGAAAATCATCTACGGCTTTCGGCGTCTTAGCCATCTGATTCTGCAATTTCCATTCAGCATAATTATTAAACCCGAGAAGTTTAGCCTGTTGTGCACGAATTTCAGCAATACGTGCGATTGTCTTACGCGTATCATTGGAATCATTTTTTTCTGCGCGGTTCCATGAAGCATCAAAAAGTTGCTGACGTACCTGCCGGTTGGAAAGTGACGTAAGATCCGGTTGTTGAGTGGTATTCTGCAATGCTATCAACCATTTTCCCTCTTGTTTATTCAAGCTGGCAGCCTGCGCTGCCGCATCCATTGCTCCGGCGGAAAGCCCCGCCAATTGTGTGCTATCGGTAATGACCAATGCACCTGCTTTGGTAGCAGCAAGAAGCTGGTTGATAAATTTCGCACTCAAAGAAGCTTCTTCTTCATTTAATTTTTTGAGTTTGTCTTTATCAGCATCAGATAGTTTGGCACCCGCCAGTTGAAACTTCTGGTAATAGTACTCCACCAGCCGATTCGATTCAGGATCAAGGTTAAGCTGGCCCCGCTGATTATAAATAGATTCTACTCTCTTGAACAGTTTGGAATTCAAATAAATGGCATCGTCATTTGCTGCCAGTCTGGGCGCTTCTTCCTCCTGAACTTTCTGTAATATAGGATTGGTATTGGCTCCGGCAAGCACAGTGAAAGCCGCACCGGCCCTTTTAAGCAATTGCCCGCTTTTTTCCATAGCAACGAGTGTATTCTCAAAAGTGGGAGCCTCCGGATTGTCCGCTATTTTTTGAATTTCAACCAATTTCTGTTTCATTCCTTCTTCCATAGCAGGCTGAAAATCGGAGTCTTTTATTTTATCAAAAGGAATCGCCTGGTAGGGCAAAGTACTTGGCTGCAAAAGAGGATTGGATGAAGACATTTCGTTTTTTAAATTTTTATTCTCATTGCTCCCACAAGAATTGACAATGGTTATCAACGCGATCAAAGGAACAATAGATAGTCGTTTCATTGTTATTGGTTTTTAATTTTTGCATACCAAAGTACAAATAATCCCAGGAACTTAATACGATAAGTTCAAATAAAGGTATTTCAAATCATATAAAATAACGAAGTTCCGACTCTGTAATCTCTTCTCAATCGCAATTTTTTTTACTGCACTTCCAATGAAAGGGCTGCAATAAATCTGCGGAAAAAGATCTGACAATAGTGCCTTTACGCTCCAATAACAACTTTTAGTAGGAAAAGTCTTATTTTTCCGATCAAGAAAATCATCGCAGATATGAAATTCACAAAGCTCATTGCGAATCAACAATATTCCAACCACCCAAAAATATATACCAGTGACAAATCAAAATAGCATAACTCATACCCTCTTTAAAAGTCTCGAAGATCTTTTAAATGGTGGAAATGCGCATGTTTCATTAGACAAAGCTTTGCAGAATATTCCGTTGGGTCTTTTAGGGAAAAAGCCTGCTACCCTGCCTTACACCATCTGGCAACTTACCGAACATATCCGTATCGCACAATGGGACCTGCTTGAGTTTTCATACAATAGAAACCATGTATCACCCAACTGGCCTGAAGGGTACTGGCCTTCTGAAAAAGAACCGACATCAAAATCTGCATGGGAAAAATGTATCCGTCAAATAAAATCGGATCGCAAAAAATTCATCGAACTGCTTGCCCACGCCGGAGAAGATATTTATAAGCCATTCAATTACGGAAACGGACAAAGCCTGCTGAAGGAAGCACTTGTACTGGCCGACCACAACAGCTATCATACAGGAGAAATAATTATTGTAAGAAGATTATTAAATGATTGGGGAAAATAAAATTCTATCACAGTAATTGGGAAGGGTTGATAAAAAATCATTTTATCAGCTAAACAAATATTGTACTTCTTCTTCTGTAAGAGACTTTACAAATCCGTTATCTGCCGACACAAGGTCTTCAGAAAGTTTTTTCTTTTTTTGCTGAAGGCTTACGATTTTTTCTTCAATGGTATCTTTGCAAATCATCTTATAAGCAAATACATTTTTCGTTTGTCCGATACGGTGCGTACGGTCAATGGCCTGATCCTGCACCGCAGTATTCCACCAGGGATCGAAAAGAAAAACATAATCTGCCGCTGTGAGTGTAAGTCCCGTATTACCGGCTTTCAGGCTTATCAGAAATAAATGAACCTTGTTGTCCTCTTTCTGAAATTGATTTACCATTTCCGTTCTTTTCCCGGGAGGTGTTTGTCCATCAAAATGGTAATAATCAATCCCCCGCTTTGCACATTCATCTGCCAGCAGGTGCAACATGGAAGCGAACTGAGAAAAGACAATAACTTTATGCTCGCCTAAAATATGATCCAGCTCTTCCATCAATACTTCTGTCTTTACTGATTCAGTACAGGTTTTGTATTCATCACCGGGCAACAACAGGGGCGAACTGCACACCTGCCGTAGCCTCGTCATAGCCTGCAATATAGACAGCTTACTTTTGGAGAGCCCTTTATCTTTTATTTCAAGAAAAAGACTGCTGCGTGTGTTGTTCAAAATATCTTCATACACTCTTTTCTGTGCATCATTCATGCTGCACCACAAAATCGTTTCTGTTTTATCAGGAAGATCTTTGGCCACCTGTTCTTTTTTGCGGCGCAATATAAAAGGTGCCGTCAATTTCTTCAAGGCGGCAATTTTTTCTTCATCCTGAAAATTGTCAATCGGATTCGCATACTCTCTCCTGAAAAATTCGCGGCTCCCAAATAATCCCGGAACTACAAAATGAAGTTGAGAATAGAGGTCAAACGTATTGTTGATAACCGGTGTACCACTCAAAGCCATACGGAACCGTGCCTTTATTCTCATCACCGCCTGGGAAATCTGTGTAGCCGGATTTTTTATATTATGGCTTTCGTCCAATACCACTATGCCATACGGCAGACTGCTAATCGCATCCACATCATTTCGCATAGTGCTGTAGGTGGTAATAATAACCCCTGTATCAGGATCGTTCAATTGCTCTTGTTGTCTTCCTATACCATGATACACCATTGTATTAACCGAAGGTGCAAACTTTTCAAACTCTTCTTTCCAGGTATAAATTAATGAAGCCGGGCAAATAATTAAATTCTTCGAACGGGGATACTTCTCTATAAAGTAAACGATGGCAGCAATGGCCTGGACGGTTTTGCCCAATCCCATGTCATCGGCAAGGCAAGCTCCCGCACCAATCTCCTGCAATAAAAGCAGCCATTCATATCCTTTTTGCTGGTACGGCCTAAGGGTAGCATGGAGGCTTTGTGACAAAGAATATATCTTCTCATCTTCCGACTGCCAGCGCTGCCACCTCTCCCACCACTCTTTTTTCAACGCCTCTCTCAACATAGGTTTTCCGCCGGTATCTCCCTGTTCCGTTACCGCCATCCATCGCAATACCTCTATCTCTTTCTTGTTTATCTTTCCATGCTTCACAATAGAAGCATATTGTATCAGCCAGTTTTCGCCTAGCATTCCCAGAGAGCCATCCTTTAGCATCACCGCTTTCTGGCCGGCAAGTAACATTTTCTGCAATTCATTCAATGGAATACTTTCTTTTCCAAAACATATTTCCATCTCAAAAACAAGTATTTCTTCTTCCTCCTTTTTGAGCACCATGCTGGTTTCGGGCAAGTGAGGTGAATACCGGAAATTCGCCAGCATATCCATTCCTACCAATTCAATATTCGCTTTCAAAAACTGCTGATATACTTTTAAGAACCATTGCCCTTTTACAGCATCGGCAAAGGTGAGATAGAAGAAACCATTACGTTGATTGGCAAAATTTTTATGAAGCGATACCAGTTTCTTTCTAAAATCTTCTTCCACTTCTTTATTCCTTCTGATGGTATAAGAAATGCCATTCCTTATCTGCTCTGTATTCTCGTTAAAAGAGCCATCAATTAAAAAACCATCATAAACCCACTGAGGTGTCAGCATCAAAAAAGAATTACTCAATTCTGTAAGCAGCACACGGCATACAGGAGGCGACGTAACTTCCACTTCAGGAATATATTGATTTCTCTTTATAGCGTATTCATTCTCCAGGCCGGATAATATCTGTCTGGCAAATTCCTGTGGATCGCACCCATATTTTGCAACATCTGTGTTTGCCAGCTCTTCAAGCGTCCGATAATCCTTATTACTTAAAATGAAAATTTCATTCTTGTCTATCAAAAAAAAATGATAGCGTGTAAAAGTCTCCAGTGGAAAAGATTGTTCGGTAAACACAATATAGGTCTTCAATTGTAACCCGTCTTTTCCTTTTACCACTTCAAAAGAAAGGCCCGGCTTAAAAGCACTAAAGCTACACGGAGCAGTAAGATAGGCGCTCTTTCCTTTCTGCCCTTTTTGATAATACCACTTTATTAATGAAAAATAAGGACGTAACTCTTCAAAAATTTTATGCCAATAGTTGACAAAAATTTTGGAACGAAAAACATCCAATCCAACACCTGCTTTTTTCTGCACATACCGTCGCCTCATCTCATTTGATTGTTCTTCCAGCTCTTCAACAGAACCTTTCATCAGCAAATTTTCAAGAGGTCCAGGATAATTTTTAAATTCTTTCCTTATTACTGCATGGGTAAGGCGTTCATTTGTTATATTGATGGATTGGTTTTTCCTGATAATATGCAGCAAACTGATGACAGCCTCGCCATTAGTAATCAACCGGGGTGCCAATAAGAGAGTCGGAAGGCCTTTATTCATGACAGATCGCTATTCTTAAAAGTGTTTAAGGCCGCAAAAATAAAGGAAATATAAAATGAGTTTTGGAATAATATTCATAGCCGCAGATGCATGCAAAATATTTTACAATTTTTATTCTTTGCATTGCACATCCTCCTGATAAGCAACTATCAAAAGGGTCCTATAATTCCGTCTATATTTACTCATGGCACCTCAATGATAAACCATTAGGAATGCATCTAAAATATCATAACAAAACATTTATAAAAAAAAATACCCCCTGTTATTATTTATATATTATTTTTGCGCTTTATTTCTTTTACAAATTATAAGAAAACAATTTGAAAACAAGCATTTCATATTACTTCTTTTCTCCGTTGATGGTATATCTGTCACGACGTGGATGCTGATAGGCCGAGCAGTTAAAATTGCCCCTATCAGTGAAAAAAAATCCCCTGATCATTTTCCTTTTTTTCAAAATTTAAATTTCCTGCAAAGTGGAACAATCAAATATTGTTGTACGTGTTGCAATTCCTGAAGATATCATATATGCATCTACTATTACAGAGGAGATGGCTTCGTCTGCAAAGGCACGTGGTACAGGAATCGCCAAACGCTCACCAGAGTACGTTTCTCAAAAAATGGTGGAAGGAAAAGCCGTTATTGCCTTAACCAAAGACAACAAATGGGTGGGCTTCTGCTACATCGAAGCCTGGGGGCACGAAGAATTTGTCGCCAACAGTGGACTCATTGTAGCACCCGAATTCAGAAAATCGGGTATAGCCAAAACCATTAAACACAGGATCTTCGCACTTTCCCGCGAGAAATACCCCAACTCAAAAATATTTGGATTAACAACCGGGCTCGCGGTAATGAAGATCAATAGCGACTTAGGTTATAAACCGGTTACTTATTCTGAACTCACCGACGACGACAAGTTTTGGGAAGGTTGTAAGAGTTGTGTAAATTATGAGATACTGATGAGTAAAGGGCGGAAAAATTGTATGTGTACAGCCATGCTCTACGACCCCAAAGAACATCCTCAGCCCATAGAAACCGCCAGTGATTTCAAGAAAAAATCAAAGCTGTACGAAAGATTTATGCGCCTGAAACAGAACAAATTAATCAGATATTGGAAAAAGAAAAAAGCGGAAAAAGCAAAATCATTCTTTAGCTTTTTTTACAACCTTTAAATAAAAATAATGAGTAAAAAAGTAGTAATTGGATTCAGCGGCGGACTTGATACTTCCTATTGTGTAAAGTATTTTACCGATGAACTAAAATATGAAGTTCACAGTATTATTGTAAATACCGGAGGATTTTCTCCCGAAGAACTGGACCAGATAGAAAAACACGCAAAGGCACTCGGTGTAACATCACATACAACCATAGATGCAACTGATAGCTATTATAACACGATCATCAAATACTTAGTTTACGGAAATGTATTAAAAAATAATACCTACCCCTTGAGCGTAAGTGCAGAAAGAGTCTCACAGGCATTACACATAGCAGCGCATGTAAAAAAAATGGGTGCTGATGCCGTAGCCCACGGAAGTACCGGAGCCGGCAATGACCAGGTAAGATTTGACATGATTTTCCACATCATGATCCCGGGCATTGAAATTATTACCCCCATCCGTGATAGGCAATTATCAAGGCAACAGGAAACTGATTACCTTAAATCGAAAGGGGTGAAAATGAATTTTGAAAAATCCATTTATTCGATTAATAAAGGATTGTGGGGAACCAGTGTTGGAGGAAAAGAAACCTTATCTTCCAATGGAATGTTGCCCGAAGAAGCATGGCCAACACAATTGAGTAAGCATGATTCCGAGCAGGTAAAATTACATTTTGAAAAAGGAGAACTGGCTGGAGTGAATGATAAAACATTTGATCATCCTGTAAAAGCCATTCAATATTTACAAAGTATCGCCGGCCCTTATGCCATTGGCCGCGACATACATGTGGGTGATACCATTATTGGCATCAAAGGCAGAGTAGGGTTTGAAGCAGCCGCTCCTATGCTGATCATTAAAGCACACCATGCTTTGGAAAAAAATGTACTTACAAAATGGCAACTAACCATCAAAAGTCAACTGGCAGATTTTTATGGCAACTGGCTGCACGAAGGGCAATTACTCGATCC
Organism: Ginsengibacter sp.; assembly: GCA_039937655.1. GTDB lineage: Bacteria > Bacteroidota > Bacteroidia > Chitinophagales > Chitinophagaceae > Ginsengibacter. The sequence continues at coordinate 10,811 of JBDTGA010000013.1, forward strand.
AGTAATGCGCGACATAGAAGCCTTTTTCACTTCTTCACAACCCAATGTAACCGGTGATGTATTCATACAATTAATGCCTTATCGTTTCCAGATTACCGGGATCGAATCTCCTTTTGACCTAATGAGTAGTAAATTTGGAAAATATGGAGAAATGAATACAGGATGGAGCGGGCAGGATGTAAGAGGATTTAGTAAAATATTCGGCAATCAGACAGCCATCTATCATGCCATAAAAAACAGCAGTCATGAAAAATAAAATCAGAGTAGGAATCATAGGTGGCGCGGGTTACACGGGTGGTGAGCTGATAAGGTTGCTTCTCAATCACCCCTCAGTGGAAATAGTTTTTGTACACAGTAAAAGTAATGCAGGGAAAAAATTGAATGTAATCCATCAGGATCTTACCGGCGAAACCGAGATGGTATTTTCAGACACAATAAATGAAAAAATTGATGTACTCTTTCTCTGTGTAGCTCATGGAGATTCAGCAAAATTTTTAAAAGAAAATAATATTCCGGAAAAAATAAAGATCATTTCTCTATCACAGGATTTCAGGCTGAAAGACAATGCAGCTTTTGGAACGAGGAAATTTATTTATGGATTACCTGAAATAAAAAGAAAAGAAATAAAGAAGGCGGATAATATTGCTAATCCGGGTTGTTTTGCGTGTGCCATAGAGTTCGGATTATTGCCCATTGCAAAAATGAATATATTGGGAGATGTATATACAACGGGTATTACAGGCTCCACCGGCGCCGGGCAATCTATGTCATCCACCTCTCACTTTTCATGGCGCGAAAATAATGTACAGGCTTATAAATCCCTCACTCATCAGCACCTGAATGAGATCAATGAAACACTGAATGCTTATTCCGCGGTTTCAAAACTTGCCTCTATTCACTTTGTACCATGGAGGGGTGATTTTACCAGAGGTATTTTCATCACTTCACAATTGAAGTGTACAGAAACATTGAGCGAAATGTACCGGGTGTTTGAAGAATTCTATGAAGGACACCCTTTTGTGAAAATAAGCCATGAACCTATCTTTCTAAAACAAGTAGTAAATACCAATAATTGTTTTATTAATTTAGAAAAAGCAGGTGATATCCTGGTAGTCCATTCTGTGATTGATAATTTATTGAAAGGTGCCAGCGGACAGGCAGTTCAGAATATGAATCTGATGTTTGGCCTTGAAGAAACAGAAGGATTGAAACTAAAAGCAAATTATTTTTAGAAGGCAAAAAGTTGAAAGCAGAAGCTAAATGCTTCTCGCTTTAAGCATTCAGCCCTGAGTTTTAAGCGGTTTTAAAAATAAAGTAACATGAAAGTATTCGACGTTTATCCCATCAACGATATCAACATCGTAAAGGCCCTCGGCTCTACCGTTTGGGACGACAAGGGAAATCAATATCTCGACATGTATGGTGGCCACGCAGTAATCAGCATTGGCCATGCACATCCCCATTGGGTAAAAAAAATGGAAGATCAACTGGAGAAGATCGCGTTCTATTCAAATTCAATAAAGATTCCCCTTCAGCAGGAACTTGCTGATAAGCTGGGCGCTCTTTCGGGTAAAAACAATTATCAGTTATTCCTCGTTAATTCGGGAGCAGAAGCCAACGAAAATGCACTCAAGCTCGCTTCGTTTCACAACGGAAGAAAAAAGATTGTCGCTTTTACGAAATCATTCCACGGTCGTACTTCACTGGCTGTTGCCGTAACAGATAATCCTTCTATAGTTGCTCCTGTAAATGAAACAGATAATGCAGTCTTTCTCCCTTTTAATGATGAAGAAGCATTGAAAGATTATTTTGATAAACACGGGAAAGAAGTATGTGCCGTAATTGTAGAAGGCATACAGGGTGTAGGCGGCATAAGAGTTGCCTCAAAAACCTTCTTACAACTCATTCGTAGTGTATGTACTGAATACGGCTCTGTTTTTATTGCCGACTCTGTTCAATGCGGTTATGGAAGAACCGGCAAATTCTATTCACACGATCATGCAGGCATAGACGCAGATATTTATACCATGGCCAAAGGAATGGGAAATGGATTTCCAATTGGGGCAATTTCTATCTCTCCTGAAATAGCACCCAAACATTTCATGCTCGGAACTACTTTCGGTGGCAATCACCTTGCCTGTGCCGCTGCCATAGCAGTTTTGGAAGTGATGAAAAAAGAAAACCTGATGAGCAATGCAGAAGAAATCGGGAGTTATTTACTGACTGAAATCAAAAAGATTGCTCAACAAACATCGGGTGGACTACAAAATGTGAGAGGGAAAGGGTTAATGATAGGCTTTGATGTTTCAGAAGATTATAAGGATTTAAGAAATAATCTTTTATACAAACATAAAATATTTACAGGTGCAGCAAAACCAAATGTAATCAGGTTGCTGCCTTCATTAGCTTTAACAAAAAAGGATGCTGATCAATTCTTAAAAGCACTCCGGGAAGAGGTGAAATTCCTGATCCCGGAAGAGAGTACCTCAAACAGCATTCACTCCAATTAAAACCAACGAAAAGATTAATACACAATTTGAATAAAAATCATCAAAGTCCCACTGCGGATAATTCAGGAAAGCGCATGAAAAATTTTCTTTCAGTACACGATGCAGGAAATATAGATTCTCTCGTGAAATCAGCCATCAATTTCAAAAAAAATCCCTTGGCAAATAATACACAGGGAAAAGGGAAACGTATCGGCCTTTTATTTTTGAATCCAAGTATGCGTACAAGGCTTAGTACACAAATAGCCGCACAGAACCTGGGCATGGAATCCATTGTTTTCAATGCTTCACAGGAAGGGTGGTCATTTGAATTTGAGGAAGGTGCCATCATGAATGGCACTACTGCTGAACATGTAAAAGATGCCGCACCTATACTCGGAAAATATTTCGATATTTTAGGTATCCGCACCTTCCCTTCCTTAAAGAATCGTAAAGAAGATTACGCTGAAAAAATATTGAATCAGTTTAAAAAATATTCCGGCATTCCGATGATAAGCCTGGAAAGCGCGACTGTACATCCATTGCAAAGCCTAACAGATATTATAACTATTACAGAACATCTTCCTGTAAAAAATAAAGTGAAACCCAAAGTGGTTTTAACATGGGCGCCTCATGTAAAGCCCCTGCCACAATGTGTGGCCAACAGTTTTGCTGAATGGGTAAATGCCTGGGGGCAGGCAGAATTCGTAATAGCCAATCCCGAAGGTTATGAGCTGGATGAAAAATTTACCAAAGGGGCAACCATCACTAACGATCAGGCGTATGCGCTGAAAGATGCCGATTTTGTATATGTAAAAAACTGGAGTAGTTACAAAGACTATGGAAAAATGCTTCCTGTGAAAAACGACTGGATGCTATCTAACAAAAAATTAAAAATATCCAATAATGCAAAAGTAATGCACTGCCTTCCTGTACGCAGAAATGTAGAACTGAGTGATGAAATACTGGACGGGCCTCACAGTATGATAACACAAGAAGCAGGAAACCGTGTATGGGCTGCGCAGGCGGTAATATCGGAAATTTTAAACGGATTACCATGACCAGCCCTTCAGATAATAAAGAAAAATTATTCATCATTAAAATCGGTGGCAATGTGATTGACAACAAAGATCCGCTGCGCCAATTCCTAAAAGATTTTTCCGAGGTAAAAGGTAAAAAGATACTGGTACATGGAGGTGGAAAAATCGCAACTTCCATAGGGGAAAAACTAGGGATTCAATCAAAATATATTGATGGCAGAAGAATCACCGACAATGAGACCATTGATCTGGTAACGATGGTTTATGGTGGTTTGGTGAATAAAAGAATAGCCGCCTTATTGCAATCATTACATTGTAATGCTATTGGGGTTTCAGGTGCAGATGCCAATTTGATTCCTGCTAAAAAACGCCCGGTAAAAGATATTGATTTTGGATGGGTGGGCGATATAAATACAACAGAAATAAATGCTGAAATATGGAAACTATTTCTGGACAACGGAATGGTTCCTGTGGTAGCGCCGCTTACACACGATGGCAAAGGATGTATGCTCAATACCAATGCAGACACAATCGCATCGGCACTTTCTGTAAGTTTATCAGCATACTATGATGTTTACCTGATTTTCTGTTTTGAAAAGAATGGTGTGTTGCTCAACGTGAATGATGAAAATTCGGTAATTAGTAAACTAACCCTTACTGATTATCTGTCTCTGAAAAAATCAAACAAATTATTTGCTGGTATTTTACCAAAAATTGATAATGCATTTGATGCGATCAACAAAGGTGCGAAGGAAGTAGTGATTGGAAATTCATCTCAACTATCTTCTTTAATAAACGGAACAGGTGGAACAAAAATTTCTTTACAATGAATGAATTAAAAGATTTAACCCCTTTATATTCTGATGCCACTTCCCTATTAAAACAATTAATAGCCATTCCTTCATTTTCCAAAGAAGAAGATAAGACCGCCGACTGCCTGGAAAAGTTCTTCAAGCAAAAAAATATTTCTGTAAAAAGGTTTCTGAATAATGTGTGGGCAGCCAATAAATATTTTGATGCAAATAAAATAACACTGCTGTTAAACTCACATCATGATACGGTACGAGCCAATAAAGGCTATACTTTAAATCCTCATGAGGCGATAGAAAAAGATGGAAAATTGTATGGTTTAGGTTCCAATGATGCAGGCGGCGCCCTGGTTTCCTTGTTTTCCACCTTTGTACATTTCTATGAAGCAGATCTTCCATTCAATATCATTTTTGCCGCAACAGCAGAAGAAGAAATTTCAGGAAGAAACGGCGTGGAGATATTACTAACCCAACTTCCAAAAATTGATTGTGCCATCGTAGGCGAACCTACCTTATTAAACATGGCCGTTGCCGAAAAAGGATTGCTGGTTCTTGACTGCACTGCCCACGGGAAAGCGGGCCATGCTGCACGCAATGAAGGTGTGAACGCATTGTACATCGCCATGAAAGATATTAACTGGCTGAGCACTTATGAATTTCCAAAAGTTTCTTCTCTTCTCGGGCCGGTACATATCGCGGTAACTTCTGTAAATACAGAAAATAAAACACACAATATTGTTCCATCAGAATGTAGTTTTTTGGTTGACATAAGAGTAAATGAATTGTATTCATTTGAAGAAGTGATTTCCATCATCAAAGAAAATATCAGCAGTGAAATTCATCCCAGATCCATCCGTTTAAAACCTTCTTTTATCGAAAAAGATCATCCGTTAGTGAAAGCAGGGAATAAAACAGGAATCTCTCCTTATGGCTCGCCTACCTGTTCTGACATGGCTTTGATGAATTTTCCTTCTTTAAAAATCGGCCCCGGTGATTCGGCACGAAGCCATATTGCCGATGAATTTATTTTTGTAAACGAAATTAAAGAAGGAATAAAAATCTATATTCAGCTATTGGAAAACTTTAAAAGTGAATTACTCACTTAATATTATTGATTGTATAATCTCTTATCAATTTCAAGTTTTTGCACCTCCATAACTTTTACTAAATCATAATAATTGGGAAAGAGCGGATTTAAAATAAAATTATAAGAATTCTCCATTACAGCAGAACGGGCCTTCATCCCTATAAATCTCTTTTCAGTAAAGATTTTATCACCAAAATTTTTCAAAAAAATATTCTCAGGTAATCTCCAGCTTTTGGGAAGAACTTTATCAGGTACTTTATATATTGGCGCATTATCATCCACCGAAATAGTCATTACAAACATTTTGGGAGGCAATTCAGTTAATTCAACGTTTACTAATATCTCAAGCATTGCCAACGCTTCATTTTCACTTGTATATAACGCAAACACACCTTCATTATTCCAACGCCCTCCTTCGTTGAATGCGCCGGTACCGGAAATATCTTTGGTCCTTCTTTTTAATTTTACAATTCTGTAAACAAGCATACATGATTTTTAGGTGTAAATGCCTTCTTCAATTCTAACAAGTAGCCTATTAACCATTTTTATTCCTGTAGGGGTGTTTAGTAAATCCAAAGGCCTTTCACCCTGTAGGGCACGATTTTCTTTTTGTAGCCAGCGGGTTAGCTTATCAGAATCTTCAAATACAGTTAAGCCTTTTGAGATGGTTTCTGCAATTTCTATGGATAGGGATGATGAAACGCTATCCATCAGATCTGTTTCCTTTTTTCGGCCAAGAGTTTTGTATGAAATGTTCAAAAGCACCGCCATATCCCGCATAGGAATCTTCATTAACCCCGCAAGCCGGGTTACCGATTGTTTTTTTATCCCCTTATTGGCAATTTTTACATATTCTAAAACTGACTTCGGAGCCGTTGGCATAAATTGTTTACCGCCCAAAATTTCCCAAACAGTTACAGGTTCTTTATTTTTTCTTTCTAAAATGATTGACGGCATATATGGACATTTAGCTCAAAGTTAGTGGAAAAATGTCCACCAACAAATATTTGAAAATTATCCATTCTCCTGTGCAGATTTATCTCAGAACCCATTGCAGATATTAAACATTTACAAAATCCACCCATTTCGTAACTTTAATAAAATTATTTTAATATCAGGCACAAAAAATAAAATAACAACTCTCTTATTCATTAATTTCAGAGTTATTTCTTATTATAAGTTTAAAACCCATTTTACTGCTTCAATAAAACCCTATTCCGCAAATATGTATTATAGTCCTTACCCGTTTGAGGGAAATACGTCATATCCGACTGCTAATCTCCAAATAAAAGCAAGTACCAACTTGGAATAAAAAATTTATTACCTTGAATAAGTATTCAATGTTTTTTGTACTTACTATCCTACAACAAAATTCTTAATACGACCAATTACTTTAAGAACAGGGATAGTTTATAAGTTTTTTAATTTCAAATGAAAACCATGTTTATAAAATAGTAGCAAAATAATCTTGCAGCAATAATAGGGTGATTAAATAATATTTATGGAATCTAATGCTTCCAAAACAAATTGATTATGAAGATTTTACATACTGCCGATTGGCATATAGGTCAATTATTTCATGAATACGATAGAACTTATGAACATCAACAATTCTTAGATTGGTTGGTCAACACCTTACGCGAAGAACAAGTAGATGTAGTATTGATTAGCGGAGATGTATTCGATCTTTCCAATCCGTCTGCCGCATCTATAAAGATGTTCTATACTTTCCTGAACAAGTCTATAAAAATTAATCCTTGTCTTCAAATAATTATTACAGCCGGCAACCATGATTCTGCTTCCAGACTTGAATCACCTAAACCACTTTTGGAATCCTCCAACATACATATTATTGGAGTTGTTGAAAAAGATGTAAATGGAAATATTGATTACGAAAAATTAATTATTCCACTAAAAGATAATCAAGGAAAGATTAAAATCTGGTGTATGGCTGTGCCCTTCTTACGAATGGGCGATTATCCTGTAATTCCAGATTGTGACAATCCTTATGCAGAGGGTGTGGCTAAATTATATGAGGAAACTTATCAATTTGCTTTATCTAAAATTCAAGCTGGGCAATCGGTTATATGCATGGGGCATTTGCATACGCAGCTTGCAGAAAAAACGGGAATGGATGAATTGGAAAGAAAAATAATGGGTGGAATAGAATGTATTTCTGCAGCAGCATTTCATGAAGACATCAAGTATGTTGCGTTAGGCCATATTCATAAAGCCCAAAGGATTGGTGGCAAAGACCATATCCGGTATTGTGGAAGTCCTATCCCTATGTCTTTTTCGGAATTAAACTACAAACACCAGGTAATAGTTTTCGAACTGGAAGATGGAAATTTGAGTAACCTGCGAGCAATAGAAGTGCCGGTAACTGTTCCGCTGTTAGCAGTTCCATCCAGGCACAGTACATTTTCTGAAGTATTATCTGCACTGGAACAATTGCCCCCAATCAATGACCAATCGGATTTAGCACCTTACCTGGAAGTACGCGTTTTACTGGATAGTCCCGAGCCTGCTCTGCGCTTTAAAATTCAATCAGTATTGAATGGAAAGAATGTGCGACTTGCAACGATTAATGCAAAAAAATATCCTAATGCTGTATCATCAGAAAATAATGGATCAACTGTAGCAAATGATAAATTACAAGAACTGCAACCTTCAGATATATTCTCGAAGATATATCAGTCGAGATATAATAATCCGGTTCCGGAATCTATACAAGAATTATTTAACCAGGTAGCCGCAGAGGTATCGCAAATGGAAGTTGAATGAAAGTATTAAAGATCCGCATTAAAAA